>NZ_JBQKHS010000025.1:0-495 GCF_052118165.1 Parolsenella sp. LCP21S3_E11 | reverse complement strand
GCGTCGAAATCTGGCAGCGAGACGCCACGAACCGCGCACACTACCGCGAGATCGTCATCCATTTCCGCCGCGACCACGACCAGCGCGTAACCCACGAGCAGGGCACGACGTGCGAGCTGTTCGACTGCGGCTCCCACGGCCAGCACGGCGACCGCCGGCATCGGTTCTTTGACTACGACGGCGACAAGCGCCGCATCGAGAGCGACCTGCGCGAGATCGTCGCCGCCTGGTTCTCCGACCACAAGCCGCACATCTGGCGCGACACGCCGGACCACTGGGTGTGGCGCTGCGACTGCGGCCACATCGGACGCTGGCGACCCACCCACGCCGCCGCGCTCCGTGAGGTCAGCGACCACCTCGCGCACATGGCCTACCTCGCCACCGATGAGGGAATGCGCGCCACCTACGCCAACCGGGTCGAGAGCGCGGTGGCCGTATGAGCACCACCCGAGTCGCGGGGGGGGGGGGGGTGGCGCCCCGCGCCCCCCCCCCCGC
>NZ_JBQKHS010000024.1:0-653 GCF_052118165.1 Parolsenella sp. LCP21S3_E11 | reverse complement strand
CCCCGCTTCACGGCCGAGCCCGCGGGCGACGGCGAGGTCCAGCTGAACTGGGGCGCCATCGACGGGGCCGACGCCTACGCCGTGGCAGAGAGGCTCGCCGACGGCTCCTACCGCACGTTCACCTACTCGGCGACCGGGACCTCCTACAAGGTGACCGGCCTCGAGTGCGGCGTCGAGCACAGGTTCCTCGTGCAGTCCCGCGTTGCGGGCCGCTGGTCGTCCTTCGGCGAGGGCACCCTCGTCTCCTGCGTGCCGACCGGCCCGTCTAGGCCGTCGGTCACTGCGGCGGCCGGCGACCGGTCCGTCACGCTCTCCTGGCCCAGCGTGCCCGGGGCGCAGCGCTACGCCGTGGCGTGGCGAAGGGCCGGCGACTCCGCGTGGAGGACGTCGACCTACACGTGCGCGGGCGAGTCCTACACCGTGTCGGGCCTGGCCAACGGCACCTCCTACGAGTTCGTCGTCCAGGCGTGGTTCGGGGGCCGCTGGTCCCCGTTCGGCTCCGCCGACGTCGCCAGGGCCGTCCCGGCCGACCCGACGGTCCCCCGCTTCACGGCCGAGCCCGCGGGCGACGGCGAGGTCCAGCTGAACTGGGGCGCCATCGACGGGGCCGACGCCTACGCCGTGGCAGAGAGGCTCGCCGACGGCTCCTACCG
>NZ_JBQKHS010000023.1:0-756 GCF_052118165.1 Parolsenella sp. LCP21S3_E11 | reverse complement strand
CAATCAGAACCACCCTTAAAAAGGGTGGTTTGCTCTTAGGGTATAACCCACGGGCCCCGGGCTCGCGTCTAAAGGCGCGGGTCCGGACTTCGTCCAGGCCTAGTGCATCTTGACCCGTGGCGCGCCGGTCGAACCGACGGGATCACCTCCCCTTGAAGGGGTCCTCGTACTCCTTCACGCTCAGCTTGTCCAGCGCGATGTCGCGGGACTCCTGCTCCCTGATGTACTTGGCGATCGTCGCCTCGTTCAGGCCGACGGTGGACACGTAGTAGCCCTCCGCCCAGAACCTCCTGTTGCCGAACTTGTACTTGAGGTTGGCGTGCCTGTCGAATATCATCAGCGAGCTCTTCCCCTTCAGGTAGCCCATGACGCTCGCGACGCTGTACTTGGGCGGGATCGCCAGCAGCACGTGCACGTGGTCGGGCATCAGGTGCCCCTCGATTATCTCGATCCCCTTGTACTCGCAAAGCTTCCTGAGGATCTCCCCTATGTCGCTCCTGATTTGGTTGTAGATCACTTTGCGCCTATACTTCGGCGTGAACACGACGTGGTACTTGCACATCCACTTCGTGTGGGAAAGGCTGTAGGCCTTCTGGGCCATGGCGACCACCCCTTCGACTCGAATTCTTGACGGCCTGAACAATCGTCAATATCGGCCGGAGGGGTGGCTTTGTAAAGCCGCTTGTCTCCACCCGCGTAGCGGGTGGTTTAGAGCTGGCCGCTGCGCGGCCAGCAGACTAAAGTCTTGAAAACAAA
>NZ_JBQKHS010000022.1:0-958 GCF_052118165.1 Parolsenella sp. LCP21S3_E11 | reverse complement strand
AGGTTCGACGGCGTGCGCCGCATCGGCATCGACGAGACGTCGTACAAGAAGGGCCACAAGTACGTCACGGTGGTCGTCGACCACGACCGCGGCTGCCTCATCTGGGCGCACGAGGGCACCGGCAAGGACGTGCTCAACCTGTTCCTCGACGAGCTCACGCGCGAGCAGAGGCGCGCCATAGAGGTGGTGACCGCCGACGGCGCGAGGTGGATAAGGCAGCTGGTCAAGCGCCGCTGCCCCAACGCGAGGTGGGTCATGGACCCCTTCCACGTGGTCCAGTGGATGAACGACGCGCTCGACGCCGTGCGCTGCGAGGAGTGGAACGCCGCCAGGGCCGCCGCCAGGGCCGCCAGGCCCAGGCCCGAGGGCAAGCGCGGCAGGCCTGCCAAAGGCGAGCTGCCGCCCGAGGAGGTCAGGGCGCTCGAGGAGGAGGCGGCCTCCATCAAGGGCAGCCGCTACGCGCTCGTGAAGAACCCCGAGGACCTCACCGACGGCCAGAGGGCGAGGCTCGAGGCGCTCAAGAAGAGGGCCGGCTCGCGGCTGGTCAGGGCCTGGGAGCTCAAGGAGGACCTGCGGGCCGTCTTCCGGGCAGCCGACGGCTCCGAGGCCGCCGAGCTGCTCGACGACTGGATGCACAGGGCCGCCTACTGCAAGATCGCCAAGGTCGTCGCCGTGGAGAAGAAGGTGCGCCGCCGGCGCGACGACATCATCGCCGCAGTCGAGCTCGGCATCAGCAACGGGCGCGTAGAGGCCATCAACAACAAGATCAAGGTGGCGGTGAGGATGGGCTACGGCTTCCGCAACACCGACAACCTCGTGGCCCTGCTCATGCTCAGGTGCGGCGACTGCCAGCCCCAGCTCCCGGGTCGCCCGGTGAAGGCGAGGAAGAAGGGCGTGAAGGGAGCGAAGAGCGTTGCTGCCTAGGCTAGCCCCTTGTCACACAAACTACCGAAGCCTC
>NZ_JBQKHS010000021.1:0-994 GCF_052118165.1 Parolsenella sp. LCP21S3_E11 | reverse complement strand
CGCCTCCGCCCGTCCCGTGGGACCCGCCGGCCGCGGCGCAGGGATGAAATATACGCGCCCCCGGGGCCGCCCGCAAGGGGGCGGGGGCGTCTCCACGGGACGCACACATTTAAGGCCCGGAGAGTTAGCGACACCGGCCCCAGCTGGAAGCCCTCCAAACGTCAGTCTTGTGGCATATCCCCAGCTCGAAGGCCTGCGATCGGCCAATCCGTCGGTACGAGCCAGATACGTCCGTCTTATAGAGAAACCCGCGAACCGTGACCCGAATACGCTGAGTCGATGACATGCCGACCGGCAAATCGAGCAAGATTACCCAGAAGAAATCTCCGCACCGACGAGCTATCACGCCAAATTCAAAACCCCGGCAGCACGGCTCGAAGCAAATGACCTCCGACGCACGGCGAAACCGCCGCGAAAGGAGGCGATGCGTCTCGTCGAAGTTAATTGCAACGACGCAAAGGGGGCGACATTGTGGGTGGCCCCTTTGTTCGAAGCTTCGTCGCGAACCGCAGAAGGATAACTTGCCCAAATCCATGCAAGACGAAGCGCGCCGCACGAAAGGCGCCTTCCCGCCCCGAAGGAGGGCCTCCGGCATCGCCGCGATCCCCTCTCCGTGCCAAATGACCAGGGGGCGTTAGCGGGAGGTGGCGCTACGCAAGGTCCCAAATAACAAAAACGCCCCGCCATCGAGCCGGATGGCGGGGCGCAATTGCCTGCTTTACACGGCACGCCGCATCGCCGGAGAAGCCAGACGGCCCGGAACCAGCCCCGGAGACATGGTCAAGGGGGCACCCGAGAGGGACGCGCCGCCGGCGGGAGGCCGGGGCCCGCGCGCCCGGCCCCCATACAGATAGAGGGCCCCGCCACCACGCGGGTGACGGGACCCTCCCGGCACGCAAATGCCCCTCGTTGGTCAGCGACGTCCTGCTCTCCCACGGACTGCTCCGCAGTACCATCGGCGCTAGGGGGCTTAACTTCCGGGTTCGGAATGGGA
>NZ_JBQKHS010000020.1:0-1619 GCF_052118165.1 Parolsenella sp. LCP21S3_E11 | reverse complement strand
GCCAGCCCCAGCTCCCGGGTCGCCCGGTGAAGGCGAGGAAGAAGGGCGTGAAGGGAGCGAAGAGCGTTGCTGCCTAGGCTAGCCCCTTGTCACACAAACTACCGAAGCCTCCTTTTTTCACCTGCTGAAGGTTATCAATCTTCTTATTGAGTATCTCGGCATTCTTTCTTCTGCCAATGCCCTGGCGGGCAGATCCACCCCCCTTTCGGCTGGTTCGGGGTCGCAGGCATGCCCTGGCGGGCAGATCAGCGCCTTTTCGGCAGGTTCGGGGGCGCAGGCATGCCCTGACAGACGGCTGCATTGCCCATATGCGTTTTGCGCGCGAGGACCCTGTTGCTCCTGTCAAAAGCGTGGCGAAATGAAGTGGCCCAAAAGAGGGCAGCAGAATACCGAAATCCCAGCTTGAAATAGCTCAGCTATTTGTCACTGTGCGGTTCTGCCTGCTGTGATTAGCCATGCACTGCTGGGGAAGACTCATCCGCTAGAATTGCTTGGACGAAAGGAGACGCAATGGTACTCGACAGATACGCGCGATTTGCTGACAGCGCCGACGTGCTCTCTTGCCCCCTTTGCCACAGCGCCCTGAAGCTGCAGGAAGGGAGCCTCGTATGTCCGAAGAGGCACTGCTTCGATATCGCAAAGCAGGGGTACGTAAACCTTCTAGGGCCCTCCAGGCAGTCAGCCCACTACAGCAAAGAATCCTTTGAGAGCCGCATGGCAATCCTGGAGGCAGGGTATTACGACCACGTGAAAGAAGCCGTCCTCACCGCGGTAGGAAGGGCCCTTTCCCCAAGCGAGGGTCCTGCAGCTGTGAACGCGACGCCATTCCGCGTGCTCGACGCGGGATGCGGAGAAGGCTTCTATGCACGTGCAATCCGAGAAAACCTCTGTGTCGACGTGGTGGCGTTTGACCTCTCAAAAGACGCCATGCTGATGGCGGCCCGCCACGATTCCAGAAAGGCGGTCAAATGGCTGGTTGGCGACCTGACGAACATCCCCGTGCTGAAAGGCTCCATCAACTGCGTGGTGGACGTATTCGCTCCCTCGAACTACGACGAATTCAAGCGCGTTCTCACCCCAACCAGAAACGCCTCCGCGCCAGGAGTGCTGGTCAAAGTGGTTCCAGGCAGCAATCATCTTACGGAGCTGCGCCACCTTGCTGAAGGATCTTTGCGCAGCAAGGAATACTCAAACCAGCTGGTGACCGATTGCTTTGAGAAGCACTTCAAGATGACCGACCGCATCAAGGTGACGCGCACCTTCGAGATGTCCGAAAGGGACGTCCGCGTGTTCGCCGAGATGACGCCGCTGCTGTTCGGCATCGACGCGGAGTCCCTAAATCTATCGCGTGTGAAAAGCATCACCATCGAGGCTGAATTGCTGGTGGGCACCCCTCGCTCCCAAGGCCCTTCATGAGCTCAGCCAGCTCATCATCCTCTTAATTGCAGGGCTGAAGGACAGCCCTTGTCAACCGCCCCAGAAGAAATCTGGCTCTTCGGTGGTTTCTATGGGAGAGATTCCGGCATAGGCCCAGCTCAGCGGGCGAAAACAACGATCTGGAACTGAAACGGCCCCGGGAGGGGCCGTTTCCGCGTCATCCGCCTATGATTGCTAAGCCA
>NZ_JBQKHS010000019.1:0-1646 GCF_052118165.1 Parolsenella sp. LCP21S3_E11 | reverse complement strand
GTCGCCGCCCGCCGCGCCGCCGCCGTCGCCACCCCGCCCGCCTCCGATACGCCGCGTCCGCCGCACCGCCCGCCGCGCTGCTCGCTACCGTGGCGCTTTTGCACATCCCACTCGTTGGCATAGCGTTTTTGCACGCTCAGAACCCGCGCAGCGCGCAATAACGCCGCAGCAATGGAACCGGTGTGCAATAACGCCGCAGCAACGGAGCCAGCGTGCAGAAACGCCGCAGCAACATCACCACGGGCCGTCCGCCGATGCATATGAGCCGCTGGCGAAACGGACGTCACAAGAATTGCACCCTAACCAGGGCTGTTAGGTCTCCGTTAGATTCCCGTCAGGTTTTCTCGACGTTGCCCCTGTTACCCTGCACGAGACGAACGGAGGAGACATGGGCACAAAACGCGACATCGAGATAGGCATCTTGCTTGACGAGGCCCAGAGGGCACGTCGATGCCTCGCGACGCATGATCGCAAGCTCAAGGCCGCGCTCGACCGCCGAGCGCCCAACCAGCTCGTATGCCCGCGCAGCCACCTCTATGCGCGAAAGGGCTACTGGAACAGCCTAGGTCGCCGGCAGCGTGAGGAACACATCCTGCGAGCCGAGGCCACGCTTCACCCCGAGCTCGTCCTCTGCCACGCAAGCGCTGCGCTGCTGCACGGGCTGCCCGTATCGTTTCGCCGCCTTGCGAGCGTCCACGTGCTGTCAGGCGAACGCTGGCCGTCGACCCGTAGCGCGGGCCGCGTCACACGTCACAGACGCACCGAGGCAACCAGGCCAATGGTGGAGCGACTCGACGGCATTCTCGTTACCTCGCTTGAGGACACCATAGTCGATTGCCTCCTCGAACTCGGCTTTCGAGAGGGCCTCGCAATCGCAGACGCGGGCCTCGCGCGCCTGGGAATCGACGCTATCGAACTTGACGCTCTGGTCAGAGAACGAGGACACCATCGCCCCGGTGTGCGGAACGCGCTCGAAACCACGCGCCACGCAGACGCACGCAGCGAGAGCGGCGGTGAGTCCATGGCCCGCGCCATCATGATCGAGCATGGTTTCATGCTTCCCGAGCTGCAGGTCTCCATCGAGAACCCCGACAACCCCGGTCATCCCTGGCGCTGCGACTTCTTCTGGGAGCTGCCAGACGGCACGATCGTCGTTGGCGAGCTGGACGGTGGCGAGAAGTACGTAAACCCAGCCATGACACACGGCCGAGACGCGCTGCAGGTAATGCGCGATGAGCGGCTTCGCGAATCTGGCATGACGCTCGTCGTCGACCGCGTCATGCGCTTCACGTTCTCGGACGTGGCCAACGAGGCACGCCTCGTAGCGCTGCTAGAGCGCTTCGGCATCCCGCATGTCGCGTAGCGTCCCGAGAATGGCATGGCGTTTATGCACGTCATCATCACTCGCGCAGCTTTATTGCACGCCCAACGGCTCCCCAGCGTGCAATAACGCTCCGCCAATGAATCCGACACGCAGAAACGCCGCAGCAATGGAACCGATGTGCAATAACGCCCCAGCAAGGCGCCCGCCGGCCACACGCACGCGCAACGTGCCCGCACGCGCAACGTGCCCGCCCTCACGCGTCACGCACGCCGCCCGCCGGCCGTCCACACGCGCAACGCGCCCGCCAGTCGCCCGCACGCGC
>NZ_JBQKHS010000018.1:0-1783 GCF_052118165.1 Parolsenella sp. LCP21S3_E11 | reverse complement strand
CCAGCTCCCGGGTCGCCCGGTGAAGGCGAGGAAGAAGGGCGTGAAGGGAGCGAAGAGCGTTGCTGCCTAGGCTAGCCCCTTGTCACACAAACTACCGAAGCCTCCTTTTTTGAGTAGAAGTTAACTATAGTTAACAAATTTATTCAAATTATTGCGCGTCCTGCGGAAACGGGACGAGCCTGCCCGGGCTATTGCATGACGAAAATCAGAATGGCGATGACGACGATCCCAACCGCAGCGATGATCACGGCGTAGAACATGCGGCGCGAATGCTGCGTGCGCTCGCGGACGATCCGCTCCTCCTCGGCGAGGCTCGCGACGACGCGCTTGTGCTCCTCGGTCTTCGCCGTGGCGGCGTTGACTTTCTCTGCGAGGGCTGCCGTTGCCTCGGGATGGGCGTGGATGTCCTCGGCCTCCTCGATGGTGGCTGTCGCGGCGTCGATACGCCCCTGAGAGACCGTCGCGAGCTCCTCCTGCTCTTCGATCTTCGAGGCGAGGTCGCTCACCTTGTCCGATGCCTCGCGCTCGCGCTCATCCGCGGAGGCCTTGAGCTCGTTGTACTTCTCGCGCTTGGCCTTCTCGTCCGCCTGGGCGCTGACGAGGTCTCCTTCGAGGACTTCGAGAGACTTGCGTTGCGTGTAGAGGTGCGTCTGGGCAATCTCCGCCGCCTGCGAGGTCTCTGCGGTGACGCGGGTGACGTCCGCGCGGGCGTTCTCGAGCTGGGCGAGGGCCGCCGCGACGCCGCCGCTCATCTCGGAGAGCTCCTTGGCGCCGGTCGAGGGATCGCGCTTGAGCTCGGCAAGCTTGTCCTGGAGGCGCTGGAGGCGACTCGCGGCGTTGTCCGCGGCTCGCATGGCGGCCTGGACGCGCGAATCGCGCGTGTTGATAGCGTTGTCTGCGGCGGCCTGGGCGGTCTTGACCGAGCGGCGCGCCTCGCGAGCGGCGCGCTCGGCGTCCTCGAGGGACCCCTTTGCGGAGCTGGCGAGCTCGCGATAGGGAGTGAGGTCGCGCTCGTTGGCCGCCTTGAGCGAGGCGAGGGCATCCTTGGCCGCGAGGTGCTGTGCCTCGAGGGCGGATTTCTCCGTGGAGGCTCGCGTGAGGTTCTCGTTGGCCTCCGCGAGCTCAGCGTTCTGGACCTCCAAGATGGTGTGGTAGTTCTGCTCGACCTCATGGCGGTGGTCGAGTTCCTCCTCAAGAGAGCGCTGCTCGTCCTCGGCCTTGGCGAGCTCGTCGCGGGCGGCGGCGTGCGCGCGCTTGGCCGCGGAGACCTCGCGTACGGCGGCAAAGCCCTCCGTGACTGATGCCGCGCCGGAAGCGGCGAGGTCGCGGGCTATGTCGAGCGGAGCGGGGGAGTCGGGTGCCATGTCGGGCTCCGGCTCAGTGCGCTCGAGCCCGGCGGTGGGCTTCGGAGTTTCGGGCGTGGTGGGCTCTAGCGCGGCGGGAGCCGACGCCCCGGGTCCCGCGGCTATCGTGGCCTCGTCCGCGCCCTCGCCCTCGGGTGCGGGCTCAACGGCCTCCTCAGGCGGCTCCTGCTCGGCCACCGTGGCCTCTTCTGCCGGCTCCGCCTTAACAGCCGTGGTCTCCTCGGGTATATCCGCGGCCCGCCCCGGAATTCCCGTCTTCTCGTCAGCCATGAAATACCTCCCTCTCGCGTCATCCTTCACATTGTCTCGCATGGGCGGGACATGATGTGCGTGGCAATGTGAGACAATCGCCTATTGCACAGGATGACAACGCGAGCGCTGTCTCTTATACACATCTCCGAGCCCACGAGACGAGCATC
>NZ_JBQKHS010000017.1:0-5051 GCF_052118165.1 Parolsenella sp. LCP21S3_E11 | reverse complement strand
GGGGCGCGTATATTTCATCCCTGCGCCGCGGCCGGCGGGTCCCACGGGACGGGCGGAGGCGGCGCGGGCGAACCTTGAGAACCGGATACTGCGATCGATGAGATCGACGAGACAGACAAGCGAAGTAGAAGTGACGAAGTGTGCTACATAGCAACCCTTTGTTCCTTTGACCAAGCGAATCCGAATCTTACATTCAGAGACAGCGGACAGAGCGACGGACCGACACCCGGTACTACGAATCGCTAGGGCCCTAGGCCCTTTGATTTGAACGGAGAGTTCGATCCTGGCTCAGGATGAACGCTGGCGGCGCGCCTAACACATGCAAGTCGAACGGTTAAAGCTTCTTCGGAAGTGCATAGAGTGGCGAACGGCTGAGTAACACGTGGGCAACCTGCCCCCCTCCCCGGAATAGCCTCGCGAAAGCGGGATTAATGCCGGATACTCCGCCACCCCCCGCATGGGGGAGGCGGGAAAGCCCAGACGGAGGGGGATGGGCCCGCGGCCTGTTAGCTAGTTGGCGGGGCAACGGCCCACCAAGGCGACTATGGGTAGCCGGGTTGAGAGACCGACCGGCCAGATTGGGACTGAGACACGGCCCAGACTCCTACGGGAGGCAGCAGTGGGGAATCTTGCGCAATGGGGGGAACCCTGACGCAGCGACGCCGCGTGCGGGACGAAGGCCCTCGGGTCGTAAACCGCTTTCAGCAGGGAAGAGGCCGAAAGGTGACGGTACCTGCAGAAGAAGCCCCGGCTAAATACGTGCCAGCAGCCGCGGTAATACGTATGGGGCGAGCGTTATCCGGATTCATTGGGCGTAAAGCGCGCGTAGGCGGCCTCGTAGGCCGGGAGTCAAATCCGGGGGCTCAACCCCCGCCCGCTCCCGGAACCCCGAGGCTTGAGTCTGGCAGGGGAGGGTGGAATTCCCAGTGTAGCGGTGGAATGCGCAGATATTGGGAAGAACACCGGTGGCGAAGGCGGCCCTCTGGGCCACGACTGACGCTGAGGCGCGAAAGCTGGGGGAGCGAACAGGATTAGATACCCTGGTAGTCCCAGCCGTAAACGATGGACGCTAGGTGTGGGGGGACGACCCCCCGTGCCGCAGCCAACGCATTAAGCGTCCCGCCTGGGGAGTACGGCCGCAAGGCTAAAACTCAAAGGAATTGACGGGGGCCCGCACAAGCAGCGGAGCATGTGGCTTAATTCGATGCAACGCGAAGAACCTTACCTGGGCTTGACATTCAGGTGAAGCGGCGGAGACGCCGTGGCCGAGAGGAGCCTGAACAGGTGGTGCATGGCTGTCGTCAGCTCGTGTCGTGAGATGTTGGGTTAAGTCCCGCAACGAGCGCAACCCCCGTCGCGTGTTGCCAGCGGTTAGGCCGGGCACCCGCGCGAGACCGCCGGCGTCAAGCCGGAGGAAGGTGGGGACGACGTCAAGTCATCATGCCCCTTATGTCCAGGGCTGCACACGTGCTACAATGGCCGGCACAGCGGGCTGCGACTGCGCGAGCAGGAGCGAATCCCTCAAAGCCGGCCCCAGTTCGGACCGGGGGCTGCAACCCGCCCCCGCGAAGTCGGAGTTGCTAGTAATCGCGGATCAGCACGCCGCGGTGAATGCGTTCCCGGGCCTTGTACACACCGCCCGTCACACCACCCGAGTCGTCTGCACCCGAAGTCGCCGGCCCAACCAGCAATGGGGGGAGGCGCCGAAGGTGTGGAGGGTAAGGGGGGTGAAGTCGTAACAAGGTAGCCGTACGGGAACGTGCGGCTGGATCACCTCCTTTCTAGGGAGAGCAAGCTCACCAGAAAGAAACAACACCTTTTACGGGGCGGCCCGCCAGTCCCAGTCTCTCGTCCCCGTCGTCACGTCGTCGCAGTCTCCGGTCCCGAGGGCTCGTCCCTCCCGGTACCTTGAGAGCCGCATAGCGCAAGCGAGATTTTCTTCAAACAGAAGATCGCATCTGATCGCAACATTAGTGTGTTTACCTGACGTCAAGAGAAGAAGATGTCAAGGGCACGCGGTGGATGCCTTGGCACTGGAAGCCGATGAAGGACGCGGCAAGCTGCGAAAAGCCTCGGGGAGCGGCACACGCGCGTAGATCCGAGGGTCTCCGAATGGGAAAACCCGGCGGGCCCCATAGCCCGCCACCCCCGCCCGAACGCATAGGGCGGAGGGAGGCAACCCGGGGAACTGAAACATCTAAGTACCCGGAGGAAGAGAAATCAACCGAGATTCCCCCAGTAGTGGCGAGCGAACGGGGAAGAGGCCAAACCGGCGGGAGCGAGAGCCCCGCCGGGGTCGTGGGGCCGACTATCGTGCGGTTACAAAGGGACGCGGAAGCGGAACGGCCTGGGAGGGCCGGCGGCACAGGGTTAGAGCCCCGTACGCGGATCCGAGTCCCCCGCCAGTCGGTGCCCGAGTACCGCCGGACACGTGAAACCCGGTGGGAAGCAGGGGGGACCACCCTCCAAGCCTAAATACTCTCCAGTGACCGATAGCGCACCAGTACCGTGAGGGAAAGGTGAAAAGCACCCCGGGAGGGGAGTGAAACAGTACCTGAAACCGCGTGCCTACAAGCAGTCGGAGCGCCCCAGTGGCGTGACGGCGTGCCTTTTGTAGAATGAGCCAGCGAGTTGCGGCGTGTGGCGAGGTTAAGCTGGAAAGCGAGCCGTAGCGAGAGCGAGTCTGAACAGGGCGTTCAGTCGCGCGCCGCAGACGCGAAGCCGGGTGAGCTACCCATGGGCAGGCTGAAGCGGGGGTAAGACCCCGTGGAGGGCCGAACCCACTTAGGTTGAAAACTGAGGGGATGACCCGTGGGTAGGGGTGAAAGGCCAATCAAACCCGGAGATATCTCGTTCTCCCCGAAATAGCTTTAGGGCTAGCGTCGGGGGTTTACCCCAGGAGGTAGAGCACTGGATGGGCGCGGGGGCCTCACCGCCTACCAACCCCAACCAAACTCCGAATGCCTGAGGTCCAGACCCCGGCAGTCAGAACATGTGGGCTAAGCTGTGTGTTCGAGAGGGAAACAGCCCGGACCGCCCGCTAAGGTCCCGAAGTCGATGCTGAGTGGCAAAGGATGTGCGTTTGCTCAGACAACCAGGATGTTGGCTTAGAAGCAGCCATTCATTTAAAGAGTGCGTAACAGCTCACTGGTCGAGTGGACATGCGCCGACAATATACGGGGCTAAGCATCGCACCGAAGCGGCGGGATAGTCTGACGACTATCGGTAGGGGAGCTTTCCGTCCTGCGGAGAAGCCACGGGGTGACCCGTGGTGGAGCGGCCGGAAGTGAGAATGCTGGCATGAGTAACGAGAGCGGCGAGAGTAACGCCGCCGCCGTAAACCCAAGGTTTCCTGGGCGAGGCTAATCCTCCCAGGGTCAGTCGGGGGCTAAGGCGAGGCCGGGAGGCGTAGCCGATGCGCAGCAGGTGGACATTCCTGCACCACCGACGCGGAGCTTGACCGATGGGGCGACGGAGAAGGGTAGCCGGGCGGGGTTCTGGACGTCCCCGTGAGGCCGCGTAGGGCGCGGCGCAGTGAAATGCGCGCCGCACGAGCCCGAGGCGGCGGACGAAGCGACTGAGCGAAGTCGGTGAGCCCACGCTCCCAAGAAAAACCCCTAGGGATCCGCGAGGTGCCCGTACCGCAAACCGACACAGGTGGGTGGGTAGAACATACCAAGGCGATCGGGAGAACCATGGTAAAGGAACTCGGCAAAACTGCCCCGTAACTTCGGGAGAAGGGGTGCCGGGGCCGGTGGAGGGGCGCGCCCCCCGAGCCGGGCCCGGCCACAGCGAAGAGGTCCAAACGACTGTTTATCAAAAACACAGGACTCTGCCCAAGCCGTAAGGCGACGCATAGGGTCTGACGCCTGCCCGGTGCCGGAAGGTCACGGGGAGCCGTCATCCTTCGGGAGAAGCGGCGAACCCAAGCCCCGGTAAACGGCGGCCGTAACTATAACGGTCCTAAGGTAGCGAAATTCCTTGTCGGGTAAGTTCCGACCTGCACGAAAGGCGTAACGATTTGGACGCTGTCTCTACCATGGCCCCGGTGAAATTGCACTAGTCGTGAAGATGCGACTTACCCGCGGAAGGACGGAGAGACCCCGTGAACCTTTACTGCAGCTAGGCATTGGCTGCCGGTCCGTCGTGTAGAGGATAGGTGGGAGGCTTTGAACCGAGGGCGCCAGCCCCCGGGGAGCCACCCTTGGAATACCACCCTCGACGTTCTGGCATCCTAACCCCCGGCCCTGATCGGGCGGGGGGACCGTGCCTGGTGGGTAGTTTGACTGGGGCGGTCGCCTCCCAAAGAGTAACGGAGGCGCGCGCAAGGTCTGCTCGGGACGGTCGGCAACCGTCCTCCTGAGTGCAAGAGCATAAGCAGGCTTGACTGCGAGGCGCACATGCCGAGCAGGTGGGAAACCAGGCTCTAGTGATCCGGCGGCCCAGAGTGGAATGGCCGTCGCTCAACGGATAAAAGGTACTCCGGGGATAACAGGCTGATCTTCCCCAAGAGTCCACATCGACGGGAAGGTTTGGCACCTCGATGTCGGCTCATCGCATCCTGGGGCTGGAGCATGTCCCAAGGGTATGGCTGTTCGCCATTCAAAGCGGTACGCGAGCTGGGTTCAGAACGTCGTGAGACAGTTCGGTCCCTATCCTCCGTGGGCGTAGGAAGACTGAGGGAGGCTGCCCCTAGTACGAGAGGACCGGGGTGGACGGACCTCCGGTGCACGGGTTGTTCGCCAAGAGCACCGCCCGGTAGCTGAGTCCGGTCTGGATAACCGCTGAAAGCATCTAAGCGGGAAGCCAGTCCCGAGATGAGTCTTCCCTTCGGTAAGGCCCCAGGTAGACCACCTGGTTGATAGGCAGCAGGTGCAAGCGCCGCGAGGCGCTCAGCCGAGCTGTACTAATAGGCCGAGCTCTTCTTCCCTGACTCTCAGGAGTCGCGGTCGTGCGACCTTCTGTGCGGGGACTCGCTGCGCTGTGCGGCCCCCAGGGCACCGGGCGAGGCCCGCCCCCTGAAAACCGAATGCCCCTCGTTGGTCAGCGAC
>NZ_JBQKHS010000016.1:0-10416 GCF_052118165.1 Parolsenella sp. LCP21S3_E11 | reverse complement strand
GCCTCCTTCATCGAGCGCTACAATTGGGACCGTCCGCACAGCGCGTGCGGGGGCCTGCCTCCGATGTCACGCATAGTCGGTGTAAACAATGTCTTGGCACATAACAGCTAGGCCTTGAGCTCCGCCTCGTCAAGCAGCGGAAGGATTCCCGGTGTCACCGTGAGCGTCTCGACGTTGCTTGAAGCGCAGCGCGCGAGAGCGCGGTAGTTGAGCGGCGCGTAGGGCATGAGCTCCGCCACGTAGGCATCGCACTCCTGCATGGCCTTCACGCGCTCGCCGTGGTCCGCGACGGAGCGGGCCTTGTCGAGCATGGCGTCGTACGTCGGATCCGAGAAGTGACTCACGTTGTCGTCGCGGCCGGTATAGAACATCGGGTACAGGTAGTTGTCGGCGATGGGGTAGTCGGCGTACCAGGCGCGGGCACCCACGGTGTAGGTGCCATCGAGGTAGCTCTGGTACATGGCCGCGTACTCGACCTTGTCGATCTCCACATCGATGCCAAGCTCTGCCCAGTCAGACTGCATCGACTGGTACTCGTCCTGGGTGTTGGCGGCGTTGGTCATGAACTTGAACGAGATGTTGCGCTTGCCGTCCGCGTCCGCCGGATATCCCGCCTCGTCGAGGAGCTTGCCAGCCTGCTCGGGGTCATAGGCGGCATACTTCCAGGCACCCTCAGTGTGGCCCTCGATCGCCTCGGGGAGGATGTCGTCCGCCGGCTTCGCGGAGTCCTCGTAGATGGCGTCGCAAATGGCCTGGCGGTTGATAGCGAGGGACAGCGCCTGCCTCACGCGCGGATCCTTGGTGAGCGGGTCGTTTACGTTGAAGGCGAGGAACTGCGTGTAGAGCATGGTCCCGTCGAGGAACTGCTTGCCGGGCGTCGCCGTGTAGCCGTCGTCGGAGGTGCCGTAGCTGCTCTCGGCATCCTTGGTGGCCGTGATGGGCACGAGCGAGCAGTCGAGGCTGCCGGCGTCGAGCTCCTTGTATGCGGTGTAGGAGTCGCGGTAGATGGCGAAGTGGACGCCGTCGAGCTTGGCGACGTCGCCGTTTGTGTAGTCATCGAAGCGCTCGGTGTCGACGTACTGGCCGTCGACCCACTGGCCCTTCATCTTGAACGGGCCGTTGCCCACGGGCGCGAGGGAGAAGTCCTTGTAGCCGTCCCCTGAGCCAAGGCCCTCGGGGATGGGCGAGAGGACGGGTGCCGCGCAGACGTAGTCGAAGTCCGCATAGGGTGCGGAGAGTTCGACCTGGAGCGTGTAGTCGTCCGGGCAGGTCACGCCGGCGAGGTCGTTTGTGGTGCCGGCGACGACGTCCTCGTAACCCTTCACCATCGCGAGGTGGTAGGAGACATTCGAGGGCTGGTCCGCGGTGTTGGGGCTGCAGAGGCGCTCCCAGGCGTACTTGAAGGACTTGGCCGTGACCTCGGACCCATCGTGGAACTTCGTGCCCTTGCGAATCTTGAAGGTCCAGACGTCGTCGGTGTCGTTGTGGGAGTGGCTCTCGGCGACGAGGTCGACGAGGTCGCCGGTCTTGTAGTCGTAGTAGGTGAGGGCGTCGAACAGGTTGAACGCGACGGCGACGGCGTTCTCGTCTTCGAGGGTGTAGGGTTCGATGCCCGTGGGGCTCTCGATGTGGTAGGAGAGGGTGCCGCCTGCGGCAGACGCTCCGTCCGCGCCCTGCTCCGCGTCGTTCTTCTTGCACGCGGCGAGCGCCGACGCCGCGGCTGCGGCGCTGCCGGCAAGCATCGCGCGGCGAGTGATGAGATGGTTGAGCGGGGTCTTCTCGTTCATGGATTCGCCCTTTCTCTGTGTCGCGACCGCGTATTCGAGAGCCGGCGTTGGTGCGCTCGGCATGCATCGCGAGAATTCCTAGTTCGTTTGAGTGAATATAAGCTTGCTGCCGTTTGCGACCCCGGTTGCAGCCTGACTGTAATCGCATCGTTACATCGTGCGCGGCTTGTGTGGACGTGGCCGGGAGGGGCGCTAGCATTGGTGGCCAATTTGAAGGACGCCGCGGCGCGGGGCGAGATGGAGCCGGGCGCCGTCGCATGAAGACAGCGCCCGGACTCCTGCGGGTCTTCGGGGCTGACGAGAAGGGGAGAGCCAAATGGCGGAGGAACTCAAGGTCGTCAAGGGATACATGCCCTTCAAGGGCTATAAGACGTGGTACCGCATCGTGGGCGAGAACGACTTGGGGCGCCTACCGCTGCTCACCATTCACGGCGGCCCCGGCAACACGCACTGGTACCTGCGCTCTCTCGATGAGCTTGCGCGCAAGTACCACCGTCAGGTCATCTACTATGACCAGATTGGCTGCGGCTACTCGAAGGCGCCGAGCAACCCGGACATGTGGTCTGCCGAGCTCTTCGAGGAGGAGCTACACGAATTGCGTCGCCACCTCGGCCTCGATCACGTGCACCTGCTGGGCCAGAGCTGGGGCGGTATGCTCGAGCTCCAGTACGCCACGCACCGCCCGAGTGGCGTCGCCTCCATGGTCGTGGCGAGCTCCCCGGCGGACATGGACCTGTGGCTGAGCGAGGCGCTTCGCCTGCGATCCTATCTGCCCCACGAGATGGAGGAAGCCCTCGCCCAGGCCGACATCGACGGTGACTACGAGCGCCCCGAGGTCAAGGCTGCCAGCGACGAGTACTATCGCCGCCACGTCGCGGCCGTGCCTGAGACGGAGCGCCCGGACAACGTGCGCAAGCCGTTCGCGGACCCGATCGGTGACGAGGTCTACCACACGATGCAGGGCATGAGCGAGTTCGTGGTGACGGGCAAGCTCAGCCACTGGAGCGTCGTGGACAAGCTCGCCGACATCTGCATCCCCACGCTCGTGACCTCCGGCACCGCCGACGAGGCGACGCCACTCATCTCGAAGCAGATCGTCGACGGCATTCCCGGTGCCGAGTGGGCGCTGCTCGAGGGCACCCACTGCGTGCATCTCGAGCGCGTCGAGGAGTACAACGCCACGGTCGAGGAGTTCCTCGAGCGCCACGAGTAGGCGGCCTGGCGGGTACAATCTCCTCCGTGACTACGAGCGCGAGGAGGCGTGATGGCGGACAGGACATGGGGGAAGCCCGAGGAGCAAGCATCGGCCGCGCCCTCCCTCGCCGAGCAGGTCGCCCTCGTCCCCACCGATCCCGGCTGCTATCTGTGGAAGGACGCCAAGGGTAACGTCCTCTACGTGGGCAAGGCGAAGAACCTGCGTGCCCGCATGCGCCAATACGTGCAGCTCACGGACGAGCGCCCTATGGTGCCGCGCCTCATGGCCGCCACGGCGAGCTTCGACTACGTCGTGGTCGGCTCGGAGCACGAGGCGCTCGTCCTCGAGATCAACCTTATCCACCAGTACCGCCCACCCTTCAACGTCGACCTCAAGGACGACAAGAGCTATCCCTACATCGCGCTTACCAAGGGCGACGTCTATCCCGCGATCAAGTACACGCGCGAGCGTCACCGCCCGGACACGCGCTACTTTGGCCCCTACACGGACGCCCGCGCCGCCCGCGCCACGATCGACGTCGTGCGCAAGGTGATGCCGCTGTGCGTCGCCACCTGCGCTGAGTGGAAGCGCGTGCGCCGCCAGCTCGAGGCCCACCCCGAGCAGACGGACGTCGTGGCGCTCGCCCAGGCGGAGAGCGGCCGCCCCTGCTTCGACTACCACGTGGGGCGCGGTCCGGGCGTGTGTGCCGGCTGCATCACGCCCGAGGAGTACGCCACGCACGTGAGCCAGGTCGAGCGCTTTCTCGCGGGTCACAGGGGCGAGTTCGTCTCCGAGCTCAAGGCCGAGATGGCGGAGGCCGCGGCGGATCTCGACTTCGAGCGCGCCGCCCGCGTGAAGCGACGCCTCGCGGTGATCGACGGCCTCGACGACAAGCAGCGCGTGGTTCTCGGGAGTGCGCAGGACGTGGACGTCATCGGCTTCTGGCGCGAGGAGACTATCGCGGGTGCCTGCGTGTTCGTCGTGCGCGAAGGGCGTGTGAGCCGCACCTGCGAGTTCGTGCTCGACAAGGGCCTCGACGTGGGCGAGGAGGAGCTGGCGAGCGGCTTCGTCAAGCGCTACTACGACCAGACGAGCGACCTCCCGCTCGAGGTCTGTGTGCCCGTCGAGCTCGCGGATGCCGAGACGCTCGAGGGCTGGCTTACAGCGCGCCGTGGACGCGTGGTCGAGCTCCACGTGCCCAAGCGTGGCCAGAAGGCGCACCTCGCGGAGATGGCTCGCAACAACGCGCGCCACTACCTCGCGCGCTATGAGCTGCGCACGGGTTACGAGGACAAGCGCACGAACGAGGCACTGCTGCAGCTCGAGAGCGCCCTGGCCCTCGACGAGCCGCCTATGCGCATCGAGTGCTTCGACATCTCGACCATCCACGGCAAGCACACCGTCGCGTCGATGGTCGTGTTCACGGCGGGCAAGCCCGACAAGAGCCAGTACCGCCGCTTCAAGATCCGCGCGGAGCTCGACGAGGCGAACGACTTCGTCTCCATGAGCGAGGTGCTCGCGAGGCGCTATGCCCCCGAGCGCATGGCGGATGAGCGCTTTGGCACCCAGCCGGACCTGCTCATCCTCGACGGTGGCAAGCCCCAGCTCACGGCCGCCATCGAGCAGCTTGGGGAGCTCGGGCTGGACATCCCCGTCGCGGGCCTCGCCAAGTCCGACGAGGAGCTGTTCGTGCCGTGGGACGAGATGCCCGTGGTGCTGCCGAGCGGCTCCGCCTCGCTCTACCTCGTGAAGCGCGTGCGTGACGAGGCGCACCGATTCGCCATTACCTTCCACCGCGAGCTGCGCGACAAAGCGATGACCGTCTCGATTCTCGACGAGATTCCCGGCGTGGGCGAGAAGCGCAAGCGCGCGCTGAGGCGGGCGTTTGGCAGCATGAAGCGTCTGCGCGAGGCGAGCGAGGAGGACATCGCCGCCATTCCCGGCATTCCCGCTGAGGTCGCGCGCGAGGTTTACGAGACGCTGCGCGCCTGGGATGCCGAGCTCGACTCCTCGCGCGAACGCGCCGCGGACGGGGACGACGGGGCATAGCCGGGCGTGGCATGCGCTGTCAACTGAGGCCGTTGCGAACGTGTCGTGAAAGGGTGCCGCCCGGGCATGGTCCTCTATTAGCTCTCAGCTAATGAAATCGCGCGCTTCGCTTCCTAGGATGGGCTCATGTTTAGCCCCAACAGGAAGGAAGACCCCATGGAAGCTACCGAGGCTCAGGACAAGACGCAGCAGACAAATAATCCGCAGAAGGGTAAGTCGGCCGCGTCGATCGTTGCTCTTGTGCTGGGCATTATTGCTCTCGTCACGTCGTTCTTGCCCATCATTAACAACCTGTCGTTCGTTCTCGCGCTCGTTGGCGCGGTCTTTGCGGTCATCGGGCTGGTGGGTGTACTGCGCGGCAAGAAGGGCGGCCGAGGCTTCTCCATTGCCGCTGTTGTCGTGAACGTTCTCGCCATTGCCATCGTCCTCGGCACGCAGAGCGCCTACTCCTCTGCCATCGACGAGGCGGCGAAGGGCACCATCTCGACCGAGGATGGCTCTTCGGTGGCTGCCGCGAGCACGTCTGCGGAGTCCGGCGCGGCCGACAAGTACTCCATCACCGACGAGCAGATGACCGGCGATGACTACACCACGACCATCAGCGGCACGTTCACCAATCTTACGGATTCTCAGCTCGGCTACGTCAGCGTTAGCTATAACCTGTTCGATGCCGATGGCAACCAGCTTGGGACGGCATACGCCAACACCAGCAACCTTGACGCCGGCGGAACCTGGAAGTTTGAGGCGGTTGGCATGTACGGCCAGGCTAAGGTCGCTTCCTACAAGCTGGCTGACGTCACTGGCTTCTAGCGTTGTTATCTGACGCTCGCGGTCTTGTGGAGAGGGGGGGACAAGATGGCCCAAAGACTAACAGAGGAGCTTCTCGCGGAGCTGCTCGAGGCGCCCGACATCGATGCGTTTCTCGATTCTCATCAGCTTGGTGAGCCGTCGCTCCCTGACTACCTCAATGCTCTTCTCGCGGAGAAGAACCTCGAGCGTGCGCAGGTCGTGCGTATGGCAAACCTCAACGAGACCTTTGGCTATCAGATCTTCATGGGCACGCGTAATCCTAGCCGCAACAAGCTGCTTCAGATCGCCTTCGCGATGGCGCTGACCCTGCGCGAGACCAACCGCATGCTCGAGGCGGGCGGGGTGAGCTCGCTGTATAGCAAGAGCCGTCGAGATGCGATCATTATCTTCTGCCTTGAGCGGGGATGTTCACTCCAGAGGGTGAACGAGGAGCTCTATCGCTTTGGGGAGGAGACGATTTGCTGACGGCGGCGGTACGGTATTGTCCGGCGTGTGATTAATTGCGAATGTGGCGAGCGGGATGCGAATTAGTGTCCCGCTCGCCTGCTATTGTGGGGATATGGATATCGAGACGACAGATGGCATACACGAGCAACTGGAGGGTGCGCTTGGCGCCGGGCTCTTCTCTTCCGCGCCCGCGGACGCCTATCGTGTGGAGCGCACGCTCAAGCGCACTCCCGCCGAGGTGACGGAGCTCGTATGGCTGAGGACTGCCGCGGGGACTGAGCTCGGCCCGTACGTACGCAAGGTCATTTCTCGGGGGAGCGGCCTTGGCTGTGCGTACGTCGAGCTCTTTAAGCTGCAACGCCAAGGCATGCGCTTTCGTCAGCTCCCTCGTATCATTGACTGCCGCGAGAGCGCTGGCTCTCTTGAGGTGCTCCTCGAATACGTCAAGGGGCGGACGCTCGCGCAGGTGGTCGAGGATGCCTCGCCTGGTGATCGCGACATGCTCGCGCGCGAGCTCATCCCCGCGATCTGTGATGCGGTTTCAGAACTGCATGGCGCGCTTGAGTCGCCGCTGGTCCATCGCGACCTCACTCCCAGCAACGTTATCTGCCCTGATGTTCGTTCGTGCTCCGCCGCGAGTCCGCGAGCTGCCTCGCATTCGTGCTCCGCTGCGAGCTCGGGGCGTGCCGCGAGTTCGTGCTGCCCCGTGCTCATCGACTTCGGCATTGCGCGCGTGTGGCACGAGGGCGAGGAGGCTGATACCACGCATTTCGGGACTCGCTCCTATGCCCCGCCCGAGCAGTACGGTTTTGGCCAGACTGATGTCCGCAGCGATGTCTATGCCCTGGGTATGCTCGCGTTCTTCTGCCTGACTGGGCGAGAAGCCACCCCGGCTGATCGGGAATGCGGCTTTGCCTGCGCCGAGGTTTCGCCTGCTTGGCGCAGCGTAATAACAAAGGCCACCTCTCTAGATCCCGATGACCGCTATCAAAGCGCGGCCGAGATGCGCGATGCGCTTCCTGGGGTTGCCGATGGGCGTTTGTGCATGCATTTCGGAAGGTCTGAGGATCGATCTCGCTCGCTTGCCATGACGCTTGCCGAGATGAGGGAACGCTACATCAGCGCTTCGGTGCCGAGCTTTTGGAGCGTGAGGAACGTTTTCGTATGTCTCACTGCCACAATCATTCTTTTTGCTTGCGCGATTTGCCTGTTTGACGAAAAGTACTATATCGCTGGCCCGCTCTGGCTCAACGTCTATGGGTTTGCGCTGTTCTTTCCCTGCATGGTGCTGGTGTGTGGCTGGGTCCTTCTCGACAAGCGGTGGTTGTTCGCAAACATTGGCTTTCTGCGGCGTTGGGGCCGCAAACGAGCTCGGGCTGTGAGCGCCGGAGTCTTCGTTGTTGCCTGGCTGCTGCTCGTTGTTTTTGTCGGCATTTGCAGGCGGTAGGCTGCCGTCTCGCGTCTGTGGGGGTTTCTCTCGCGTGATAAACGTCGTTTCGTAGGCGGCGGGCGTCTTTTGCAGTCGTCGGCCCGTTGTCGTAGGGCGGGATATCGTTCCCGCAGGCGACAAGCCGTCGTTATGCGAACGACGAGCCTCGTTTTGCGTACCGGCACTGGCTTTTGATTTGTAAAAGACGCTAAGTAGGGGGCTAATCCGGGGTCTGCCGAGTAGACAACGGTTTCGCGCTGCAAAACCCCAGCTCGGGAACTCCTTTAAATCGGGTCTACTCGCGTCACTGCGAATTAGCCCCCTACTTAGCGCACTTTTCGTTTGGCGCGGCATGTCCGCGGCTAAGCTTTCCTCCCCGGGCATTGATTTCGCCTTCTGTACGCAGCTCGTTTGACACCTAGCTTGCCTGACGCCCAGCTCGCCTGAGAAGTATGGACACACTTTTGGTTATGCCTGGTACATGGCGCTTCCGAGGTGCAAAACCCCAGGTCGCAGTGAGTCAAATGAGAGGGCTACTCGGCTGATTGCGAATCATGTCCATACTTCTCGGGGGAGTGCGCAAAGGACGCCTCTCGTGCGACAATCGGGGCATTCGCAAGCGTGGGGCTGGAGGGACGCATGGAGATCAAGGCTTGGACCTACGACGAATTTCCCGAGTGCGCGGCCGTGCCCGATGGTGCGTACGTCCTGGCGACGACGGGTGACGAGTCGGGCTCGCGATACGTTCCGGACGTCGTGTACCTTTGCCGCGGTGATCACGAGCTGCACCTTCAACTGTTGATTCCCACGAGTCGCAACTTGCTCAATGCGACGGCGGCGGGGGAGCGTCCAACTTATCCGTGCCTCGTCTACGTTCAGGGTTCTGCCTGGAGAAAGCAGGACTGTTACAAGAACCTGCCCCAGCTGGCAAGGATTGCCGAACGAGGCATCGTGGTTGCCGTGGTCGAGTATCGCGACTCCTCGATGGCGTGTTTTCCGGCGCAGATTCACGACGCGCAGGCGGCCGTTCGGTTCGTTGCCGAGCGCGCGGACGAGCTCTCGGTTGATCCGGACAAAATCGTCATTGGCGGCTCTTCTTCGGGTGGACACACGGCCGTTCTCGCGACTCTTCTTCCTGACGAGAACGGATCGCCCGCTGCCGATCTTCCCGTTCGAGGCGTTCTCGACTTCTACGGGGCGGTGAGCTTCCTTCGCGAGGACGGGTATCCCACAACGCTCGATGCGGGCTCGCTGACAAGCCCGGAGGGCGCGCTTGCTGGTGGCAGCCTGCGCGAAAACCCCGAGCTTCGCTATCGCATCTCTGCCGACACCTATCTTTCGCCGGAGACGCCGATGCCTCCCGTGCTTATCGTTCACGGTACGAAGGACCGCATGGTCAACTGCGAGGTGTCGACAGACTTTTACAACCTGCTTCGAGCTCAGGGGCGCAAGGCCGAACTCGTGCTCATCAAGGGTGGAGATCACGGTGGCTCCGAGTTTTACGTTCCTAAGGCGATTGACGTTTATGAGGACTTTGTTCGCCGTTGCGTGAGAGAGTAGAACTACGGCAGCGCTGTTTAGTGCAAACCGGCGGCGCTATTCAAAAACGGAGCCGCGGCAACCCATGTTCGGGTTGTCGCGGCTTATCCATGCCGTGTGATGTGCGTTGCAATGAATCCGGCACGCGTGGCGCGTTGCGTGGCGTGCGGCGCGAGGTGCGTGGCACGCGTTGCGTGATGCGTGGCGCGTGATCCCGCTGGGCTACTCCACCGTATAGACGTCAGTGATATCCCGATAGTCGCCAACAGGCGGTTCCATGGCCGGATGGATGTCGTCACCAATCCAAATGCCCACGTCCTCGCCCATAAACGAAGGGCTATGAACCATCATCAGGTCGCTGAATGGATCAACGTCTGCGCGGCTAGACTTGCGCTTGTAGTACTCGTGGGTCGTTTCGTTCACGATGTAGGGGTAGATCACGATGTCCTTGTCGAAGGTGCCGTCGAACGGCAGCTTTTCCAGATAGGCGCCCTCGCCCTCGCCTACACGTTGACGGCCAACCTTGCCTTTTGCGCACTTGAACCTTCCGGAGACATCCGAGAACCAGAGCGCGGCATAACGCCAGGGCCCTTCGCCCTCGGTGAGCTCGAGCAGGCGGTGCATGCTTGCGGGACAGTTCTTGTGCTCATAGAACTCGAGACCGGTGGCGTCGCCAACCAAAGCGATAACGTCGCCACGCCATTCGTCAGCCATGAGGGTGAGCACCGCATTCGTGCTTTCGGCTCCCACGTGGTGGAAACAGGGCCACTTGACGTCGTTCTTGAAGGGGACGGGATTCAGGTACTCCCTCTTCGAGAAGTTGATCCAAGTGAACGACTGGCTCATGACTGCACCTTCTTTACAAATATTAAGGCTATTTTAGGGAGAGCATAACAATTGCCAACGCTGCGGCGTGGGAGAAAGAAGGGATAATGCAGCTAACGGTATAAAACCGCTAAATGAACGCCGTTCTCACAATTGGGCTTTCCGTTTAGCTGACACGTCAGGGGGCGGCGACCTGTCGCGATGGCGTTTTTCCCCGAGCTAGCTGTTATGTGCCAATAGGTTGTTTACACCCGGGTGGTGACAAATAGGGAGGCCTCCCGCATGCTGTGAGTTGTCTAGGCGCACAGCGAGGAGGGGCCTCCCATGTCCCAGCA
>NZ_JBQKHS010000015.1:0-13839 GCF_052118165.1 Parolsenella sp. LCP21S3_E11 | reverse complement strand
CGAGTCCTACACCGTGTCGGGCCTGGCCAACGGCACCTCCTACGAGTTCGTCGTCCAGGCGTGGTTCGGGGGCCGCTGGTCCCCGTTCGGCTCCGCCGACGTCGCCAGGGCAACGACGGCAGGTACTCCAATCATGGGTCCCGCCGAGACGACCATCGATCAGATGGTCTCTGTTTACCAAGCGTCTGGGGCCGCATATCCCTCGGCTGTATATGTACAAAAGGGGGCTCCGACGATTCGTAGCTTCTGCACGATTGCTTATAACGAAGCCGTCGCCGAGGGGGTACGCCCCGAGGTCCTATTTGCCCAGGCAATGCACGAAACTGGATGGCTGAGGTTTGGCGGTGACGTTAAACCTCAGCAGTGTAACTTTGGTGGCCTTGGTGCCACCGGAAACGGCGTGAGTGGACTGACGTTTCCGGACGTTGCCACCGGTCTTAGGGCGCAAGTGCAGCATCTTAAGGCCTATGCATCTACTGATCCTCTGAAGACGCAATGTGTCGATCCGAGGTTTTATTACGTTACGCGTGGGTGCGCCCCCTGCGTTGAAGATTTGGGTGGCAGGTGGGCGTCAGATCGAAACTACGGCAAATCGCTTGTGACAATTATTAACCGCTTGATCTAGCTCTTAGATGGTTCAAGGAGGGGAAGGGTATGGCAAAAGGTATCATTCTTGCTGGCGGGTCTGGAACTAGGCTTTATCCACTTACGACGGTAACGTCTAAACAGCTCTTACCTGTCTACGATAAACCGATGATCTATTACCCTATGTCTATTTTGATGCTTGCTGGCATCAGGGATATTCTGCTGATTTCGACTCCGGCTGATTTGCCTAACTTTGAGAAACTACTCGGGGATGGATCGTCGTTTGGCATCAACCTCCAGTATGCCGAACAGCCGTCTCCCGATGGTCTTGCCCAGGCTTTCTTGATCGGGGAAGAGTTTATTGCGGGGGACAGCTGCGCTCTAATCCTGGGGGACAACATCTTCTACGGCGGTGGACTAACCGGGCAGCTCCGCTCTGCTGCTAATAAGGAGCACGGAGCGACAGTATTTGGCTATTACGTAGAAGACCCCGAGCGTTTTGGCGTTGTTGAGTTCGATGAATATGGCAGAGCCGTGTCGCTTGAGGAAAAACCGAAGAAGCCCAAGTCGAACTACGCCGTAACGGGTTTGTATTTTTACGACAAAAGGGTCGTTGACTTTGCCAAGAAGGTTGTGCCTTCTGAGCGCGGGGAGCTTGAAATTACGGACCTTAACAAGATGTATCTCGAAGATGGCTCCCTTGAAGTGGGTCTCCTCCCGCGCGGTTCTGCTTGGCTTGATACTGGCACCATGGATAGCCTGTATCGAGCGGGAGAGTTCGTACGCGTAACAGAGGAAAACCAGGGCCTTCAAATTGCTTCGCTTGAGGAAATTGCATATAACAACGGCTGGATTACCAAAGAGGTCTTATTGAAGTCCGCGCGTCGTTTTGCGAAGTCTAGCTATGGTAAGCACCTCAAGAAGGTGGCCGAGGGCCGCGTTATGAAGAGCCGTAATAAGACCAATGTATAAGGAATATCTGGATTAATGGGAATGAAAGACAGTACGAAGAACGCTCTGAAGCAAGAAGGCGCTTTGGATAATGCCTGCGAAAGGATTGATAGAGCCCTAAATAGGTCAAGGGCTAAATACATCCTTATATATAGTTGCCTGTTCGTACCCTTTTTCCTTTTGTTCTCCTCTTCATGTTGGCTTGGGAATAGGAGCTTTATCTGGTGGGTCGATGGCTTTGAGCAGCAATATCCCTTTTTTATTCTCGAGGGTAGATGGCTGCGTGAGCTATTGAAGAACATCTTCGTGTCTCATGCTTTTGAGGTGCCGATGTGGAGCCAGCTGGTTGGCTATGGCGCGGATTACTTTGACTCCATTAATAACACTCTTGGCAATCCGATTAATCTGATTTCCATTTTCAGCAATGCCCGCAATGCAGAGGTGCTGCTGAATCTAACCGTGCCGATTACGTTTTACCTGGCTGGTCTAGCGTTCATTGGGTACTGTCTCTATAAAGGGTTTGATCGCGCTGCTAGCATGGTTGGCGTGTTCGTGTATCTCTTTAGCGGGTTCTCCGCAATTGCTTTTCAGCAAATCTATATGGTTTATCCGCTTGTGATTGCGCCGCTGGCGCTCCTTGGAGTAGATAGGGCAATCGATCGCAACGGCTCCGCGATCCTCATTACTTCAGTTGCGATGGCTTGCCTCTATTCCGTTACTACGGGTTACATCCTGTGTCTGCTTCTGGTCATTTACTGTCTTTGCAGGTTTCTCTTCTTCGAAGGAAAGACTCTCCGGTCTTTCTTCGACCTGTTCTTCAGGGTTGCCATACCGACCGTTCTGGGCATTGCCTGTGCAGGAGTGCTGTTTGTTCCTGCGGCTGTTAACGTTATGACTCAGGGTAGGGCGGACGTGACCCGCGAAATTGGGCTCCTGTACTCCCGCTCCTATTACATTTCACTCGCAAGATATCTGATGAGCGTTACGGGAGTTGGTGCAGACTGCTTCCTCGGCTTCGCACCGGTTGCTGTTGTGTCGGTCGCGTTGCTGTTTCGCAAGAACAACAATACGTACAGACTTCTCCTCCTGTTGCTGGGCATATTCGTGTTGGTGCTCTTCTCGCCAATTGCCGGCAGCGTCTCGAATGGCTTCTCTTATTCGAATAACCGCTGGGTCTGGGGCTTTAGCCTTGCAATGGGCGTAGTGACTACAATTACGCTTCCAGAACTATGGGGTCCGAGGGGCGTCGGCTCTATTCTAAAGACCGCCTTTCCCATAGTTCTTGTGTCGTTGATCGTTGCCCCGAGGAGCGCAAGTTCCAGTACAGTGTTCTTCTCAACCGTGTGCATTCTGCTGGCATATCTCTGTCTTTTGACAACCGCGAACAGAAACAGAGCGCGCGTATTTCTTGCGTCAATCATGACCCTTGCGGCTACGGTCGCCGTTGTTTTCTACTTTGCGGGAACCTCTTTGCGAGGCGATAGGGTTCCCAACGGAAGGGCATTCGACGCGGCCATCGAGGATCGGGGTCTATCCCTTCTTGAGAATGTAGACGATGCGGGGGAGTGGAGTACGGACTCTTTCTCGACTGCGATGCTGAGGAATAGCAATCTCATTATTGGAACAAGGGGCGATACGTTCTACAACTCCTTCTACAACAGCTACGTTGACGATTACCACACCTCTCTCGGTCTGGTGACCTCAACGATGAACTATGCCTATTCTTCCTTTAACTCCAGAAGCCCTCTCGAGTTGCTTTCTGGCACGAAGTACTTTTTAACGGGTGGCGAGGGAACGACTATGGTCCCTCCGATGTATGACACCCTTGTCGCAGAAAACGACCGCGGTTTTAAGCTCTATTCAACTGAAGCGCTCCTGCCGCTTGCATACTACGCATCTAGCCCAATTGGCGAATCATCCTATACGGCTCTTGGTTTCGTGGATCGCCAGAACGTGCTTGCCCAAGGTCTTGTTCTCGAAGATGAAGAGATGTCGAGCGCGGAAAACCGCGGGGAGTTTGGTGACGACACGTATCGGGATCAAACAACCGACCTGCCGTTTTCCTATTCGACGCACTATAAGGAAGAATATGGTGATCTTCCTGTGCAGAATAAAGAGGATGAGGGGGCTATCCAGGTTAGCGGGAATGAAATTACCGTTACTGCTCCTAATTCCATTCTTTATCTTGAATCTGAGATGCCCGAAGGATGCGAAACGTACGTTTCTTTTGATAAATTAACTTATTCTGACGTGTTTGACACGGGCAGAGAAACCGGCTTTAAGGTATTTGTCTGCGGCCAGAATATGGAGCAAGAGATCTGGAGCCCAACACTGGGATCCCCCCTTGATGGAGGGAAGGACAGCTGGTGTATTAACGCTGGTTACTCGGAAAGCCCCCAGCGTGCTATTGCCTTGCGTTTCCAGAGCGCTGGAGTGTATTCGTTCTCTTCCCTTAAGCTGACTGCTGAAAAAACCGATTGGATTCAAGATGTTGCTTCGGGACATCAGATGAACGCAGCGAGCAACATTGATTACAGCGGAAATCACTTGTACTGCACATATGAGGCCCAGGAAGACGGATACCTTTATGTTAGGCTTCCGTATTCCGAGGGGTGGTCTGCGGAGGTCAATGGCGAGAAAGCGGACGTGCTAAGGGCCAACGTCGCCTTCATGGCAATTCGTGTGCATGCCGGAAATAACGATGTCCGCTTGAGCTATTGCAATGCTTCGTTGCCGGCGGGAGCTGCATTTACTGCAGGGGGATTATGCGGATCTGTCACGTTTTGCTCATACGGTGCGAAGCGTAGAAAAAAGACCGAGGCTCTAATATAAATAGAATTGAGCAATAAGCCGGAATTGATAGGGAGCCGCGAAGTGACGACAATCAAGTTTTCCAATATCCTACTCGAGCACAATCCGCGCTCGGTAGAGTATCCGTCGCTGTATTGCAAGAGCGATGTGCCTTGGCTCTATGACCAAGAGACCGAGGGGTGGAGATTGTCGGGAAAAGGAGCGTTTGATTTCACTACCTATTTCAACTCCCTTTCGGTGCAGAAGCTCGTCAGGTATGCCTCGGCGACCGCCTTTTCGCTAAGCATCGATATTAAGGGTGCTGTCTGTAGGCTCGTTCAGACTACGGCCGATGCTTTTGCGGGCTATCCTGTCGTGCTTGAAGATACGGCGGTCGAAATCCCTGCCTCCGATGAGTGGCGACACATTTCGCTCGATTTGAACGTTGATGAAAATGCGGTGCTCGTGGGCTTTAGAATTGAAGCGAATGGCGTTGCGTTTATTCGCAATGGCGCCTATTACGTAACCGTTCCCCACGAGCTTCGCGACGTAAACCTGTTACTCTCGACGACTACGTTCAAAAAAGAGGCTTATGTTGAGCGCAATATTGCGCTCCTTAAGAGCGACATCCTTGAGTCTGACGACGATATTTCCAGACACTTTGGTGTTCTTGTCGTTGATAACGGTAGAACTCTCGATGCCGAGGCTCTGTCCGACACTGGAGTCAAGGTCTGCCCTAATGCTAATGTCGGCGGAGCGGGCGGCTTTGCTCGCGGCATGATAGAGGCCCTGGAGTCACCAAAGGGCTACACTCACATTCTTCTTATGGACGATGACGTCGCCATCTCGCCCGAGAGTGTAAGGCGCACATTTAACCTGCTTCGAATTGTCAACGACGATTATGCTGATGCTTTTATTAGCGGGGCTATGCTTAATTACGAAGCGGGAAATGAGCAGTGGGAAGATACTGGCTACATGACGCCAGAGGGCTACTGCCATCCGGCAAAGCCTCGTCTTTGCCTCACG
The DNA here is from genome assembly GCF_052118165.1 of Parolsenella sp. LCP21S3_E11. Classification (NCBI taxonomy): domain Bacteria; kingdom Bacillati; phylum Actinomycetota; class Coriobacteriia; order Coriobacteriales; family Atopobiaceae; genus Parolsenella; species Parolsenella sp. LCP21S3_E11. Next base: position 8,487 of record NZ_JBQKHS010000015.1, on the reverse strand, counting down.
AAATTCGAAGAGGTTGTCTATAACGAGGCATATCGAGTTCCTGGTGCAATCAAGCGTCTTCACCAGCGTTATGCGGCTTGGTGGTATTGCTGCATTCCTGTCAGTACGATTCGCGCCAAGGGTATGCCGCTGCCCTACTTTGTGCGCTATGACGATGCGGAGTATGGAGTTCGCTGCTCTCCGGAGTTTATGACGATGGGTGGCATTTGCATCTGGCATGACCCCTTTGACAAGCGTTATAACGCTGCTAATGAGCTTTATCAGACCACTCGCAACGAGCTTGTGGCGCAGTTCACCACTGGCTTTGCTGAGAATTCTGACTTCGAAAAAGAGATCTACCACAAGCTCATGCTCGAACTGAAGAAGTTTGGTTATGCCGGTGCCGAGCTCATCCTTGATGCTTTCGAGGACTTCCTCAAGGGACCTGAGTGCTACTCCGCTATTGGGTTTGCCGAATCGAGCTTTATGGGAGCGAATAGGCGCAAGGAGAAGCTCGTCCCCCTGGAAGAGGTCGAGAAGCAGGCACATGCCCTTGGTCTTGAGTTTAGCCTGGCCGAGATTGATCGACAGCTGATCGAAGGTGATAAGCCGCGTGGTATGGCGGAAAGAGCAAGCGACTACATCACCAATAACTGGCAGCGCGTCATTGTCCGCGAAGGCTCGGGTTATGCGGTGATTCCAGCGATGGGCGGAGCCTATCCCGCGGGTGCGATTCGCGGGAAGAAATACCTAATCGTAATTGACTGGTATAACCGCTCTGGAGTTATTCGCGTTAAGGATGCGAATAAATACAGGGAAATCGAGCGCCGTTACAGGGCCGACCTGAAGCAATTTAAGTCTCGGAAGCAGGAGCTCCATCGGGCATATGAAGAGTCTCGCGCCAAGGTGACCTCCGTTGGTTTCTGGAAAGAATACCTTGGCATGGCTGAGTAGGGCTGGCTCTATCTGCCATAGTTCAAGTGCTCCGGAAGGATTTGCCGGAGTCTTAGCGAACTACGAAATACGGAGGACGACGTGTCAGACATTTTCGAGCCCCACAACATCATCGTCACGGGCGGCTGCGGCTTCATCGGCAGCAACTTCGTGCACTACGTGGTGAACAACCACCCGGACGTGCACGTGACCGTGCTCGACAAGCTCACCTACGCGGGCAACCCCGAGAACATCGCGGGGCTGCCGGCCGACCGCGTCGAGCTCGTCGTGGGCGACATCTGCGACGCGGCCCTGCTCGACGAGCTCGTTCCCGGGCACGACGCCATCGTCCACTACGCGGCGGAGTCCCACAACGACAACTCCATCGCGGACCCGGAGCCGTTCCTGCGGACCAACGTCGAGGGCACCTTCCGCCTGCTGGAGGCCGTGAGGAAGTACGGCGTCCGTTACCACCACGTCTCGACCGATGAGGTCTACGGCGACCTCGCGCTCGACGACCCGGCGCGCTTCACCGAGGAGACCCCCTACCACCCGAGCAGCCCGTACTCCTCCACGAAGGCGAGCTCCGACATGCTCGTCCGAGCCTGGACCCGCACCTACGGCCTGCGCACGACCATCTCCAACTGCTCGAACAACTACGGTCCCTACCAGCACGTGGAGAAGTTTATCCCCCGCCAGATCACCAACATCATCGACGGCGAGCGCCCGAAGCTCTACGGCAGGGGCGAGAACGTCCGCGACTGGATTCACACGGAGGACCACTCCTTCGCCGTGTGGGACATCCTCACGAAGGGCCGCATGGGGGAGACCTACCTCATCGGCGCGGACGGAGAGCAGAACAACATCACGGTCCTGCGCATGATCCTCGAGGCCATGGGCAAGGACCCGGACGACTTCGACTGGGTGCGCGACCGCCCCGGCCACGACCGCCGCTACGCCATCGACTCGACCAAGCTGCGCCGCGAGCTCGGCTGGGAGCCCAGGCACACGGACTTCGCCGAGGGCCTGCGCCAGACGATCGCGTGGTACGTGGCGAACGAGGCCTGGTGGCGTCCCGCGAAGGCGGCCACCGAGGCCAGGTACGCGAAGCAGGGGCAGTAGAGGAGCAGTGGATATTCGCCGGTTTTGCGGTTAAGGCGTAGTCACACCGAGAAATTAGGTGCTTTATGTCGATCGTCAATAACTTCAAGCAGTACCTTCCCGGTTCATCGCGCTCGCTTCATGCGGTGCACCGCGACGTGTCGGCCATGCACGACGAGTCGCATCTCCAACTTGCTGAGATTAGGCGCGCGCTCGATCTGTTGACTTGCCGGACAGATGACTTGAATCGCAAATGCGATCAGCTCGGCTCGGAGCTCGAAGCTCACGACGCCCACATGAAGATGTTCGCATGGGAAAACTACCGCAAGGATAACGAGTCGATCGACGATGCAAAAAAGCGCTTCTATCGCTCGCTACCAAAGGCTACGGGCGGCATGAGGCTTCTCCAGCTTGGATGCGCGAAGCTCCTAGGGGAGTTCGACGTGCTCTGCAGGGAGAATGGATTGCGGTACTGGGCGACGTACGGCACGCTGCTGGGTGCAGTTCGTCACGGAGGCTTTATTCCCTGGGACGACGATACGGACCTTGGCATGATGCGTTCCGACATCGATCGCTTGATTGAGATCGTCGGCGATGACGATCGTTATCGCATCACCGTTGTCTACGACCATTACGTCACTTGTAAGCAGATCCGCTTCCTCTATGCGGACGATGAAATCCCATGCTTCCTTGACCTCTTTGTCTATGACTGGGCGACTTCTTCCAATCGGCAGAAGGCGGAAGAGTTGCGTAGGCTAAGGGCTGACCTTGCCGAGGAGACTGAGCGTGACGATAGCCTGGCATTCTGGGGATTGACTCCGTATTGTCCGGAAGACGCCGATGACGCCGATCGTATCCGGGCCTATTTCGACGGATGCTATCAGAAGTCCCGTGATTGCGGCGTTGTCTGCGACGAGGAGGACGCTGGCGGAATCGTGTGGGCTATCGACAATCTGAACTGCTCGCGTGTGCCCTGGTACGCATATTCGATTGAAGACACTTTTCCACTTAAGAGGGCCATGTTTGAGGGCATTGAAATTAACGTCCCGGCAAATGCAGACGCCTATCTTCGCTCCTGCTATGGCGACTACCTAGACTTGCCCAAGGATATTCACAGTCATTTCCAGCATGTCTCGCAAGATGATCTTGAGGCCGGAGCAACGCATGACGCGTTGTCTCGTTTTGCGGAGTAGCGGAACCGACAATCTGCGCGGGTCCCGCGCCTGCTGCTTTTGAACTCGTTCTGAGCCGCTAGCGGTTGTTTGAGTTATGCGTGATTGGAAGTGGCCTTTCTGGCCAAGACCATTCTTTCGGAGACACGGCCATGAAGATCATTTCTTTCGATGACATCAGAAATTTGAAGCTCAACCCGTTGACCTGCATTGAGTGGGTTGACACTGCTTTGCGCAACAAGGCCGATGCTCAGCTGCCTTCCAAGGTTTCGATTAAGCCGAACCACACCCAGGACGGAACGTTCGTGAACACGATGCCGTGTTTCGTGGGTTTTGAGGGGAGGGGGGGCGTTAAGGTCGTATCGCGTTACCCCGGCAGGGTGCCCGCGCTTTCCTCGGAGATTCTCCTCTATGACTCCTTGAGTGGCGAGTGCCTTGCCCTTATGGATGGTGACTGGATCACCACCATGAGAACGGGAGCGGTTGCCGCTCACGCGATTCGGCACCTGGCGGTTCCCGGCTTTACTCGTCTGGGCTTTATGGGCCTCGGCAACACGGCGATGTCGTCCCTTGCCTGTATTGCCGCGCTCTTCTCGGACCGCGAGCTCGAGGTCGGGCTTCTCAGGTACAAAGACCAGGCGGATGAGTTCGCGAAGCGTTTTGAGATGCTTGAGAACGTCAAGTTCCATGTCGCTGATGACGTTGAGAACCTCGCGCGTTCCAGTCAGGTTCTGGTCAGCTGTGTGACGTCTGCGCCTGGCGAGTTCTGCGGGCCGGAGGAGTTCGCCCCGGGGACCCTCCTCGTCCCCATTCACACCCGCGGCTTCATGTCCTGTGACCTTGCGTTCGACAGGATCGTCTGCGATGACGAGGGTCACGTCTCGTCCTTTGGCTACTACCCGCAGTTCAAGCACAAGCTTGTGGAAATGTCCGACGTGCTGCTGGGCAACAAGCCTGGCCGTGAGTCTGATGACCAGCGGATCATTGCCTATAACATCGGGATTGCCCTGCATGACATGGTGTTTGCGAGCAAGATTTACGACATGCTCGCGGACGGCGAGCCATTGGCGGTGTTGAACGCGGGCCTTTCGAAGCACTGGTTTTGATTCATTGGATAGATGCTCACCTGCGAGGCGGCCGAAGCGTTGGGCGTGTTCGCGCCTCACGTAGCTTGATTGCCACGGGCGACAACGGCATCATCGGCGGCAACTTCGCCCACTACGCGGCCGACTCCCACAACGACAACTCCATCGCGGATTCGGGGCCGTTCCTGCGCATCAACGGCGGGGGCGCGTTCCTCCTGCTCGAGGCCGTTCGCAGGTATGGCAGAGCCGGTGCTCAGATCGTTCGCAGCCCGCTCAATTGCCGACGCTCCTAATTCGCCTTGTTATACATACTTAGATACATATAATTCTATGTATCTAAGCCATCTCTTCTAAGGAGGATCGCATGCCAACCGTATTGCCGGTAACGGAGCTTCAGAGGAACACGGCCGCGCTTACGGACGAGGCGATGCGGACGAAGGAACCCATCTACTTGACTCGCCGCGGCAAGGCGGCGGTCGTTCTCCTCGATGCGGCCGAGTACGATCGTGAGATGAGCTATCGCAAGGCGATTATCGAGCGCGAAAAGAGCGTTTACGCTGGAATTACCCGAGGCCATGACGAGTTGAGGCGTGGCGAGTCGGCATCTCTTGACGAGACGCTTTCCCAGCTTGAGGATAAGTGGTCTCTGTGAGTTCGTCTGGGCAGGATGATGGTCTGCGGCACTACGAGGTCTTTCTCGCGAAGTCCGTCAAGGAGGGGTTGCTCGGTATCCCCTCCCGCGACGATGCGAGGCGCATCGCAAGGAGGCTTCGCATGCTCGAGGTTGCCCCAGCGATGGGCGAGGTTTATGAGCCCGTTTACGAGTCTGCGATGCCCGACCATGAGGTTCGCGTAACGTTTACCGGGCACTATGGCATTTACTACACCATCGACGAGACGGCCGGAACCGTAGGCGTTGAGTTTCTCGAGGACTGTCGACGTGACCCGATGAGGAAGTTCTCGTAGCGATGACTGACGAAACGTTCATCCAGTGCAACATCATTGTCGCGGGCGGCTTTTCTCCTATGCGTGGCTAATTGGCTCGACTTCTCGCTCGCCACGGCCGTCTTATTGGTATCACTCCAATCACTCTTAATCTCAGTGAGAAATGTGAGTGATTGGGGTGACTGTGACTGACAGATGGCGAAGAAAGACGAGGGGTGCGTGCTGAGCTTGCTCAGGTCGAATGGCGAAATGTCCATTCGCGAGCTTGTGTCGGAGACCGGCCTTAGCGTGAGCCAGGTCAGGTATAGGCTCAATGCGTTGATTTCGGCTGGTGTAATTGAGTCGACCGTTGGGGCAACGAGCCGTTTGAGAAGGCAACTGGTACGTGGCGAACGAGGCCTGGTGGCGCCCCGCGAAGGCGGCCACCGAGGCCAGGTACGCGAAACAGGGACAGTAGGGGCGGTGGCGCCGATTCGCTTCCGCCGGCAGGTGGCTAACGGAAGCGAATAGCGTCACTCCCTGACATGTACGGGATCAAAGGGCTCCTCGCGGGCAAGGCGAGCCTTTAGCGTGGCGTGTGGTTGGCTGTTCTCCTCTGAGGGCGCGACGGCCGGGGCGAAGCGGGCGCATGACAAGCTGGCAGTGCTGCACCCGTTTAACCTACCATTGCCCGCGCCTCGCAACGTATACTCTTCCCGTGAGAAGGAGGTCGCGTGCTTACCATTTACTTTGGCGATATGGACGGCGTGATCGACAACACGTCTGTCTATTTCAACAACACCTACTCTGCCGCTTGGCTCGAGGATCCTCTGGCCCAACGGATCATAAAGTCGGTGGATAAGGGCGTCGTTCTCGGGCCTAATGCGATCGAGACGAGGATTCTCGGCATCATTCCGCCGGAGAAGCTCTCCAGCGGCACCAAAACGCTTCTCCTTCTGCTCTTCGACGCGGAGAACGTCTATAACGCCACGAACTGCGGTGATAACTGCGCTTATTGGATCCTCCGCATTTCCAAGCGGCACGACATCACCATCAACCTCCACCACCTGATGAACTTCGGCAATGGGAGGTTCACGGCGCGGATCGGCAACACCGGGGAACTCATTCACTCCATGGACGAGCTGGTGCTTGTTGGTGCGGATTGTCTGAGAGGCGGCTTGCGATGAAGGGGGAGCATCAGGTTGTTGTCCGGAACAACCGCCTCCAGATCAAGCTGACCGTTCGTCGCAACCTGACCATTCTCCAGGGTAATAGTGCAACGGGAAAGACGACGCTTCTCGACCTCATCGCGCAATATGACGAGATGGGGGCGGCCAGCGGTGTCGTCGTTAATTGCGATGCCCCCTGCAGGGTTCTCTCGGGCCGCAACTGGGAGCGCGACCTTTCGGAAATCAGCGGCAGCATCGTCTTCATAGACGAGGACTCGACGTTCATGCGCTCTCATGAGTTCGCTCACGCTGCTCGCAATAGCGACAACTACTACGTGCTCGTGGCCCGAGAGTCAATGGCGCAGCTGCCCTATAGCGTCGATGAGATATATGGTCTGAGAAATTCCACGCGCGCCGCGGCAAAATATCCGGCCTATTCGCGCGTGTATACGTCGACGTACCGTATCTATGGCGACGATTCCTTTTCTGGGGAGCGTCCCGAGCTGGTGGTGGTTGAGGATAGCAATAGCGGGTACGGGTTCTTCTCCGCGCTTTGCGAGAAGTCTGGGATTCCGTGCGTGAGCGCTGGCGGAAAGAGCCGGATTTATGACGTGGTTCGCAATTGCGACGCCAAGTCCGTTCTCGTGATAGCCGATGGCGCCGCGTTTGGTCCAGAGATGGAGCTCGTGACGTCGCTGCGACGCTTCAAGAACGTGAAGCTGTTCTTGCCCGAATCCTTCGAGTGGTTGATTCTCCAGTCCGGCCTGATTGGGGGCAGGGAGGTTCGGGACATGTTGGAGAATCCGGCGGACTACATAGAGAGCAGCGAGTTCTTTAGCTGGGAGCAGTTCTTTACGAGCGAACTCATTGCCGCGACGCGTGGGACATACCTCGCGTATGGAAAATCTGATCTCAACCCCAGCTATCTCCAGGAGAGGGAACGCACGGCTATCGAGGGCGTGCTTCCCGACTTGGGCTTGTAGGCGCATTCCCGTGGGGTGGCCGCTGGCGGAGGTGAAGTGCCGATTCGCTTCCGTTCGGGAGCTGCTAACGGAAGTGAATCGTATTTCACTTCCGTTAGCGAGGGCGTAAGGGAAGCGAATTAGCGCTCGACGGCGTAAGCGCCCCCTGACGCGCGCTCGTCCCCGCTACCACACCGTCATCGGCCGGGCCTGGGCCGCGGCGCAGATGGTGAGGCGGCCGTCTGCCGTGCGGGCCTCCGTGAAGGTGGAGTTCGCGGCCTCCGCGCCAACGGCGGCAGCAAGCGCGCGGACGGCGACGCTCGGGCGGTTGTTCTCCTCCGAGAGATGCATGGCAATGACGGTCTCCGTGTCCGGCCCGACGAGCTCGCGCAGCGCCGCCGCGGCCTGGTCGTTCGAGAGATGGCCGTGGTCTCCCGCGACGCGCTGCTTGAGAAAGCCCGGGTAGGGGCCGGTCGCGAGCATACGCGCGTCGTGGTTGCTCTCGAGCGCAAGGACGCGCACGCTGGAGAGCAGCTCGAGCGCGCGGTCTCCCAGCATCCCCGTGTCCGTGCAGAAGCCGAGGGAATCCGCGTCCTCGCCCGCGCCGCAGTCGAAGCGAAGGCCGAATGGGTCCGCCACGTCATGCGAGGTGGGGAAGGTGCGCACGCGCATGCCGCCCGCCTCGAACTCGTCCGCGTCACCAACGAGCTCGAACGGCAGCTGCGCAAGGTACTTGCGCCCGCTCGCGGTGCCCGCCGTGGCGACGAGGCGGCCCTCATACTTGTTGCAGAAGACGGTAAGGCCGCTCACGTGATCCGCGTGCTCGTGCGTGATGACAACGCAGCAGATGCGGTCCATGTCGACGCCCAGCTCGTCCGCGCGGCGGAGGAGCTCCCTGCGCGAGAGGCCGTCGTCGATGAGGACGGAACCGGCAGGGCCCTCTACTACGGACGCATTGCCCTTCGAGCCGCTGGCTAGAACGTGAAGGTGCATCCGCGGCGTCATCGGCGCGTTCCGTCTTGCATGTGAGGGTTCCTCTCGACGTAAACTTGACCCGTATAGGATACGCGCGATGGCTGACGTTAATGCGCGGCGACGGGCGCGGGCGGGTGCCGAGCGGGCGCGTCGAGCGAGCGGCGCCGGGCGCCGTGCGGGCACGGGC
>NZ_JBQKHS010000014.1:0-16920 GCF_052118165.1 Parolsenella sp. LCP21S3_E11 | reverse complement strand
GGACATGGGAGGCCCCTCCTCGCTGTGCGCCTAGACAACTCACAGCATGCGGGAGGCCTCCCTATTTGTCACCACCCGGGTGTAAACAACCTATTGGCACATAACACCTAGCCGCGAGCACGGAGCAATCGCATCGGCGCGCGAGGCACACGCCCGGATGACACGCCCGCGCGCAAACCCAAGCGGGGCGGCAGCACAACGGCTGTCGCCCCGCTACGCGTTTAAACGCCCCACAACATCGCAGTCCCGTCACCGGCTATAGAACTGGCCGAGTGACGTGACGACGTTGGGCGGCACGCAGCCATCCATGAAGGCAATGACGTTATCGGCTACGGCCATGCCCATGCGGTAGTTGGCCTCGTACGTAGCGGAACCCGCGTGCGGCGTCACGATGACGTTGGGAAGATCGAATAGCGGTGAGTGCTTGGGCGGCTCACCCGCATGCACGTCAGAGGCGTAACCGTAGAGCCTGCCTTCCGTAAGGGCCTTCGTGAGCGCCGAGTGGCGAACGATGCCGTCACGCGACGTGTTGATGAGGATGGCGTCGTCCTTCATCATGCGAAGCTCCTTGGCGCCAATGAGGTTCTCCGTCGCCTGGGTAAGCGGCGTGTGAATGGTCACGATGTCGCTTCGCTTGAGAAGGTCATTGAGGCTCGTAAAGATGAGGCCAGACCTCGCCGCAGACTCATCCGGGTTGATGTCATTACCAAGGATATCGAGGCCAAAGCCCATTGCCCTTCGCGCGACGGCCTGGCCGATGCGGCCAACGCCGATGATGCCGATGGTCTTGCCATAGAGGCTGTGTCCCGCGCGCTTGCGCCAGATACCATCCTTGAGCTCGGCATTCATCTGCGAGAGATGCCGCTCGAGGTCAAGGATGAGGCCAAAGGTGAGGTCCGCGGTCTCCTCAATGTTGGCGTCCGGGGTGTTCGTCACGACAATCCCGCGGTGCTTGGCCTCGGAGAAATCGATGTTGTTCACGCCAGAGCCATGGCGCGCGATAAGCTTGAGGTTGGGCAGTCTGCGGATGACGTCGCCGTTGAAGTCGTCGTTACCCACGATGGCGACGTCCGCATCGTACGCATGCTCGAGAATCTCCGCCTTCGTGAGGACACGGCCCGTCGGGTTGACCCAGACCTCGCATCCGGCGGCCTCCAAGCGCTCCAGCGGCTCCTTGGTGAAGACACCAAAGGAGGCGGCACAGGAGAAGACTTTGAGGTGAGATTTGGCAGCGAGCATGAAGGTTCCTCGACGATGATTTGGCTAGGGACAGTCTAGTAGATGAGAAGTCAGCGGCCCGGGAAAACCCAGGCCGCCTAGTTAATTACGTTATGCGAGCACAGCACCCGTCTTTGCGGAGCCGACCTGCTTTGCGTACCTCGCGAGCAGGTTACCACCGTTCTCGTGGATGACCGGCTTCCAATCCTGCTTTCGACGAGCAAATTCATCCTCGGAGACCTCGACCTCGATGAGGTTCTTCGTGAGGTCGACGCGGAGGATATCCCCGTCCTCGATGAGAGCGATAGGCGCGCCATCGAGAGCTTCCGGGCAAAGGTAGCCAACAGAGAGGCCGCCAGACGCACCGGAGAAGCGACCATCCGTAATGACGGCGGAGTTCGGGATGCCCTTCATGATCTCCGTCACGCGGTGGAGTTCCTTCATACCGGGACCGCCCTTGGGGCCCTCGTAACGGATCACAACGCCAGTGCCCGCGACAATGCGGCCCTCGTTGTAGGCAACAAAGGCCTCGTCCTCAGAGTTGAACACCATGGCGGGGCCACTCCAGACGTGCTGGTCAGCGGGCACGGCACTCGTCTTCACAAGCGCGCCCTCAGGAGCGAGGTTGCCATAGAGCACCTGGATGCCGTTGGCGACAGAGGCGGGATCGTCCTGCGTGCGAATCACGGAACGGTCGATGTCGATCTTGCCGGAGAGGTTCTCGCCGAGGGTCTTGCCCGTCACGGTCATGACCGTGGTGTCCAGGTCGCCCTCGATGGTCTTGAGAACCGCGGGGACGCCGCCTGCCTTGTAAAGGTTGACGCAGGAGATATCGCCGTTGGGCACGACATTGCAGACAACCGGCGTGTGCGACGTAGTCTCCGCAACCTGGGCCCAGGTGCACTCGAGACCAAGCTCGTGAGCGAGCGCGGGCAGGTGGATGAGAGCGTTGAGCGAACCGCCGACGGAAGCAAGGAGCTTGACCGCGTTGTCGATCGCCGCCTGCGTCATGATGTCGCTCGGCTTGATGTCGTGGCGGACAAGGTCAACGACGGCAGCACCGGTCTGGCGCGCCGAGAAGCGACGCTGGCTCGTGGAGCTCGGCCAGAGAGCGCCCATGGGTAGCATCATGCCGAGGCCCTCGGTGAGGCAGCCCATGGTGTTGGCGGTGCCGAGGAACGGACAGATGCCGGGGCCGGTGTAGTACTTGAGCGTGCCCTCGATGACCTCGCGCTCCGTAGCCTCGCCGCGAAGGAAGCGCGCACGGAGGGCCTTGGACTCGGAGGGCTTGATCTCGTCATAGCAGGGGCCAGCCGTCACGAGGGCGGAGGGCAGGTCGATGCGAGCGGCAGCCATGAGCATGGCGGGAATGATCTTGTCGCAAGAGCCCATGTAGACAACACCATCGAAGCAGCCCTCGCCCACGATCATGGCCTCGCAGGAATCCGCGATGACCTCGCGGTGAGGCAGACAGTAGCGCATGCCCGCGTGACCCTGGGCAACGCCATCGCACATGCCGATGGTGTTGAACTCGATGGGCTCGCCACCCGCCTCGAGGATGCCCTTCTTGACCTCGGCAGCAAGCTGCCTGAGCGGCTCATGGCCCGGGCAGACCTCGTTCCAGCTGTTAGCGATGGCGATTAGCGGCTTGTCCGGGTTCTCAAGCGAATCGATGGAGATACCGGCAGCGGCAAGGTGTGCCTTGGAGATGGCGCGCTGAAACGGTTCAAGCTGGTCAATCTTGCGAAGCATGTAAGTAAACCCTCTCGTAATTAGACTATGAAGCTATGTGACGTAACTAGTGGCAACCGGCGAGAACGCGCCCGGGATTGTCAACGAGCATGCGCTGGTAATCAGCCTCGGAAATGGCCTCAAGCACATACTTCTTGAAATCTGTGAGGATATAATCCAAGCCAGGTTTACCTCCGTAAGAACGGAAGTAATCCTTCTTGCCCATATCCCCGGCAAGACAGACCTTGTCGCCAAACCCCGCCTTAACGAGGTCCGCCAGCATCGCAACACGAGCAGCGTCATGATCATCAAGGTCACGACCAACGTGGTCGAAGCTGATAAAAGCACCCGTAGCACAAATACGCTTGAGGTAATCGACGTCCAGCGTAAGGTCGACATGGGAAAGGCAAACTCTCTCAGGAGCGACACCCGCGCGCTTGAGAAGGTCGATTTGCTCAAGGCCCATCGTGCCCTTGTCGCAATGCGTGATAACAGGCAGCGAGAAATCGCGCGCAATAGCTCCGCAAAGCGCAATGGCACGCTTCTCAGCATCCGTCACGGCATTAAGGCTGGTTCCTATCTTGATGGCACCCGGCTTCACGTGCGAATAGCCAATGCCATCCTCAATCTCATCAATCACAACATGAGAAACAGCCTTGTCATCAAGCTCAAAGAACCATTGCGGCAGATGAGCTTGTTTGTGAAACCCCGTGATGCAGACAACGTTAACGCCCGATTCTTCAGAGATAGTGCGCAAAACCTCTGCGTTACGGCCAAAATTGAGCGGAGACATCTCAACCATCGTAGAGCCGCCAGCAGCCTTAAAAGCCTTGGCTTCTTCGATCGACTTTTCGACGTTATCAAGCGTATACGGATAAAACTCGGGAAGCTCGTTGGGCTTCACATAGAGATGCTCGTGGATATATGTAATTCCAAGTTCATCAGCCTTAACCGGCCCAAGAACCGTATTGACCTCAGCAGTCATAACGCTCCCCTACCACTCGGCAATGGTGCCGTCGTAATTCTTCCAGCTGGGGTTAGACCACTTCAGACCCTCTGCCGCAATTCGTTCGATCTTATCGACGTCCATCTCGAGGCCAAGACCAGGCTTACCCGGAAGCGCAAGATAGCCATTTTCGAACTGGAAAATCTCCTTGTTCTTAATGAAGTCAAGAAGGTCAAAGCCCTGGTTGTAGTGAATGCCAAAGCTCTGTTCCTGGATGAAGACATTCGGCGTGCAAGCGTCAACCTGCAACGTCGCCGCGAGCGCGATGGGACCGTAGGGAGCATGCGGAGCAGCGGCCATATCGTAGGCTTCCGCCATCGCGCAAATCTTCCGAGTCTCGAGAATGCCACCACACATGGCAACATCGGGCTGAATGATATCGACGCAACCCTGCTGGAAGAGCCTCTTGAACTCCCAGCGGCTATAGAGGCGCTCGCCCGTGGAAAGGGGCACGGCTACCTCACGAGCAATCTGGTCAAACGCCTCCCAGTTCTCGGGAAGCACAACCTCTTCGAGGAACATCGGATGGAAAGGCTCGACAGCCTTGGCGAGCACCTTAGCCATAGGCTTGTGCACGCGTCCATGGAAATCAATGCCGATCTCGATGTCGTCTCCGCAGGCGTCCCTGATAGACGAGACTCGATCAACGACCGCCTGGACCTTCTTGTATGAATCGATGTAATGAAGCTCCTCGGTGGCATTCATCTTCACGGCAGAGAAACCGCGCTCGAGGCGATCTTTTGCCTGAGAGGCAACATCGCTGGGACGATCTCCGCCAATCCAAGAGTAAACGCGAATGCGGTCACGAGCCGCACCACCTAGAAGCTCGTAGACGGGCACACCGAAGGCTTTGCCCTTGATATCCCAAAGGGCCATCTCAAGACCAGAAATGATAGTCCCGTTGATGGGACCCCCACGGAAGAAGGAACGATGTAGCTCCTGCCAGATGCGCTCTATCTCAAATGGATTACGGCCGATGATACGCTGAGCAAGCTCCTTGGCACCAGCCATGACCGTCTCGGTCTTGGTGCCAGAAATCATCTCGCCCCAGCCCTCGATGCCCTCGTCAGTAAGGACACGTGCGAAAATCCAGCGCGGCTTGATTTCGTACATGATGACATCGGTAATCTTCATTGGCGAATTCCCTTGAATAGAAAGCAGCTTTGAAATAAACGTCGAGGGGCCCGGGGCCACATGCGACCCCGGGCTAAAGCCAGTCCGCGCTAAGGCAGGAACTTTGCGAGGCTCATCATGATGAAGCCAATGAGGTGCTCACCGGCATCCTCGGTAGAGATGAGAGCCATACCCTGCGGGAGGGTGAAGCCGCCAGCAAGAGCGAGCTCGGTGTGCATCGGAGCCATGGCGGTAGCCATCCACAGGACCAGGCAGGTAATGATGGTCGTAGAAAGAAGACCGCGGACAATGTTGCCCTTGCCAAAGGCAACGGGCCAAGCAGCGAGCCACATAGCCTGATAGGCAATATCGGAGATCGGGAGCAGCTTGTTGCCAGGCAGGACGGCAGCCAGGACCAGCGTGATGGGAACCATGATGATGCCCACGGTGATGGCAGACTCGTTCGCAACGGTGAGCGCGGCGTCGATGCCCATCGTGAAGTTGGCATCCGGGAACTTCTTGGAAAGGGTATCCTTCACGGCATTGGCGAAGGGAAGGAGACCCTCCATCAGAATCTGCATCATCTTCGGGGTGAGGACCATCGTCGCAGAGGTGGAGATGGCAACAATCATGATGTTCTGGAAATTGTCGCCAGCAAGAAGTGCGATGGCCGCACCGATCAGGAAGCCCATGAACATAGGCTCGCCAACGAAGCCGAACTTATCCTGAACGCCCTTGGGGGACATATCGAGCTTGTTGAGGCCGGGGATGACATCCCAAACCTTGTTGAGCAGATAGGCAACCGGAGCCCAGATAACGGAGTTGGAGGTCGGGAAGTTGACGCCCTCGAGCTCGAAGTAATCCTCAACCACAGGCGTAGTCCAGTCAGCGAGCTTGAAGGTAATGGCAGCGTCGAGAGCGGCAGCAAGAAGCGGAGCCCAGAGGTTGCCGGTAACGACCCAGACCAGGGCACCCGTGAAGATGAAGTGGTTATAGGACCAGAAATCAACCATGACGGTGCGGGTCTGCTTGGTGACGAGCATGAGCACGTTCACACCAAGAACGACGAAGACGATAACGGCGGCAAGGGGGTTAGCCCAAGTGGCAGCGGCGCGAGCCGGCCAGCCCACATCCATAATCGAAGTCTGGATGCCCCAGTTGGCAACCATCTGGGTAACAGAGGGACTCACCTGAGAAACAAACCAATTAATAACGATGTTGACGCCAGCGAAACCAATGCCCACCATCAGGGCAGACTTGAGAAGAACGTTCATCTTGACACGGAAGATGAGGCCGAGAACCAGGATGATAATCGGCATCATGCACATGGCGCCCAGAGAGGCGAGTGCTTGAAGCAACTGAACAACGATCTCCATTTGCTATCTCCTTAATGTGCGGTCTTGAAACCAAACGGCAAGAGCCCTAGGCCTTGAGGGCCTCGGCGATCTTGTCGCAAACTGCAGCCTCGCCAATGCCAGTGACAAAAGCGGTGGCCTGAATAACGGTTGCGTCGCCGGTGTCGATGCCCTTGAGCTTGCCCGTGGGAACAACGATGTCCACGTGATTCGTGGCAATGTTGCCCTCCACCTCGGAGAACTTGCACTGGATGATGCGAGGCTCAGGGCAGCCAGCGTTCTTGGCGATCTCCTTGACCTTGTTCACCGCGACAGTCGACGTGATCATGGAAGAAGCACAGCAGACGATGACGGTCTTCTTTTCCATTACTTCCTCTCCCTTTCAATTGGCTATGAAGCGTTTGCTATCGAGTCCGGTCGACCTACGCCGCCCGGGCTGAAACCCACTTAGACGAGATGCGGACCCGCGAGAGAGACGACCTCTTCCGCAGTCTTAGCAGCAAGGACCTTCTCAACAAGTTCCTGATCCTGAACAAAAGCGATGACCTTCTGAAGCATCTCGAGATGACCATGAGGGTCGCTCAGGGCAAGCATCACGACGAGCTCAACATCGCAGCTTTCATCCGAGTCATCCATGCGACGCCAGTTCACTGCATTACGAAGAACGCCCACGCAAATGGAGCCTTCGATCGTGTGCTCGGCCTCCGTGTGCGGGATTGCGACGTTGTGAGCACCAAGCTCGAGAGCCGTGGGATACTCCTCTTCGCGCGAAAGGAGCGCAGGAGCAAAGGAATCCTTGACGTAGCCATGATCCAGAAGAACCTGAGCAAGCTTCGACTCGACATCAGCCGGAGTCTCGGCATCATCAATAAAAGCAACGAGCGATTCGTCGAACTTGGGCACTGCCATCCCCTACCACCTAACGCTATTCTCGAAAGACTTAACCTGCTCAGCGAGCTTGTCGGCATTCATCGCGATGATGTCCGACTTCTCGAAAATGCCCGAACCAATACCCGCATAGGTGGCGCCGGCATCGAAGAACTCCTGCACGTTGCCACCATTGACGCCGCCAACGACCATGAGTGGCATCCAGTTGAGGGGCGCCTGGATATCGGAAAGGTACTTAGCACCAAGACGCGCGGCCGGGAAGATCTTCACGATGTCAGCCCCCTGCTCGAACATCGTGAAGACCTCCGTCGGCGAGAAGGCAGCCGGGACACAAACGGCACCGGCGTCCTTCGCGATGGTAAAGATCTCCGGCGTGAAGCAGACCGGAGAGAGCATGAAGGCCGAGCCCGCAGCAGCAGCGGCCTTTGCACGCTCGACGGTGGTCACGGTGCCGGCGCCGATCTTTACCTCGCTGCCAAACTCGTTCACGAGCTTGGCGATGGTCTCAGCTGCGCCCTCGGTGTTCATCGCTACCTCAACCGCGCCCAGACGGGTGCCCACGAGCTGCTCGACCACGCAGTGGCACTGCTCGTAGCTGTATCCACGCAGAATCACGGTCACGCGCGGAAAGTCTGCATCCTTGGAGAACATCCCCGTTGCCTCCTTTTGCATACTAGGGATTAGTGCATCTTTTCTAATTCCCTCCTGAAGTTCCTCCACAATATCGGCGTCAGGTTCTCCACAGTCAAGCGCATGCCGATAAACGGTGTACGAAAAGTATTTACGCTGTTATTCTGCTATCTGCTATTACCGTTTACCGAATTATATTCATGATGTTTCTTCACAATTCATGCGAGTTGTGAAGTTTACCTCTGTTGTATGTGTATATTTATTTGCGCTATTTGCATATTCTAAACATTATTCCAAATGTATCTTCATTGTTTCTTCACATTTAGTAACCGCGCGTATTACTGACGCTACGGGGTGACGCGACGCGTATCCTCACAAAAAACGGCCCCACCGGAGAGTCGGTGGGGCCGCAGGCAACCATCTATGCAGCATGCATTAGCAGATCTTGAAGACCCAGTTGTGCTTGTCCTCGACGGCGCCGGACTGGATGCCGGTCAGCGTCTCGCGGAGCTTCTTCATGACGGGGCCAATCTCGGTCTGGCCAGCCGGGAAGACGACGGTCTCATCCGCGCCATAGACCTTGTTGTCGATCTCGCCCACCGGGGAGATAACGGCAGCGGTGCCGCACATTCCGCACTCGGAGAACTTGCCGCTCTTGACCTCGGCCCACTCGACGGGACGGTTGTCCACGGTCATGCCGAGGTCCTCAGCGACCTGGACGAGGGAGCGACGGGTGATGGAGGGCAGGATCGAGTCCGTGTGGCTCTTGGGAACCACGAGGGTGTTACCGTCGACGAACAGGACGTTCGCGCCACCGGTCTCCTCGACGTAGGTACGAGACTCGGAGTCGAGATAAAGGTTGTCGGCATAGCCGGTGGCGTGGGCCTCGACGGAGGGCTTCAGGCTCATGGCGTAGTTCAGGCCGGCCTTGATGTTGCCGGTACCGTGCGGTGCGGCGCGGTCGTACTCGGAAACACGAAGCTTGACGGACTTGAGGCCACCCTTGTAGTACGGGCCCACCGGCGTGACGAGGATGCGGAAGGTGTACTCGGGCGCGGGGGCAACGCCGATGACGTCGCCAGAGCCGATCATGAACGGGCGAACGTACAGCGTGGCGCCAGAGCCGAACGGCGGGACCCAAGCTGCATTGGCCTTGACGACCTCCTTGACGGCCTCGACGAAGCGGTCCTTCGGGAACGGCGGCATCTCGAGGCGCTGGGCGGAGTCATACATGCGCTGGGCGTTCTGGTCCGGACGGAAGCAAACGATCTCGCCGCTCTCGGTGGTGTAGGCCTTGAGGCCCTCGAAGACCTCCTGGCAGTAGTGGAAGATGCCGCCGCACTCGGAGACGTGCAGCGTGTGGTCGGAGGTCAGGCCGCCCTCGTCCCACTCGCCGTCCTTCCAGTGGGCCTCATAGCTGTAGTCAGTCTGCATATAGGCGAAGCCGAGGCTTCCCCAGTCCAGATCCTTCTTCTCAACTGCCATGATCTTGCTCCTTAAAACCGTTGCGGTCTCTCTGGCCCCGCCGGGCGAGGTCTCCCTGGGTATACGCGCGGTGTCTCCCCCTGTGTGGCGACCCCTCCGCGGTAGTCCCATAGGATAGCCCTTTTGGGGAAACGTTCGCCAAAAGGCACCCAATGCGTAATAGTGACGAAATATGTCGAGCACACCGTCGGCGAAATGGACATACAAGAGGGGTCCGGCACGGCGCTTGCCGGTCGGACCCCCAGAATCAGGCTATGTCAGACCTCCTCGGTCCCCTTACAGGTCCTGGAGGGCAACGACGTCGAGCTTACCCTCGCGCGCGGTGCGGATGGCCTCGACCATCGCCTGGGCACCCGGAAGCGTCGTGACGTTGGTGACGCGATAGCGAACGGCGATCTGGCGCAGCGCATAGAAGTCATCGCGCGTGTCGTGACCGCCAGGCGTGTTGATGATGAGCTGGATGTCACCACCAGAAATCATCGTGCCGATGTTCGGGCGCATCTCGCTCGTACGACGGACAGTCTTGCACTCGATGCCGGCGGCACGCAGGGCCTTGGCGGTACCGGAGGTGCCCACGAGCGTGAAGCCCATGCCCACCAGGTCGCGCGCAACACCGATGATGGCGCGCTTGTCACGGTCGCGCACGGAGACGAACACGCAGCCCTTCGTCGGTAAACCGTAGCTGATGGCCAGCTGGGTCTTCGCGTAGGCGGCCGGGAAGGTCGGGGCGACGCCCATGACCTCACCCGTCGACTTCATCTCCGGGCCGAGCGTCATGTCCGCACCGGGGAAGCGGTCGAACGGAAGCACGGCCTCCTTGCAGGCGAAGTAGTCGAAGGTGCGGTCCTCGGCCGGGAGATTGAGGTCGCGGATCTTCTCGCCGGCCATGATGAGGGCGGCCATGCGAGCCAGGGGCACGCCAGTCGACTTCGAGGAGAACGGCACGGTGCGGCTCGCGCGCGGGTTGAGCTCGATGACGTAGAGCTGGCCGTTGTGGACGGCGTACTGCACGTTCAGCGCGCCCACGACGTGGCAGGCGAGCGCGAGCTTGTGCGTGGTCTCGCGGATCTGGGCGACCATCGAGTCTGCCAGGGAGTACGGCGGCATGCAGCAGGCGGAGTCGCCGGAGTGGATGCCAGCCTCCTCGATCTGCTCGAGGACGCTACCCACGTAGCACTCCTCGCCGTCGGCGAGGGCGTCGACGTCGAGCTCGACGGCGGAGTCGAGGAAGGAGTCGAGGTAGATCGGGTGGTCCTTGGAGACGCGCGTGGCGGCCTCCATGTAGCTCTTGAGGTGGCGCTCGTCATAGGCGATGACCATGCCACGGCCGCCGAGCACGTAGCTGGGACGGACGAGCAGCGGGAAACCGATGCGGTGGGCGACCTCGACGGCCTCCTCATAGGTCTCCGCGACGCCGGAGACCGGGTAGGCGATGCCGAGCTCGTCGAGCAGGGCGCTGAAGCGCTCGCGGTCCTCGGCGAGGTCGAGGGCGTCGGGCTGGGTACCCATGATGGGCACGCCGGCGGCCTTCAGGCGGGCAGCGAGGTTGATCGGCGTCTGGCCGCCGAGGGTGCAGATGACGCCCTCGGGCTGCTCGATGTCGACGATGTCCATGACGTCCTCGAACGTCAGGGGCTCGAAGTAGAGGCGATCGGAGGTGTCGTAGTCCGTGGAGACGGTCTCCGGGTTGCAGTTGACCATGACCGTCTCATAGCCCTTGTCGTGCAGGGCGTAGGCAGCGTGGCAGCAGCAGTAGTCGAACTCGATGCCCTGACCGATGCGGTTCGGGCCGGCGGAGAGGATCATCGCACGCGGCTTGTCGGCGGCGCGACGCTCCGTGGCTCCCCACTCGTAGGTCTTGTAGTGGTAGCTCGTGCGCGCCGGGAACTCGCCGCCACAGGTGTCGACCGTCTTGATGACGGGAACGATGCCCTTGGCCTTGCGCCAGGTGCGAACCTCGAGCTCGGTCGAGCCAGTGAAATGGGCGATCTGCTCGTCCGAGAAGCCCATCTGCTTGACGGAGCGCATGTCGCGACCGGAAATCTCAGTGAGCTTGTGGCCGGCAAGCCACTTCTCGGTGTCCGTGAGGTTGCGCAGGTGGCTGAGGAACCACGGATCGATGCCCGTGAGCTCGTAGAGATCGTCAATCTCCCAGCCACGACGGAGCGCCTCGATGACGTAGTAGATGCGCTGGGCGGTGGGCACCGAGACGCGCTGGCGGAAGTCAGGCACGTCGAAGAGCGCCGGGTTGTCCGCACCGAGCATGTTCTCGCCAACCTCGAGCGAGCGCATGGCCTTGTTGAAGCTTTCCTCGAAGGTGCGGCCGATGGACATGACCTCGCCCACGGCCTTCATACGCGTGGAGAGGGTCTCATCCGTGCCCTTGAACTTCTCGAAGGCGAAACGCGGGACCTTGACGACGCAGTAGTCGATGGAGGGCTCGAAGCAAGCCGGCGTGGCCTGCGTGATGTCGTTCTTGACCTCGTCGAGCGTGAGCCCCACGGCGAGACGAGCGGCGACCTTGGCGATCGGGAAGCCTGTGGCCTTGGAAGCAAGTGCGGAGGAGCGGCTCACGCGCGGGTTCATCTCGACGACGATGATGCGGCCATCCTCGGGGTTCACGGCAAACTGCACGTTGGAGCCACCGGTGGCGACGCCGACCTTCTCGAGAATCGCGAGCGAGGCGTCGCGGAGGCGCTGGAGCTCCATGTCAGAGAGGGTCTGGGCCGGGGCGACGGTGATGGAGTCGCCCGTGTGGACGCCCATGGGGTCGAGGTTCTCGATGGAGCAGATCACGATGCCGTTGCCGGCGCAGTCGCGCATGACCTCCATCTCGATTTCCTTCCAGCCCTGGATGGACTCCTCCACCAGGACCTCGCCCTCGGGCGACAGGTCGATACCCTGGGCAACGATGCGACGCAGGTCGTCTATGTCATAGGCGATGCCGCCGCCGGCGCCACCGAGGGTGAAGCTCGGACGGATGATGACGGGGAAGCCGAGGTTCTCGACGATACGCTCGGCGTCCGCCACGGAGTAGGCGAAGCCGCTCTTGCAGATGTGCAGGCCGATGTCCTCCATGGCCTCGGCGAAGAGCTTACGGTCCTCACCGATGCGAATGGACTCGGTGTTGCAGCCGATGACCTCGACGCCGTACTTGGAAAGCACGCCCATCTCGTCAAGCTCGATGGCGCAGTTGAGGCCCGTCTGGCCACCCATGTTGGGCAGGAGGGCATCGGGGCGCTCGCGCTCGATGATCTTTGCGACGGCATCCGTCGTGATCGGCTCGACATAGGTGCGGTCGGCGATGTTCGGGTCGGTCATGATGGTCGCCGGGTTGGAGTTCACGAGGACGACCTCGTAGCCGAGCGCCTTGAGGCTCTCGCACGCCTGCGTGCCGGAGTAGTCGAACTCGCACGCCTGGCCAATGACGATCGGACCAGAGCCGATGACCAGGATCTTCTTAATGTCAGTACGCTTCGGCACTAGAAGCGCCTCCCCTCACGGACGTCGATGGCAAGATAGTTGGGGTCGCCCTCAATGAGGCGGCGGAAAGCCTCAAACATGTAGGCCGCATCCTTCGGGCCGGGCGAGGCCTCGGGGTGGTACTGGGCGGAGAAGGCTGGGATGTCGAGGAATTGGATGCCCTCGGGCGTGCCATCGTTGAGGTTCACGTGCGTAAGACGGATGCGACCGAAGCGCTCGTTATTCACCACGGGCGCGATGCGGCGCTCGCTCCAGAAGCGGAGGTCCTGCGTGTTGGCGGCGTTCCAGGCGTCGACGACTTCCTTGCCACCGGAGAGTTCGACATCGATCTCGCCGAGGCTCGAGAACACGAGGCCGTAGTTGTGGTTCTGGGCAGTGACCTCGACCATGCCGGAGAGCAGGTTCATGACGGGCTGGTTGCCACCGTGGTGGCCATAGGGCAGCTTCTCGATCTGGGCGCCCGCCGCCTGGCAAATCATCTGGTGGCCGAGGCAAATGCCGAAGACGGGAACCTTGCCCAGAAGCTCCTCAGCGCAGCGCGCGGGCTCCGGGAGCTCACGCGGGTCACCGGGGCCGTTGGAGAGGAAGACACCGTCGGGGTTCTCGGCGAGGATCTTCTCCGCCGGGGTGTCCCAGGGCACGACGTGCATGTCGATTCCCACGCCTACGACGCCGCGCAGGATGCCGAACTTCTCACCGCAGTCGAGAGCGGTGACGCGCAGGCGCTTGCGCGGATGGTCGATGTCGATGAGCGCGTTGACGTCATAGGGCTCCGCGGTGGAAACCTTGGCAACCCAGTTGGTCTCGGAGATGGAGGGCGCGGCCTTCACGCGGGCAACGAGGCTCGCCGGGTCAAGGTCCTCAGTGGAGATCGCGCAGCGCATGGTGCCGGTATCGCGAACACGCAGCGTGATCTCACGCGTGTCAACGCCCTCGATGCCAACAATGCCGTGCTCTGCGAGGAAGTCGGGGAGCGATCCGATGCTCCGCCAGTTATTGGGCGTGTGGCACATATCGCAGACGACAACGCCCGCGAGGTCGACGCCGTCAGACTGCATGTCCTCGGGACAGACGCCATAGTTGCCAATCTGGGGATACGTAAAGGTCACGACCTGACCCGCGTAGGACGGATCAGAGATGACCTCCTGGTAGCCCGACATGGCCGTGTTGAAGACGAGCTCACCGAAGGTCTCACCAGTGGCGCCCACCGAAAGGCCCTCGAAGGTGGTGCCGTCCTCGAGCGCGAGAAGCGCCTTGGGGGCATCAGTTGCGAGCAGTGGATTCACGCGTTCCCCTTTCTTTTGGGTTCGCGCGGTATGAAAACGACGCCCGGACTCGAGGCCGAGGCACAAAAAAAGAGGCGCCCGACTCGTGACCGAGGGCGTCCCCACAAGACGAGCGCACGCCTGCCGCGCGCCCTTTGGCCCAGCGAAAACCCGGCATGTCCAACGCCGAGTCAGGCCGTTTTGCCTTGCAGGTATCCCGTACCGTGCTTAAAGGTCTAAGGGATTATAAGACCAGCAGAGTGTCTCGCAAGGATAACTTTATGTTAGGCAACCAAATATAAATGCAGGTAGCGCAGGTAAGACGCTGGTTATGCAGTCCCACCCACCGAATATCCACGCCTCTCCACGACACGTTCCCAGGTGGCGACGCCTGGCTCGTCTGGTTTCGCCGTGGTTCCTCCCTCCCCGCGCATCAGCTGAGCCCGAGCTGGCTAGAATTGAGGGTCAGAAACAATGCGAACTACGCCGCAGCACGAACGAGACACAGGAGCGCACGTGATCGAAGCCAACGACATCACCGTTGAGGAACTCGAGACAAAGGCCGCGGAGCTCGGGGTCAACCTTCCCATCGAGCAGACCGCCGTCTGGGCGGGCTACCAGGCCACTATCGACGGGCGCACCCCCTGGGGCGCCGTCGAACTCACCCAGGACGGCCGCACAATCGCCCTCGTGAGCCTGATCGATTACGAGACCCACGGCTATCACTACCTACGCTCCAACCACGCCCCTGTCTGGGCCATGGAGCCCAGCGAGGAGCTCGAGGGCCAGGCAATCGACGCCCTCGCCGCTCACGTCCGCGCGAAGGACAAGCGCCAGAAGTTCATGCGCATCTCCATCAAGGCCGAGCTCGCCTCGACCACGCCCGTCCTCTCCGGCATCCCCTATGACCACACCGTCGTGATCGACGTCACCGGCGGAGACGAGGAGATCCTCTCCCGCATGAAGCCGCGCGGTCGCCGCGACGTTCGCAAGGCCCTTCGCGAGAGCCCCGTCACCTGCGCCGACGAGACCGAGCTCGCCTCCAAGAGCTTCGAGGAGTATTACGACGTCATGCGCGAGACCGGCGAGCGCGACGGCTTCACGCCCGCGCCCTGCTCGGACTACGAGGACATGATCCGCATCCTCGGTCCCGAGCACTGCCGCGTCTACGCCGGCAGGCTCGATGGCCGCGTCGTCACCTGGTCGCTCGTCACCATCAACGGCACCCGCGCCGTGCGCTATTACGGCGCCAGCCGCAACGAGACCATGCGTCAGCACGTGACCGACAAGCTCGTCTACTTCGAGTGCTGCGACCTCGGCGCCAACCAGGGCTGCCTCGACTACGACATGATGGCGATTGGCAGCGAGTTCTCGCCCAAGCTCATGGGCCTGAATGAGTTCAAGACCAAGTTCACCAAGCAGGTCGCCGAGGTGGCGCCGGATCGTGACGTCCCCCTCCACGGTCTGTTCTACAAGGCACTCGTAACCGCCAAGAAACTTCGCGATCGGTAGATAGCCGTGGACACGCCAATCGTCGACTGCCACACCCACACGTCGTTCTCAGACGGGACGTCAACCTTCGAGGAGAACGTACGGGCAGCAGCGGCCGCCGGTTGCCGCGCCCTCGTCTCCACCGACCACCTGACGCTCCCCGCAAGCCTGGACGAGTCGTGCGAGACGCAGGTGCCCCTCGCACGACTCGTCGAACACCGTTCTGCCTTCGAGGCAGCACGCGGCCTCGCAAGTGAGATTGCGCCCGAACTCGAACTCATCTATGGCTTCGAATGCGACTGGTATCCCGGCTGCGAGGAATACGTGCGCACCTGGAGCGAAGGTGCCATCGTCCGCCTCGGAAGCGTGCACTACATCGGAAACCCCGGCAACATCGCTACGGGAGCCGCCGGGCAGCCGGGTACCGTGGGAACGCCCCAGGCAAACCAAATCTACCCGGACTCCGGATGGATCGACTATGCCGAGGACAAGCACGTCTGGGAGAACCTCGGAGCTGATGAGGTATGGCGACGCTACGTCGACATGTGGTGCAAGGCATGCGAGAGCCCCCTCGAATTCGACACCATGGCTCACCCCGACCTCGCCGCCCGATTCACGAACGATGGATTCGCGCCGACGATCGACCTCTCCCGCCTTTGGGACCAAATGGTCGAATGCGCCCATGACACCGGGCGTAGGATCGAAGTTTCAACCGCTGGCCTCAGGAAGACAACGGCAAACTACTACCCGAGCGCGGGTCTCCTGCACCGATTCGCCAAGGCCGGCGTCACCATCACGACCGGCTCTGACGCCCATAGGGCCGTCGATGTCTGCTGTGGCATCCAAGAGGCCTACCGCTATGCATATGCCGCTGGATATAGGTCGATAGAGGTTCCGCACGCGGACGGATCCTGGGAGTCAGTCGAGATCCAGTAAGACACTCGGCGAGTCATTGTGCCAAAACAAATAGAGGCCCGGAGCAAATCGCCCGGGCCTCTACGCATTTCAAAGTGAAACATATAGACGCAAACCGAATAACTGTAGTCAGTCCTTTGAAAGGGAGAGTCGAATCGGCTCGAAAACGGTAGCCGATGCAACACGACGTGACTACAAGCAATCAAAGAGCCACGAAACAAGAGGGCCTCGCCACCACGCGGGTGACGGGGCCCTCCCGGCACGCAAATGCCCCTCGTTGGTCAGCGACGTCCTGCTCTCCCACGGACTGCTCCGCAGTACCATCGGCGCTAGGGGGCTT
>NZ_JBQKHS010000013.1:0-20883 GCF_052118165.1 Parolsenella sp. LCP21S3_E11 | reverse complement strand
CCATTCCGAACCCGGAAGTTAAGCCCCCTAGCGCCGATGGTACTGCGGAGCAGTCCGTGGGAGAGCAGGACGTCGCTGACCAACGAGGGGCATTTGCGTGCCGGGAGGGCCTCGTCACCCGCGTGGTGGCGGGGCCCTCCTTCTGTGCGGGGGCCGGATGCTGGCCAAAGTAGCGGTGACATTGGAGAGCATGAGTGGCCATGCGGCTTCAAATGCGGTTTGACGTGCCTTTTTCTCTCATGCTGTTCTTTCGGTTTTGGATGTGCGCCTGCGTTTTTGGCAGGATACCTCGAGATCGAACGCTTTGAAGGACTTTCAACGCACTATCGGCATGTATTGAGGTCCCGGATGCCAAAATTAATGAACAGCTAACGAATTGTTGGTCGCTAAGCTTCACAATGATTTGATACTGGTTCTGCTGGCTTAGGTTCGAACGCTCTTGGGGTTCGTGACGGCAGAGGCTGTGCGTCGCGGCGCGTGCGCGCGGGTTTGGAGGACGCATGGCAGGCACGAGGATCACCGTAAAGGACATCGCGCAAATGACCGGCGTTTCGGTTGCGACGGTGTCTCGTGTGATCAACCAAAATGGAAGGTTCTCCGCTGAGACCGAGCGCCGCGTGCGCAAGATCATCGAAGAGTATGACTACCAGCCTAATCAGCTGGCCAAGGGCCTGCGCCAGAGGCATAACTCCGCGGTTGGCATCATCGTCCCCAATATCGCCAACGAGTTCTTCTCGTCAATGATTCTTGCGATGCAAACGATGCTGTTCGAGAGTGGCTACGCCAGCATGATTTACAACACGAACGCCTCCCTTGATCTTGAGCGGCAGTGTCAGGCGCTACTCGCGGCTCAAAGCGTCTCAGGAGTTATCGCAGTAAACAGCCTGGATGATGTGCGCTCGGCTCTCAAGAGGTCCGTGCCTACGGTCTATGTAGATCGCTTCGTGAACGTGGGGGCAAACGCCGGCAAGGTCGCCTGCATTTCGTCTGACAACGAGCGAAGCGGACGACTCGCAGCGCGTGAGCTACTGAGCGGCGGATGCGTCAGCCTGGCGTTGATTCAGGCGCGTGAGAACTCTCCCATCACCAAGATTCGTACGCAGGGCTTTGTTGATGAGCTGCGAGCGGCTGGCGTAGAGCTGAGGCCCGAGCTAGTACGATCATCTGCCGTGACTTCGTTCGACCGAGGCTATGAGCTTTTGTGTGACCTCATTGACTCCGGACACAAATTCGATGGCGTGTTCTGTCAGGCGGACTGGCTGGCGATGGGTGCCCTTGAGGCGTTGCGTGGAAGGGGCGTGAGCGTCCCCGCTGATGTTTGTATCGTTGGACATGACGATATCTCGATCGCACGCTTTGGGCGGCCTCCTCTGACGACGATTCGCCAGGAGCCGCATATTCTTGGGGAGAAGGCGGCGAATGCTCTTCTCGGGATGATGAATGGCGGGATGCCTGACCAGCTGGTTACGTATGTTCCGGTCGAGATTGTTCGGAGGGAATCGACTCAGCGGGCATAGGTGCGGGTTGGTGCGGCTTTAGCGCCGAGCGCGCATGAGCATGAGTGGGTTGGATTGTGGCACCAGGGACTCATAAGTGTGGCAAAGGCGTGTGCGAAACCTTGTGAGCACAAACGTTTACCCAAACAGTTACCCACAAATAATGAACCGTAAGCAGAG
Organism: Parolsenella sp. LCP21S3_E11; assembly: GCF_052118165.1. Lineage (NCBI taxonomy): Bacteria > Bacillati > Actinomycetota > Coriobacteriia > Coriobacteriales > Atopobiaceae > Parolsenella > Parolsenella sp. LCP21S3_E11. The sequence continues at coordinate 19,207 of NZ_JBQKHS010000013.1, read as the reverse complement.
CGTTCTCGGTGACAAACGCAGCCACGCTGGCATGGAGTGCGAAACGATTACGCTTTAAGTGGTTAGAAAGTTCCCCAAGCTTGGCCGCTATGAGTAAACGTTTACTTAAAGATCTTCCGTAAACGAACGAAGCGATGTCGATGAGCCTTCGACGGAACGTGCGCGAGAAGGAGAGAAGAATGAACAGGCCCCTTATGGCTTCGTCCCTAATGTGCATGGACCCGATGAACGTCGCTCGTGATATCGGCGTCATGGACGAGCACTTTGACCTCTATCACGTTGACGTTATGGACTCTCACTTTTGTCCCAACATGGCTTTGACGCCGCAGTTTGCCAACACGCTGCGCAAGCACAGCTCGCTTCCCATGGACGTTCACCTCATGGTCGAGGACCCCGTGATGTTCACGGAGATGTTTGAGCTTGGCTCCGATGATTGCCTGTCATACCAGGCGGAGACCGTCGAACGCAATGCCTTCCGCCTCTATGAGCGCACTCGTCAGCTTGGCGTGCGCTTTGGAATCGTGCTCAGCCCGATGACTCCGCTTTTTACGATTGAGACGATCTGCGAACGAATCGATATCCTTACGATCATGACCATCGACACGGGCTTTGCGGGACAGAAGGTCATTCCGGAGACGCTCGCCAAGATCGAGGCGGCCCGCAAGCTTCGCGAGAATCGAGGCTGCCACTTTAAGATTCAAGTTGACGGCGGAGTTAAGCAGGCTACTTTCAAGACGTTCCAGCAGGCCGGCGCCGACATCCTCATCGTGGGCAACTCGGGTCTGTTCTCGCTCGACTCGAGCCTTCCGCTTGCTATTGAGAAGTACAAGTTGACGTTCAAGGCAGAGACGGGCATTGACCTCGACGGTCCGGACGAGCCGGAGCCTCTTCGCTTCTGCGCATGATTTCCTCGGAATAGATGAGCGGCCCGACGCCGGCTAAGGTGCTGGCGCCGGGCCGCATTCGTTTCCCGGTGTACTAGCGTCGGGCCGCATTCGTTTTGCTGTCCGGGTTGAGTGAGCGAGTGAGTCTACGGCGATATGGGATTCCGCGATATGGGATTCCGGTTGCTTGTCTCGCCACGGGGCCGTGGCGTGGTTAAGTGTCCGCATGGGAGAGGATAATGGCCAAAAGGAGGCCATATGATCTACTTCACCTCGGATACGCACTTCGGCCATGAAAACGTTATTAGGTTTGCCGGCCGTCCCTATGAGACGGTCGCGCAGATGAACCGCGCGCTCGTGGTAAACATTAACGCACGAGTTCTACCTAGGGATGAGTTGTATATCCTGGGGGATTTTTCGTTTCGGATTACGGTTGAGGACGCCAAGGCAATTCGCGAGCAGATCAGGTGTGAGCGCGTCCGTCTTATCCCGGGCAATCATGACAAGGATTGGGGCTCAAAGGGGCTGGCGGGCACATTTGACGTGATGCCGCCAATCTCGCGCCTCAAGGTGAATGGCCATAAATACATCCTTTCGCACTATCCGTTGGTGGATTGGGAGGCTATGGAGCGCGGCTCGCTGATGCTGCACGGACACATTCACAGTCGGGGCCCAGACTACAACGAGTTAAATCGTATGCAGGGTATCTATCGCTATGACGTGGGCATGGACGCGAACGGGCTTAGACCGGTTTCGATTGAGGAGATCGATGCATGGTTTGCCGGCATCGAGAACGCGGGCATAGCTCGTTGGCAAAGTTGGGTTGCGCCCAATCCGGGGCCTGCGCGAGACATCGCGCGGTCTCTGCTCGTCGATGAGCTGGAGAGGGAGCCGGACAGGCATCCGGCGAACGGGAAAGGAGCGGGATGGCCGTCTTTGTAACGGGCGATATCCACGGTGGATGCGACATGCAGAAGCTCTATGACTGGGATTCGACGGTGGGCGAGTCCCTCGATACGGATGATTACCTCATTGTCGCCGGGGACTTTGGATATCCATGGGATTACTCTCGCGGCGAGTGCGATGAAATCGCCTGGCTCGAGGCGCGCCCCTACAACGTGCTGTTTGTTGACGGTAACCACGAGCAGTTCGCCCACTGGGAGACCCGTCCGCTTGAGATGTGGCGCGGAGGCCTTACGCAGCGCCTCTCGGAGGACTCGCCGATTCGCAGGCTATGTCGTGGCGAGCTGTTTGAACTCGGCGGCTCGCGCGTCTTCGTGTTGGGCGGGGCCGCAAGTACGGATATGGACTGGCGCACGCCTGGCATCGACTGGTGGCCTCAGGAGTTGCCCTCTGAGGAGGAGCTAGCTCACGCGGATGAGGTGCTTGCGGGTTGTGGCTGGAGGGTCGACTACGTAATCACGCATACATGTTCGAATCGGATGCTGTCACATGCGCTCTACCCGGATAAGACCTGGCAGACTCCGGAGCGCGATCGCTTCACGGGATATCTCGATACCCTTGAAGACCGGCTGTCGTTTAGGCGTTGGTATTTCGGCCACTTCCATCGAGAGCGCGACTTGGACGATGCACATACTGTGCTCTATAACGAGGTGGTGCGCTTGGGTGACGGCGTATTTGGGTAGAATTCCACGTATATGCGTCGAAGGGAGCTTTTATGTGCACGAGCGTTAGGTTTACCAGCAAGAACGGTTCCATGTACCTCGGCCGCAATCTCGATTGGAGTTGCGGCTATGGCGAGCGCGTGCGCGTGATGCCCAAGGGGTTTCCCGTGCGTTATCGCTTCCTTGACGATGCGCCTTCTGCGCATGCGGTAATTGGTATGTGCGTTGACTTCCAGAACCTGCCGATGTTCTTTGATTGCGGCAACGATGCTGGCCTTGCTGTTGCCGGTCTTAACTTCCCCGGCTTTGCGGAATACGCCGAGGGCCCCGCGGAGACGGGGACGAACGTCTGCGCCTACGAGCTTCCGATGTGGATTGCCGCGAACTTCTCGAGCGTGAATGAGGTCGTTGCCGCGCTTGAGGGCACCACGGTCGTCGGCGTGCCCGCGGGCGAGGGGCTCGGCGTCTCTTACCTGCACTGGATCGTGGGAGACGCGACTCGCAGTATCGTCATCGAATGCCGTGCGGATGGCATGCACGTGCTCGATGATCCCGTTGATGTTCTTGCGAATCAGCCCTCGCTTGAGTGGCACCTCGAGAACCTCCGCAGCTATATCACCGCGACGAGCGATGCTCCCGCTCCCGCGAAGTGGCGTCGTGCCGAGCTTGCCCCCTATGGTGCCGGTGCCGGCATGCGTGGAATCCCTGGCGACTCGTATTCTCCCTCGCGCTTCGTTAAGGCCGCTTTCCTCAATGCCAACTATCCCGATAAGGAGAGCGAACACGATAACGTCATCCGCATGTTTCGTACGCTCGAGGGCGTGGCCATGGTCGAGGGCTCGGCGCGCATGACGAACGGTGACCTGGAGAAGACCCTCTATACCAGCTGCTTCTCTGCCGAGACGGGCTGCTATTACTACAACACGTACGAGGACCTTGCGGTTCGTTGTGTGAGCCTCGCGGATGCCGAGGGGGCACCCGTGGACAAGCTCGTTTGTCCGGATCCTGTCAGGATCGATGGCTAAGCGCGGCACTGGGCCGGGCGCCTTTCGGGGCATGGGCGGATCGACTCTCCTCGCACTTCGGGAAGCACGGGGCGGAGGTCGGGTGCTCTACGGAGCCGGAATATGTCGCCGCAGCCAATGCCGTGGTGGCGAATGATGCCGCCCTCCATAAGGAGGAGGCGGACGGTGACGATATCTACTATCTTGAGGAGACGGGCGAGCTCGTCGTCGTTTCGACGAAGGGGTATATTCGCACCTACTTCATTTCTGACCTCGACTATTTTGGACGACAGTGAGCGTGGACACCGTGATGAATGAGATGGCGGGCGCCGCGGCGCCGAGCGAGGCGGGCTTGACGCTTCCCGAAGGGGTTGAGCTTCGCCGCGTCGACGGACGGTTCACGCTTATGGCGGACGGGATGGAACTCGCGGAGGACTTTCGCGAGATGCTTCCGCGCCTGCGCCCCGACCGCCTTGGTCGCGAGCTTCTCGTAAAGGCCGTGCGTGTGCGCGGCGTTGAGGAGATTCGCGTCTTTGATGCGACGGCGGGCCTGGGCGAGGATTCGATGCTGCTCGCTGCTGCTGGCTTTTCCGTGACGATGTGTGAGAGTGACCCCGTTATCGCCGCGCTCCTTGCCGATGGGCTCAGGCGCGCGGCGGATGATCCCGTATTGTCGGGCGTCGTGAGGCGCATGAGTCTCGTTGAGGGCGATTCTGTCGAGATCCTCCCAGCGCTTGCGGAGGCGCCCGACGTGGTCTATCTCGACCCGATGTTTCCGGCGCGCACGAAGAGCGCCGCGGTGAAGAAGAAGTTCCAGCTCTTGCATCGGCTTGAGTCTCCCTGCGCGGACGAGGCTTCCCTCATGGACGCGGCGTTGGCTGCGCATCCGCGAAAGATCGTCGTCAAGAGGCCGATTAAGGCACCGGTGCTGGCCGGGGTTCGCCCGAGCCACAGCATCTCCGGCAAGGCGGTTAGGTATGACGTCATCGTGCCGGCATAGCGCGAAAAGCAGAAAAAGGGACAGTCCCTTTTTCAGGTATGCTGGCCTTCCGTTCGCGTAGAGTGACAAAGGGACAATCCCTTTGTCACATTCTTGTTCGCATTATCCATTTCAGGTTTTGTGGGGTTCCGTTCGCGTAGGGTGCGCGGCCTCCTGTCGAGCGGGAGTGACGTGCTCTTTACATAACATGTAGGCTTGTCTTCACGGAAGCGGGGGAAGGGGAGCTAATGGCTAAATCCGACGTGACGGTATTCCTGAATGCGACGGTACTCGATGGCACCGAGCATATGGAGCCGCAGCGTGGTATGGCGGTAACGGTCGAGGGTGGCAAAATCGCCCGCATCGAGCCGTCCGCCGTGGCTCGCGTTGCCGAGGGCGCGAAAACGATCGATCTCGATGGCGCGTTTTTGTTACCCGGCCTCATCAACATGCATGTGCATTTTTGCGGCTCTGGCAAGCCTGTGAGCTCGGGAGATGCTGGCAGTCTCATGTCGAAGCTGGACAATCCGGTGGGTCGCGCGATCTTGCGCCGCATCATCAGGGGTTCTGCGCAGCAGCAGCTTGCCAGCGGCGTCACCACGGTGCGTGGCGCCGGAGACCCGCTCTTTGCAGACATCGCTGTTCGCGATGCTATCGAGGCTGGCCGTTACGCTGGCCCTCGCATCGTCGCTCCTGGTACGGGCATTACCGTTCCGGGCGGCCACGGTGCTGGTCTCTTCGCTATGGTGGCGGATACTCCCGAGCGGGCTACCCGGCAGGTGCATGACATCGCCGCGCATGGCGCCGACGTAATCAAGCTCTTCGTAACGGGTGGCGTATTTGACGCCACCGAGCCGGGTGAGCCCGGCGTGCTGCGCATGTCTCCCGAGATTGCGGCGGCGAGTTGTAAGGCCGCTCACGAATTGGGCCTTCCCGTCATGGCACACGTTGAGAGCAGCGAGGGCGTGCGTGTGGCTCTTGCTGCCGGCGTTGACACCATCGAGCACGGTGCCGAGATGGACGATGAAATCCGCGAGCTCTATAAGGGGGCTGCCGGGACGCAGCTGACGGGCCGTCCGGCGTCTGTCACCTGCACAATCTCGCCGGCACTGCCCTTTGTCCTGCTTGCGCCCGAGAAGACGCACTCGACGGAAGTGCAGAAAGTCAACGGCGACATCGTTTGTAACGGCATCATCAACAGCGCTCGCGAGGCGCTGGAGGCCGGCATTCCCGTTGGTCTTGGTACGGATTCGAGCTGCCCATACGTCACGCAATATGATATGTGGCGCGAGGTTGCCTACTTCGCCAAGTATGCCGGCGTCTCCAATGCCTTCGCGCTTCACACGGCAACGCAGGTCAATGCCGGGCTTTTGGGTCTTGGCTACGTGACGGGCACCGTTGAGGTGGGCAAGGACGCCGATCTTCTCGTTGTCGCAGGCGACCCGCTCGTCGACCTTTCGGCTCTGCGCGCCCCGTTGCACGTGATGGCTCGCGGCAGGCTTGCGGATAAGCTCAAAGTCAAGCACATCGCCGAGCTTGATCGGGAGCTGGACTGGATTCTCGACCAGCCTGTTGAGCACTAGGTTCTCATCGATTGCCCGTGGTGTAGCCGCGGGTTGATAGGGCGGCCCGTCGAGCGCGGGTCGCTTTTTTGTATTGGATGCGAGCTTCCACCTTGCGCCGCGGACGGGCGGTTGCTTGCGACGCGGACGGCCTATTCGCGAGCGGGCGGATGCTTGTGACGCGAGTGGGCCTCGTCTTGCATCACGAGCGAGCTATCCGCGAGCGTGCGACTATTTGCGTCGCGGGTGGGGCTGTTTGTTTCGTGCGCGAGCCCCGTCTTATGCTGGGCATGCAACTCTTTGCATGGCGTTCCGCAGCTCATTTTACTCTGCGCGGTCAACTTTTTTCTGCGAGTGCTTGAGAGTTTTCAACACGAGACGCAAGGCTTGTACCTGCGGTGTTGGTGTTTGTTTGACGTGTCTTGGCATGTTTTTGCGTTTTCCGGTTTGGAACGTGTCTGATACGGGTTTGAGCGCGTGGGACTTTCTTGGCGCAGAGGCCTTCGAGCCCTCCTCTTCCCCGTACTCTCGGGATGAGCGGAGGGCGTGCGTTCATGGTGGCGCGCATACCCTCCGCTTCAGTCGAAGGGAGGAATATGAGCACGTATGATCTGGTCCAGGAGGACGTCGCAGATGTGTTTGAGCGTTGGGCGGATAGGGACGCCCCGTATTTCGAGACCTCACGACTCTTGTTCGAGTACCTTGTGATGCCCGCGGCGGAGTATCTGGAGAGCCCGCCGGAGCCGCTTCTCGAGCAGACGAGTCTCGCCTATACGGAGTGGCTGCTGTTCGAGTATCCCATTGACGGCCTGCATACGCCCATAGAGCTCTACGCGATGATGCCACCAGGCATGGTGTCGGAAAGCCGAGCGGGGCGCATCGAGCAAGTGGCGCGAACGCAGCGCTTCTCCCAGTTTGCTTTGGGGGAGAAGAACCCGAGGGAGGGAACGGTTCGCGTGCGAGATGTGAATACGGGAGATGAGCTCGAGCTGTGCTGCCCCGATGCGGCAACGCGCCACAAATGGAAGAGGGGACTTCTGGGGACTCGGATTGCGCTGGTGAACGGCTCGTGGGTCTGCGTTGGGGCCGTGAAGTTCTATGACCGTGCGCCGGATGCGGACCCGAGCCTCAGGGATAGGCCGACGGACATCGACTGTGTCACGGGTAGCTTTTACCTCGATCTTCTGCGAGAGACTATCGGGATTGACGGGGCGTATTTCGACAGCTTGAACCTGGTGCGCCTGGGATAGACGTGCTGTCCGCGAGGAATTGGATCTCCCGCGGGGCCGCGTCTGGGGCAGCTTGCCCGCTCTGGTGCGTCCAAGAGCGCTGAAGCGGTCACACCTAGTGCGCGTGGGATGAAGGGAGATGCTGCCGCTGCCGCACAGGCGGGTAATCCCGTATCATCGTGAGGATGAAAAGGCCGCGTTTGCCCGCGGGGACGGGCCGCGCGCTTCGATGAAAGGGAACCACATGATTAAGGACATCATGAAGGACGAGGAGTTCCTCTCCAGGCCGGCGGAGCCCGCCACTCCCGAGGACGCGGATGTTGCTCAGGACCTGCTCGATACTATGGCCGCCAATGAGGATTGCGCCGGCCTCGCTGCCAACCAGATTGGCTCGACCAAGGCCATCATCGCCTTCCTTGGTGCCCATGGTCCGCAGGTTATGTATAACCCCAAGATTGTTGCCACGATGGCGCCGTACAAGGTCAGCGAGGGTTGTCTCTCGCTCGATCGCGAGACCGTGGTCCAGCGTTTCCAGCTGATTCGCATCCAGTTTGACGCCCTGGTCGACGGCAAGTTCGAGTCCCGCACGCGCAAGCTCACCGGCTGGGTCGCCGAGGTTGTCCAGCATGGCGTTGACCACTGTGCTGGCAAGCTGGTCTAACTGGTAGGTAGGTCTGGCGTCGGGCGCGCTGACCGCGCAGATGATGATGAGGGGACGGTTCCTTTGGGGCCGTCCCTTTTCTGTTTGGCGGGTGTGACCAGAGGCGACGTGGAGTGTCTGGAACCATTTGCGCTGCCGTGACGTGGCCTGGGCTGGCCATGTGCGGGCGCGAGGTGGTCGCGGGGATCTCCGCGCGGGCCTGGCCAGCGCGATGCCCCCGTCGAGGCAAGTATGACTGCCGAAAGTCCATGCACATGCGGGATGGGAGAAGGAAGTTCAATTCAATGTGCTAGTATTACCGAGAAATTGAACTAATGTTGCATATAGTTCAATTTCAGTGCTATAGCGCATACGAAATTGAACTTATGCGTTCGAAAGCAGGTTAGGCCCGCGACAAGCTGAGATCTGGGCGCAAGGCTCGACGGCAAGCCGAGGCCCGGGAGCAAGGTCTGGCGGCAAGGAGGCTTGGAAGATCATGGGTCGGGAGAAGTTCTCGGAACGCCTTAGGCAGGCGATGGACGTGGCCGGCCTCAAGCAGGCGGACCTCGTGCGCCTTGCTGACGAGCGCGGCTCGAAGCTGGGAAAGAGCCAGGTCAGCCAATATGTCTCCGGTAAGGTCACTCCGCGTCTCGCCACCCTTACCCTTGTCGCTGACCTTCTCGGCGTGAGCCCTGCTTGGCTCGACGGCACTTCTGCCGTTGGTGGCCCCTCGGGCGCTTCTGACGCGGCGACTGTGCGAGCTACCGTGCGGCATGCGGCCGCTTATACCTCGAACGTTACATCTGACCAGCAGATTTCAAATAAAGGGAGCATCCTCATGCGCCAGTTCAAGAAGTCCAACAAGCTCGACAACGTGCTCTATGACGTCCGTGGCCCGGTCGTTGACGAGGCGGCACGCATGGAGGCGGAGGGCGAGCGAATTCTCAAGCTCAACATCGGCAACCCGGCGCCGTTCGGCTTCCGCACGCCCGACGAGGTCGTGAAGGACATGCGCCAGCAGCTCACCGAGTGCGAGGGTTACTCTGACTCGCGCGGCCTGTTCTCCGCTCGCAAGGCGATCATGCAGTATGCGCAGCTCAAGCACCTGCCCAACGTGGACATGGAGCACATCTACACCGGCAACGGCGTTTCCGAGCTCATCCAGCTGTCCATGCACGCCCTGCTTGATGACGGCGATGAGGTCCTCATCCCCAGCCCCGACTATCCGCTGTGGACCGCCTGTGCCACGCTTGCCGGCGGCAATCCCGTTCACTACATCTGCGACGAGCAGGCCGAGTGGATGCCGGACATCGCCGACATGGAGTCTAAGGTCACGAGCCGCACCAAGGCCATCGTCATCATTAACCCGAACAACCCCACCGGTGCCGTCTATTCGCGCGAGGTGCTCGAGGAAATCGTCGATGTCGCCCGCCGTCACCAGCTCATGATTTTCTCGGACGAGATCTATGACCGTCTGTGCATGGACGGCGTCGAGCACGTCTCCATCGCGTCGCTTGCCCCGGACCTGCCGTGCGTGACCTTCTCCGGCCTTTCGAAGAGCCACATGATTGCGGGCTACCGTATCGGCTGGATGATTCTGTCCGGCAACCTCCGCTGCATGAGCGATTTCATCCTGGGCGTGAACATGCTTTCTAACATGCGCCTTTGCTCGAACGTGCCGGCGCAGTCCATCGTGCAGACGGCGCTTGGCGGATACCAGAGCGTCGAGACGTACGTGCGTCCGGGCGGCCGCGTCTGCGACCAGCGCGACTTCATCTGGCGCGCGCTCAACGAGATCGATGGCATCACGGCCGTGAAGCCCAAGGCGGCGTTCTACATCTTCCCGAAGATCGACGTGAAGAAGTTCAATATCACGGATGACGAGCAGTTCGCGCTCGACCTTCTCCATGACAAGAAGATTCTGATCACGCGCGGCGGCGGCTTCAACTGGGCCGAGCCCGATCACTTCCGCATCGTCTATCTGCCGCGCATCGAGGTACTGGCCGAGTGCATGGATGACCTCGCCGACTTCCTGACCACCTATCGTCAGGAGTAGCTCGCCGTCTTGCTGCGGCGTTTCGGTGGAGGAATGCCGCAGTACGCGTTGGCGCAGCTTACAGGCCATATACTAGTTCGCCGTGCTGGGCACCCCGGGAGGGGTAAGACGAATGACACAGATGATCAGAGTTGAAGAATCCGGCACGCGGCGCGGGAGCGCCACATTCGCCCGAGGGGCGCAAGAAGGAGACACCATGTCTGAGTTCGAGAATGACGAGATGCTAAACGACGAGGTCGAGACCACGGCCGACGCTGACGAGGAGATCCTCGAGGCCGACGACGAGCTTCTCGACGAGACCGAGACCGAGACCGATGACGCCGACGCCGCCGAGGCTGCCGACGAGACCGAGGACGTCCCTGCGCAGGATCCGGATGACGCCCTCTTCGATAAGGCCAACAAGGCTGCCCGCCTGCTTCGCTGCCGCCGCGCCGTCCAGCGCCGCGAGCAGGAGGAGAAGGGCAACCAGGCCAGCTCGCTGGTCCGCGCGCTCAAGCTCCTGCAGCTCAAGCCCAAGATGGAGCAGAAGGAGATGTCCGAGCTTCTCGGCATGCGCCTTCGCGAGCTCGATGCCATGATGGCCGAGGCCGAGGAGAAGGACCTCGTTGCCCGCGTCGAGCCGTCTGAGCCCGACATGCGTAAGATCATCGTCATGGCCGACGACGACGCCGTCGAGCGCGCCGAGGCCGAGGAGAGCAAGGGCGAGAACCTCGTTCCGGGTCTCTCTGACGAGGAGCGCGAGCAACTCATCGCTCTGCTCGACAAGGTTATTAACCCGCTCGTGGCCCTCGGCCTCGACGAGGATCGCGAGGAGCGCGGCGGTTTCCACGGCAAGCGCGACGACCGCGGCCCGCGCGGCGGCTTTGGTGGCCGTGGCGGTGATCGCGGTGGCTTCCGTGGCGGTGACCGTGGCGGCGACCGTGGTGGTAACCGCGGCGGCTTCGGTGGCCGTGGCGGCGACCGCGGCGGCTTCCGCGGTGGCAACGACCGCGGTGGCTTCCGTGGCAACGACCGTCCCGGCGATCGCGGCGGCTTCGGCGGCCGTGACTCCCGTGGCGGCGACCGTGGCGGCTATCGTGGTGGCAACGATCGCGGCGGCTTCCGCGGCAACGATCGTCCCGGTGACCGCGGTGGTTACCGTGGTGGCAACGACCGCGGCGGCTACCGTGGCGGCAACCGCTACTAAGAGCGCTCCGCTCCCATAGCTCGTGACTGAAGGCGTCCGGGGCCGTATGGCTTCGGACGCCTCTTGTTGTTGGGCATGGGGGTTGGGCGAGCCGCGCGAGCGGTTTGGGCGGCGTGCCGTGGCGGCGGGCTACACACGCTACGCGGGCGATTCGGGCGGCGTGCCGTTGCAGCGGCTACACGCGTCGCGCGGGCAACCCGGGCGACTCGCCGTGGCAGCGGCCTCCACGCGCCGTGGGCGATTCGGATACTCTACCGCGCTGGTGGGTATAACGTCGTGATATGCTGCAATCTTTAGTCCTTGAGTGGCATTTGCGGCGTTGAGGTGCGAATTGAAGGGAGAGGCGACAATGACCGATTGGCTTTCGCGCATGTTCGTGCGCGATTATGGTCGCGTGAATGACCCGGGCGTGCGCGTCTCCTATGGCATCATGGCGGGCGTTGTCGGCATTGTGCTGAACGTGGCCCTTTGTGTCGCGAAGGCCGCCGTGGGCGTGGCGGCTGGTTCGGTCTCAATCGTGGCAGACGCCGTCAACAACCTCTCGGATGCTTCGAGCAACATCGTGACGCTTACGGGCTTCAAGCTCGCAAGCAAACCCGCCGATTCCGGCCATCCGTACGGCCACGGGCGCTTCGAATACCTCGCTGGGCTGGTTGTAGCCGTTCTTGTGACTGCGGTTGGCTTTGAGATTATTCGCGGCGGCATCTCGCGCATTATCGATCCCGAGCCTGTCGAGGTGAGCCTTCCGCTGCTCATCGTCATGCTGCTCTCCATCGCCGCGAAGGCGTGGATGATGAGCTTCAACAAGAAGCTGGGAGATCGCATCGAAAGCGAGACTTTGGCCGCTACGGCGGTCGACTCGCGCAACGATGTCATCACCACGACGGCGGTTCTTGTGTGCGCGCTCGTCTCGCGTTTCACGGGCCTTGAGCTTGATGGTTGGGCAGGCCTTGCCGTTGGCATATTCGTGCTGGTGAGCGGCCTCGCGCTTGTTCGCGATACGGTGAACCCGCTCCTGGGCGAGGCGCCTTCTCAAGAGATGGTCGACCGCGTCGTGGCCCTCGTGCTGGCGACCCCAGGTATCCTTGGCGTGCATGACCTCATGATCCACGATTACGGCCCGGGGAGGAAGGTCGCGAGTGCCCACGCGGAGATGGATTCGCGCACGAGCCTGCTTACCGCGCACACGACGCTCGATGGTATCGAGCGTCGTGTTGCGTTCGAGACGGGCATCACCCTCACGCTGCACTGTGACCCAATCGATGTGAGCCAGGTGCGCAAGCGTCCGAAGGCTGGCGGCACACCTGCGGGCCTGCGCAAGTAGGCATCGCGGTCCTACTTGCGCAGGGCGCGCTCGATGGTGTCCTTGAGGTCGCCGATACCGGTGCCGGCCGTCGAGGAAACAAGGACCCAGGGAATCTCGGGCTCAAGCTCGAACTGCTTGCGGAGCATCGCCGCCTGCGTGAGGCCCTTCGAGCGGCTGAACTTATCCGCCTTGGTGAAGGCGACGCAGTAGGGAAGGCCGAGGCTCTCGAGGTAGCCGATCATCTGGAGATCGAGTGGGCTCGCGTCATGGCGGATGTCCACGAGGGCGACCACGAGCTTGAGGTTACGCTCGCCCTCGAAGTAGCCCTCCATGAGATTGTTCCAGCGCTCCTGCTCTGTGGCGTTGACGCGCGCGAAGCCGTAGCCGGGCAGGTCGACGAAGTCCACGTTGCCGATGGCAAAGAAGTTGATGGTCGTGGTCTTGCCCGGCTTGGAGGAGACCTTGACGAGGTCCTTGCGGCCGAAGAGCTTGTTCATGAGCGAGGACTTGCCCACGTTCGAGCGGCCGACGAAGGCGATCTCCGGGCGTCCGGGCTTCGGGAGCTGCTGGGCGGTGCCGGCGCTCATCGTGAACTTTACGAGGTTGTAGTTCATGTCATTTCTCCGTTTCTGAGCGGCGTTGCCGGCGCGGGCGCCTCGCGCTACTCCGCGAGGTCCTCGGCCGAGCCGGCGCGATAGCGTTTGAAGCTGACCTCGCCCTCGTTCTGCGTAACGTCGAGGTCAACATCGGCGAGGATGCGGAAGTCGTTGTCGCCGTCGACATCATGGACGATCTGCGTCACGTGCCAGACGTGGTCCGTGAGCTCGTCTGCCGTATCAATTAGGAAGTATGCGGTAGAGCGGGCGTCCGCGTCGAGCAGAACCTCGTCGTGGACATCGCGGAACTCCTCCAGGACCTCGCGCCAACGGCGCTCGCCCATACCAAAGGGCTGGTCGAGCTCGCCGAGCGTGGGGATTTCCTCGGCGGCGAAGAGACGGACGCGGCGCCAGAGGGCGTTGCGCACGAGAACCGTGAGGCCGTGGCGGTCCTGCACGACGGCCTCCTTGGCGCCGGGCAGCAGCTCGCCGGGCATCTGGCCGGCAGACTCCCACTCGTCCATAAGGCTGGAGTCCGTGGTGCGGACGATGAATCCAAGCCAAGCGATGGCGTCATCGAGGTAGGGCGTGCGTTTGTCGGGCGGAACCGTGCGGTCGAGGACACGCCAGGCGTCAGACAGGTAGCGCAGGAGCGTGCCCTCGCTGCGGGAGAGCTTGTAGCGCTGGATGTAGGTCTTGAAGTCCGACATGCTTTCAAGCATGTCGCGCACGACGGACTTGGGGCGCAGGCAGTAGTCGCGCGCCCAGGGAACCTCGTCGCAGTAGGTGGCGAAAGCTGCCTCGAGCTCCTCCTCGAGGGGCTTGGGGTAGGTGACGTCCTCGAGCTTCTCCATGCGCTCGTCGTACTCGATGTCCTGCATCTTCATCTCGGCGATGGCGCGTCCCTTGGCCTCGCGCTCTTGGGCGCGGAGGACCTGCCAGGGGTCCTCGAGTGTGGCCTCCACCATCGAGACGAGGTCCATGTCGTAGGTCTCACTCTCCGGGTCGAGGAGCTCGAGCGCGGCGAGGAGGAACGGCGAAAGCGGCTGGTCGAGGGCGAAGTCCTCGGGTAGGTCGACCGTGAGCGAGTAGCTTGCGGGCGTGGCGAGGGGCGAGGCCGCGGCGGCGGGCAGGAGCAGTTCGAGCTCCTCAGCGGCGGCTTCGGCGGCCTCCGCAGCGACGGCGCGGTCTGCCTCTGTGGCGTCTTCATCCGCGGGTAGGCCTTCCTCGCGAATGATGACGCCGGCGTCCATGAGGGTGGCGAAGATCTCGTCCGTGCGGGCGACGAGCTGGACCTTCTCGGCATCAGTTTGGAGGGAGTCTGCGATGAGGCGCATGATGCGGGCGTGCGAGTCGCCGCCTTGGCTCGTCTCGGAGAGAACCATCGAGTGCGTTACGCGCATGCGGGGCGTGAGGGTCTCCGGCGCGGCCTCGGCGAGGCGCTCGAAAGTGTCCTTGTTCCAGTTAACGAAGCCCTCCGGCGCGCGCTTCTTCTTCAGCTTACGGAGCTTCTTAGCGTCGCCGGCGGCCTTGAGCTCGAGCTTTGCGTTTTCGATTTCGTGCTCGGGTGCCTCGGTGATGACGCGGCCCTCCGTGTCGAAGCCCGAGCGGCCGGCGCGGCCGGCGATCTGGTGGAACTCGCGGGCTCGTAGGCGGCGCATGCGGTGGCCGTCGTACTTGGTGAGGGCTGTGAGTAGGACGGTGTGGATGGGCACGTTAATGCCGACGCCCAGGGTATCCGTGCCGCAGATCACGGGGAGGAGCCCCTGCTGGGCGAGCTTCTCCACGAGGAGGCGGTAGCGCGGAAGCATGCCGGCGTGGTGCACGCCGACGCCGCATGAGAGCAGGCGCTGGAGCGTCTTGCCGAAAGCCGTGGTGAAGCGCGTGCCCTTGCAGGCTTCCTTAACGGCATCACGCTGCTCTTTCGTGGCGACGCCGTAGCTCGCGAGGGACTGCGCGGTGTTCAGCGCGGCGTCCTGAGCGAAATGAACGATGTAGATGGGGGCGTCTCCCTCGCGTAGGGCGAGCTCGACGGTGGCCTCGAGCGGGGTGTTGACGTACTCGTAGGTGAGCGGCACCGGACGCTCTGCGTCTGTCACGGAGTCGACGGTGCGGCCGGTCTGGCGCTCGAGCGCTCCGGCGATGGCGGAGACGTCGCCAAGCGTGGCACTCATGAGAAGGAATTGCGTGTTGGGGAGGGTGAGCAGCGGGACCTGCCAGGCCCAGCCGCGGTCCGCCTCGCCGAAGAAGTGGAACTCGTCCATGGCGACGGCGGCGACCTCGCTTGAGGCACCTTCGCGCAGGGCCTGGTTCGCGAGGATCTCCTCGGTGCAGCAGATAACGGGGGCGTCCGTATTAATCTGGGTGTCGCCTGTGATCATGCCGACGTTGTCCTTGCCGAAGGCATCGACGAGGTCGAAGAACTTCTCCGAGACGAGCGCTTTGATGGGTGCCGTGTAGTAGGCGCGCTTGTGTTGGCAAATGGCGAGGTAGCATAGGCCGAGTGCGACCATCGACTTGCCCGAACCCGTAGGCGTTCCGAGGATGACGTGGTCGCCAGCGGCGAGGTCGAGCAGTGCCTCCTCCTGATGAGGCCAGAGTTCGAGGCCGCGGCTCATGCACCAGTCGAGGCAGCGCTCGAGGGCCTCGTCTGCGGTGAGGGGAGCCTCGGGCTCATAGTCCGGCCATTGCTCGGGGTCAAACCACATGTCCGGGACGAGCTCGCCGAGCGAGCCCGGGGCGAACGGGTCTGTGTTCTGCGGGGTGTCGCTGTCGTGCGCGGGGGATTCGGCGGCATGCGGGAAGTCCCCGTTGGCAACGGGGGATCCGGTGGCCTGCGCGTCCGTTATGTTGGCTGTCTGCTCGTCTGCCACGATGCGTCCTTTGAGCTGCGATTGTTTTTCGCACCCAATCTTACCGAACGGGGCGGCCGCTGCCGGGCGCAACGTCTCGGCCCCGCAAAAGCCGCCAAGATGAGCGACCTCGAGAAGTAAATGCGAAATGACGTGGCAAAAATGGGCCACACAAAGTAGAGCGACCATTTGCGTTTACGAAGCCGCAGGTAAACGATGTGCGGTTATTCGTCTACTCGCGGAACGCGGTTTTTGCCACGTCATTTCGACTCCACTATTTGCGTGCGGCGCATGGAGTGCGTCCAAAGCCGTGGAAAGCCGGCGAAAATGGCGACAAGGGTACCGTTTTCAACGCAAGGGGCTCCCGACGGCCGCAATGCGCGCCATGTTTTGCGCGCGCGGCGTTTTGAGAAGCGGTCGATGATGGCGTCACGAGGGAGTGCGCATGCGCCTGTCGCTCTAGGGGGCGCCGCGAGGGTGTTAGGCGCGCATGCGGCGTTCAAGGCGGTTGGCGATGGCGACGAGTGCCATGACAATTACGTAATAGACGATGGCCACCACGATGAACGGCTCGAAGGCGCGGTAGGTGATGGCCTGCACGCTTTGAGCGGCGCGCATCATGTCCATGAGGCCAATGGTTGCCACCAACGACGAGCTCTTGAGCACGGTAATGGCCTCGTTTACCAAGGCGGGGGCCACACTGCGGAGTGCCTGGGGAATGATGACCTTGCTCATCATCGTTATGTAGGAGAGACCGAGCGCGCGGCTCGCGTCGTACTGGCCGCGGTCGACGCCTTCGATGCCGCCGCGCACCGTCTCCGAGACGGTGGCGGAGCCATTAAGGCCCAGCGTGAGAACGCTGGCGGCGAACATCGTGATCTTATAGCCCGTGAGCTGCGGTGTCGCGAAGTAGGCGATGAAGAGCAGCACGATGAGGGGTACGCCTCGGAAGATCGAGGTGTAGAAGTCGAGCAGCAGGCGCAACGGCTTGCAGGGGATGACCTTGAGCACGGCGATGGCGAAGCCCACGACAAACGCGAGCAAGAGGGCGGCCGCTGTCACCTCGCAGGTGACGGCGAGACCGCCCACAAACATCGGCGCATAGGGTTCTATCAGCGAGAATTTCATGCTGAGCTGCCTGGGTGCTGACCGGTGGGTGAGACGCTAGTTTGCGGCAACGCCGGTGGTTGCGGTGCCGGAGGCGCTGGTGTCGTCGCCCCACTTGAAGTCATCGCCCACGTACTGGCCGATGAGCTCGTCGATCGTGCCGTCGGCGAGCATCTCACCGATGCACTGGTCGAAGGCGGTGACGAACGAAGCGCCCTTGGCGGCCATGATGCGATAGACGCCCACATAGTCCTTCGTCTCGGAGCGATCGAGGAAGCCGAGGACGAGGCCCTCGTTGGCGTCGCGCATGGACTGGCCTTCCGCGCCGTCGCACAGGTAGGCGTCGATGCGGCCGGAGAGGACCTCCTGCAGGCACTGGTCGCCACCGTCATAGGTGTGGATGTCGCCATCGGGCAGGACGGCGGAGATGAACTTGTTCTGGACGGTGCCCGTGGTGCAGGCAATGGACTTGCCCTTGAGGTCGTCGATGGTCTTGACCTCGTCATTCATTGTGAGAACGCCAACGAGCGGCTGGTAATAGCCGCGCGTGAAGTCGAAGGTCTCCTCGCGTTCGGGATTGGAGGACATGGCCATGGTGAACGAGGTGTCGCTGCTCTGGACGGAGGCGAGGGTTGCGGTGAACTCCTGCGGCTCAAAGTCATAGGTGAAGCCGAGGCGGTTCGCCATCTCGTCTGCGACGGCGATGTCGAGACCGACGACCTTCTGGGTGCCATCGGCCTGAACCTCGAGGTAGCGGTAGGGGGCGAAGGCGTCGTCGCCGACGAAGGTGAGCTTGGCGCCGGAGATGTCGGCGGCCCCGGCGGCAGTGGTGGCAGTGGAGGTCGTGGCGGCCTGCTGGTTGGAGCTGCAGCCGGCGAGGGCGAGCGGCATGGTCGCAGCACCGGCGGCCATGAGCTTGAGGAAGCCGCGACGGTCGATGCCGGCGGAAGTGACGTGCTTGGAAGTGGACATAGTCATCCTTCTTTTCGGGGGCGTTGTTTACATCTTAAACCACTAAATGCTGCAGAGTAACAAGCATGATAGACCTGTCGGTGAGAGGACTGTTATTAATTGTGCGTGTCATATGAGCGTGGTGCTGCGCGGGCCGTGCGGGCACGGGCGCGGCGTGGTGCGGGTGTGGCGCGGGCATGGGCTGCGCGGGCGTGACGCTGCGCAGTCCATGCGGGCATGGCGTGGTGCGGGCAAGCCCCGCGCGCGTCGTGCGAGCACGGTTGTGAGGCGCACGGTCCGCGCGGGGCTTGCGCGCGCAGGCTTGGGTATCATCCCCATGTGCAAGTTCGATTTATGGGGGAACGCACATGTCTTCTGGCAAGGGCAGGGATACAAAGACTATTGCGAGCCAGTTTTGCTCGCTTATCCGCGACAACGCGCGTTTTGTTGTGATCGCCGTGTGCTCCGCGGTGTTTGTGATGATTCTTGAGGATGTCCTCGAGCTTGAGTCGATGAGGCTGGATCGTGCGGCATATTGGCTCATCGTCGAGCATCTGCGTCGCCCGTGGCTCACGCCGGTCATGGAGAGCTTCTCGGCGTTGGCGACGCCGCTGACGCTGCTCGTGCTGCTGCTGGCGGTCGCCGCGTTTGCCCCGGGCAGGCGCCCGGGATGGTGCTGCGCTGTTAACCTCGGCCTTGTTGTTCTCATCAACCAGGCACTCAAGTTCATCATCCAGCGCCCGCGCCCGGACGGATTCCGCCTTGCGAGCGTGAGCGGCTTCAGCTTCCCGTCGGGCCACTCGATGGTGGCGATGGCATTCTTTGGTCTTCTCGCCTGGTTCGTTTGGAAGTACGAGAAGGACCGTAGGCAGCGCACGCTTCTGCTTGCCGCCTTTGGCATCGTCATCGTCATGGTGGGTGTGAGTCGTATTTATCTGGGCGTTCATTACGCGAGTGACGTTATTGGCGGATTCTGTCTCTCGCTCATTTGGCTCGCGCTTTACACGCGCATCGCCGTGCCGCTGTTCTTGGAGGACGGCGAGGACCCGATCCACTAGGTGGTGCGTCCGCGATTCGACGATATGACACGAGGGCCGTCCCGTGGTGGGGCGGCCCTCGTTTGTTTTCAAGACTTTAGTCTGCTGGCCGCGCAGCGGCCAGCTCTAAACCACCCGCTACGCGGGTGGAGACAAGCGGCTTTACAAAGCCACCCCTCCGGCCGATATTGAC
>NZ_JBQKHS010000012.1:0-30240 GCF_052118165.1 Parolsenella sp. LCP21S3_E11 | reverse complement strand
CCCCCCCCCCCCCCCCCCCCCCCCCCCCCCCCCCCCCCACATTTTCAAGCAGAAGACGGCAAACGAGATATGGATGCTCGTCTCGTGGGCTCGGAGATGTGTATAAGAGACAGCCCTCGTGCGGGGACACGCGGGCGCCTGGGGAGCGTGTGCGGGGACACGACGCTCCGGGTTGAGACTCGCGCGCGGGGACACGCGGCCTCGTGGACGACGTGCTGGGACACGACCGCCCGGAGGTTTTAGTTCGCGGGGGAGAGGGCCCACGAACATCGGGTAAAGCAAGACTCACGGAGCTGTTTGGCCCCTTGGGAGACGAGTCGGAGCCGAGTTCGCCCGACCGAGTCTATGCGGGAGAGATGCGACATCTCTGCTTTCGACTCGGCTCCCAAGGGGCCTCTGCGGCGGTGAGCGCGCCGCAGAGGCGAAAAGCCGTTACTTCAGGAATCGGAACGGGCTCATGCCGGCGTAGGTCGCGGCGTCGCCCAGCTCGTCCTCGATGCGGAGCAGCTGGTTGTACTTGGCGACGCGGTCGGTGCGGCAGGGGGCGCCGGTCTTGATCTGGCCGGCGTTCGTGGCAACCGCGATGTCGGCGATCGTGGTGTCCTCGGTCTCGCCGGAACGGTGAGAGACGACCTGCGCATAGCCGTAGCGCTCGGCGGTCGCCATAGCCTCGAGGCTCTCGGTAAGCGAGCCAATCTGGTTCACCTTCATGAGCAGCGCGTTGGCGGCGCCCAGCTTGATGCCCTTCTCGAGGCGCGACTTGTTCGTCACGAACAGGTCATCGCCCACGAGCTGCACCTTGTTGCCGATGGCACGCGTGAGGTTGGTCCAACCATCCCAGTCCTCCTCGGCCAGGCCGTCCTCGATCGAGATGATGGGGAAGCGGCCAATGAGCTCGCTCCAGTAGTCGATCATCTCGTCACTCGTGAGCGTGCGGCCCTCGCCCTTGAGCTCGTAGAGGCCTGTCTCCTTGTTGAAGCACTCCGAGGTGGCGGGGTCCATGGCGTACATGAAGTCCTCGCCGGGCTTGTAGCCGGCCTTCTCGACGGCGCGCTCGATCCACTCAAAGGGTTCAGCGTTCGTCTTGAGGTCGGGTGCGAAACCGCCCTCGTCGCCCACACCCGTGGCGTGCCCGCTCTCGGAGAGGACGCCCTTGAGCGTGTGGTAGACCTCGGTGCACCAGCGCAACGCCTCGGAGAAGGTGGGGGCGCCCACCGGCATGATCATGAACTCCTGGAAGTCGACGTTGTTGTCCGCGTGGACGCCGCCGTTCAGGATGTTCATCATCGGCGTGGGCAGGGTGTGGGCGTTTGGACCGCCCAAGTAGCGGTAGAGCGGCAGACCCACGGACTCGGCCGCGGCGCGGGCGCAGGCGAGTGAAACGCCGAGGATGGCGTTGGCGCCGAGGTTGCCCTTGTTGGGTGTGCCGTCCGCGGCGATGAGGGCCGCGTCGATGCCGCGCTGGTCCGTAGCGTCCATGCCGAGAACCGCGTCGGCGCACTCGTCGTTGACGTGGGCGACGGCCTTGAGCGTGCCCTTGCCGCCGTAGACGGACTTGTCACCGTCGCGCAGCTCGACCGCCTCGAACTCGCCGGTGGATGCGCCGGACGGCACGATGGCGCGGCCGTGCGAGCCGTCGCCGAGGGTGACCTCGACCTCGACGGTGGGGTTGCCGCGCGAATCGAGTACCTGACGGCCGTAGACGTCGATGATTTCGCTCATATGCGTTACCTCCTGACTGGGGCTGGGCGGCCCTCGTTGTTTCCCTTGTAGATATATACCACTAGTTAACCGGTATTAACACTAGAATTGAGAAATAGCTGGCCGAGGTTGTTGGTTGTGTGATTTGCCGAGGTGGACGGCGCGGCTGGTGCGGCGTTTCGGCACGCCGATGCGGCTGGTGCGGCGATTATGCACGCTGGAGAGCCACTGAGCATGCATAAACGCTACAGCAATGGCTGTGTTGTTACGGCACACCGGCGCAATCGGGGCAGCGCTTATGCACGTTGCCGCGGATGGCGGGGCGATTCGGCACGCCGACGCGGATGCCGCGGCGTTTTTGCATGCCGACGCGGATGCCGCGGCGTTTTTGCACGCTGGAGAGCCGCTGAGCGTGCATTAACGCCACGCAATGGCGGTGTCGTTACGAATGGCGGTGCCCTTGCGACATGGTCGGCAACGGCCTCGCGCTACAATGCGTCGAGAAATGAACGCTCAAGTGGGGGGCTGCTCGTGGACGCGACGCTCAGGCGGCTTGTGGCAGCGTGTTTTCTCAACCAGCTGGGATTCCAGTCCGTCTACTTCGTGGGCATCATCGGCTGCGCCACCTACGTGCTGGATGCGGGCGCGGCAGAGGTCTCGGCGCTCGTGTTCGTGATGAATGTCGTGATGCTTGTGGGGTACTCGGCTGCCGGTGCCCTCATTGACGCTGTGGGGCCGAGGATTGTGCTCGTGGCGTCTTTGGCGCTGCCGCTCGCCGCGGCCGCCGTCGTGCTCGCCATGCCCGTCTGCATGGCGTCGCTGCTGGTTGTGGCAATCGTGATGGGACTTGCCGGTGCCGCGGCATCGACAGCCGTCGAGACATTTCCTCGCTATCTCACGAACGACGAGGTCCTGCTCGCGCGCATGAACTCGCTCAACAGCGTGGTGACGTTCGTTGCCGTCATCGCAGGACCGCTGCTTGCCGGCGCCATCGCCGACGTGACCGACAGCCGCCTCGTGTTCGTCGTGCTGCCCGTGACATCCGTCCTTGGCGTGCTCGTTGCGCTGTGCCTTCGCGAGCGCGTTCGTCCCGAGCACCCGCAGGACAGCGGGCAGACCACGCCCTCCCTGCTCGCACGCGTGGCGGATGGCGTGCGCGCTACGGTGGCGAACCCGGCGCTCATCGTGCTGTTTGCCGTGTGTTTTCTCGGCAACCTTGGCTTTGGCGCGTTCGACTCGCTTGAGAGCCTCTTCTACCGAGACGTGCTTCGCGTTGGTGCCGAGTGGATGGGCTGGCTTACGGCGATCGTGGGCGTGGGTGCCACGGTGGGGTCTATCCTTGCCGGCCGCGTGCCCACGCGCCGCGTAACGCTGCCGGTGCTGTGCGGTCTGCTTGTGGCGGAGGGCCTGGGGGCGGTGCTCTACACGGCGACGCCGCTCGTGTGGTGCGCTGCTGCCGGCCAGCTCGTCCTCGGGGCAGCGAACGGCATGATCATGCCCCTGCGCGTGACGCTCACACAGCGCAACTGCGAGCTGGGCCACCTCGGCAGCGTGAGTGCGCTCATGCGCGTGGGCATCAGCGTGTCGGGCACGCTGCCGTTGCTCGCGGCGCCGGTGCTTGCGGATGCGTTTGGCGTGCAGGCGGTGCTCATCTCAGCGGCAGCTCTCGTCGCGCTTACGGGCGCTGCGCTGGCGGCCGCGGCCAGGCGCGTGCGCGCGAGCTAGGACGTGCCGCCCTCCGCCGCACTGTTACCGTACAGACACAAACGGCCGGCCCGCGGCCATAAGCGCGCAAGGTGCCATAGAATGGCAGGGTTAACCACTATGTATGGGAGGCCACATGGCACTAAGCGAACGCGACGTGCGCGGTATCGCGGACTACGTCCGCATTGCCCTCACGGACGAAGAGCTCACCGAGATGACGGCGTACATGAACGGCGCCATCACGGGGGTGCTCGAGCCCGTCCTTCAGTATGGCGAGGCTGACGTCCCGCCCACGTTCCACCCCATCGGAGACCTCTCCAACGTCATGGGCGCGGACGTCGTGACGCCGGGCCTCTCGATCGAGGACGCCCTGCTCGACGCCCCCAGCGCGCGTGACCGCTATTTCCGCGTGCCCTCCATCCTCGGAGGTGATCAGTAATGGCTACCCTCGACACCCTCTCCGCCGCCCAGATTGCCGCGGGCGTCTCCGCCGGTGACTTCACCGCGACCGAGGTCGCCCACGCCGCGCTCGACGCCGTCGAGGCGCGCGAGGGCGCCGTCCAGGCGTTCCTCCAGGTCTCGCCGGAACTCGCCCTCGACGCCGCTGCCCGCATCGACGCGGACCGCGCGGCCGGCAAGCCCCTGCCGCCGCTCGCCGGCGTGCCGCTCGCCATCAAGGACAACATGATGCTCGTGGGCACGCGCACCACCTGCGCCTCCCGCATGCTCGAGAACTACGAGAGCGTCTACACCGCCACCTGCGTCCAGCGCATGCTCGATGCGGGCTGCCTGCCCATCGGCAAGGCAAACATGGACGAGTTCGCCTTCGGCTCCTCCACGGAGTCCTCGGCGTTCCACCGCACCAACAACCCGTGGGACCTCGAGCGCGTACCCGGCGGCTCCTCGGGCGGCTCGGCCGCGGCCGTCGCCGCCGGCGAGGTCACGCTCGCCCTGGGCTCTGACACCGGCGGATCGATCCGCCAGCCGGCGAGCCTGTGCGGCGTCGTCGGCATGAAGCCCACGTACGGCGCGGTCTCGCGCTACGGCGTCGTGGCGTTCGGCTCGTCGCTTGACCAGGTGGGCCCCTTCGGCCGCAGCGTGGCAGACGTGGCGCTTGCGATGAACGCGCTCACGGGCCCCGGTCGCGACCCGCGCGACTCCACGAGCCAGGACTGCCCGGTTGACTTCCTCGAGCACCTCGAGGACGGCGTGGCCGGCAGGCGCGTGGGCATCGTGCCGGCGCTCATGGACGCCGAGGGCCTCACGCCCGAGGTCCGCGCCGCCGTCACCGCCGCCGCCAAGTCGCTCGAGGCACAGGGCGCCGAGCTCGTCGAGGTGGAGCTTCCCAACCTCGACGCCGCCATCGCCGCCTACTACGTCCTCGGCCCTTGCGAGGCCTTCTCCAACCTCGCCCGCTTCGACGGCGTGCGCTACGGCTACCAGGAGCCCAACTGCGCCACCCTGGCCGAGCAGAGCTCTCTCTCTCGCGCGCACGGCTTTGGCACGGAGGCCAAACGTCGCCAGATGCTTGGCGCTTGGCTGCTCTCCAGCGGTGTGTACGAGAAGTACTACCTCGCCGCCCAGAAGGCGCGCACCCTCATCACGCGCGACTACGCCGCTGCCTACGAGAAGGTCGACGTCATCCTGATGCCGGCCAGTCCGCGCACGGCGTTCAAGTTCGGCGAGATCTCCGATCCCACGCAGATGTACCTCTCGGATCTCTACACCATCAGCATCAACATCGCCGGCAACGGCGGCGTCTCGGTGCCGCTGGGCTTGGGTGCGGACTCCGGCCTGCCCACGTCTGCCCAGCTCGTGGGCCCGGCGTTCCAGGACCGCCGCCTGCTCACGTTCGCGCGTGCGGTGGAGAAGGGCGCTGCTGCCGCCGCGGGCCACGCGGACGGCTCGCCCGCGCTCGCCGTCGCTCCTGACTTCGCCGGGAAGGGGGGTGAGCTCGCATGAAGAAGCTCGCCGACGTTCTCCAGGACTGGGAGGCCGTGATCGGCCTCGAGATCCACACCGAGCTCACCACGCTCGACACAAAGATGTTCTGTAACTGCCACCTGTCCCACGACGACGAGCCCAACACCAACGTGTGCCCCGTCTGCCTGGGTCTTCCGGGTGCGCTGCCCGTGCCCAACCGCCGCGCAATCCAGTCGATCGTGAAGGCGGGGCTGGCCACGAACTGCGAGATCATGCGCCACAGCATGTTCTACCGCAAGCACTACTTCTACCCGGATATGGCCAAGAACTTCCAGACCACGCAGGGTCCCGTCGCCTTCTGCATGCACGGCCACCTCAACCTCGAGGTCACGGGCCGTGGCGCGGCGGAGCGCCCGGAGTGCGCCTTCGGCGAGGCCGAGGCCCAGAGCCTCGCGAGCGCCAGCGCCAACGCCGTGGGCCTCTCGACCGCCATGAGCGACCACCTGCCCGAGGGCGGCGCCGCTCGTCCCAAGGCCTCGAGCCAGGGCACCTATGACACCGCCAACCTCGTGCTTCCCGAGCGCGCGGAGGACGGCTCCTACACCGTGCCCATCCGCATCCTGCGCATCCACATGGAGGAGGACGCCGCCAAGATGGTCCACGTGGGCGGCGAGGAGGGCCGCATCGGCGGCGCGACGGAGAGCCTCGTCGACTACAACCGCTGCGGCACGCCCCTGATCGAGCTCGTGACCGAGCCCGACCTCCGCACGCCCGAGGAGGCGCGCCTGTTCATGGAGAAGCTCCGCCGCGTGTTCCTGACGCTGGGCATCTCTGACTGCTCGATGGAGAAGGGCTCCATGCGCTGCGACGGCAACGTCAGCCTGCGCCGCCGCGGCGAGACGAAGCTCGGCACGAAGACCGAGCTCAAGAACCTCAACTCGTTCAAGGCCCTGCACGACGGCCTCGAGTACGAGATCTGCCGCCAGGCCGAGGTCCTCGAGGAGGGCGGCGTCATCTACCAGGAGACGCGCCACTGGGAGCCCAGTCGCAAACGCACCGTCGTCATGCGCGTGAAGGAGACGGCGGACGACTATCGTCTCTTCCCGGATCCGGACCTCGCCCCGTTCGACCTCACGGACGAGTTCATCGACGAGTGCCGCGCGGAGATCCCAGAGCTGCCGGATGCCAAGCGCGACCGCTTCTGCGAGCAGTACGGCCTCAAGCGTGCGGATGCCGAGCAGATCGCTGGCGACCCCGTGACGGCGGAGTTCTTCGAGCAGGCATGCAAACTCGCGCCGGAGAAGGCCATGGTCACCGTGGGCAACGTCATGGTGAACCTCGCGCCCGCCTACGACGCGCTCACGCCCGCCCAGGTCGCGGGGATCAGCGCTCTGCTCGCGGGCGACGCCATCTCGTTCGCGCAGGCGCGCGAGGTACTCGACGCGGTCAACGGCACCGACCTCGACCCCGAGAAGGTCGTCGACGAGCGCGGTATGCGCCAGGTGAGCGATACCGGCGCGCTCGAGCCCGTGGTCGACGCCGTGCTCGCGCGTTGCGGCGAGCAGGTCGAGCAGTACCGCGGCGGCAACACCAAGGTCGTGGGCTTCCTCGTGGGCCAGTGCATGAAGGAGAGCCGTGGCAAGGGTAATCCTAAGCTCTTCAACCAGCTGCTGAGCGAGAAGCTCTCCCAGATGTAGCGCTTCGGGCGCCCGTCCCCGTGGCGGGCGCCTTTCTATGGCGTGGTCCGTCCATTGTGGCGGGTGCCTGCCTATGGCGCGGGTAACCCGTCATGGGCCGCTCGCGCGAACGCGCGTAACAAAGCCGATGCCCGTCCCTCGCGGCGGGCGTCTTCATAAGGAGACGATCGAATGAAGGTATCCCTGCTCGAGCCGCTCGGCATCCCGGAGGCGCGCGTCCGCGAGCTCGCGCGCTCCATCGAGGAGGCCGGTCACGAGTTCGTCTACTGGCCCGAGAAGACGACGGACGCCTCCGAACTCGCCCGTCGCTCTGCCGGCGCCGACGTGGTCATGATCGCCAACAACCCCTATCCGGCCGAGGTCGTGCGCGGCGCCGACGCGCTCAAGATGATTGCCGTGGCGTTCACGGGCATCGACCACGTGGGCCTCGACGCGGCCCGCGAGCGGGGCATCACCGTGTGCAACTGCGCCGGCTACTCGGACGTCAGCGTGGCGGAGCTTGCGGTGGGCCTCGCGATCGACGTGCTGCGCCACGTCGTCCCGGCCGATGCGGCGACGCGTGCGGGCGGCACCTCCGCCGGCCTCATGGGGCGCGAAATCTCTGGCAAGACCGTGGGCATCGTGGGCACGGGCCACATCGGGTGCGCTGTGGCGAGGCTGTTCGGCGCGTTTGGCGCCCGCGTGCTTGGCTTTGCGCGTCACGAGAGCGAGGCGGCCCGCGCGGCGGGCATCGAGTTCACGAGTCTCGAGGAGCTTCTCGCCGAGTCCGACATCGTGAGCCTCCACCTGCCCCTCACGCTCGAGACCCGCGGCTTCTTTGATGCCGAGAAGATCGCGCGCATGAAGGATGGTGCCGTGCTCGTGAACTGCGCACGCGGCCCGATCGTGGACAACGATGCGCTTGCCCAGGCGCTGAACTTCGGTAAGCTCGCTGGGGCTGGCATCGACGTCTTCGACATGGAACCGCCGCTGCCTCAAGGCTACGCGCTCGCCTCCGCTAAGAACTGCGTGCTCACGCCTCATGTGGCGTATCTCACCGAGGAGGCCATGGAGCGCCGTGCCGTCATCGAGTTCGACAACGTCCTCGCCTGGCTCGAGGGCGCGCCCAAGAACGTCTGCGCGCTTTAGGCGAGTGGACCACCTGCGCGGGGTGCTCCCAGTGGTCGCCCTCGTTTGCGAGGATGACGAGTGTGGTATAGGTATTGCCCTCAGCAAGTTGCTCGTTGAGGGCGTCGGTGAAGTGGTGGAGGTCGTTCTCGTTAAAACCGTCGCCGCACGTGTACCTGAGGGCGAACGAGCAGCTGCGCTCTTGCGCATGAGCACAGCATCGTGTAACAAATCGGAAACAATAGGAGAGCGACATCAAATGGACTCCTAAAGGAGCCTCGAGGTGTCCTGGTGATCTGAGTAATGGTCGCGGCACGAGTAGATGGTGACGATGGTGACCGATGCATTGCGGTCTTGGCATCGCGCTGGGCTCGCTTCAGTGCGCTGGCTTGTGAGCCGAACGACGCGCTGCGCTGCACTCGTTGCAAAAAAAAGCGCCCGGGGACTGGAGCCGGGCGCCCTTGCGTGCGGTCTGCGGAGAGGGAAGGGAGGAAGGGTAAAACCCCTCCGCACACCGCGCATGCTCGTATAATCGCGCGGGATGGTTACAGAAATATTTCGGGAGTCCGTCGTTTACAGACTTGAAAGAAACGGCTTACGCTGGCTTTACGCCGCCGCTCCCAAATTGATGGATGCTTTACGAGGACGCCTCTGCGATGATGGAGGCCTTGGATGGACGGTGCGTGCGGAGGCGCGCTGCGGCGGCGCGTGCGGATGCCGGCGGGGTGCGCGGTGGCGCGCAACGTGGCACAGCGGGCAACGTGCGCGCCCGACTTGCATGAACGTTCCGGCACCGACGGGGGAGGGCTGACATGATCGACATCGAGTACATCGCGCAGGAGACCGGCCGCGTGCCGCTGGCGCTTCATGCCTGCTGCGGCCCCTGCTCGCTCGAGCCCGTCGCGAGCCTTCGTGACGAGGGCTTCGAGCCCGTCATCCTCTGGGACAATCCCAACATCCAACCCGTCGCCGAGCACGACTTGCGCCTTGCCACGCTTCTGACGTGGGCCGACATCGCGGGCATCGCCGTGGTTCGCTGCGAGCGCGGTGCTGGATCCGGCGTCAACTCCGCGCTCACCCCGGCCGAGGGCCGCGAACGCTGGGAGCGCGTCGTTGCTCCCCATGGCTTCGACCGCGTCCCGCGCTGTCGCGCCTGCTACACGATCCGCCTGGATGCCGCATGCCGTGTGGCCCGCGAGCTGGGCTTCTCGCACGTATCAACCACGTTGGCCGTGTCGCCCTACCAGCTCTTCGAGGACTGCACCGAGATCCTCGAGCGACTCGCCGCGGCGAACGGGCTCATGCCCATCGTGCGCGACTGGCGCCCGCTCTATCCCAAGGCCACGACCGAGAGCCGCGAACTGGGCATGTATCGTCAGAACTACTGCGGCTGTCGCTTCTCCGCCGCCGAGGCCACGATTGAGCGCCACGAACGCCGCGACGAGCGCAAGGCCGCCCGCCGGGCGCGCTAGCTCGCACGATGCCGTCTCGGTGCGGCGACCCGCCTCGGCCAAGTGCGCCTGCATGACCGGCCCACTTCGGCCAAGCGCACCTGCATGACCGGCCTGTCTCGGCTACGCGCGCCTACTCAGCGTGGCCCCGGCTGCGCGCGCTCGTTCGGCGTGGTCCTTCTCGGAAATATGGGCCTGCTGGCTCGAATAATCCCTTCTATCGGGCATCGCGCCTCTCCCGCCGAAACCTTATCCAATACAGGCTGTCCCTCTGTTACGTTGACACAATCGGTGATCCGAGCGGCAGACGCTCGGGGCCGACTAAAAAGGGATACCAACATGGGTATGTTTGACGGCAAGGTCGTTATCGTCACTGGCGGCGGTAAGGCCACGCTCAAGGACGGCAGCGCTGGTTCCATCGGTTATGGCATCGACATCGCCTTCGCCAAGGAGGGCGCCAACCTCGTCATCACCGGCCGCAACGTTGCCAAGCTCGAGGCCGCCAAGGAGAGCCTGGAGGCCGAATACGGCATCAAGGTCCTCGCTGTTCAGACTGACGTTTCCGCTGGTCAGGACAATGAGGCCGTCGTGCAGAACGTCATTGATAAGACGATCGAGGAGTTCGGCCGCATCGATGCCGTCGTCAACAACGCCCAGGCTTCCGCTTCCGGCGTGACGATCGAGCAGCACACGATGGACCAGTTCAACCTCGCCATCTACTCGGGCCTCTACGCCACGTTCCTCTACATGCAGAAGGCGTATCCGCACCTGAAGGAGACCAAGGGCTCCGTGGTCAACTTCGCTTCCGGTGCCGGCCTGTTTGGCAACTACGGCCAGTGCTCCTACGCTGCGGCTAAGGAGGGTATCCGCGGCCTCACGCGCGTCGCTGCCAACGAGTGGGGTAAGGACGGCGTGAACGTCAACATCGTCTGCCCGCTTGCCTGGACCGCTCAGCTCGAGAACTTCGAGGCTGCGTACCCCGAGGCCTTCAAGGCTAACGTCCACATGCCGCCGGCTGGCCACTACGGCGACGTCGAAACCGAGATCGGCCGCGTTGTCGTTCAGCTCTGTGGCCCTGACTTCAAGTACATGAACGGCGAGACCATCACCCTTGAGGGTGGCATGGGCCAGAGGCCGTAAGGTTTCGCTGCTGTTTGTCGTGGCATCGTTGCCGTGGGGCTCCGCTTTGTGCGGAGCCCTATCTTTTTGGCGGGTATCGCGGGGATGCCGGCGATGCGCCCGAGCGTAGGGTGGCGACCTTGCATATCGCGAGACATGTTCAGCGCGTGCCGCGCGGGCGATCTCCACGTTTTGCATCTGCCAGCGCCGGCTGCCACGTTTTGCGCGCGCCGTGCGCGTAAATCACGGCTGCGGCCAACGAATGCGTGATGTCATGCGCGCAGAACGTGGCCGAGAGCGCCAGCCGCTCCTGCCACGTCGCAATCGCGAGCGACCTCTCGTCCAATACCTGACATTAACGGACGTGATTACCGCATAGGGTCAGCCAGCTGCCATCTGCCGAGAAGGAAACGACGGCTCGTCTCGTCTGTACCAGACTATTGCTAGTCGTATTACCTAACAATAGAAGGGATTTGCCATGCGTTTTGAAGGAAAGAGCGTTGTCGTCACTGGCGCAAGCTCGGGCATGGGCCGCCAGATTGCCTACGACTTTGCCAAGGAAGGTGCCACGGTCGTTGCCGTCGCTCGCCGCGAAGAGCGCCTCGCTGAGCTCGCCTCTCAGGCCGAGGCCGATGGCCTGCCTGGCAAGATCCTGCCTTACGTGGGTGACGTTTCTGCGCGCGAGACGAATGACGGCATGATTGATTTCGCAGTTGAGAAGTGCGGCAAGCTCGACATTCTCGTGAACAATGCGGGCATCATGGATGGCTTCGAGCCCATCGGTGACATCTCGGACGAGCGCTGGGACAAGGTCTTCGCCGTTAATGTCAAGGGTCCCATGTATGCTATGCGCAAGGCCGTTCAGGTGATGCTTGGCCAGGAGACGAAGGGCAACATCGTCAACGTTGCTTCCATCGGCGGCACGAATGGTGCTCGAGCTGGCGCGGCCTACACGGCTTCCAAGCACGCGCTTGTCGGCATGACCGAGAACACCGGCTACATGTATGCGCATGAGGGGATTCGCTGCAACGCCATCTGCCCCGGTGGCGTCGAGACTGAGATTAGCGGCTCGATGATGGCCGATTCTGGCATCGATCAGTTTGGTATGGGACGTGCCATGGCGGGTCTCGACAAGGAGATTCGTATGGGCAAGCCTGAGGAGCTTTCTGCTGCGGTGCTGTTCGTCGCCAGCGACGACGCATCGTTCATGACGGGCGCCTGTGTCAAGGTCGACGGCGGTGTGAGCGTTAACTAGCGGCGGCCTTTCACAACGTGTATGCGGGCGCTCGGCGGGCATCTGCCTGTCGCGCGCTATTTGCTGGCGGCTCGCGGAGCGCACATGCTTCGTCCCTGTTGCCGCTTGTTCGGATTTGCGATTTTTCTTCCGCCCTGGCTGGCGGGCTTGAATGCTGTCCTTCCGCCCTGGCTGGTAGGGTTGAATGCCGTCCTTCGGCGCTGACTGATGGGCTTGAATGCCGCCCTTTCTGCCCCCGATTCTGTAAAAGTGCGTCAAGTAGGGGGCTAAATTGAGGTTGTCAAAGTAGACGCCATGTTTAGCATGACAAAACCGCAGCTAAACTGATTGCGTGATTCGGTTCTACTTGACTGGAGTCCAAATAGCCCCCTACTTGGCGTGTTTTCTTGGCAGGGGACGTCGGCGTGTCATCCAGACATCTCCTCGCGCCTTGGCGGGTACAATCCGGTCATTGAACATCGAAAGGGTTTTTGTCCGGACAACTGACCAGGCGTGCCCTTGAGGAGTCGCTCAAGCACCTTCTCCTCACCAAACCCCTGACAAAATTACGATCGCTGATCTCACCGAGGATTGCGGAGTCAGCCGCATGACGTTCTACTACCACTTTCAAGATATATATGACCTGGTAGAGTGGTCGTGCGAGGAGGACGCGCGTCAGGCTCTCGCCAACAATAAAACTGCCGAAACCTGGCAGACGGGCCTCGCCAATATCATGTTCGCGGTTCGTGACAACAAACTATTCGTCATGAACGTCTATCACTGTGTCAGTGCCGAACGGATTCAGCGCTTGTCAACTTCGCTTCCAGCGCCGGCCTGTTTGGCAACTATGGCCAGTGCTCCTACGCTGCGGCCAATCTCGGTCTCGACGTCGCCGTAGTGACCTGCCTTGTGCGGAGCCCTTTCTTTTTGGCGGGTGTCGCGACTGCAAGCGCGCCGCTCAGCGACGGCCACGTTCTACGTGTCCCGCCGCCACGCCCCGCGCGCCACGTTTTACGCGTCCCGCCGGCGTTCGCTCTCGTTCTTTCTTCCATTGCATAGAATTGTGTTTGCCGAATCTTTAAAATAGCGGAGTCGAAATTCGATAGCAAAAATAGGAATCGTTGAGTAGCCATAGCGTAGGCGTTTGTAAAGCCGCAGGTACCAGACTTGCTGCCATTTGCGCTACTTGGGTCGCACACTTTTAGCTATCGAATTTCGTGTCCACTATTTATGCGAATAAGTTATCGGGCCGCCGTGCGGCGCCGGACTCTTCCAGGCATCTCTTCGAAACGCGGTTGGCCGCCTCTGTCGTGGTTGAAGTGAGCATCGTGATATGAGGCCGCTATATCCTGCGGAGCTCAACGCACAATATTTCTTTCTTTGCTACGTCTCGCTCAGGTTGAATACGGAAAACTCCAGCGAAGGCAAACGCAGCATGGCCGAGGCAATTCAGAAGCTGGTGAATTCGTTCTCGGGCGAGCGGATTGAGCTTTACGGCAAGATCGACAAGCCATGACGCTTTCAGATGGCGACTCGCTGCCTGGTTCGGGGTGTGCAGACCGTTGAGAGCGGCTCGCGAATAATAGTGGATCCGAAATTGTTAATCATTTTCCGGCGGATTCGAGTAGGCCCATTTGCCCCACCGCATATCGCATAGACGGGATTAAGCGCATGGGGCAGAACGAAGCATGCCGCCATGCCTCCGTCGCAGCTGTACCTGCGACTCACCAGCTCTTTGACCGGATATACTCTTCTATAACACGTCAAGGAGGTTTGCCATGTTCAAGAACGTTTTTGGCTCGGACGGCAAGTTTCACCTCGAGAATCAGGTCGGGAATATCCGCTACGACCTCACCACGGGCGAGAGCAAGACCGTCTATCCCGTCGGGTCCAACACGAACATGACCTTCGATAACAGCGGCGTGCACACCGAGGTTCAGACGGGCAATATGCGTTATCGACTCGGCGAGTCGGGCTTCGACTGGATTCTGTAGCTCGCGGTTGTTTGCCGCCGCTGTGGCACGATCGTTGTGAGCGGGCGCGAGCGACTGACGCTGGCGTGGTGCGAGCTCGAGCGAATGCCGCGCGAGAGAAGCAGAGCAGGGGATCGAGCGAATCCGTCTCGCCCGCAGAGTGGGCGAGACCAGTGAGGCAACGTGCCGCCATGACGACAAGGAGGCCCATCCCATGGACGAGTTCTTTGCCATCAAATGTCAAAACTGCGGCGGACCCATGTACTCGCATCAGGCGAAGCGCAGCTTCGAGTGCGCCTATTGCGGCACGGTCCTGCCGTGGGCGCCCGGTGCCGGTGACCCCACGAGCGCGCTGGGCATTCGCCACCAGCCGCTTCAGGTTGTCGATGGTCTGCTCAAGCTCACGCATGTCTCGCAGCTCGAGCCGCCGGTGGATCCAGACTGGTACTTCTTCAAGCCCCATTGGCGCAACCAGTCGGTGCTCGAACACCTGCTGTGGGAGGACCGCGGCACGGCGTCCGAGTACCAGGAGGCCGAGCATGTGAGCATCCCGTGTCCGTTCTGCGGCGCGTCATTCGAGGGCACATCGACCCAGCGCGTGTTCGAGTGCCCGTCGTGCGGAAACAAGATTGGTGCCGCGGATCTGCTCAAGCCGGGCACCTTCAGCAAGCGCCTGACCATGGGCTTTGGTGCGGAATACGTGCCCGAGCAGGGAATTCCGTGTGCGGTCAGCGAGCAGCAGGCGCGCGCCGCTGCGCTCCAGCTCGTTCGCCAGCACCCGGATGCCTTCGCGGGCCATGACGTGGAGAGCGCCATCCAGAATGACATGATGCTCTTCTACTTCCCCATGGCGCTCGCGGACCTGCGCATGATGGCGTCCTTCCCGGGCAAGGGCCTGGGCAAGGAGGCCCTGGTCTACTACGAGGTCCTCGACTGGGCCTATCCCAGGGCAAACTACCTCGACATTTCCCTTATGGGCATCCTCGAGCCTTGGGATTTCTCGAGGGTGGCGCCGTTCGATCCCGCCATGCAGGAGGGCGACTTCCGCGTGATCGCCGTCGACGCGTCGACCAAGGACGACGTCGTTGTCGACAAGCTGGCGCTCTATATCGCGGGCAACGACGCAGAATCCGCGCTGGGTTTCAGCAAGAAAAACCTTCGCTCGTTGTCCCGAAAAGTTCGCAAGCACAAGGATGGCCTTGTGATGGTGCCGGTGTACTACGTCGATCGTCCGGCGGCGGATGAGCGCGACGGCGAGCAGGTGCGCATCGCCGTCAACGGGCAGACTGGGCGCGCGGCGGCCGTTGTGTTCAGCGAGAAGCGTGAGACACACATTGTGGCTCCGCTTCCATCGGGTCTGGCCCTTTCGAGTGAAAGCACCGTCCATGCGACGCCCATCGAGGTCAAGTACGTCAAGTCGCTGTTTTTGTACGAGATTGTCCGCAGGGGCGGCGAGGATGCGGCACCGCAGGTAGCGGCGGCGCGCGAGGGGTCATGTCGCGAGGAGAAGACCAAGCGCGGCGGCCTGTTTGGGACGATTTTCGGGAAGTAGGGCACCGCTGCCAATCCGGGACTCGCGTTGCGCGGTACCGGGGTGCGGACGGCAAGTGGGTCGATGATGCGTCGAACGAGACGCTTCTGCGAATATCGATGGCATGGCGGAGGAGAAGCGGGCGCGCATCGCCTCCGTGCTTGCCGTTGTCGACAGTCCGCGCCCACCGTTGCCGGCGCCGCCACGTCAGCCACCTATGGCATAGTTGTCATCAGCAAATACGAGAGAAGCCTCCAGGACGGCGTGACGGAATAGAGCTTGGCATGAGAAAGATCCTCAATCGCATTTTGATCGTCATTCCCGCGGCTGCCCTGCAGGCGCTGTGGCTTCTGCTGCTCACGAAGTGGCTCGCACCATACTCCGCGCTCATCGCGTCGCTGCTCTCCATCGTGGCGGTCTTTCTCGTTCTCTTTATTGTCATCAAACGTGACGAGAGTACTTACAAGCTGCTTTGGCTGCTGGTCATCCTAGCGATTCCCTTGGTTGGCACGCTGCTCTACCTCTGCTTCGGTAACAAGCGCACGGCCAAGCCGCTCAGGCGCCAGCTCGAGAGCGTTAGGGAGAGCAATGACCCCCAGCCTCTTCCAATTGGCGAGACGCCCTTCGACGGCGAGAGGCGCATGGAGCAGACGCTTCGCTGGCTGGAGGAGAAGACACAGTATCCCCTCTATAGGGTCGAGGACGTGCGCTACTATCCGCTGGGCGATGACATGTTCCCCGATATGCTGGCAGACCTGAAGGACGCCAAGCACACGATCTTCGTCGAATACTTCATCGTCGAGCCGGGCCACATGTGGAACTCCATCGTGGAGCTCCTCGAAGCCAAGCTGAGACAGGGTGTGGACGTTCGCGTGATGTATGACGACCTCGGGTGCTTCTCGACCTTCGATTTTGGCAATGCGCGCGAGCTGCAGGAGAGGGGCATTCCCTGCGTGCCGTTCAACCCGCTCCTCGCCCTGAAGGGCACTGCTAACTACCGCGACCATCGCAAGATGCTGATCATTGACAACGAGATTGCCTATAGCGGCGGCGTTAACCTCGCGGATTGCTACATCAACCTCGAGCGACGCTACGGGCACTGGAAGGATATCGGCTTCCGACTGACCGGCGAGCCGGTGCGCGCCTTCACCCACATGTTCCTGACGTTCTGGAACGCCTTTGGGCGCGCGCAGGACTATGAGGGTCTCCCGATGCCCGAGGTGCTGGCTAGCAAGGCGGTTGATGCCGTGGTTCGCCCGGGGACGGCAACGGTAGCTCGGCCGATGGAGGAGGGTTGCGAGATGGCGGCGCCTGCGACTCCCGTGACGGGCACGGCGATCGCGGGGTGGCCGGCTTCGGCTGCCGTGGGTCGCTCACCGGTGGCGGCGCCTTCGCGCGAGACCGACGGCTATGTCCTCAGCTACTATGACTCGCCCCTCAATCACGAGGCCACGAGCAACCGGCTCTATATCGACCTCCTCTCGCAGAGCACGGAATACGCCTGGTTCTTCACGCCGTACCTCATGCTTGCCGACGACCTCATGGATGCGATGCTCGCGGCGGCAAGCCGTGGCGTTGACGTGCGAATCATCATGCCAGGTATTCCGGACAAAAAACTGGTCTTCCGCATGTCTCGCAGCTTCTACCAGGTGCTGTTGAACGGCGGTGTCAAGATTTACGAGTACACGCCTGGTTTCGTCCACGCGAAGGGCTCTATGTTCGATGACTGCGTCGCCACGATCGGCACGGTCAACCTCGACTATCGAAGCCTGTTTCTGCATTTCGAGAACAACTCGCTGTTCTATCGCTCGAGTGTCATCTCGGAGATTAAGGCGGATTTCCTCGCCACGCAGGAGAAATGCGTCGAGATCAAGCCATATGACGCGAGGCAGTACTCCTACCGTTGGGCGGTGGATGGCCTTCTGCGCATCTTCGCGCCGTTGTGCTAGGGCGAGGCCGAATGGCGGGCGGGGCCGGCGCTTGCAATGTTGGTCGGGGCTGCGTACGTTCTGCCAGGCTGCGCCGTCAAAACGGAAGGGTGGAGGCTGCGTCCGCGCTGCCAGGTTGCGCCGCCAAAACGTAAACAAAAAGGGCGACGACCTAAGTCGCCGCCCCATCATTTATGGTGGAGAATAGGGGGTTCGAACCCCTGACCTCATGACTGCCAGTCATGCGCTCTCCCAACTGAGCTAATTCCCCGAATTGGTGCAGGGGATATACTACCAGACTTTTGGACCGGGGAAAGCGACGATTCCAAATTCTTGTTTCAGACGCTGATTGATGGAGGGGTTATGGATGCATAGCCCCCCGCGCCGTCTTGAACGGTGGCCGCTATGCAGCTGGGTGCAGTTTTGGGCGCAACACTGCCGCGGGCGAAACCCAAGGCGCACAGTCGCCTATCGCCGGACCCAGCCTTGAGTGGGCGTCAATGCCATCATCCTGAGACCAGATGGTATTGACCTCCGTCTTGCTAGCTTCTATGGAAAGGGGCTGCGTGAATCATCGCCAGCGGTGTCGTGTGACTAGATGGGATTGTGACTAGGTGCGAGAGTGCCGCGGTTCCGCCGTCGCAGCATAAGAAAGCCCGATAGGCGAATTGCCTACCGGGCTAGTGGTTCAAATGATCGTCAATCGAGATGAGACGCGAGTCTGAGTGAACCGAAGCGACTACTTCTTGCGGCTTAGGGCCACGCCGATGACGATGCAGGCGGCTGCGGCAACGGCGAACGTGATGGGGAGCATCGCATTGTTGGTGTCGCCCGTCTGCGGAATCTGCTTGTTGGTGTTAGCGGACGAGTCAGAACTGGTGGGCTTGTTGGAATCCGCGGGCCTGTCCGCGGGAGCGACGTAGGTGTTCGTGAAGGTTGGGTTGTTGCCCTCGACGGAGGCTTCAAGCTTGCCCTCGTCATTGACGGTGACTACAACCTTGACGGTGTGACTATTGGTGTCGTAAGTCATGCCCGCGACGTTGCCGGCAACCTCGCGAACGGTGAAGGTGTAGGAACCGGTTCTCCTGAGGGTAAGCTCGCGGAACGCGATTTTACCATCGGCGTCGTTAGTGGCTTGGCCCATAAGGTCATTGTTGTTCACGAGCTCGAAGGTGAACTCGCCGGTGGAGAGGTTGGCACCGTTGAGGACCTTCGTAGCCGTGAGGGCCACGTGCACGGGCTCGGGAGCAGCAACGTTGAACACGGGGGATTCAGCAAAGGCACTGGTCTGACGGTCTAAGGCTGCCTCGACGCCATCGGTCTTCACGACGGGCGTGTAGTTGACGACAGCTCCGTCAGTGGCGTTTACGGCAAAGTCCTGAGCCTGACCACTAGCTGCCACCTCGTTGAAGGCATTGGCGCTGGGGCGGATGGTGAACGTCACGGAGTAGGTGACGCCGTTCTCAAGCGCGTCGCCCCCAAGGTTCCAGGTGAGCTTGCCGTCCTCGATGGTGGCGGGAGCGTTATCCCATTTAGTACCGCCCTTGGCGTAGCGAAGGTTGCCGACAGATCCGTCGTCGGCGGTGACGAACTCGGCGTAGTCAGAGAGCTGGTCGACGAGTTCGACGTTCTTGTAGCCAGCGGTCTTCTTGATGGTGGTGTCGAGGTTGGTAAGCGCGGCGGTGAGGCTGCCCTCCGTGTTGCCGTTGGCAAACTCGGCACCCGCCTCGCCGGCGAACTTGCTCACGATTCCGTTGGCTTTGCTCGAGAGAGAGACGGCGGTGAGGATCGCGCTGCCACGACCCTGGGCAGCGCGCAGGGCGGCGGAATAGTTGCGGCCCTTGGGATCGTCGACGGACATGCCGTACGTGCCATCGAAGTGCGCGGGGCCGGTATAGCCCTCTGCGCTCGTGCGGAGCGTCGGCTCGGAGTCGGAGAGGAGCACAATGCGCTTCTCGACGCCGGTACGGCCGCTCAGGGCATTCGCGGCGACAAGCGCAGCCTTCCAGTTGGTGCCCGTTTCGGGGGCGGTCTTAGGGAGAGCGTTGGTGACATCAGGGGCGCTGTTGGTGAAGCCCTGCTTCACTTGCGCCTTCCTGCCGTAGGTAATGACGGCCATCCGGACTTGCTGATTGTCGGGCAGCGCCGCGTTCTCGGCGGTGAGGTATTTGTTCGCGGCGGCGGTGATGGCCCTGCGTGCAGCCGCGAGATCAGGGACCATGCTCAACGACCTATCGACGACATAGATGATGTCGATAGGCTTGGCAATCTCGGTCTCCTCCGTGGCACCGGTCACGGACAGCGTCACGTCATACGTGCCGTCGCCGTTGTCCACGAGTGTGTCCGTGGGCGTCATGGTGTGTTTCGGCGCACTGGCAACGAAATCGTCGATAGCGTCTGCCATGGCCACTGTGGGCATGGCGGTTCCTAGCACAAACATGACTGTGGCCGCTGCCGCAAGTAAGCGACGCTTCCACATGCGCCTTGCTTGAGTGGTTGGTTTCATACGAGCCCCCTTCCCGGCGAGGGCGCGCCGATTGCGAGAGCTGTCTGCTTCTAGAATCAGAGCATGGACTCAGCGTAGACAACTCCATTATTATCGGAGCCTATATTAACAGTCATTGTCCGTGGATATTACATATATGCATATTCTTTCTGCTAACGGTCTGTCACGAGATGATTGCTGGAGCGTCGCGCGGGGTGTCTTCTCCGCCGCTTTGACGCGTCGATAACCGACGTATCAGGACGTATATCGATTACTCGGTCTACGCGCGCCCGCCCTGGGTACGGTCTGCTTGTATGTAGCCCAACAGCACTCGCCCGCGCCCGCGGGCGGCGGAGTAATGGAAGCACCCACCCGCGCCCGCGGGCGGACCAAAGGAACGGAGCACGCAATGGCCGTTGACGCCAAGCAGTACGCACTTGACAAGCACAGGGAGTGGGAGGGCAAGATCGAGGTCGTGAGCCGCGCCTCCATTACCACTCCCGGCGAGCTCGCCGTGGCATACACGCCCGGCGTCGCCGAGCCTTGCCTGAAGATTCGCGATAACGTGGATGACTCCTACACCTACACCCGTCGCGGCAACCTCGTTGCCGTCGTGACGGATGGCACGGCCGTGCTTGGCCTGGGTGACATCGGACCCGAGGCAGGCATGCCCGTCATGGAGGGCAAATGCGCCCTGTTCAAGACGTTCGCGAACGTCGACGCCTTCCCGCTGTGCGTCCGCTCGAAGGACGTCGACGAGATTGTCCGTACCGTCGAGCTCCTCGCGGGTAGCTTCGGCGGCGTGAACCTCGAGGACATCAGCGCGCCGCGCTGCTTCGAGATCGAGCGCCGCCTCAAGGAGGTCTGCGACATCCCTATCTTCCACGACGACCAGCACGGCACCGCCGTCGTCACCTGCGCGGCGCTTATCAACGCGTGCCGTCTTACCGGTCGCGACTTGGCTGACGTGCGCGTGGTCATCTCTGGCGCGGGCGCCGCGGGCATCTCCAACGCTCGCCTGATGAGGCGTATGGGCGTCAAGAACATCACCATTTGCGATTCTCGTGGGGCCATCTACCAGGGGCGCGAGGGCCTGAACCCCGTCAAGGAGGAGATTGCCACCTGGACGAACCTCGATGGGGTGCACGGCGCGCTGGCGGATGCCGTCAAGGGAGCTGACGTGTTCGTGGGCGTCTCCGCACCCGGCGTCCTCACGCAGGATATGGTTCGTACCATGGCGCCCAACGCGATCATCTTCGCTTGCGCTAACCCCGTTCCGGAGATCATGCCGGACGAGGCCCTCGCCGCCGGTGCCGCCGTTGCCGCCACGGGCCGCTCGGACTTCCCGAACCAGATCAACAACGTGCTTGCCTTCCCGGGAATCTTCCGTGGCGCTCTCGACGTGCGTGCTTCTGACATCAACGACGAGATGATGGAAGCCGCCGCCTTCGCCATCGCCGGCCTGGTGGATGACGGCAGCCGCAGCGCCGAGTACATCATTCCCGGCGCCTTCGACGAGCGCGTAGCCACTGCGGTGGCCAGCGCCGTGGCCGACGCCGCGCGCAAGTCCGGCGTGGCAAGGATCTAGCGTTTGCGCGAAAGGTCGAGCGCGGCTGCTTCGCGTCAGGCTGCCCGGCGTGCAGCTGCTTCGCGTCAGGACCCACCTCTTGTAAGGGATTGGAGCTGTTTTTGCGGCCAAATCCTTACAAGAGGTGGGTCCTGTCAGCATCTGGGGCTCGGGCGCGAAAGGCGCTCGCCACGCTCGGGCGCGGAGCTTGTCGTTCGGGTATCTCGCCAGGGCGTTTGCTGCGGCGTGGGTGCGGCGTGCGGCGCACGTGGCACGTGCGGGTTCGTGGCCCGTGCGGGTGCGCACGTCTCGCCTGGCGTCTACTTGGCGACGCGGACGCCCTTGACCTTGGTCACGGCCTTGTCCTTGCGGCGGTCGTTGCCCCAGAAGACGAGGGAGAGCATACCGGGGCCCACGTGCGATCCGATGGTCGGGCCGATGGTCGGGCGGAGGACCTCGAGGCTGTCGTCGAGGGAGCGCAGCTCGGAGGCGACGCCGAAGCCCTCGTCCGCCACGTCCGCGTCGCCGACGCCGCACACGTTGGCCTCGTCCTCGAGCTGCACGTTCTTCTTGTAGTAGTCGATTAGCTTGCGCTGACCCTTCTTGCGGCCGCGCGCCACGGATCGAATGCCGAGCGAGCCGTCGAGGTTGAAGTGCAACAGCGCCTTGACGTCGAGGGCGTCGCCGATGACCGCTACTCCCTTGGGGAGGCGCCCGCCGCGGTGGAGGGCGTCGAGGTTGTCGACCATAAAGAGGGTATGGATGCGATAGCGCGCCTCCTCTGCCCACATGACGAGACGCTCGGCGTTCATGCCCTCATCGCGCTTGTTGCATGCCTCGTTGAGGAGGAGCGTGAGGGCCGTCGAGGCGAGGAGCGAGTCCACGACGTAGATGCGGATCTCCTCGTCGGGGTGGGCCTCCTTGAGGCGGTCGAGGCTCATGACGGCACCGTTGTAGCCGCCGGAAAGGGCGCTCGAGATGCAGAAGAGCACGGTGGGCACGCCCGACTCGTAGGCGGCCTGGAACGCCTCGTCAAACTCGAGCTGGGAGGGCTGCGAGGTCATGGGCATGGCTCCGTGGCGGATGGCGTCATAGAACTCATGGGCGCTGCGAGACTGGAAGAGGTCGTCGTCGCCACAGAGGCCGCCGTTGGGCTTGTCGGCCTCGACGTAGTGGAAGGGGAGGATGGTGACGTTGCGCTCCGCCGCTTGCTCGGCGGTGAAGTCGCAGGTGGAGTCACACATGATGTTGCACTTTACGGACATGGGTTTCCTCTCGCCCGTGATGGGTGTTTGAGGTGTTGTATTTTACGCTAGGCGGGTGAACAGAGCGTTTCAGTTCTTTGTGCCCGTGCGTGGGCGAAGCGGGCGTGCGGGTGCGCGTGCGTGCGGCGAGTGCGCGGCGCGGTGCGCGTGCACGGGCGGACTGGGGCCTTGTTCGTGGCATCTGTCCAGGATTGGTTGGACCGCGTGTGGGCCTTGCTCATATAGACCGGGACTCTTTTCGCGGCAGTCATTCGGGATTGATGGAGAGGTTGGTTTGCCGTGGTGCTTGAAACAGAACGCTTGATCCTTCGCCCTTG
Organism: Parolsenella sp. LCP21S3_E11; assembly: GCF_052118165.1. NCBI lineage: Bacteria > Bacillati > Actinomycetota > Coriobacteriia > Coriobacteriales > Atopobiaceae > Parolsenella > Parolsenella sp. LCP21S3_E11. The sequence continues at coordinate 7,238 of NZ_JBQKHS010000012.1, read as the reverse complement.
GGAGGATTCTGATGCCGAGGCCCTCTACAAGTACGCCTCGGATCCCGAGGTTGGCCCTGCGGCTGGCTGGCCCGTGCATGCGTCGGTCCAGATGAGTCGCGAAGTCATTCGCGACGTTCTCAGCGCTCCGGAAACCTACGCCATCGTGTTGCGCGAGACCGCCGAGCCCGTTGGCTCGATTGGGTTGATGAAGCCTCGGCTCCAGGATGTTGTCCCAACTGATCATGCGCTCGAGCTGGGGTATTGGATTGGCAAGCCCTATTGGGGCCGCGGGCTTGTTCCCGAGGCGGCCCGGGCTGTGATCGCGCGAGCGTTTAGTGACCTTGGGTGTGACCAGCTCTGGTGCGCGCACTATGCCGGCAACCAGAAGTCGGCTCGCGTGCAGGAGAAGCTCGGCTTTGTTCCTCATCACGTCGAGGACCATGGTCGTGTTGAGTTCTGGCAGGTTTATCGCGGCTGTTCAGGGCATGCGTGATCGTGCCGACGAACTACGCCGTTTCGCGCGTGCGTCGCCTTGTCGCACTCGCCACGCTGACCGCCCCTCGCGCCTCGGTTCGCTCGTCGAGACATGCATTAATTCGAGTTGCGACGGCGAATCGAGGCGGATAACTCGAAGAAACGCATGTTTCGGTGGCTGGATCGGCTTGAGTTTCGAGGCACGCTCGCGGCGTGTTTCGAACATTGGCATCTACCTGCTCTATCAACAATTCCCACACATGTAGAAATAAGCTCTAGACAATGCGACAACTTTTCCTGTACTATAAACCTCGCACCTGACACGGGGTATTAGCTCAGCTGGTTAGAGCGCCGGCCTGTCACGTCGGAGGTCGCGGGTTCGAGCCCCGCATATCCCGCCATTAGATGTTCGAAGGGTCCTGGTTCACGCCAGGGCCCTTTTTGTTTTGGGAAGCGCCTGGGCAAACGCTCTGCCGCCGCGTCGTGAGCCGGATTGGCGCGCGGATGCGCGTTCGCGATGCCCGTCGGGGCGCTGCGCACTTGCGTGCTACGGCGCTGGCGACTGCGGCGTGGGGCGCTGCTGATCGTGCCGCCGCGCCGCCACGTCGTGCGGCCGGATCTGATTACCGGCCGCTGACGGAACCCGTTGTCCGAGCTGCTGAAAATAGGGTAGCGTTAAAACTAGGGGCTATCAAAACTGGGGGCAATCGGGAGTTCCGGGCGTTTAACGCGTCCGGGCCAGACGGGTGGTGAGACGGAGGCTGGCTGTATGTTTGAGCTGATCATGGGCGCGCTCGACTTCTGCATGGAGAACATCGTCGAGGTCGCCATCCTGCTGTTTGAATTCATCGGCGTCGGAATCATCATTTTCTCGGGCATTCGCGGCTTCTACCTGTACCTGACTCGCTCGCCAGAGACCAAGCTCACACTCGCGAAGGGTCTCGCCATGGGCCTCGAGTTCAAGATGGGTAGCGAGATTTTGCGCACGGTCATCGTGCGCGACTGGCACGAGATCGGTACCGTCGCGGGCATCATCGCCCTGAGGGCCGCGCTCACCTTCCTCATCCACTGGGAGATCAAGGAAGAGGAGAAGGAAGAGAAGGGCGAGGCTCGGCGGGCCCTCGAGGAATAGCGGCCGACGAAGGCGGCCTGTGACCCTCGGGGAATAGCGGGCGGCACAGGTGGCCCGTGACCCTCGGGGAATAGCGGGTTGCAAAGGCGCCCCGGATGGCGTGGTATTCCGCCGTCCGGGGCGCTAAACTCTCTTGCGGACAAAACAACGAGAGGAACCAAAACCATGCGCACCGATGACTTTGACTACCCGCTGCCGGATGAGCTGATCGCCCAGGCTCCCGCCGAGCCTCGCGACTCGTGCCGTCTGCTCGTCCTGCACCGCGACGGGGGCGATGGAGTCACCGGAACTGCCGAGGCAATCGCGGACGGGGGTTCCGTCGAGCACCGTCACTTCTATGACATCGTCGACTACCTCGAGCCGGGCGACCTGCTCGTCGCCAACAAGACACGCGTCATGCCCGCCCGCCTCGTGGGCCACAAGGCAAAGACGGGTGGCGTCGCCGAGACCCTCCTGCTCAAGCGCCGCGAGGACCTCGATGCCCTCGGCGGCATCTGGGAGTGCCTCGTCAATCCCGGCAAGCGCCTGAAGCCCGGCGCTGTCATCGAGTACCGCGCCGGTGGCCTCCACGCTCCGGAGAGCTCGCCGGTGGTTCTCACGGGCGAGGTTCTCGACTTCGTGGAGGATTCCAAGGGTGGGCGCCTCGTGCGCTTCGAGGCGCAGGGCGCCGACCCCGCCACGGGCGAGCCCCGCACGCTTGATGCCGCCATCCATGCCGCCGGCCATGTGCCCCTGCCGCCGTATATCACCAGCTACGAGGGCGATCCCGAGAAGTACCAGACCGTCTATGCCATGAGCGAGGAGCACTCCGCCGCGGCTCCCACGGCTGGTCTCCACTTCACCCCCGAGCTCATCGAGCGCCTCAAGGAGAAGGGCGTCGGTTGGGCGACGGTCGAGCTTGAGGTGGGTATCGACACCTTCCGCCTGGTGGAGGAGGACGACCCGACCCAGCACGTCATGCACACCGAGCGCTACCACGTTGGCCAGGACGTCATCGATGCCGTCCATGCCACGAAGGCTGCCGGTCATCGCGTCGTCGCGGTGGGTACTACGGCCGTGCGCTCGCTCGAGAGCGCGTTCGACGCCGAGGCCCCCGTTTCGACGCCCGCCGTCGTGGCGAGGCATTTCGAGGGTCGCGCGGACAGCGCGGACACCCTTGGCCGCGGTGACGTTGTGGCTCGCGCGAATGCGACCACCCAGCTCTACCTCATGCCCGGCAGCACTTATCACGTGGTAGACGCGCTGATCACGAACTTCCACGTGCCGCGCTCCACGCTTATGATGCTCGTCTCGGCGCTTGCCACGCGCGAACAGATCATGGGTGCGTACGCCGCTGCGATCAGGGAGCGCTACCGCTTCCTGTCCTTCGGTGACGCGATGCTCATCGAGTAACCGCGGGGTGCGCGGGCTGCGCGCGGCTTGCAGGGCCCTCGTGCGGGTTCTGCGCGCTTAGCGACTTTAAGCGTGCAGAACCCGCTTTCCTTTGGCTTCGGCCGCTCGCGAGCCGAGAATCGGCACGCTTAGCGGACATAAGCATGCGCGCGCCCGTCACGATGCAAGCAACACGAGATCGAGCGCCGTCACGACGATGCCGATAACCACGAGAAGCGCCGTGAGTGGCCGGGAGTTGGCGTACTCGCCCATGACCTTTCGCGAGCTCGTGAGTCGTATCAGCAGAAACACCGTGATTGGCAGCTGGAGCGAAAGCAGGGCCTGGCTCCAGACGAGGCCTGCAAAGGCGTCGCCCACCGCCAGGCACGCCACCACCGCTGCCAGAAGGCACGCCACCACGCCAATCGAGGAATGCCTGTCGTGGATGTCGTACTCCTCGCCAAACATGCCTGCGGTGATGGTGCCTGCCGCCATGGCCGCGGTCACGCTGCTGGAAAGCCCGGCGAACAGTAGCGCCACGGCGAAGATTGTCGAGCTCGCGGGTCCAAGGATGGGGGAGAGCGTCGCCGCGGCCGCCGCGAGGTCGTCGATGACGATGCCGCGTGAGAAGAACGTCGTCGCTGCGAGGATTACCATCGCCGAGTTTATTGCCCAGCCGACGCCCATTGAGAAAAGCGTGTCGAACAGCTCGTAGCGAAGCCTCTCCTCGATGACCTCCCTTCCCTTGCCCTCGAAGTGCACGGATTGGATGACCTCGGAGTGAAGGAAGAGGTTGTGCGGCATGACCACTGCCCCGAGCACGCTCACCACGATGGGCACCGAGCCCGTGGGCAGGCTTGGGGCAACCCAAGACGCGACGGCACTCGGCCAGTCGACCTTGACCAGGGCGAGCTCTGCCAGAAACGAGAGACCCACTATGCTCACAAAGGCAATGATCCAGCGCTCGGAACGCTTGTAGGAGCTCGTGAGCAGCATCGCAGCCGAGGCCGTCGCCACGATGACGCAGCCAAGGTGCAGTGGCAGGCCAAACAGCATCTCGAGCGCAATCCCGCCGCCGAGCACCTCGGCCATGGCCGTGGCGACGGTGGCGAGGTAGGCGCTGCCAAGAATGACGCGGCTTGCGAAGCGTGGCAGGTGGCGCGTCGTCGCCTCGGCCAAGCACGTGCCGGTGGCGATGCCCAGGTGCGCCGCGTTGTGCTGCAGCACGATGAGCATAAGCGTCGAGAGCGTGACGATCCACAGCAGCGAGTAGCCAAACTGCGAGCCCGCCGCCATGTTCGAGGCCCAATTGCCCGGGTCGATGAAGCCCACGGTCACGAGGAGGCCGGGGCCTATGTGGCGCAGGATCTCCAGACCTCCGTGCGCGCCAGTCCTCTCGGCGCCGAAGTGTCGTTTGAGGTAGTTGAGCATGGCCGTTACTTGTGCGCCTTGCCCTGGTTGGCGACGGCGTCGATCTTGGCGGCGATGGTCTTCGGGTCGCCGATGTAATGCTTGTCGAGCACGTTGAAGTTCTCGCCGAAGGTGTAGACGAGGGGCACTCCGGTGGGGATGTTGACCTTGATGATTTCCTCGGGGGTGAGGTTCTCGAACTTCATGACGAGTGAACGCAGCGAGTTGCCGTGGGCGGCGATGAGTACGCGCTTGCCAGCAAGCATCTGCGGACGGATCTCATCCTCGAAGTAGGGCCAGACGCGAGCGATGGTGTCCTTGAGACATTCGGTGTAGGGGAGCTGATCGGGTGCGACGTCGCGGTACTGCTCCTGGACGTGCGGGTCGCGCTCGTCGCCAGGCGTTAGTGCGGGCGGGCGCACGTCGAAGGAGCGGCGCCAGATGAGCACCTGATCGTCGCCGTGCTCAGCCGCGGCATCTGCCTTGTTGAGGCCCTGCAGGGCGCCGTAGTGACGCTCATTGAGCTTCCAGGACTTGATGACGGGCAGCCACTCGCGCCCCACCTCGGCGAGGACGAGGTTGAGGGTGTGGATGGCACGCTTGAGCCGCGAGGTGTAGCAGACGTCGAAGTCGAAACCGGCCTCCTTGAGTGCGCGACCGCCCGCGGCGGCCTCCTTCCTGCCCGTCTCGGTGAGTTCGACGTCAGTCCAGCCGGTGAACAGGTTGAGCTTGTTCCACTCGGACTCGCCGTGGCGGATGAGGACGAGCTGCATCGTACGAGGGCTTGCCTGCGTGGCGGTGCCGTGGTTCTGTTCTGCCACCTTCGCGGCGTTCTGGGTGACTTGTGCCATAAGGACCTCCTTGGTCTTTGCGGCCGAGCTTTGCCCGGACCGCTTGCTATCACCGCAAGAGTACCCTTTTTTGGGCTCTTCGGTGGTTTCTGTGGGAGAGATTCCGGCATAGGCCCAGCTCAGCGGGCGAAAACAACGATCTGGAACTGAAACGGCCCCGGGAGGGGCCGTTTCCGCGTCATCCGCCTATGATTGCTAAGCCAAATTCAGACAACCGAAGAGGTGTGACGCATGAAGAGTCTACTACTTCTCGCCCTCGGTCTGGCCCGCACGGTCGTCCTGGGCGCGCGCATCGAGGCCGAGCGCATCGTCGTGAGCGTCCGGCCCTACAAGCGCGAGCAGCGCCGCTGCCCCGTATGCGGCAGGGCCTGCGACTTCTACGACATGGCGAACCGCGGGGCCCCCAGGCTGTGGAGGGCGATGGACCTGGCGCGCTCGGCCTGCTACCTGGAGTACGCGCCCTGCAGGGTGCGCTGCCCGGAGCACGGCGTGCGCACCGAGGCCGTCCCCTGGGCGCGGCACGGGGCGCGCTTCACGCGCGACTTCGAGGACTGGGTGGCGTGGCTGGCGGTCCGCTGCACCGCCTCGGCGGTCTCCGAGCTCGCCCGCGTCGAGTGGCACAGCGTGGGCGGCGTGTGCAGGCGCGTCTACGCCGAGCTGGAGGCCGCGCGCGGCGCCTCGAGGTGGAGTTGCTACACTTTATTAGACAGTTCGATGAGGGACTTTTTAACAGGAGAGAAAGGTTCCCGGCATGGCAGACCCCAAGCACCCCAGGCACTACGACGAGGCGTTCAAGCGCCAGATAGTGCAGCTCTACGACAACGGAAAGAGGCTGAGCGAGCTGGAGGCCGAGTACGACCTGGGCCACTCAACCGTCGCCAGGTGGGTAAAGAGCATCCACGAGAACGGCTCCACCAGGGCGGCGGACGCCAGGACCCCCGAGCAGCAGCGCATCCTCGAGCTGGAGAGGGAGAACAGGCAGCTCAGGATGGAGGTCGACGTTTTAAAACAAGCGGCGCTGATATTCGCACGAAAGTAGCGGTCATCAGCGCGAACTCCGGAAAATACCCAGTTGCGGCCCAGTGCAGGATCCTGGGGGTCCCCAGGGCAACCTACTACTGGATGCTGTCCCATCCCGAGCGCGAGCCGGAGCCCGACCCCATCGCCGGCGACGTTATCGAGGCCTTCGAGGCAGGCAGGCGGGAATACGGCGCCCCGCGGCTGAAGAGGGAGCTGGCGAAGAGGGGCATCGTCGCCTCCAGGCGCAGGATAACCCGCATCATGCGCGAGAACGGCCTGGTCAGCAGCTTCGCGGGGCCCGGCTTCAAGCCGCACCCCGGCAAGGCGAACGACGCCGACGTGCCCAACGAGCTCGACCGGGGGTTCGACGGCCACGCCCCGCACACGCACATCGTCAGTGACCTCACGTACGTGAGGGTCGGGCGGAGGTGGAACTACGTCTGCCTCCTCATCGACCTCTACAACCGCGAGATCGTGGGCCACTCGTGCGGCGAGCGCAAGGACGCCGACTTGGTCAAGGCCGCCTTCGCCACCTTGGAGTTCCCCCTGTTCGACATCGAGGTCTTCCACACCGACAGGGGCTCGGAGTTCGACAACCGCGCCATCGACGAGCTGCTGGAGGTGTTCGGGATCAGGAGGTCGCTGTCCCGCAAGGGCAACCCCTACGACAACGCCGTCAACGAGTCGACCAACAAGACGCTGAAGGTGGCCTCGATCTACCAGAGGCGGTTCGCGACACTCGGCGAGCTGCGCGACGAGCTCAACTCGTACGTGCGGTGGTACAACAACGAGAGGATGCACTCGAAGCTGGGATACATGAGCCCGGTGGAGTTCAGAGAGGCAGGGCTGTCCCTCTAGGAGCTGTCCAATTTTGGGTTGCAAGTCCAAGGTTCGACGGCGTGCGCCGCATCGGCATCGACGAGACGTCGTACAAGAAGGGCCACAAGTACGTCACGGTGGTCGTCGACCACGACCGCGGCTGCCTCATCTGGGCGCAC
>NZ_JBQKHS010000011.1:0-40830 GCF_052118165.1 Parolsenella sp. LCP21S3_E11 | reverse complement strand
CGCCGCCTCCGCCCGTCCCGTGGGACCCGCCGGCCGCGGCGCAGGGATGAAATATACGCGCCCCCGGGGCCGCCCGCAAGGGGGCGGGGGCGTCTCCACGGGACGCACACAAATCGGGAGGGCGCGGGGCGGCGGGAGGGGCGGGGGCGGCGCACGGCAGATCCGGTCTGCCGCCCTGTTTCCCCTGGTAAGGGGTCGATAACGAGTCGTTTCTCATCTCATTGCCATGAGACTCAGCAACCCACTCCTTCCGCCACCACGCAGTGCGGATAGAGAAGCGGGACATCGGCACATCCGATGCCCCGCTTCTCGCAGCATATTTTGTTGCCCCACTTAGTACGGGGGCCTTACTCCTTGCCCAACTCAAGCGGCTCAAGCGCTAGCGCCGCCCCAGTGTCCAAGAGAGCGTCACGATCGGCTTTGGTAGGCGCCTCTGCGCACACAAGCGCGGTGGGCGAAGAAGCGCTCGGCCGAACGAGCACCCATGCGTCGCCTTCGAGCTCCACTCGAAGACTTCCCGCGGAGTGCGAAACGGAAACGGCCTTCATCCCCGCCATTTCCGCTGGATTCAGTCCGGGGAGGTAGTTTCTCAGCATCTGGATGGCTCCTGCGCCCATGCGAACCTCGCGGCGTCCGTAGTACATTCGCCCGAGCTCCTCATCGAGAGCATCAGAAATCACGGAGAGCGGCCTGCCATCGCGGGCAATGCAATCTGCCAGAACGGCAGCCGCAGCGAGAGCATCGCGCTCGAGCCCAAGTGCGGGTATCCCGACCCCGCCCAGGGCATCACCCGCACACACGACGTTGCCGGCGAGCATCTCCTCGCGCATCCACATATAGCCGGCTGGGGTAACCGTCAACTGAAGGCCGAGACGCACCGCCTGCCTTCGCACGACAGATGAGACGAAAATCGGAACTACCATGCGCCCCGTAATCCCACACTCTCGCACGAGGTAGCCCATTATGAGAGCAAGCATTTTATGGGGCGTGACATATCGTCCGAGTTCATCAATGAGCGCTATGCGCTCGCCCGCACCGTCTATTGCAACGCCCCACGCGGCACCCTGGTCGCCAACCACCTGTTCGCACTCGTCAATCCACGGTTCCGCGGCGTCAGGATGGAGGCCGCCGAAATCCTCCTCGTCATCCGCATGAATCTCGATGACACGCGCACCGAGCGAACCCAGAAGACGGGCGGCATGCCCGCACATAGAACCGTACATCGGGTCACACACGACGAGAGGGGCTTGCGCGGCAATGGCGTCACCGTCGATAAAGTCCGAGGTACGCTCAAGATAGCGCGTCATAAGGTCAACAGACTCGGCTTCGCCTCGCGCCGAGGGTAGCTCTGGCACGACATGGCTCTCGAGAACATCCGTGTCGCCGGACGTGGCAGGCGATCCGTCTGCCATACAGACGCGAATCCCAAAGTAGTCTGCAGGCTTATTCCCTGCCGTAAGCATGATTCCGCCAATGGCCTTGGAGTCCAGCCTCACAGCCTCGGCGAGCACACACGAGGGACAGCAGGCGTCTGAGACATAGCACGTAATACCGTGTCCGGCGACAACCTCAGCCATTTCGGGCGCGAGCGAACGAGACAAAGGCCGTGAATCAAAGCCAACGTAGACGCGAGCATCGGGATTCAGCTCATGGGCAAGCTCGCCAACAGCATCCGCGATGCGCAGCGCGTCCTCGTATGGATCTCCGTCACCAACGCGCGCTTCCCACGCATCGCCAGTGAAGTTAATGACGTTCATAGCCGTATATCCTCCAAGATGACGGCAGGACAGTAAGCGACCCCACGGGCGCAAAGCCGCGCGGGGTCGCATCGATACGCGTGCGGCACAAGGGCCTGGACAGCTAGCAGATGAGATCCGCCGCTGCGCCAAGGGCCTCGAGGAACTCCGCACGAGTCGAGTGATCCTCAAGCGCGGCGCGAGCGGCAACACCAGCCCAGGCAGCCGGGGTCCCCGTGTCACGGCCCTCATCAACATCGACCACGATGGCGTACATCTCCTCTTCGTCGAGAAGGCGGAGCATGGCGTCAGTGAGCTGAACCTCGCCACCGGCGCCGGGGCCCTGCGTCGCAAGAAGCTCCATTACGCGGGGAGAAAGCAGATAGCGACCCACAATGAAGAGATGGCTGGGAGCATCCTCGGGAGCAGGCTTCTCGACCATATTGCCCACGAGCCAGACGGCACCCGGGGCCTCGGGGTCACCACCGGAAACGCACTTCCCCCCGATAATGCCGTAACGCGAGACCTCGTCAGCCGGAACGACGCCCACCGCGATAACCGAGGCGCCGCCATGGGCATCAGAGACCTCCTTCATGCGACGACACATCTCGTGATCGGGCACGAAATAGTCGCCCAGAAGAATCAGGAAAGGATCGCCGTCCATGGCGGGCGCAGCCTGCAACACCGCGTGACCGAGGCCCAAGGGCTCATCCTGATAGACAAAAGATACAGGCAGCGAAGCAGCGTGCTCGACATCTGCCGCAAGGTCTTCCTTGCCACGCGAACGCAGGAGCTCTTCTAGCTCTCCATTCTTGGCAAAGTGCTCTTCAATGGCGGGCTTATCGTGAGAGTTGACGATGACAACGCCGTCAACCCCTTCAACCGCAAGGGCCTCCTCAACGACATGCTGAATCACAGGCAGGCCCTGAACGGGCAGGAGCTCCTTGGGAACCGCCTTGGTGGCAGGAAGAAAGCGAGTGCCAAGACCAGCGGCAGGGATGATTGCCTTCACGATGCTCCATTCTCCGACGCGCAACCCACACGCGCGGGACCGACGCCACGCGCGCAACGGTCCATGATCTGGTGTGTGGGATGGTACCGCCGCCACGCTGCGGTTGGGCGGTCTTCATACAAAGAGCGGGGTGCGTTCGGCAGACGTGAACGCATCCCGCTCATACGGTTCTAATTTGGGCGTCCGCACACGCCGGCCTCACACAACCGCCAGACAGCTGTCTATTCGCTATCGATGGCAACGCCCTGACGCTCTAGATAATCCATGAAACGCCGAGTCGTGTCCTCGGATAGGGCGTGTTCCATGAGACACGCCTCTTCGTCCGCAACGTCCTCCTCCACGCCCAGCTCGTGATTTAGGAAGCTCCTAAGCATGCGATGGCGACGCCAAACGCGCGCGGCATACTCGCGGCCCTCTTCCGTCAGCTCGACACGGCCATAGCGAGTCTGCTCGACGAAACCGCCTTCCTTTAGAGCGGAGAGCGCCTTGTTCACGCTTGCCTTCGAGACGTCAAGTCGTTCAGAAACGTCGACCGAGCGAACGGCATTGTCGCCAGGATGCTCAAGCAGAACGCAATAGATTGCCTCGAGATAGTCCTCACCGGCGTTCGAAAGCTTATGCCCCTCGTTCTTAGCCCTCATGCCAATACCTCCAGCTTTTGAAACGCCCCCTGTAAGCCACGGCAGAACGTACGGCTTACTATGCATACAGATTATTTTACCGAGGATCCACCCGCGACAACGATGCCGCATATGACGGCAAGAACCACCCCAAGGGTAACCGCCACCACGATGATCGCGCGTCTCCTGGACGTGCGACGAACCATGCGCTCGTGGTAAGAGGACCCCGAAGTCGTGCGATCGAAGTCGTAGAAGCCAGTCTTGCCCGGATCCCATTCAGAGTGCGCGGGCATGCGTTAGTCCTCGATCTCGACGTCAGGAACCGTATCGCGCCACACCTTCGCGCCGAGCGCGCCAAGCTTGTCTACGAAGTGCTCATAGCCGCGCTCGATGTGATGGATGGCCGAAACCGTGGTCTCCCCCTCCGCCACAAGACCGGCGAGCACCAGCGCCGCCCCGCCGCGCAGATCAGGGGACTCAACCTGAGCTCCGGAAAGGCCCTCGACGCCGCGGACGATGGCATGATGGCCCTCTACGCGGATATCGGCTCCCATGCGGGCAATCTCGCCGGCGAACATGAAACGATTCTCGAAGATATTCTCGGTGATGACGCACTGGCCATCCGAAAGAGCGAGCATGGCCATGGTCTGAGCCTGCATATCCGTAGGGAAGCCAGGGAACGGCAGCGTCTGGATGTCCACCGCCTTAAGGCGCGTGTCCGCGGAGGCAATGACGCCATCCTCCTCGCGCTCGATGTGCATGCCCATGGCTTCGTACTTCTTGAGAACGAGACCGAGGTGCTCGGGCTTGAAGCCGGTAACGTGAATGGGGCCGCCGGTCATGCCCGCAGCGGCAATGAAGGTACCGGCCTCGATACGATCGCCCACGACGGCATGCGTGACGGGATGGAGCGCAGCGACGCCCTCGATCTGAATGACGGGGGTACCCGCGCCGGTGATCTTCGCGCCCATCTCGTTAAGCATGTTGGCGAGATCGACAATCTCAGGCTCACGAGCAGCGTTGTCGATAATCGTGGTACCGCTCGCGTGAACGGAGGCCATGATCAGGTTCTCCGTCGCGCCAACACTCGCGAATTCAAGGGTGACGTTGGCACCAACGATGCCATTGGGCGCACTGGCATGCATGTTGCCGTGAGTCGTCTCAAAATGCACGCCAAGCGCCTCAAGGCCAAGGATATGCATGTCGATCTTGCGAGCTCCGAGGTTGCATCCGCCAGGCATGGCGATAACGGCCTTGCCAAAGCGAGCCAGGAGCGGACCCATAACGGCCGTCGAGGCACGCATCTTGACGACGAGCTCGTACGGCGCCTCCCACTTGTCCACGTTCGTGGTATCGATGACGAGCGTGTGCTCATCCAGAACGTCTATCTTGGCACCGAGACGCTTGAGGACCTTACCCATGACATGGACATCGGAGATGTTGGGGACATTCGTGAGCGTGTTCACGCCCGGAGCCATGATGGTCGCCGCCATGAGCTTGAGCGCCGAGTTCTTAGCGCCCTCGACCCTGACCTCACCGGTAATGGGATGCCCACCCTCAACCTTGATGACGTCCATGTTCCTCCTCCGTTGGCCTTCTATGACAAGATGGGCGCCCGCACGCGGACGCCCATCGGGTTACATCCATTGCCTAATTGTAATCGAGTCAAGCCTCAAGGATGCCAATTGGCTAATGCTTAAGCTTGCCAGCCTTCTCTGCCTGGGCGAGAAGCTGATTGCACCAAGCAATCTTATTCTCGTAGTAGGCGCGCTGGTGGTCGTCCTCAGGGAGGGCGTCCCTCGACTCTTCGGCAGCCTTACGAGTGGCCAGAACGACATTCGGCTCGATGTCATCCTCACGACGAGCGTGATCGGCGATAACGACGACGGTGTTCTTGTGCACCTCGGCATAACCGCCAGAAACCACGACACGACGCACGCCACCGCCATCCTCCGGCAGAAGGTTCATGCGAACCACGCCGTTGCCCAGAGCGCAAATCTCTGAAGCATGGCCAGGGAGGATGCCGAGCTCGCCCGTGTACGTTGCGAGCACAACCGAGGCAACCTTACCCTCGAAGATCTGCTTGTCAGGCCTCACAAACTTGCAGGTTAGGTAGCCCATCAGATCCGCCCCTACTCAGCCGCGTTCTCGGCAGCAGCCATCTTGGCGGCGCGATCGCGCACGTCCTCGATGGTGCTGGCGTAACGGAAGGCCTGCTCGGGGATGTCGTCGCACTCGCCGTCGACGATAGCGGCGAAGGAGCGAACGGTGTCCTCGATGTGGCAGTACACGCCCGGGTTGCCCGTGAACTTCTCGGCGACGTGGAAGGACTGCGAGAGGAACTGCTGGATCTTACGCGCGCGGTCAACGACCAGGCGCTGCTCCTCAGAGAGCTCGTCCATACCAAGAATCGCGATGATGTCCTGAAGGTCGGTGTACTCCTGCAGGGTCTCCTGGACGGCAGTCGCCACGCGATAGTGCTCGTCGCCGACGACGCTGGGGTCGAGGGCGTCAGACGAGCTCGCCAGCGGGTCGACTGCCGGGTAGATGCCGAGGGAGGCGATGCTACGCGACAGAACCGTCGTGGCGTCGAGGTGCGTGAACGTCGTGGCAGGAGCCGGGTCGGTGAGGTCGTCGGCGGGGACGTAGACGGCCTGGACCGAGGTGATCGAGCCTTCCTTGGTCGACGTGATTCGCTCCTGCAGGTCGCCCATCTCGGTGGCCAGCGTGGGCTGGTAACCAACGGCGGACGGCATGCGGCCGAGAAGTGCGGAGACCTCAGAGCCTGCCTGGGAGAAGCGGAAGATGTTGTCGATGAACAGAAGGACGTCCTGGCCCTGGTCACGGAAGTACTCAGCCGTGGTGAGGCCAGCGAGGCCGACACGCAGACGTGCTCCAGGCGGCTCGTTCATCTGACCGTAGACGAGACAGGTCTTGTTGATGACGCCAGACTCGCTCATCTCAAGGTACAGGTCAGTGCCCTCACGGGTGCGCTCGCCGACGCCGGTGAACACCGAGGTGCCGCCGTGCTCCTGGGCGAGGTTGTTGATGAGCTCCTGAATCAGAACCGTCTTGCCGACGCCTGCGCCGCCGAACAGACCGGTCTTACCACCACGAACATAGGGCTCGAGAAGGTCGATGGCCTTGATGCCGGTCTCGAAAATCTCGGTCTGGGTGGTGATGTCCTCGAACTGCGGAGCAGGACGGTGAATCGGGTAAAGCTGCATGTTTTCCGGCATGGGCATGCCGTCAACAGGCTTACCAGCGACGTTCCAGACGCGGCCAAGGGTCTGAGGACCGACGGGCATCATCATCGGGGCACCCGTGTCGTGAACACGGAGACCGCGCTGAAGGCCGTCGGTGGAGGCCATGGCGACGCAACGAACGATGTTACCCGGAAGCAGGCTCTCGACCTCAAGCGTGAGGTTGATGGCGCCAATCGGGGTCTCGCCCTTGACGGTAAGGGCGTTATAGATCGCGGGGACGTCGTCGTCGAACTTAACGTCGACGATGGAGCCCACGATGCTGATGATGGTGCCGTCTCCGACACTACGGTGCTTGATATCGAGGGCCGCCTCCTCGAGCACCGACCTCTTCTCAGTGGTTTCTGACATTACTTGTCCTCCAATGCGGCCGCGCCGCCGATGATCTCGTTGAGCTCAGTGGTGATGGAGCCCTGCCTCACACGGTTGTACGTGCGGCTGAGGTCATTGACGACCTCTTCCGCGTTCTCCGTCGCGGAGTGCATCGCGCGACGACGCGCGCCGTGCTCCGCCGCAGCCGAATCAAGCATTGCATGGAAGATCACGGTGCGGACATAGGCCGGGATAAGGTAACCGAGAACCTCGGATGCAGACGGGTCAAAGTCGAACTCGGTGCGATAGTCGTGCTCGACCGTCGTCAGAGCCTCGCGGTTGCGCGGCTCGTTGGGCAACTTGAACACATCCGGGTCAATCGGGAGAAGCTGCTCGCTAACAAGCACCTGCTCGAAGCGGTTCTTCGCATGCCAGTAGTTCAGTTCCACGCGGTCAATGGTGCCCTTTGCATAGGCATCCATGGCGTACGTGGCAATCTGGTCCGCCTGGTCCATCGTGGGCTCGGAGGAGGTACCGACGAAACTAATCACCGGGTCCATTCCACGATGCGCGAAGAAGTCGGTCGGCTTACGGCCACTCGTAATCAGCTGGCTCGTGACACCCTTCGCCTTGAGTCGGCCCATCTTGCGAAGGACCTCGCGCTCGGGCTGGATGTTGAAACCACCGGCAAGACCACGATCGGACGCGATAAGGATGAAGAGAACGTTCTTCTCCGTACCATGCCTCTCGAGCAGCGGCTGCTCACCCTTGACGCCAGCGCCCACGACAGCGGCCAGCATACGACTGATCGCGTCCTTGTACGGCTCAGCCTCCTCGGCGCGGTCGAGTGCCTTGCGGATCTTCGCCGTGGAAACCATCTCCATCGTGCGCGTGATCTGCATGGTCGCCTTGACCGAGGAGATGCGCCTCTGAATTTCACGAAGATTCGACATGAGCTGGTGCCCTACGCCTTCTTCTGGTTGGTGTCAGCGGACTGCGCCTCGAGCTCCCTAGCCGCAAGCATCTCCTTGGTGGGGTGCTGGAGCAGGAACTTCTTCTTGAAGCTGGCGATGTGCTCCTTGAGACGCTCGGACGTATTGTCCGAGATCTTGCTCGTGCGAACCTCGCTTCGGACAGCCTGGTGGCGCTCCCGCATATAGGCAGCGAGACCATCACGGAAGGGGCAAATCTGGTCGATGTCAAGATCGTCCAGGAAGCCTTCCTTGCCAGCGAATAGAACGATGATCTGGTCAGCGACATCGAGAGCGGAGTAGCGCTTCTGCTTGAGGAGCTCGGTCATGCGTGCACCGTGCGAAAGCTGATAGCGCGTCGAGGCGTCGAGGTCAGAGCCAAACTGGGCGAACGCCTGCTTCTCAGCGTAGCTGGCAAGGTCCAGACGGAGGGTGCCGGCGACCTGCTTCATGGCCTTAATCTGCGCGGCGCCGCCAACTCGGGACACGGAAATGCCCACGTCAACAGCCGGGCGCTGACCCTGGAAGAACAGGTTGGACTGCAGGTAAATCTGACCGTCGGTAATCGAAATCACGTTCGTCGGGATGTAGGCGGAAACGTCGCCCTCCTGCGTCTCGATGATCGGGAGAGCCGTGAGCGAACCGGCGCCGTTGGCGTCAGACAGCTTACAGGCGCGCTCGAGAAGACGAGAGTGCAGGTAGAAGATGTCACCCGGGTAGGCCTCGCGTCCGGGCGGACGGTGCAGCGTAAGCGACATCTGACGATAAGCGACGGCCTGCTTGGAGAGGTCATCGTAGATGACGAGGGCGTGGCCACCGGGGTGCTCGGCGTCAGCGGGGTTACCATTGGCGTCGTTGTACATGAAGTACTCACCGATAGCGGCACCGGCCATGGGCGCGATGTACTGCATCGGGGCGGAATCCGCAGCGGTAGCAGCAACGATGATCGTCTTGTTGAGAACGCCGTGAGCTTCAAGCGTGCCCTTGATGGCGGCAACGGTGGACGCCTTCTGACCAATGGCGACATAGACGCAGATCATGTCAGTGTCAGCCTGGTTGATGATGGCGTCGATCGCGATGGCGGTCTTACCCGTCTTACGGTCGCCGATGATGAGCTCTCGCTGGCCACGGCCGATAGGAACCATGGCGTCGACAGCGAGGAGGCCGGTCTGAACCGGCTCGCACACCGGCTGGCGCTCCATGATGCCAGGAGCCTTTAACTCGATCGGACGACGGTGCGTCGTGCTGATGGGACCTTTGCCGTCAATGGGCTGGCCAAGCGGGTTAACGACTCGACCGAGCATTGCGTGACCAACGGGGATATCCATGACACGGCCCGTGGTGCGGACCTCGTCGCCCTCCTTGATGGCGTCGACATCACCAAAGAGAACGGCGCCGACCTCTTCCTTGTCGAGGTTCTGAGCAAGACCGTAGACGGACTTGCCAGAGACGGAGCTCGTGAACTGGAGAAGCTCGCCAGCCATCGCGGACTTGAGGCCCGCGACGTGAGCGATACCGTCGCCCACCTCGGTAACGACAGACGCCTCCTGCTCGTCAACCGAGGCGTTGATCTGCGCAAGGTTTTCGCGCAGTGTGCGCAGAATCACCTCGGAGCTGATCTGGTCTGCCATTAATCATCACTTCCAATAGAGGTCGAGGTAAGCGTCTTGCGAATGTTGGCAAGCTGGGCCTTGACAGAAGCATCAAAGCGCTTGCCGTGAGCCTCAAGAATGATGCCGCCAATGATGGACGGCTCAACGCGCTCGACCAGGTAAATCGGAGCATCGAGCTCCTTCTCGGCCTTCGCACGAACCTTGGCGCGAAGATCATCGTCCATGGGGACGGCGGTCGTCACCGTGACGGAGACGGTCTCATCCTCGGACTCGAGAAGCTCGTTATAGGCACGCTCGACGTCGCTGACAAGATCGAGGTCGTCCTCGTTGCGCATCGCAGAGAGGGTCTCGAGAACCTCGAAGGAGAACTTCATCGCGTGCTTCCACTGGACGAGGTCCTTGTTGGCCCTTCCCTCCTGACGTGCGGCTTCGACGAGGGCGCGAGCGTACTTCTCAGACTTCTCGGACCTCGCGTTATCGTTAGGCGTCGCTGTCATGTCCGCCGCCCACTTCCACGAGATACTTCTCGGCCAGCTTGCGCTGATCGCTGTCGCTGAGGCTGTTGCCGATGATCTTTCCGGCAATCTCAACAGAGAGATCGATGACGGAATCAGAGAGCTCAGCCAGAGCCTTGCGGCGCTCAGAGCTAACGGCGTCGCGAGCCTTGGCAACCGTAGCCGCGGCCTCTTCCTGAGCCTTGGCGAGGATGCGGGCACGCTCAGCCTCGGCCTGGGCCTTGGCCTCGGCGATGATCTCATCGACCTCGTCCTGGGCGTTGGCGATCTGAGCCTGATACTCCTGGTGCTCCTTGACAGCACTGGCCTTCTCGGCCGCGGCGGCATCAAGGTCGCCCTGGATCTTCTGCTGACGCTGATCCATCATGCCCAGGACGGACGGCCAGACGAACTTGGCCGCGACGACCCAGATAATGAGGAAAGCGATAAGGGCAGGAATGAACTCCGCCATCTTGGGAAGCAGAATCTCCGGACCGCTCGGCGCCTCCGCGAAAGCGGGCGTCGGGATAAGAACGGCGAGAGCGGTGATTACGCCGACGAGCCCGCGCCTCTTCGTGTTGCTGTTCATACTCTTGCCTCCACTTAGCGTACTCGGCGTCGGCTGATTAGGAAATCAGCGTAACGACGAAGCCGATAAGGGCGAGGGCCTCGATGAACGCGGAACCCAGAATGAAGATCGTGAAGAGACGACCCTCAGCTTCAGGCTGGCGAGCAATAGCGCGGGTAGCTCCGAAAGCCGTAAGGCCGATGCCAAAAGCGGCGCCAATAACACAGAGACCGTAACCGATGGTTCCCACGATTCCTCCTTTGTTTGTCGCCCGCTCCTTTGCGGACGATCTCGTGAGCTAATTCATACGAAGCAGGTTTTTACCTGCCAGGTACCAGATTTACCGATGAATCGGCTTTGATTGGGGTGCCGGTCATGCCGGCGTTGGTTAGGATTTGCCGGCACAGCCGGCAGCGCCATTAGTACATGGCAGGCAAGCTATTAGTGCTCCTGCTCGACCTGCTGAATGTAAACGGCGGAAAGAAGGGTGAAGACATAGGCCTGAATGACACCGACCAGAATCTCCACGACATAGATGCCAATAAGGAGCAGAACCCAGAAGATCGACGCGCCGGCATTGCCAAGGGCAACGACCGAGAAGCCGTTCAGAAGCGGCTCAACGAACAGAGATGCGAGAATGGCGAACACGCCCATGACGATGTGGCCCGCAAACATGTTGCAGAACAGACGAATGGCAAGCGTGATTGGGCGCAGGAAGTTCGAGAAGCACTCGATGCAGGCAACAAGAAGGTTGATCGGGCACGGAACGCCCTTGGGCGAGAGGCTCTTGATGTAGCCAAGGACGCCCATACGCTTGCAGCCAAGGACAACGAAGTAAACGAACGAGCAAACCGCGATGGCAGCCGTTACGCCGATGGTGCCCGTGCCGGGGTGGCAGCCAGGAATCATGCCGACGATCGAGTTGGCAAGAATGAAGAAGAACATGGTGCAGAGGAACGGGAAGTGCTTCCTCCACGTTTCACCGCAAATGCCCTTTACGACGTCATCGCGAATGTACTGAACTACGAACTCGACGCCGTTCACGAAGGTGCCCTGCGGCACGAGGCTCTCGGACTGCTTCTTCTTGAAGACAAAGAGGACAACGAGCAGCAACGTTAGGGCGACGAACAGCCAGAAGGTATAGGTCGTCAGGCCCACTGTCATGTTGCCGAAAACGGAATGCGACATAAATCCATCGAGGAGCTCGTCGATCTCCTCAGGAAGCGCATCAAGTGGAGACATGCATCATCCTTTCGCTAGCCCCGGAGGAATCGTAGCCAAAGACCACGATTCCGCCCGGAGGTTTGCTCCGCACAGGTTTTAGTGATTATGCCCCCTAGTGGCTTTATAACACGACTTGTCACGACATTTCTCCTCAATGTTGCAGATTGCCGCTTGCCGAAAGAATGGGCCGTCCGGCCTTTTTCTTTTTTCCGAATCGGCATGGTAGCACTTTCAGATTAGAGTGGTGCAACTTTTTTACACCTCTTTTATCAGGGGATATCCGATAATTTGTAAAGTACATCCACGCTATTTTCGGACCAATTTAAGCAGATGTTCTCGCCTACATGATCATTTGAATTCTGCTATAGGAACGGCCCCCTCGAGCCAGATGCTCGAGGGGGCCGTATTTGACAAAAACGTTTTACCCGCGTCTCTGGAGAGCCTAAGGGGAACCAACCGCGCCCCAAGAACCCATGGGGAATTACCCACGTCCAGGAACCTAAGGCAAGAAACGCCTCGTCTTAAGCACGGACACCGTCGAAATGACGAGCAACTCCGCAACGGCAATAGACGAGCAGCCCACCAGGGAGTCGGGCCAGAGACGGCTCGCCGCGCCTATCCCAAGCGTGAGAATCGCAAAAGACGCCATCACGCCAATCACGCATTGGGCACCGATGTTTCTGTTCGACGGTCCCGTTCCCCGCCTGACCATGCGCGCCAGTGGAATGACGATGGGAATCACGCCCAGCAGTCCCATGGCGACACCGCCTATGAAGGCACTCGGCGTCATGTCTACAGCGTGCCGAAGATGCGGTCACCCGCATCGCCGAGGCCCGGCAGGATATACGCGTGGTCGTTCAGCTCGCGATCAAGCGCGCACGCATAGAGGCGAACGCCAGGATCCGCCTCGAGCACCGCACGAACGCCCTCCGGAGCCGCCACGAGCACGAGCAGGCGGACGTCTGAGACGCCCGAGCGCCTCAGGTAGTCGATTGCGGCGATGGCGGAGCCACCGGTCGCGAGCATCGGGTCCACGACGAGGCACGTGCGCTTGTCGACGTCCTCGGGCAGCTTACAGTAGTACTCGTGCGGTTCGTGGGTCTCTGGGTCGCGGTACATGCCGATGTGGCCCACGCGAGCGGCGGGAACGAGGTCGAGAATGCCGTCGACCATGCCGAGGCCGGCGCGGAGGATGGGCACGACGGCGACCTTCTTGCCGGCGATCTTGTGGCAGGTGCAAGTCTCGAGCGGCGTGGTGACCTCCACCGGCTCGAGCGGGAAGTCGCGCGTGGCCTCATAGCCCTCGAACATCGCGAGCTCGCGGACGAGGTCGCGGAACTGCTTGGTGCCCGTGGACTCGTCACGCAGGATGGCGACCTTGTGCTGGACCATCGGGTGATCGACGACGGTCACGCGGGCGCGCTGCTCTGGCGTGAGCCCGATCGCGTCGAGCTGCGCCATTAGCGCTCGTCCTCGGCCATGATCTTGGCGACGCGGCCCTCGTGGCGGCCACCACCGAACTCGGTGGTCAGGAAGGTCTCGACGAACTGGCAGTTGTCCATCGGAGCGGTGAAGCGGCCGGAGAGGCACAGGACGTTGCAGTCGTTGTGCTCGCGGCAGAGCTCGGCGAACTTGTTGGTCTGGACGACGGTAGCGCGGACGCCAGGAACCTTGTCGGCGGTCATGGCCATGCCGATGCCGGTACCGCAGATGAGGATGCCGCGGTCAGCGGTGCCCTCGGAAACGCGGCGGGCAACCTTATCGGCAAAGTCGGGGTAGTCGACGCGGTCGGCGGTCTCGGGGCCAAGGTCCTCGACCTCGTGGCCAAGGCCGCGGACGAAATCGCAGATGACGTCCTTCTGGCAGAAGCCGGCGTGATCGGATGCAACGACGATGCGCATGTGAATCTCCTTTTGTCATCGGCGCGCCGCTACCGACGCGCTCCTCGCGCGGTGCGCGCGCTCATACTCGAAGAAGCGTACCACGCTGCGAGGAATTGAGGGCAGGCGGCGCGGATTAACAGGGCGCGATGAGGCGGACGCGACGACGGACGAACGGATACCTGGCAGGCCCAGCACGCCCGCACAGCACGGCGCAACCCGGCCTCGCGCGCGCCAGCCATAACGACTACGCCAGGGTTCGGCGAACGGCCTCGTGCCAACCGGCGAGAAGCTCCTCGCGGCGCTCCTCCGCCATCTCCGGCGTGAAGCGCGTCTCGTCCTCGAAAAGGCCTGTGAGCTCGTCCCTGTCGGCCCAGAAGCCCGACGCAAGGCCTGCGAGGAACGCGGCGCCGAGGGCGGTGCTCTCGGACGTCTGGCCACGCACCACGTCAATGCCGAGAAGATCTGCCTGGAACTGCATGATGAAGGGATTGTTGGCCGCTCCCCCGTCGACCTCAAGCGAGGTCAGGGCATGGCCGGAATCCGCCTCCATGGCCTTGAGAATGTCGTAGGTCTGATAGGCCATGGACTCGCACGCCGCGCGCACGAGGCGCGCCTTGTCCGTACCACGCGTGATGCCCGCTATGACGCCGCGAGCGTCGGACCTCCACCAGGGCGCGCCAAGGCCCGTAAACGCCGGCACGACGTAGCAGCCGTTCGTGTCCGGCACGGAGCGCGCGAGCGTGGCCGTCTCCTCCGCGCTATCGATGAGGCCCAGGCCGTCGCGCAGCCATTGGATGACGGAGCCAGCTTGAAACACCGAGCCCTCGAGCGCATAGTCGATGGCTCCTCCCTCGGCGATGCCGATGGTCGTGACAAGGCCGTTCTTGGAGGTCACGGCATCGCCACCGAGATTCATGAGCATGAAGCAGCCCGTGCCGTACGTGTTCTTGACGCTGCCAGGCTTAAAACAGCAGTGGCCAAAAAGCGACGCCTGCTGGTCCCCCGCGACACCGAGGATGCGCGGATGATGCGTCATGATGTCCGCGCTGACCTCGCCGAAGTCGCCGGACGAGGGGCGCGCCTCCGGCAGCATGGAGCGCGGCACGCCGAAGATCTCGCAGAGTTCGTCATCCCAGTCGAGCTTGTGGATGTCGAAGAGCATCGTGCGGCTTGCGTTCGTGAAGTCCGTCGCGTGGACCTTGCCGCGGGTGAGGTTGTAGATGAGCCACGTGTCGACCGTGCCGCACATGAGCTGGCCCGCCTCCGCCATCTCGCGGGCGCCGTCAACGTTGTCGAGGATCCAGGCAATTTTGGTCGCGGAGAAGTACGCGTCCGGCACGAGGCCGGTGCGTTCACGGATGAGCTCGCCGTGGCCCTCCGCGACGACCCTCTCAACGAGCGGTGCGGTGCGGCGGCACTGCCACACGACGGCGTCATAGATGGGCTGGCCGGTCTGGCGATCCCACACGATAACGGTCTCGCGCTGGTTTGTGATGCCGACCGCGTTGATGCGGTTCGAGTGGATTCCACTCTTGAACTGCACCTCGATCATACAGGCGACCTGCGCGGAGAGAATCTCGACCGGATCCTGCTCGACCCAGCCAGGATGTGGGTACTTCATGGTGAGCGGCCGCTGCGCCACAGCTATGCGGCGGCCAAACTCGTCAAAGAGGATCGCGCGAACGCTCGTCGTGCCGGCGTCGAGCGCCATGATGCAGCCATCGGAAGCCGGCGTTCCGCCCAGCCCCGCGGGGCTCACGGCCGAGCTCATAACGCTGTCCATGATGGTTGCCATGTCCGTCTCCTAACCGCCTCTGGCCGCTTATTGTCACCTTCCACAGCGTATGGGAATGTTCCCGCGCGCACCCGGACGCGTCGGCGGGAGGGCTGCCGACTTGCACGGAAGGCCTTCACTTTTTGGTGAGCGGTAATTCCGGCGAGCTCGACGGGAGCGATGGACGGGCGGGCGCTACGCCTGGGCGAGGGCCTCGATGACATCCGCCGGGATGGCACCCTGGCGCACGATGCGGGGTTCGGCGGAGGTCACGTCGACGATGGTCGATGCCTCGCCCGCGGGCGTGGGACCGGCCGCAAGCGTGAGGTCCGCCGCCTCAGCGATACGCCTCTCGATATCATCCGAA
This sequence comes from Parolsenella sp. LCP21S3_E11, assembly GCF_052118165.1. NCBI lineage: Bacteria > Bacillati > Actinomycetota > Coriobacteriia > Coriobacteriales > Atopobiaceae > Parolsenella > Parolsenella sp. LCP21S3_E11. The sequence continues at coordinate 24,993 of NZ_JBQKHS010000011.1, read as the reverse complement.
GCCGCCGGCGCCGGCATGCCATGCGTGTTAGCGCTCGTAACGGCAAGCGGGCCCACCTCGCGAGCAAGCGCGCGAACGAGGGGCGAGTCGGGCACGCGCAGGGCCACCGTGCCGTCCTCACGGCAAAACTCGGGCGGCACCGCCCCGCTCGCGCGAACCACGAGCGTAAGGGCACCGGGCCAGAGACGCTCCGCCAGATGACGCGCCCACGACGGAACATCCACCGCGAGGCGATCGAGCTCCTCTGGGTCTGCCACGAGCAGCGGGAGCGTCTGCGCAAGATCGCGGCGCTTGATGTCGAAGATGCGGCGATGGCCGGGGTTGCCGGGTATCGCGGCGGCACCGATGCCATAGACGGAGTCCGTCGGCATGACGACGACCCCGCCGGCGCGAAGTACGGAGGCAGCATCCTCAATTACCTCGGGCGAAGGCTCGCCCTGATCGCACGGTTCGATGCGGCCCTCCGGAAGGTGCTCAGGCTCAGCCATGGGAAGCTCCCCCTCGCGAACGGCGACGAGGAAACGGGGGCGGCCCGTAAGGTCATGGCGAACCTCGACGCTCTTCCAGCCGCCCTGGGCGCGCGCGAGATCCGCCGCCGCGCCGAGGCACTCCTCGTGAAGCTCGACGGCGAACATGCCGCCCGGCATGAGGGCGCGAGGCGCGAGGTCAAGCAAGCGGCGGTAAATATCGAGGCCGTCCACGCCGCCGGCAAGCGCGAGCTCGGGCTCGAAATCCGCAACCTCAGAAGGAAGTTGGCGCATCACCTCGTCCGGAATGTAGGGAGGATTCGAAACGAGGACGGCGAACGTGCCCATGAGTCCCTCGGACACGCCGGAGGCGAGGTCGCACTCCACGATGTCAACCGCATCTGTGAGGCCAAGGGCGTCGCGGTTCTTGCGCGCAAGGCCGGCGGCGACGGGCGAAATATCCGTCGCGGTGACGCGAGTACCCGGGCGTTCACTTGCGATGGCACAGCTCACGCACCCCGTTCCGCAGCCAACCTCGAGCACGCGGAGCTCGGGTGCCGCTGCCGCGGCGTCAATGCCCTCGAGGGCGGCGTCGACCAGAAGCTCGGTCTCCGGGCGGGGGATGAGGACACCGGGCGCGCAGGCGACCTCGATGAAGCGGAAGCTCGTCTTACCAGAGATGTACTGGAGCGGCTCCCCCTTGGCGCGGCGGGCGACGAACCCATGCATGAGATTAAGCTCGGCGGGATCGAGTGGCTCGTCATAGGACATGTAAAGGCCCGTGCGGTCCTTGCCCGTCGCGGCACTAAGCAACCACTCCGCGGAGAGGCGAGAGTGGTCATCCCCCTTGGACGCAAGGTAATCACGGGTCCACTCGAGGCAGCGCTTGATGGTCCAGACGTTCTCCTGGGGCATGGGTCCTCCCGATTCGTGACGCTCGGCCGGCATGTTGCCGCACCGCGCGGAGTTTGTCGCATCAATACTAACCGCAAGGAGGGCATGGCCTCGAAATCTGACAAGCAACGCACTCCATTTGCCAATGAGCTGAAAGCGGACGCACCCTGTCTCGAGCGCTAGACTGCACATAGCTAGACCACGATGCGAGGAGAGCCCATGTTTTGCACCCACTGCGGAGCCACGCTGCCCGAAGGTTCCCGTTTCTGCACCAGCTGTGGACAGCCCGTTGTCACCCCGGTTCCCCGGCAGGAAGCGGGCCCCTCGCAGACCGTCGTCGCGCCCGCAGGCGCGCAGCCCACGCCGATGAGCGCACAACCTACGACCTATCTCGACCAGGATCTCACCACGCCGGTCAGCCCAGAGCCCATCACGGAGCCCCTCTTCCCCGAGTGCGGTGCCGAGGGGCCCGCGCAGATGGCGTCGCAGCCCACGGTGGCCTACCCGCACTTCAACCAGGGCGGCACGCAGCATGCATACGATACCGGCGTGCAGCAGACGTATCAGGCTCCCGCGCAGCAGGCGTACGGGGCCGGTGCACAGCAGACGTATCAGGCTCCCGCGCAGCCCGTCTACCAAAGCGTTCCTCAGCAGCCCGCATATGACTACGGCCAGAACTCCGTCGGCCAGACACCGCAGAAGGGGATGAGCCGCGGAACGCTCGCCGCCATCATCGCCGCCATCGTCCTCGTCGCCGCGGCGGCAGCGGTCTTCATCGTCCTCGACCCGCTGGGCGTCATCGCCCCCAAGCACGAGGCCCCGGCGACAAGCGTCGCCGCAGGGAGCCAGCCTGCCGAGACCAAGCCCGCCGAGACGACCCCGGCAACCCAGCCAGCCGCCACCGACGCCGCGACCACGCAATCCGTAACGCCCGCGAGCGGCGACTATATCCTCCCGGACGTCCAGACGCGCGTCTACTCGACGGCAGAGCTCGAGCAGCTCAGCACGGACGAGCTCTGGTATGCACGCAACGAAATCTTCGCGCGCCACGGCCGCGGTTTCCGCAACCCGGAGCTCCAGAGCTACTTCAACAGCAAGCCCTGGTACACGAGAAACCCCATTGATCCCGACACGTTCGACTCAACCGTGACCCTAAGCGCGACCGAGCAGCAGAACGCTGATGCCATCAAGGCCATCGAGCAGGCCCGCGGCTCCAGCAACCTGTAAGCCAACCATGAGTCCACGTCACATGAGAGAGGACACGCCGGGCAGCACGCCCGCCGTCAACAGGCGCACGGCGATCGTCGCAGTCGCAGGAGTGGCAGTCGCATGCGCCGGCGGCCTCGTGGCGCTTAGAACCAGTCGCCCCCGCGAGGTCGAGCCCCTGGCATCTCCGTGCTTTCCCACCACGACGGAGAGCGAGGCGTTCGAGAAGTCCCAGGCCAAAAGCCCGGGGGCAACGGCATCGGAGCTCCTCGCCCTCCTCGACATCAGCCAGATCATGCACGAGGAACTCGACCACGGCCCCAAGCCCGTCGAGTACCAGAAGTACATCGTGCTCCACGACACCGAGGGCGACGGTGCACCCGAGGACATCATCAGCTACTGGGCAGGCAACGGCAATCTCGTCGCCGCCCAGTATGTGGTGGGCAAGGACGGCCACATCGCCCAGTGCGTGGGAATCGACCGCATCGCGCACCACGCCGGGTTTGGCGACGCCGGCCACAACGAGCTCTACGGCGTGGAGGACGAGAGTCGCGACGATAAGCGCGGGACCACCTCGATTGGATCGGCCTGCCCGGATTACGGCATGAACTCGTACTCCGTGGGCATCGAGATGGTACACGTGGGCGGCGAGGGCGACTACCCCGCCGAGCAGCTCGACGCACTCGACGGTCTCATCGCCTACATCGACGCCTATTTCGCAGAGGAGGGCCAGAGCGAGCCCAGCGCCATCATCGACCACAAGGCCTGGCGCACGGGCAACTCCGACACCTCGCCGGAGTTCGCGGCGTATCTCGCTAACTACCAGGACCATCGCAAGCACGCATAGGACGCCGAGCGTCGTGACGAGACAGCGCCGCGGAGGAGGGACCGCAGACGAGGCATCGCACGGCACACACGCGGCGTAGTCGCCGCGAACAGGCGCGCCGCGCAGGCAACGGCGCAGGCCGTGCACACGCGCCGCAACGTAAGGGACGGCAAAGCAAAAGGCCGGCAAGGGCACTCCCCTGCCGGCCTTCTCGTTTGAATGCAAGGCCCCGGATGGGGCGAGCCTAGCCCGAAATGGGCCCGCGCTACACCTGCTGGGCGAGCTTCTCCGCACGATCCGCGGCGGCAAGCGCCTCGATCACGGAGGAGAGGCCGTCGCCGAGCAGCACCGCGTTGTAGGTGCTGTTGAAGCCGATGCGGTGATCGGTCACGCGATCCTGCGGCTGGTTGTAGGTGCGGATCTTCTCGGAACGGTTGCCGTGGCCGATCTGGCTCTGACGCTCGGCGCCGAGCTCGGCCTGCTGCTTCTCGAGCTCCTGCTCGTACAGACGGGCGCGCAGCATCTGCATGCAGACCTCGCGGTTCTGGATCTGGGAGCGCTGGTCCTGCGACTGCACCACGGTGTTGGTGGGAAGGTGCGTGATACGCACGGCGGAGTAGGTGGTGTTGACGCACTGACCACCAGGGCCGGAGGCGCAATAGGTGTCGATGCGGAGCTCGGTGGGGTCGATCTGGATGTCGATCTCATCGGCCTCGGGGAGAACCGCGACGGTGGCCGTCGAGGTCTGGATGCGACCCTGGCTCTCGGTCTTCGGGATGCGCTGGACGCGGTGGACGCCACTCTCGTACTTCATGACGGAGTAGACCTTGTCACCCGTGACCTTGAACTCGATGGTCTTGAAGCCGCCGGAATCGGACGGGCTGCTGGAGAGGATCTCGGTCTTCCAGCCCTTGCTGGCAATGAAGCGCTCGTACATCTTGAAGAGGTCGCCGGCGAAGATGCCCGCCTCGTCGCCGCCCACGCCAGCGCGAATCTCGACGATGGTGTCCTTCTCGTCGTTCGGGTCGCCGGGGATGAGCATGAACTTGATGTCTTCCTCGAGCTGGGGAAGCTTCTCCTCGTTGGCAGAGATATCCTCCTGGAGCATCTCCTTCTCGTCCGCGTCGGAGGTGTCGCGCAGCATCTCCTTGGCAGCCTCGATATCATCGAGGGCGCCGAGGTACTCGCGGGCGGCGGCCACGAGGTCAGCCTGGCTGGCGTGCTCCTTGGCGAGGCGCGCGTACTCCTTCTGATCGGAGACGACCGACGGATCGGAGAGCTTCTTCTCGAGCTCCTGATAAGCCAGAATCAGCTTCTCAAGCTTGTCACGCATGTGAACTCCTTGGGTGGTTGGCGGCCGGGGCGAGGCCCGCGCAGTCGCAGAATCGACAGGGGTGAGGAGCCGCGGCGGCGAGCCGGCGGCATCATGGCAAGGTAGCTAGAGCTTGTCGCGCCTCAGATACATGGATCCCCTTTCGAATAAGCCCACGTATCATACCCCGAGACGGGCGCGGCGTGCACCGCTGAACCCCAGGTTGTGAAGGCGCGGCGCAGACGCGGGCACACGGCGGCGCGGGCGTGCGGCATGGTAGTTGTGAAGGCGCGGCGCAGACGTGGGCGCGGGCGGCGAGGCACACGGCGCGGCAGTTATGAAGGCGTGGCGCAGACGCCGGGCATCCTCCGCAAGGATGTCCGCGATTCTGGGCATCATGGGTGCATGGCAGACAAGAGCGAAGGGCGACGCATGGGCAACATCCTCGACTATCTCTCCTGGCGAGGAGACCTCACCTTTGATATCGATCCGTTCAACGAGGTAGACAGCCTCATTCTGTGCCAGCTCTCGTATCTTGACCTTTCTGACGTCGTGGACGAGGAGGGGCACGGCATCACCGTTCGCCAGGCCGCCAAGCGCTTCGCTGCCCTCCACGTGGAGGATGACGGCGCCCCCGGCGGCCTCGTCTCTCCCCTCACGCCTCTCGTCCTCGAGGCCATGGCGGCAAGCGAGCGCTTCGCCAACGCGCGTCTCTTCCACTATGCGGAGCACCTGGATGACGCGGTTGGCGAGCAGTTCGCCGCCATTAGCATGAAGCTGGGAGACGGCAGCACGTACGTCGCCTTCCGCGGCACGGATGACACGTTCGCCGGGTGGCGCGAGGACTTCGCCATGACCTACACCGTGGTAGGCGCCCAGACGCGCGCGCTCGAATACCTCGAGGCAACGCGCAAGTCGACTCGCGGCACCCTTCGCGTAGGCGGCCACTCCAAGGGCGCCAACCTGGCCGTTTATGCCGTGGCGATGTCTGGCTGGCGCACGCAGCGCCGCATCGCTGATGTCTGGGTGCACGACGGCCCCGGCTTTGACGAGAACACCGTGAACGGGGCCAAGCTCGAGGCGATCGCGCCCAAGGTGCACCGCTATGTGCCCGAGTTCTGCGTCGTGGGCCAGATCATGAGCCAGCCGTACCCATACGAGGTCGTCGCCTCGGCGACTTCGGGCGTCATGCAGCACAGCGGCATGAATTGGCAGGTCAAGGGCAATCGCTTCGAGCGTCGCGACGCGATTGACGCGCGGGCGCTTCGCTTTGGCGAGATCTTCTCAAACGCCATCAAGGATCACGACATGGACTTCCGCCGCAGGTTCACGAGCTGCTTCTTCGACGCGCTCGAGGCGGGCGGCAAGACGATGGGCGAGCTCTCCGAGGACGCGCCGGCGTCGTACCTGCGCGTGGCGCGTGCCTACTCCACAATCGACACAGACGTGCGCGACGCCGTGACGGAGGTCGTCGGCCTGCTTGTGGGCGAGGCCATCTCGAAGGGCATCGCTGACGCCGGCACCAGCGCGGCGGGCGTCGTCGCGAACCTGTTCAGCTCGAAGCGCTAGGCCAGCGGCTTCGCTGACACGACGCGAAACCGAGCAGGCGGCGACGCGCGCAGGCGAGCGGCAGGGTCTGCAACTCGGCGCCACGCGGAGGGGTGCGGACTCGCATTCGTCAAATTCAGCACCAGCTTTTTCGACTCGAGCTGAGACTCCCTAGTTCCACGCATCCATGCAGAAGGCAGCGTAAAGCGGCAGGCTTCTGAGTTCGGCGCCGCTCTCAAGCTCCATGCGACCAAACTCGTTCTCAGAAAGACGTACTCCGAACGGCGCGTGGCTCTCCCTCATAAAGCGCGAGAAGGTCTTAGCGCTCACGTTGCGGGCAGACTTGACCTCGACGGGAATGACCTCGGCCCTCTTCGTCTGATAAACAAAGTCGATTTCTCCCCGTTGGCCATTATCCTCGGGCATCCAATAGAAGGTCTTGAGACCAGCCGCCTTAAGGGCCTGCATCACGTAGTTCTCCGCCAACGCACCCCTGAAGTCTGAGGAGAGCGACGCCTGAAGCTCGGGATTGACAAAGAGGCCGGGAGAAACCCCGAATTTGTTGAACATAACGCCTGTATCCGCCACGTAAACCTTGAAGAAACTGCCCTCTTCATCGTTATAAGGCGCAAGCGGCGCTCGCGCGTCGCGCGTAAGGTCATTGATGGACACGACACCCGCCGCCGCAAGCCACTCGAGGGGCTCAAGAAGACGCGCGCGCCTGCCGCCGCGCACAACTTCCGAGTACTTAAACTTCTTGGTGGACGCGCGAAGTAGCTGCTTGGGCAAGCTATCCCAGATCCTTTTGGCAGAAATGCCACTGATGCCGTTGTCCACATCGGTCATATCAGCCGTATAGGTAGATTCGATCTCCGCAATCTCCTCCGCTGCGGCGTCAAGAGAGCCCGTGTCGCGGTACTGCCGCACGGGAAGCGGCATGCCGCCAACCATGAGGTAGCGACGGTAAAGATCGAGTGCTCGTTCATGCAGGACATAGGGCTCAAATGAGGCCGAGTGTTCACGAATCGCACGGGCCATGGCGTCCTCGTTTAACGCCCAGAGAAACTCCTCGAAGTCCATAGGAAGAAGCGTTGCCTGACGAACACCGGAGGGGAAGGGAAGCTTACGCTGGCGCGTCGCCACGCCAAGGAGGCTGCCGCTCGAAACAACCCGCCAGCGCGAGCCCGCGAAGAATCGAAGCGAGTTAAGGGCCCGCTCATCAAGCTGTACCTCGTCGAAGAAGAGCAGAGCTCGCGAAGGATCAAGGCCATCGACCCTCTTGTACTCCGCAAGGCGCCGAACAATGGCGTCAACATCGTCCGTGGGACCATCGAAAATACGCTCGACCGCCGCAAGGTCTGTCTGGAAATCGAGGCGAACAAACTGGTCGCCTGCAAGCTCAGCACCCGCTCGGTCGAGAAGATAGGTCTTTCCGGTACGCCTCGCACCCGTCACAAGAAGAGGATGCTCCATGTCCTCATGGAACCAGTTCTCAATCGTCTGGGAAAACTTGCGCCTGAGCGGGAGCGATGCCATGTCTGTCATTGTTCTGTTCCATCTTTCTCGCGTACACCATGTACACAATTTTATGCGATTTCGTGTACAGCTTGTACACGATTTTCTGTAATTTCGTGTACAGCGTGTACACGATTTTGCAGATTTTCGTGTACACATCCGAGCGGGGGGATGGCTACGCCGCTAGGATTGCCAGGCCGCGGGGCTGGCGACAACATGCGAAGGCGAACGGCATGCCGCGCAAAGCCAGCGGCGCGCGAAAATGGACGGCAAGGCCGCAGTGAGCAGCAGGGGCGTGGCACGGCGGCGCACAAAAGCGAGCGGCAGGACCCGCGGCGAGTAGCAGGACCCGCGGCTCAGCGCTGCGTCTGGCCCGCGTGACGCACGCCGGCGTCTATGCCGGCAGCCTCCTCACGCGAGCGCACGCACTCGAGCGCGGCAATAGCGCACTCGAGCATGCCGTCGTCGGGCTCACGCGTGGTGAGCCGCTGCATCTGAAGACCCGGCCACAGCACGGCGCGGACGATTGGCAGCTCAGGGTGAGCTCCGGCCCACTTCACCGTGACCTCGTAGGAAAGGCCCGCAACGAGGGGCAGCAACGCGATGCGGCTCGCTGCAACGAACGCCGTGCGCACCACGCCCACGAGGCCCCACTCCTCCGCCCATAGCGCCACAGGCACGAGCGTGTTCACGAAGATCGCCACGAGCATCGTCATGATGAGGAACGCCGTTCCGCACCTAACGTGCAGGCGCGAGAAGCGCCTGGCATTCTCCGGCGTGAGCGGCAGGCCATGCTCGAAGCAGTGGATGCAGAGGTGCTCCGCGCCGTGATAGCCAAAGACGCGCCGCATGTCCGGCATGAGGCCGATGGCCCAGATGTAGACCACGAAGATCGCGATGCGAAGACAAGCCTCGACGAGGTTCCAGCGGATGGCGTTGTCAGGGGCGTAGTCGCCCACCAGGAGGTTCGCCACGAAGACCGGGACAACCATAAAGAGCGCCACGCCGAGAAGGACGCCCAGCACGGCGGAGACGCCCATCAGGAGGGGAGACATGGCGTCGGGCTCGGCGGAGGCGGGCTCAACGGCAGCGCCAAGCGCGCCGGCGGCGGAGGCGTCGGGCTCGGCGGCGAGGCCTGCCGACTCGCTGTCGGCGGCGGAGGCGGGATCGGAGATGGGCTCGCTGTCGACGGCATCCGAGGCGGCAACGGGATCGGGCGCGTCAGGGACGCGCCCGGCGGCGAGAAGCGACGCGAAGGTCTCGCCCTCCGCGTCATAGGCGTGGTCCGCAGCGAGGTTCATCGCCTTGAACGAGAGCGCCATCGATTCGACGAACGAAACGCAGCCGCGCACGAGGGGCCAGCGGCGCCAGACGGGGCTCGCCGCCGGATCCGGCAGCTCGTGTTCCTCGACATAGATGTGCCCGCTCGGCTCGCGAACGGCGACGGCCCACGAAAGCTTGCCTCGCATCATCACGCCCTCGGTCAGCGCCGAACCGCCGATGTGCGTGCGGAACAGCTCTCCCTCCTCAGCGATTTTCTCGTCTTTTGCCACGGTTCTCCCCTCGCGCCCATCTCGGCGTGGCTGGCTGCCTTAGTTAGGGGTACGCTACTACAGTCTGCAAACACACGCACCGGAGGACCCATGGCCAACAAGCCCGAGCCCCTATTCATCGAGGGCCACTATCACTTCACGCTCTCCTCGTACGACCCCGTCCAGATCACCATCACCGTCCCCCACGTCAGCGAGCGCGAGGTCGAGGCCGAGCTCAACGGCGCACTGCGCTCTCGCGGCCACGCGGGCGAGGACGCTCCGTCGGACGAGTGGGTCGCCGAGCACTTCGAGGGCATCGAGTCCCTTTCCGCCCTGCGCGATGCGATCCGCGTCGAGCAGGAGCACATGAACCAGGCGTACTCGGAGTTCTCCAAGGCCTCGCTCTGCGCCACTGAGCTCGCCAAGCGCCTCGAGCAGAGCGTCCCCGCCCAGCTCGTCCAGACGGCGTCGGACAGCCTCATCCAGGGCTACCAGCAGTACACCCAGCAGCAGGGCCTGCCCCTCGAGGCCGTCCTCTCCGGCATGGGCATGAGCCCGGAGGAGTTCCAGGCCATGCTCGCCAACCAGGCAATCGAACTCGCCACCCAGGAGGCCGCTCTTGACGCCTTCGCAGACGAGTATGCCATCGTCGCCGACGAGTCCGAGCTACCCGGCGTGCTCGAGGTTTCGCCTACCATGGCGAAGCAAATTATCGAGGACGCACGCGCCCACAACGCACTCGATGACCTCTTGCGCGTCGCCATTCGCACGAAGGTGAGGAACATCCTCGCAGCTGAGGCCGAGGTCACCTACGAGCATGAGAGCGCGGAGGACGCCGAGAAGCGCGTCGAGCAGATGCTTGCCGAGCGTGCGAACTGGACCTTCCCCGAGGATGACGGATGCTGCTGCGGTTGCTGCGGCGACGGCGACCACAGCCATGGTGAGGGCTGCTGCTGCGGCGGTCACGATCACAGCGAGGGCGACTGCGGCGGCGGCGAGCACGGCCACGGCGAGGGCGACTGCCGCTGCGGAGGCCACGGCGACGGTTGCTGCGACCACAGCGAGGGTGACGATCGCCCGCACCTGAAGCTGGTCTAGAGCTGGGCTGGCGCAGAGACGACGCGCTTCCGGGTCAACGACGTTCCGAGCCGGCGGCGCTCCGGGCAAACCTGCATAGAGAATCGAACGAGGCGGGGCGCTCCACATGGGTGCCCTGCCTTTTTGCGCGCTTGCTACCACGTCCCGCGGGAGCGCGGACGCAGGGCGCGCATGCGAACGAGGACCCAGGCGTCCGCGCACACAAAAAGCCCCGCACGGCTCAATGCCATGCGGGGCTTATTCGTGCTATGAGAGCGAAATGCTACTCGGCAGCAGCCTCGGTCTCGGTGGCCTCAGCGGCGACCTCGGCGGGAGCCTCGGCCTCAGCCTTGGCGGCCTCGGCAGCGGCCTTCTTGGCGTACTCGGCAGCACGCTTGGCCTTCTCGGCGGCCTTGGCCTCAGCAGCGGCCTTGCGAGCAGCCTCGGCCTCGGCGGCCTTAGCCTCACGGGCGGCCTTGGCGGCAGCGGCCTTCTCGAGCTGGGCGGCAGCGGCGCCACCGAACTTGTCGGCGAAGCGCTGGACGCGTCCACCGGTGTCAACGAGCTTCTGCTGGCCGGTGTAGAACGGGTGGCACTTGTCGCAGAGGTCGACGGTCAGGGAAGAGACGGTGGAGCGGGTGGTCCAAGTGTTGCCGCAGCTGCAGCGGACGGTGCACTCGACGTAATCCGGGTGGATACCCTTCTTCATTGCAGGACTCCTTCTTGCTTCGCGCCTGGTTACCGACCAGGCAATGGAACTCCCCGGGGATGGTCCGGAGATGCCTTGGTTTCCGACCAAGGCTTCAAGCCTTTGAATGGTAGCATGGGCCTTGTTTCATGTCACGAATTTGTTGGGGTTTGAGCGCCCAAACACGCCAAGCTCCACGATGCCGCCACTTCACGCGGCCACGGCAAAGGGGCAACCATGTTCCTCGCGATTGACGTAGGCAACACCCAGACCACCATCGGCTTGCTCGAAAATGGCAACGTCTGCCAGCGCTGGCGCCTCAAGACGGACCGCGCAGACACCTCTGACGAGCTTCACGCGCATCTCCGCGGCTTCCTTGCGCTGCGCGACTACGAACTCGGCGGTATCGAGGCAGCGGCTGTTTCCAGCGTCGTGCCCATCCTCACCAAGATGTGGGACGCGGCCCTCACGGACGCCTTCGGCACCAGACCTTACCTCGTCCATGGCAGCACAGATTGCTGCATGGAGATCGCCATGCCCTACCCCACGCAGGTAGGTGCGGACCGCATCGCCAATGCCGTCGAGGCGCGCGCCGCCTATGGCTCGCCCGCGATCGTCGTGGACTTTGGCACCGCGACGAACATCGACGTAGTGGATTTCCGCGGTCGCTATCGCGGCGGATGCATCGCGCCGGGCCTCATGCTCTCCGCGACCGCGCTGTTCGACCGCGCCGCCAAGCTCGCATCCATTCCCATCGAGGTTCCGCCCGCGCCCATCGGCGACACGACGGAGCACGCGCTGCAGTCTGGCCTCGTGTTGGGTGTCGCCGCCCAGGCGGAGGGCCTCGTCCGCCGCATAAAGGAGCAGCTTGCCGACGAGGCGGAGCGGGAGGCGCTGGCCTCCTTCGCGGGAGGCGACGAGGACCGAGCGCATGCGGTTCAGGCGGCACGCAAAGAGGTTCTCGACTGCCCCGTCATCGCCACGGGAGGCCTCTCGCGCGTCATCGAGCGCGCGACGGACGTCTTTGACTCGGTCGACATGGACCTCACGTTGCGCGGAGTCTGGCGCATCTGGAGCATGCACCAGGCGTAGGGGCAAGCGGCGCGCGCGGACGTGCAACGCGGCGTACTGCCACACGACACGCGCGGACGGTGGCGCGCGAACCATATGGCGCGAACAAAAGCGGGGCGGCTCCAGCACGATGCGGAGCCGCCCCGAGGCGTTTGTTGGAGGCTAGGCAGGCGCCTACTTCGCGGTACGGCGCAGACTTGCCTGTTCGCTCGAGACGACAACCTCGCGGCCGTCCTCCAGACGAACGGTCGCGCGCCCCCAAACGTCGACAGCCACGAAGTCGCCCGTCGCGGCGACGTTGCCGTTGGGGTAGACCACGTCGACGCGCGCACCCATGAGCGGCAGCACATCGAAATACTCCGAGAGCACGGGTGCCAGCGGGCCAGCCACGGCATGGCCCGAGTTCACGGCGGCGGCCCAGGCGTCCGCGCGAGCCACCACGGCGTCGCGGATGGCCTGCGCAAGCTCATCGAAGCCGGGAACCTCGGCGCCCTCGGCCATTGCGTCCGCAATGCCTGCGGGCGCGAGCGGATTCACGCTTCCCATGTCACCCTCGAGCACCGGACGCTCGAGGTTCACGCCGATGCCACAGACCGCGAACATGCCGGAGTCGCCCGTGCCTGCCTCGACGAGGATTCCCGCGAGTTTGCGATCGGGGACGGAGGCGTCCGCGGCAGAAACCACCACGTCGTTTGGCCACTTGAGGGTCGCGCGAGTGGCACCAAGGGAGTGCAGCGCGTCGAGCACGCCCATGCCACACACGGCCGAGATGCCCATGTAGTGGCTCATCGGGACGTCCGGGCGGAGAAGCACGGAGAGGTAGAGGCCCGTCGAGGGAGAGCCCCAACCGTGGCCACGGCGGCCGCGACCAGCGGTTTGCTCGTGAGCGGCGACGCAGGCGCCATGCGGGGCAGAGCCGCGACCCAGCTCCATGACATCGTCGTTCGTCGACCCCGTGCTGGCAACGATTTGCAGCTCGGGTGCCCCTGCGACGCAATCGGCGTTCTCTATCTCAGCTACTCCCATGAAATCTCTCCCAGGTCAGCGCGAACGAGGCCCACACGCTCCTCGCGCGGCTTGATCGAAATGCCCGCGTGCGTGAGGAAGCGGACGGGATCGTGCATGAGGTCCTCCATCGGCACGAGCACGAAGTCGCGCTCGCCCAGAAGCGGGTGCGGCAGGGCGAGCTTGCGGCCGGCGTGGGTCTCCCCCTCCATCCAGAGGAGGTCGCAGTCGATGGTGCGGGGGCCGTGGCCCTCCTGTCCGGGAACGCGCTTGCGGCCGAGCTGCTTCTCCACGCCCATGAGCGCGTCGAGCAGGACGAGGGGCGCGAGCTCGGTCTTTATCTCAGCGACGGCATTGGCGACGGGAAGCGCGATGCCGTAGGCGGGGTCCGTCTCGTAGGCATGGCTCACGCCGGTGACGCACGTGAGCGGGATGGCGTTGATGAGCTCGCAGGCACGGGCGAGGTACTCGACGCGGTCGCCGACGTTCGAGCCCAGCGCCACGAACGCGCGGCGCGGATCCGGATGGGCGATGGCCCAGTACGAGTCAAGCGCCTGCGAGACGCCCGCCACGTCATGGACGCGCAGAACACGGGCGCCCGCCGCCACGGCGGCGATGCAGACGCCGGCGGTCGCCGCGTCGCGCGCGGGAGCCTCCGTCACGCCGGAGACGGCGCCCACGAAGCGCTTGCGCGAGACGGCGCAAAGCACGGGATAGCCCATAGAGACCATCTTGGCGCAGGCGCGCTGGATGACGACATCCTCATCCGCGAGCTTACCGAAGCCGGGGCCAGGATCGATGCAGATGCGGTCGCGGGCAACGCCGGCGCGCATGAGCTCGCGGGCCTGGTCGCCGAGGAAGCCCATGACGCGGCGCATGATGGGCGCCTCCTCCGGCAGGGTGAAGCGGCGGTTGCCTCCCGCCAGGGAGACGGAAGCGCTCGTCACGCCACGGGCGCTGCGACGCATGACCTCGTCAAGACGCTCGGCCGCGGCGGCGTCCGCGCGCTCGGCCGCGGTGGGTTCATCAGGTGCGCTAGCTGCGGCGATATCGGCAGCCTTCGCGTTTGCTGCGGCGCCGGTGGGGGCGCTAGGCAGGGGCGCGGCACTCGTGGCGGTACCCGTGAGGCCAGCGGCGGCAGCTCGGGCGGCGGCGCTCGAGTCGAGCGTGACAGTCTGGCGCGGTGCGCGCTCGGAGACCTCGCCGGCATGCATGACGATGCAGCCGCAGTCGCTCTCCTGGGCGACGCGCACCATCTCGGGATTGGTGAAGCCCGTCACGTCATTGATGATGGAGGCACCGAGCTTGACGGCGAGGCGCGCGACCTCGGGGTGACGCGTGTCGATCGAGACGATGGCACCCGCGTCGGCCAGCGCGCGGATCACGGGGATAACGCGCTTGCCCTCCTCGTCCGGAGAGACCGCGGTAAAGCCGGGGCGCGTCGACTCGCCGCCAATATCGATGATGTCCGCACCCTCGTCGAGCATGCGAAGGCCCCACTCAATCGCAGCGGCGGTCGTGGCGTGGGCGCCGCCGTCCGAGAAGGAGTCGGGCGTGACGTTGAGCACGCCCATAATGCGCGGGCGTGCGAGCGATATCTCGTGTTTTCCGCAGCGCCAGGTCATCTGGTCTTCTCGAAGCATAGGCACCTTTCCGTCGTGATTAGCTCTCTCGATTGTAGCGGGCGGGCAGATTTCGCGCCGTCGCGCGGAAACCCAACACAGAACGGGAAGGTGTGACGATACCACCCCGGAATCGCTAGAAGTCGAAGGCCTTGGCGATATCGGCCTGGATGATGACGCTGGCGCGCGAGCTCACGGGGATGGGGTCGCGATTCACAACCACGAGCTCCTGGCCGAGGAAATAGTCGACCAGACCTGCCGCGGGATAGACCACGAGACTCGTCCCTCCCACGATCAGCATGTCCGCCTGCTGGATCGCGCGCACGGAGTCGTGAATCACGCGGTCATCGAGGCTTTCTCCGTAGAGCACAACGTCGGGCTTGATCGCGCCGCCGCACTCGGGGCAGACGGGGACGCCACGCTCGTCCTCGTGTTCGCGCGACATAATCCACTCGGCAGAATAGGTGGCGCCGCAACGCTGGCAGATGTTGCGACGGACCGATCCGTGCAGCTCGAGAACGTTCTTCGAACCCGCTGCCTGATGCAGGCCGTCGATGTTCTGGGTCACCACGGCGGTGAGCTTGCCCTTGCGCTCGAGCTCGGCGAGCTTGAGGTGCGCCTGGTTGGGCTTGGCACCAAGCGCGATCATCTTCGTGCGATAGAACTCGAAGAACTCGGCGGGATGGGTCTCGTAGAAGCCGTGCGAGAGCATGGTCTCCGGCGGGTAGTCGAACTGCTGGTTGTACAAGCCGTCAACGCTGCGGAAATCCGGGATGCCGCTGGCCGTGGAGACGCCCGCGCCACCAAAGAAGACAATGCGCTCGTGGCGCTCGACGCGAGCCTTGAGCTCGGCGGCGGCCTCGGTTGGGTCCGTGATGGTGATGGGCATGGGAGCCTCGATTCTCGAGCGTGGTCACTTCGGCACAAGCATAGACCTTGGCAAACGGCCGGGTGCCGGGGCAGCCGGGTGCCGGGTTAACCGGGTGCCGGAGCGGCCGGACGCCAGGGCGGATCAGAACCTCTTCACTCCGTCGTGCTAAAGTGCCATAGACCGCCAGGACAAGAAAGGGGCCAACATGGAGTCAACCAGCACACCTTCCGAGGCAGTGGCTCCGCCCAACGCTTCCGGGATCGTGCGGCCCACCCCGGCAGTCGCCCCCGCTAACGCTCTCGAAGCCGTGCGGCCCACCCCGGCGATCGCCCCCGCCAACGTCCCCGGCGTGGGGCTCGTGCTGGAGGGCGGTGGCATGCGCGCCGCACACACCGCCGGCATCGTGGCCGCGCTCATCGAGCACGAGGTTTGGTTCCCCTACGTCTGCGGCGTCTCCGCCGGCTCCTCCAACGCAGTCAACTACCTCTCGCGCGATGCGGATCGCACGCGCCAGGCCTTCGTCGACATCGCCGGAGACGATCGCTTCGGCGGCATCGGCTCGCTCATGCACCGCAACGGCTTCTTCAACGCGGACTTCCTCTACGAGCGCGCCATTCAGGACGGCACGCTGCCGTTTGACTGGGACACCTTCCTAGCGAATCCCGCGCAGCTCCGCATCCAGGCCTTCGAGCGAGACACGGGCCGCACCGTCACCTGGACGCGCGATGACATGACCTCGCGCGTGGGCATGGCGAGTCTCGTCCGCGCGAGCTCCACCATGCCGTTCGTCATGAAGCCCATCGAGGTGGGCGGCCAGGTCATGCTCGATGGCGGGCTAGGCACGGGCGCGGGGATTCCGCTGCACATGGCGGAGGAGGACGGCTTCGAGCGCTTCTTCTTCATCGCGACGCGCCCTGCCGGCTACCGCAAGGAGCCTATAGGCCACGGCACCCGCGGCATCATGCGCCGCGTCTGCGCCGGGCAGCCCCACGTCTTCGAGGCACTCGCCACGCGCGCGGAGCGCTACAACGCGGCACTCGACCATCTGGCCGAACTCGAGCGCGAAGGCCGTGCCCTCGTCGTACGGCCGGAGAGCATGCCCATCCAGAACACCGAGACGAACGTCGAGCGCCTCCGCGCCGTCTTCGACCAGGGCCACGCCCTGGCAGAGCGCGAGATGGACAACTGGCTGGAGTGGCTGAAGGGCTAGCCGCCGCTCGACGCCGAGCCACGGAAGCGCCCTCGGTTCGCCAGCCCTCGGTTCGCCGAGACATGCAGAAATTCGAGTTATAGCGACGATTGGGACCCCATAACTCGAAGAAACGCATGTCTCGGCTCCGGGGTCAGCCCGCTGGTCGCCCGCCTCGGCGCCGGGGTCAGCCCGCTGGTCGCCCGCCTCGGCGCCGGAGCAGCCCACGCGACGTCCGTCAGCGGCCCGCTGCGACGCCGCTGGGCTACAATCCTCCTGCACGCAACAACTTTGGAGGAACCATGCCAAACGCCCGCGAGCTCAGGCTCGTTTCTTGGAACGTCAACGGCCTTCGCGCCGTCATGAAGAAGGACCCGAGCTTCACCCAAGTCGTCGAGGATACGGCGGCAGACGTCTTCGCCATCCAGGAGACGAAGCTACAGGCCGGCCAGATCGAGCTCGACCTCCCCGGCTACCACCAGACCTGGAGCTACGCGGAACGCAAGGGCTACTCCGGCACTGCGGTCTTCAGCCGAGAGGAGCCGCTCCAGGTCCTTCGCGCGGACGCCCTGCTCCCCATCGCGCACGAGGTCCTCTCCGCGGAGGACGAGGAGCTCGTCGCCGTCGCCGCGACCGAGGGCCGCGTCTGCGCCCTCGAATTCCCAGAGTATTGGTTCGTAGACGTCTACACGCCCAACGCCCAGGGCGAGCTCATGCGCATCGACACGCGCCTCGCGTGGGACACCGCCTACCGCGAGTTCCTCTGCCGCCTCGCCACGGAGAAACCCGTGGTCACCTGCGGCGACTTCAACGTGGCCCACGAGGAGATCGACCTCAAGAATCCCGGCCCCAACCGCGGCAACGCGGGCTTCTCGGACGAGGAGCGCGAGTCCTTCACGCGCCTGCTCGACGCCGGCTTCACCGACACCTTCCGCGCGCGATTTCCCGAGCTCACGGGCGCCTATAGCTGGTGGAGCTACCGCTTCAACGCCCGCAAGAACAACGCGGGCTGGCGCATCGACTACTTCCTCGTGAGCGACGACGTGGCAGACCGCGTGACCGGTGCCTCGATTCTCTCCGAGGTCTACGGAAGCGACCACTGCCCCGTCGAGCTCACAATCGAGCTGGGATAGCGGCGTCTCCCAAATGAATACCAGCGGGAACGCCGTACGCTGCGCTCGGGTGCCTTCGGAAAACCCTCGCTTCGCGTGCGGAGTCCCCGCCGGCTGACGTTTTATGCGACAAGCCACCCCCACCAACTCCGACGGCGAGGGCTTCTATCGACCTCTCTACTCTCCCAGGCCCGCAGCGGCCATCGCAGCGGTAAACGTCTGGGCGTTGGTCGTGGCGATGAGTTCCTGGGGGAAGTGAATCTCCTCGAGAACCTCGAGCGCCGGCTCGAACTTGCCGATGGAGCAGCAGATGTGGGCGTCCGTACTGACGGCGATCTTGCAGCCCAACTCGGCGCAGGTCTCCGCGATCTTGCGGCAAGAGGTGGTCACGGCCTCGCGCTTGAACTCGAGGCTGTGGGCGTTGATCTCGATCAGCTTGCCCAGTCGCGCCGCCTCGGCGACAACCTCTCGCACGTCGAAGTCCACACCGGAGCGGCCGATGTGTCCGAGGATGAGGACCTTGGGGTCATGCAGGGCATTCAGGTACATCTGCGTACCCGCGACGGTTCCCGATCCACGCGTGAACGAGCGGTCGTGCACGCTTGCGATCACGTAGTCACAATCGGAGAAGACCCTCTCCTTGAGGGTCGTGGCCTCGGCGAGAGGCGCGCCGTTGATCTCCATGTCAACCGGGATGTCATAGCCGAAGAGGTGTCCGTCGAGGTCAACGATGTCCGCCTCGCAGCCATGCATAAGGCGCACGCCCTCCCAGACTTTGGGCCACGCGCCGAAGTTGAAGAAGAACTGGAAGTCTCGCATGCGCTGCTCGGGGAAGAGCATGCAGCTGAAGTGCTCGGTATCGCCCAGAACCTCGACGCCCCGCTCGGCGGCGGCGAGAACGTTCTCGCGAATGGTCGAGTACGCGTGGCGGGAGAAGAGCGTGTGGGTGTGAACGTCGCAGCGGTTAGTGAGCATGGGCACCTTCCTACTTGTACTCCGCCGCCAGCGCCTTCCAGGCGGGCAGCGAGTTGACGATCAGGTCGTGGCTCACGCAATAGCTTACGCGAACCCAACCGGGGCAGCCGAAGGAATCGGACGGGACGGGCAGCAGCTCGTGGGCCTTCGCACGCTCGAAGAACGCATTGGCATCGGGCTCGAGTGCCTTGACCCAGAGGTAGAAGGCACCGTTCGGCTCGACGTACTCGAAGCCGGCCGCGGCGAGGCCCTCCGTGAGGGCAGCGCGGTTCTCGGCATAGGCGGCGACGTCGCTCGGCTCGTCGACGCAATCAGTCACCACGCGCTGGAAGATGGCCGGCGCGCAGACGAAGCCCAGCGTGCGGCCCGCGCCGGCAATGGTGAGGACGAGGCGGTCGTGCTCGGGGTTGGTGGGCGGCACGAGCACCCAGCCGATGCGCTCGCCCGGCAGCGACAGGCTCTTGGAGTAGCTGTAGCAGACAATGGTGCGAACGTAGATGGCCGGCACCCACGGCACCTCGGCACCATAGGTGATCTCGCGATAGGGCTCGTCGGAGATGAGGTAGATGGGGTGACCCAGCTCCTCGCCGCGAGCCTCGAGCACGTCGGCGAGCTTCTCGAGCGTCTCGCGCGTGTAGACGGCGCCGGTGGGGTTGTTGGGCGAGTCAATGATCACGGCGGCGGTGCGTTCGGTAATGGCGGCGGAGACGGCGTCGGCGTCAACCTGGAAGGTCGTGGCGTCAGCCATGACCTCGACGCAGGTGCAGCCACAGGTCTCGATCCAGACGCGGTACTCCGGGAAGTACGGGGCGATGACGATGACCTCGTCGCCGGGGTTGGTCACGGAGTGCAGCGTAATGGAGAGGGACGCGGCGGCGCCGCAGGTGAGGTAGAGGTCATCGGCCGCGGCGACGGGCGCGTCGCCCATCTCGGCGGAGAAGCGACGGGTGAGGGAGGCAGCGACGGCCTCACGGCAGGCGGGCAGGCCGTTTGCCGGCGTGTAGCCGTGGACCTGAACGGGCGGGAGCTCCGCGGAGTGCTTGAGCGACTCGGCGACGGCGGCGGGAGCGGGCACGCTCGGGTTGCCCAGGCTGAAGTCGAAGACGTTCTCGACGCCAATCTCGGCCTTGCGCACGGCGGCATAGGCCGCAATGTCTCGGATGGAGCTCTTGGATGCCCCGTAGCCGTACATCGTCTCGTTGATCATGTCGTCCCCCTCGATCGCGATTGGCTTGTCGTGTCAGCGTGGGCCGGGTAGCAGCGCGCTATGTCGCATTCTATCCCTCCGATGGCAGCGCTAGGTTACGACGGCGCTACATATGACAGCGACGGGCGGACGCGGAGCGTAGAGGCCGCCGCGGGGACGACGCGGAGAGGCGCCCGGCCCAGTGCCAGCGCCGAGGGCAAGCCGTCGCGCAAATCGGCCGGCTCGCAAGAGGGCCGCCGCGGAGCCGCTGCGCAAATCGGGTCGCTGCGCAAAAAGGGGCGGCACGCAATCTGAACTGCGCGCCGCCCCTCGGACGGATCTTGCTTGTCCAGCCGTGACTAGTTCGCGTTGGCATCCTCGCCGGCGGCGGGCTCCTTCGCAGGCGCGGCGTCATCCGCGGCATCACCAGACTCGGCGGCAAGGGCGGCGTGGGCTGCCGCGGCGGCCTCTGCAGCCACAGCTTCATCGACCTCGCCAGGAGCAGCCTGCTTGCCGACGGTCTCCTCCGGGTGAGCCTCCAGGTAGTTGTCCCACTCGTTGTCGAGCAGGGCCTTCACGGCCTCGCCCTCGACGGTCTCACGGGAAAGAAGCACCTCGGCCATCGTGTTCATCTGGTCGCGACGGGCCTCAAGCACGGCGCGGGCGCGATTGTGGGCCTCACGCATGATGCGCTCGACCTCGTCATCGATGCGCTTGGCGGTCTCCGCCGAGTAGTCCTGGTGATCCGCATAGTCGCGGCCGAGGAAGACCTCGTGCTGCGCCTCGCCAAACACCTGCGTACCCAGCTCCTCGCTCATGCCCAGACGCGTGACCATCTGGCGCGCGATCTTCGTGGCGCGCTCGAGGTCATTGCTGGCACCGGTGGTGATGTCGTTGCAGAAGAGCTCCTCCGCGGTGCGGCCGCCCAGCAGCACGGCGATCTGGTCGAGCATGCCGTTACGCGTGTTGAGGAAGTGGTCCTCCTCCGGAAGCGAGAGCGTGTAGCCCAGGGCCTGGCCACGCGCGATGATCGAGATCTTGTGGACCGGATCCGCGTTGTCGAGGATGTGGCCGACAAGGGCGTGTCCGCTCTCGTGGTAGGCGATGGTCTTGCGCTCCTCCGCCGTCATGACGCGGCTCTTGCGTTCGGGGCCGGCGATGACGCGCTCCATTGCCTCCTCGACCTCGGCCATGGTGATCTGGGGCTTGTTGCGGCGGGCAGCGAGAAGGGCGCTCTCGTTCATGAGGTTCATGAGGTCCGCGCCGGTGAAGCCCGGAGTGAGCTGGGCGAGGCGCTTGAAGTCGACATCCGGGGCGAGCGGCTTGTTCTCCGCGTGAACGCGAAGGATGTGCTCGCGGCCGAGGACGTCCGGACGGTCGACCGTGACCTGGCGATCGAAGCGGCCGGGACGCAGCAGCGCCGGGTCGAGGATGTCCGGGCGGTTAGTGGCAGCGATGAGGATCACCGCGTCATTCGCCTCGAAGCCGTCCATCTCGACGAGGAGCTGGTTGAGCGTCTGCTCGCGCTCGTCATGGCCACCGCCGAGGCCCGCGCCACGCTGGCGACCGACGGCGTCGATCTCGTCGATGAAGATGATGCTGGGGCTCGCGGCCTTGGCCTGCTTGAAGAGGTCGCGGACGCGGCTCGCGCCAACACCCACGAACATCTCCACGAAGTCAGAACCGGAGATGGAGAAGAACGGCACGCCCGCCTCGCCGGCGACGGCCTTGGCAAGCAGCGTCTTTCCCGTGCCCGGAGGGCCAACGAGCAGCACACCGCGGGGGATCTTGGCGCCCATCTTCTGGAAACGCTCGGGCTCGGCGAGGAAGTCGCGAATCTCCTTGAGCTCCTCGACAGCCTCGTCCACACCGGCGACGTCGGCGAACTTGACCTTGGGGCGCGTCTGCTCCGTCGTCTTCGCCTTGGTCTTGCCAAAGCCCATGGCGCGGCCATTCTGGTTCTGCATGCCACGCATGAAGTAGACGAAGACGGCAACCATGATCAGCGTCGGGAGGACGGTGAACAGGAGGGTCTCGATCCAGTCATCGTTCGAGGTATCCACCACGTAGGTGGTGCCGGGGTGCTCCTCCATGAGCTCAGACAGGGAGTCGGAGCCAACGTAGGAGCTCTTGAAGGCGACGAGCTTGGAGTCATCGCCGACGTCCTGCTTGTTGTCCCAGTACTCGCCGGCAAGCTCGCCCGACGCCGCGCGATACGTGAGGTTGTCGACGCGGTCCTCCTTGATGGCGGTGACAACGTCATTCGTGGGGAGCTCCGCAGCACCCGCCTGGCCGGACATGAAGCCCGGCATGAAGGAGAAGACGATGTAGCCGATAAGCGCAAGCGTCAGGATGGTGTAGACGATGCCGCGGCGCTGGTCGCCAGGATTGGGCGTGCCGGGAGGCACCGGGGCGCCAGGGCGCTCAGGGCCGTTGCTCTGGTTGTTCTCACTCATGCTACTTACCGTAAACCTCCGGCTTGAGGACTCCAATGTAGGGCAGGTTACGGTAGCGCTCGGCGAAGTCGAGGCCATAGCCCACGATGAAGGAGTCAGGCACGTGCGCGCCCACGTAGCGCGGCTTGACGGCGGCGGTCTGACCCTCGACGTCCTTCACGAGGAAGGCCGCAATCTCGAGGGAGGCGGGCTTGCGCGAGCGCAGGTTCTTCATGAGGTAGGACAGCGTGAGGCCAGAATCGAGGATGTCCTCGATGATGAGGACGTCGCGGCCCTCGATCTTGGTGTCGAGATCCTTCACGATACGGACGACGCCCGAGCTCTTGGCGCCATCGCCGTAGCTCGAGACGGCCATGAAGTCGATGCCGAGCTCGCAGTCAATCGCACGCATGACGTCGCCCATAAAGACGACGGCGCCGCGCAGCACGGCGATGAGCAGCGGGTTCTTGCCTGCGTAGTCACGCGTGATCTCCGCGCCCATGCGGGTGACGATATCCTTGATGTCCTGCTCGGAGAGCACGACGCTCTCGACGTCTGGATGGATTTGCTCCATGGGAGCGCTCCTCTCTGAGGCCGGTCGCCTCATTTGCCCCACGGCGCCGCTTGCCGGCGCTCACGGTGGGAACTGCCATTCTACCAGCCCCGTCTGACAATAAACGGGACGGCGCGGGAAACGATGCGCAGGCGGTCGCCATCAGTTGACAAAGGGACAGTCCCTTTGTCAACCCGCCCCTTTGTCAACCCGCCGCAGCCACCTGAAAAAGGGACTGTCCCTTTTTCAGGTGGCCAGTGCGAGCTGCCTCACTGACGCGTGGGGACGAGTCGGAGCTCGAGGAGGACGCGGGAGGCGTCGGTCACACGGGCGCGCTCGTCGGCGCGGAGGGGTGCTACCCAGAGGATCCGCCCGCCGTCGCCGGTACGCACGACGGGCACACCGGCACGCTCCGCCGCAGGGACCTTCGCGTCGATCAGCAAGTCAGAAAGCTTCTTCGACTGACCGTGCATCCCCAGCGGGCAGAGCACCTCGCCCACCTCCGGCGAGGAGACCCAGAGGCTGCCGCCCAGGGGACCAAGCCCGCACGACTCGGCGTCAAGCAACACGGACGCACCCTCCCACTCGCGGGCGTGGGCGCGGGCGAGCGCCACCGGGTCACTCCCCGGGGCGACCTCGCGCAGGCGCGCCGTAAGCGTGCCGGCAGCAAGCAGAAGCGCACCCTCGGGCCCGGGAGCCGCGAGCACGCTCGAAGCGCCTGCCATCCCCTCGAGCGCGGGAACCTCGATCCAACCCGAGGTAGCGACACTGGCCTGTGCCACGCGGGCACGCACGAAGAGCATCCCGTACGAGACGCGCGCGTCGACGCCGCCCGGCAACGTGGCCGAGCCCTCGCCCGCCGCCACGAGCTCGAGCACGCGCGTAACGTGACGCGAATCGAGGCGGCAACCCGGGCGCGCCGCGAGCACTGCCATGCGCACGACGCGGCGCGCGATGGCGACGTCCGCCGCGGCGAGGCGAGCCCCATCGAGCACGACGAGCCCCTCCTCCTGCCTGCGCTCGAGGGCGCGGAACGCGCGGGAGGCGACCTGCGTGAGGTAGGAGTCCTCGTCCGAGAGGATCTCGCAGGTGGCGGCCATGCTCTCGAAGAGGCGCGGGTTGCGCTCGAGCGCCCGCGGCACGACCTCGTGGCGCACGAAGGACCGCAGGTAGCGGGTGTCGGCGTTCGTCGCGTCCTCGCGCCAAGCGATGCCGCGCATGCGGAGGAGACGGCAGAGCTCCTCGTGCGTGCGATCGAGTAGGGGGCGCACGATGCGGTTGCGCCGGCGCGGGATGGACGAAAGCCCCTGCGTGCCGGAGCCCTTGATGGCATGCATGAAGAAGGTCTCCGCACGGTCGTTGGCCGTGTGGGCGGTGAGGATGCGCGCGGCGGAGCGGGGCAGGCCCGCCTCCTCGCACAGGCGGTTCGCCAGACGCGTCGCCGCAGCGTAGCGCACCTCTCGTGCGACGTTCTCGACGTTGGAGTCGCCGGTGGCAGGGTCAGCTGCAAGCGCCGCGACGTCGACGCGCACGACCTCGACGGGGATGCCGAGGCTGGCGCAGAGCTCGCGCACGAAGGCCTCGTCGCCATCCGCCGCATCGCCCCTGAGCTGGTGGTTCACGTGGAGCACGTGGAGGCGTTCGCGGGCGATGCGCGCGAGCCCGCGGCCGTCGTCGATGTCGAGCTCGTCCGTCGCGGCGAGCAGGAGGAGGGCCGTGGAGTCCGCGCCGCCAGAGACCATGAGGACGACGGGGCCGGCCGCCTTGGCATCTTCGCGGCCGGCGCGCATGGGCGACGTCGCCGCCGCGTATCTCCTGCTCACACTTGTCATGGCACTCCCCTCGTGCGCTTTGGCTGCCGGCCCGGGCAGCCGGCGCCGCGCGCGTCCGGCGGCGCCCGTGCCCGCAC
>NZ_JBQKHS010000010.1:0-42215 GCF_052118165.1 Parolsenella sp. LCP21S3_E11 | reverse complement strand
AAGATGCACTAGGCCTGGACGAAGTCCGGACCCGCGCCTTTAGACGCGAGCCCGGGGCCCGTGGGTTATACCCTAAGAGCAAACCACCCTTTTTAAGGGTGGTTCTGATTGGCTCGCGCTCGGGCACGTGCTACTGGTTGGCGCGCTCGCTCACGGCGGCGGCGGAGATGCGCCAGCTACGGCCTTTCTTGCTTGCGGGAAGCTCGCCAGACTCAATGAGCTTGTAGATGGTGGGGCGGCTCACGCCGAGAATGGCGACGGCCTGGTCGACGCTGAGCGTCTCGCCCGAAGGGGCGGGGGCGGCTGCGGGCTCGGGTTGGGCATCCGTGGCGGCTGCGGGCTCGTCATTTGCCACGGGCGTGGCCTCTGTTGTGGGGGCAGTCTCCTCCGACTGCGTATCCTCGCCAGCGGCGGCAGGCGCAGCGTCCTCGACGGGTGCGACCGGCTCCGTGGCCTCGGCGGCCGGCTTCTCTGCCTTGCGGGCACGACGTCTCTTGGGCTTCTCGGGGACGGAATTCTCCGTCGCATCTTCGACGGGCGCGGGCTCGGGTGTCGGAGCAGGCTCCGGCGCTGCCTCCTGGTCGCTCGCCTCGGCTATGTTGCTCTCTGCGGCTTCGTCCACCTTCTGCTTGCGGTTGCGGCGCTTCTTCTTGAGCTGGGGCGTCTCCTCGGCAGGCATCTCCTGCTCGTTCGCAGCGCTACCGTGGCCCTCGTACGCCTCGGGCTTCGGTTCCGGTTCCGGTTCTGGCTCGGGTTCCGGCTCGGGCTCCGGTTCGGGCTCCGGCTCGCGGTGGGTGCGGACCCAGGTGCGAGCGATGCGCTCTGCGGTGAACTCGTCCACCTCGCCACGAGCGTCCGTGGCGTCCATGGACTCATAAATGGCGGCGAGCGCCGCGTCGAGCGAGTCGTCGATAGCACCGCAGGAAAGTGCGAGGTCGTTCAGGGCCTCGCAGCTCTTGAGGGGGTTCTCGGTGAGGTGCTCGACTATGTCGGAAGGAATCTGCGTTCCAGTGTCCTCGATTGCGGCAACAAAACAGCCAACGAGACGAGCGAGCGCCTCGGAAGTCTCGGTTCTCATGGGCTTGCGCCCTCCTTGTTATCGTGGGGTGAGGTAAAGCTAGCGTTGAGCATAGCACGTGCGTGCTGGGGCGTGGGGCTACCTCGAGGGCTCGCGGCGCAGCCATGTCCCGCGCTTTTCTCCGGATCGGATTGTGCGAGCTCTGCAAGGTCGCTCGGCGTCTGGATCAGCCTGTGGAGCGCTGCCAGACGGAGGCGATTCTCGATAACGAGCGTGCCGCCGGGCTTGGCGGCCGAGCTAAGGCGCCTGATTCTCCCGTCGGTGACGATTGAGCCGCGGAAGGGGAGGAGAACAAGCTCGATAAGGCAGGGGATGGCGCGGAAGAGCTCGTCTGCCTCGCGTCTGATGAGCTTGACGATGATGAGGCGGGGCGGCGCGCCGACGTCTGCGGGCAGGCAGGCGAATCGCTTGCCTTGGACACCAGTCACGACGAAGCGGCCCATGACGGGGGTGCGCCAGGACGCGATCGTGGCGAGGTCCCGCTCGTCGAAATCCGCGGGATTCTCGGCTAGAAACTCGTTAATGAGCTGAGGGGCTGCCCATAGGCGGTCGAGCGCGTCTGACGTGGCGGCGATCCTCGCTTGCAAATTGCGGCCCTGGCCACGAGGTGCGCCGGTCCGTTCCATCACAAACGCGAGCAGCGCTTTCATGAGGCGGAGGAAACTCGCCTCGCCGCGGAGCGCGTCATCGTTCGCCGCCTTGTCCGTCCGCTTGTTTGTCATCCGGCCTCCCCTCGCAAAGTGGGAAGACCTTAGCGGAGACGGACCTGACAGAACCTTGCAGTTGGCGGACGCAAATCTGACATCGCAGCTCGGCGTTGATGCTCCGCAAAAGAAGACCGCCGCTCGCCGACGTGGTTATCGGCGAGCGGCGGTGCATGGACGCGCGATGCAGCGTGTTGCGGGTGCTAGGCCGCGGAGCGCGGACGCCGTGGCGGGCTGGCGCCGGCCGGCTGCACGGGGAAGAGGGGGCGAGACCGCATTGGATGGGCCGCGGCGCGCTCCGGGGGCCGGCTGCGCGGGCAACGGGCGAGGCCGCATTGGGCGGGCCACGGTGCGTTGCGGGCACCCTCCGCCCTGCCGCGTTAGCTCAGGAGCATGCGGTCGTTCGCGAGCTCGCCGCCAGAGACCTCCTCGAACTTCTGCAGCAGGTCGGGCACGGTGAGGCTCTTCTTCTCCTCGCCGGCCACGTCGAAGATGACGTTACCCTCGTGCATCATGATCAGGCGGTTGCCCAGGCGGATGGCGTCGTTCATGTTGTGCGTGACCATGAGGGTCGTGAGGCCGCGCTCGGCCACGATCTGCTCGGTCAGGTCGAGCACCTTCTTGGCAGTCTTGGGGTCAAGTGCGGCGGTGTGCTCGTCAAGAAGCAGCAGCTTGGGGTTGGTGAGCGTCGCCATGAGCAAGGTCAGCGCCTGGCGCTGGCCGCCGGAGAGCAGGCCGACCTTGGCGGTCATGCGGCTCTCGAGGCCGAGGTCGAGTGTGGCGAGGAGCTTGGGATACTCCTCCTTCTCCTGCGCGGAGATGCCCCAGGCAAGGCCGCGCTTCTTGCCACGGCGCTTCGCGAGGGCGAGGTTCTCGGCGATCTGCATGTCTGCGGCGGTGCCGCGCATGGGGTCCTGGAAGACGCGGCCGAGGTACTTGGCGCGCTGCGGCTCGTTCATGCGCGAGACATCGGTGCCGTCGAGCTCGATGGTGCCCGCGTCGAGCGGATAGACGCCGGAGATCATGTTGAGCAGCGTCGACTTGCCGGCACCGTTGCCGCCGATGACGGTGACGAAGTCGCCCTCGGCAAGCTCGAGGTTCACGCCGGTGAGGGCGCGCTTCTCGGTCACGGTGCCGCGGTTGAACGTCTTGGTGACGTGGGAGAGCTTGAGCATGGCCATTACTGCTCGCCTCCCTTCGAGTAGGCGCGTCGGCGTTGCGTGCGCTCCCAGACGACGGGGACGCAGAGTGCGGCGGCGACGATGATGGCAGAGAGGAGCTTCATGTCGTTGGCATCCATGCCAAGCTGCAGCACGATGGCGCGGATGAGGAAGTAGACGATGGAGCCCGCCACAGCGGAGATCAGGCGCGGGGCGAACTTCGTGAGGCCGCCGGGCAGGAGGCGCCCGAGCACCTCGCCGATGACGATGGCGGCAAGGCCGATGACGATGGCGCCCGTGCCCATGCCGATGTCCGCGTACTTCTGCTGCTCGCAGATGAGGCCGCCGGAGAGGCCGACGAGCGCGTTGGAGAGCGTGAGAGCGATCATCTTGGTGGTGTTGGTGTTCACGCCAAGCGCGCGAATCATGGCCTCGTTGTCACCGGTGGCGCGCAGGGCGGAGCCGATCTCGGTGCCGAAGAACCAGTACAGCCCCGCGACGATCACGACGGCGACGATGACTCCTACGATGATGGCGCAGACGTTGGAGGGCAGTCCCGTCGCGTCGCCGAGCGCGGAGAAGACCGTCTTGCTCGTGAGCAGCGGGGTGTTCGACTTGCCCATGACGCGCAGGTTGATCGACCAGAGGCTGATCTGCGTGAGGATGCCCGCGAGGATGGCGGGAATCTCGAACGCCGTGGTCAAAAACCCGGTGACCGCGCCGCAGAGGGCGCCGGCGATCATGGCGGCCAAAATGGCGAGCGCCGGATCGACGCCGGCGACTACGAGGACCGCGCAGACTGCGCCGCCGGTGGCGAAGCTGCCGTCGACCGTCAGGTCGGGGATGTCGAGCAGCTTGTACGTGATGAAGACGCCGAGCACCATGATGCCCCAGAGAATGCCCTGGGAGACGGCGCCGAGCATTGCTGTCAGCATGTCTTTCCTTCCATCCAAACGCGCCCCGGCGGCAATCCCGTCGGGGCGCGCAACGCAAAAACTCAAGCTAGTCTAGCGCGGCGACGTGTCGCCCGCGGTGTAGACGGGCGTGGCGCTCGCCGGCTCGACGACGCCCGCGAGCACGGTGCCGCCGTCCTAGGCGTCGAGCACGGAGAGGTCAATGCCGAGGGCCTCGGCCATCTCCTCATTCTTGACGACCCTGAGCTGGTCGCCGGACTCGGACTCGATTGCCATGTCAGCGGGGTCGGCGCCCTCGGTCAGGATTTTGACGGCCATCTCGCCGGCCATCTTGCCGAGCTCGGTGTAGTCGATGGAGAGGGTGCAGATGCCCATGCCCATGCACATGTTCTCCTCGCCGGTGACGAAGGGAAGCTTGCCCTCCTTGCAGATCTGGCCAATCTGGGCGGCAGCCGCGGCGATGGTGTTGTCGGTGGGGGAGTAGCCCGCGTCGACCTTGCCGACCATCGACTCGACGACGCTCTGGACCTCGTTGGAGCTGGAAACGGTGAAGCGCTCGTGCGTGAGGCCGGCCTTGTCGCACGCGGCCTCGGCCATCTCGATCTGGAGGAGCGAGTTGGACTCGGCGGTGCAGTAGAGCATGCCGACGTGGTTGGCCTCGGGAAGGACCTTCTGGAGCATGGCAATCTGGTCATCGACGGGGTTCATGTCAGAGGTGCCGGTGAGGTTGCCGCCGGGCTT
This sequence comes from Parolsenella sp. LCP21S3_E11, assembly GCF_052118165.1. Taxonomy (NCBI): domain Bacteria; kingdom Bacillati; phylum Actinomycetota; class Coriobacteriia; order Coriobacteriales; family Atopobiaceae; genus Parolsenella; species Parolsenella sp. LCP21S3_E11. Next base: position 37,618 of record NZ_JBQKHS010000010.1, on the reverse strand, counting down.
CTCGTTGTCAGCGACGAGGCCGGACGCGGCGTAGTCGGTGATGGCGCAGCCGACGATGGGGATCTCCGTCGTGGCGGCGGCGACGGCCTGGGCGGCCGGGGTGGCGATGACGTAGATCAGGTCATCGTTGTCGCCCACGAGCTTGGAGGCGATGGTGGAGCAGGCGCTCTGGTCATTGTTGGCGTTCTGCTGGTCGATGGTGTAGTTGATGCCGGAGGCGTCGAGCGCGGCGACAAAGCCCTCATTGGCAGCGTCGAGCGCGGCGTGCTGGGTGAGCTGCAGAACGCCGATCTTGTAGGACTTCTCGCCGTCAGCGGCGGAGGTGGTGGCGGAGCTGCCGGAGTTGCCGCATGCGGCGAGGCCGAGCGCGACGGCACCGGCACCGGCGGCCACGAAAGAACGCCTGGAAATGGACTTCATGGTTCCCCCTCATTTTGTGGCGAAGCTGCGCGGAACGATTGCTGCGCGCAACGGTGCCACGTTGGTAAGCGTAGGCAGAATTCTAATCGCACGCGCTTCGATAAATGCCTCTGTCTGCGCATTTAAAGGGGCATCAGATACGCAGTTTTAACGTTTGGGGACGGATGTCCCGGCGTGTGTTCCTGTGGCGAGCCTCCTAGCGTCATGGCGAGCAAAGGTGCCGGCGGTGGCGTCGCGGCTGGCGCGCTGCTGCGGGCGATATGACGCCGCTGCGTGGCGGACGGCGGGCGATATGACGCTGCAAGGCGACAGGAGCCGTGCCGTCGTTTGGCGTATCTTGCACACTGGATCGAGGGCCGATGGCCAGGGAATCGCTATTGCTGAGCTGTATTTGTGAGCGGTTGGTCAAAAAGGGCATCTTGGCGTACGCGAGATTTACTATTAAGGGACTGTGGCATGCGCCCTGCTATTTGGCAGTCTGTAAATCAGCCGGTAGGCGACTTGGCTAAAAACGGCGCCAGAAACGGTCGCGCTTGGGTGAGGTCGATGAGCTTGATTTGGGTTCTTTTGAGCCGTTAGAAGGGTGGTTCTGGAGACTAGGGCGTACGCCAAGATCGGTATTTTGACCACTGGTCCGAAGAAACGCTATTAAAGGATGGCCGGAAGAGCGGTTGGAGTCGCAAGAGGGCCACCCGATCTTGTTTGGGAGACTAACTTTACTTGGGGTGGCCAAAAACCATCGCGCGGCGGACAGATTTCAGGTGGCGGGGAGCCTTCCGGAATCCGGCTCGTATTCGCCGAATTGCAAAACCACAGGTAAATGAGTTGACGTTAAAATGTGGCCACACTTGTCGCGTATGAGGTTTGACCGCACGTCGTGATTTCGGGCATCAGCGGGCCCGAAAAGGGCCCAAGCGGGTGGAAAAGTGTCCGTCGCGCGGGTGTTTTTGGCCACCAACGCAGAAATTTGTCTTTGACACGTCACAGACGACAGCCGCCAGGGGCCGACGGGCCCGGCCGCGTTGTGCAAGACGGCATGCGAAGGCGCTGATGAGCCCCGGCCTCGTTTCGCCGGGGTGCGCAGCGGCGGCAGGGCGCACCGCACAATGCCTTGCGGGGACGACGTGGCACGCCGGGCTAGGCTAGGCGGTCGTGGTTGACGGGGCGATAGAAGAGCTCGCGAAGTTCGACCGGCTCGCGAGTCTGGCCAAGTGCCCACATCGTCTTGGCGACGAGCGCCTCGCAGGTCATGTCGTCGCCCTTGAGGATGCCCGGGTGCTCCGCATAGGCGCGGCCAACCTCATATACCCCGAGGTCAAGGCCCTCCTCGGGCACCTGGGTGGTGACCACGAGCGTGCGGCCGGAATCAACCCAGCCAAAGATCGCGTCGTGGAGCGAGTCCGGAATGCCGCCAATGCCAAAGGTCTCGAGGATGATTGCGTCGTAGTCTTCGCGGAGAAGCTCGAAGACGTGGGGGTTTACCTCGGGCGTTAGCTTGAGGACGAAGACGCGCTCGTTGAGGTCGTGGTAGACACGGGGCTCCGCGGCGATGGTGCAGCTCGCTGCCTGCGCCACGGGTGTCTCCACGGCGCGAACGATGCGATTGTTTCGAATAAGTGCGAGGTCAGGGTAGTTAACGCTCGTAAAGGCGTCGAAGCTCATGGTGCGCTGCTTGCGCGCGCGGGTGCCGGCGACAACCTTTCCCCCAAACACGACGGAGACGTCGCGCGACGCGGGGTCCGCCGCATAGAGGACGCTCTGGAAGAGGTTGAGGCGGGCGTCGGTGAAGGGGTTCGCCATGGGCTGCTGCGAGCCGGTGAGCACGATGGGCCGCGGGCTGTCCTGGATGAGGTAGGAGAGAGCGGCGGCGGTGTAGGCCATGGTGTCGGTGCCGTGAAGCACGACGAAGCCGTCGTAATCCTCGTAGCTCGCGAGGATGGCATCACCGATCGCTTGCCAGTCCGCGGGGCGCATGTTGGTGCTGTCGATGTTCATGACTTGGACAACGTCGACATCTGCAAGCTGGGCGATCTCCGGGACATATCCGGCAAGCTCGTCGCCCGTGAGCTGGGGCGTGAGGCCGGAGCCCTCCTCGGCGGAGGCGATAGTGCCGCCAGTGGCGACGATGAGGACGTGTGGCTTGCTCATTCGTGAGCCCCTTCAAGATAAAGGTCGAGCTCATGCGCCATGCGCTGGAGCTCGGACCGGGTGTGTGGATTGCGGAACGGTGTCTCGATGCCAAAGGGCTCCGTGAGAAGCGCCGTTGCGTAGCCTTGCTCCCTCATTATCCCGCGACTTTGCGGGTAGGCGAGCTCGAACGCGAAGCAGGCGAAGCTGACGAGGAAGTCCGCAGGTTGGGAACGGTCGTCGCGCAGCATACAGCGGCGGGCGTCGAAGGCCTGTGTTGCCTCGGGTGAAAGCGAGCTCGCGAGCAGCTCGTCTGCGTCGCAGCCGAGGATGGTCTCGGGGGTGTCCTCGTCAACGGTGCGGAGGATGTCGATCTTGTCGGCGTCGCGGACGAGCTCAGTGAAGGCGCGTGCGCGCGGGTCGAGGTCGCGGGGAAGTCTGTAGTCGCTGTGCAACTCGATGGCGGTGCGAATGACGGCGTCTTTCGCGGACGAGTCGATGAAGTCGCGGATGCGAGGGGTATCGAAGTCCGGAGTGGCGGCGGGGACGGGCTCTCCGAGGCGCTCGCGTTCGCCGAAGAGCACGGAGGCGCCCAGCTTGGCATGGCTACAAGAGACGGCGTCGCGGAAGGTGTTCCAGCGGCGAACCTGCTCGAAGCGACCCATGTCGTGGAGGAGGCCGCAGAGCCAGGCGAGGTCGACGTCGGCGGCGGGCCAGCCCTGCTCGCGAGCGATGTGGTCGCAGAGGTCTGCCACGTGGAGCGTGTGCGTCACCTTGAGCGCGATGCGTGGGTTGGCGGGGTCATACGGCGCGACGTAGGCGAGGAAGGCGGCGCGAGCGCGCTCGCGGTCGATGGCGGCAGCGGGGTCGTCGGGCATGGGAGCGTTGTCGGGCGCGGCGGTATTGCCGGGCGCGGGGGCGTTGCCGAGAACGCCGGTGGTGTTGCTGTGCGCGTTTGAGCTGCGGTTTATTGGGGAGTCTGTCTGTGCCATCTGCTGTGAGCAACCTTTCGCGCCTCGATTTTGGCTCGTGGGATTGAGCCGTGTCTTGGCTGAGGGTACCACGAGCGTGCGTGGGCGCGCGTGCGCGGACGTGGGCGGCTTGGGAGCGTGCATGGACGCGCGGGGTTCACGCGGGAGGGCGGCTTGGGGCGCACATGGGCGCGCGTGCGCGGACGGCCGTGCCCGGACGGCCGTGCGGATGCGGGTGCGCACGCCTGCCCGCTCCTCTCCTTACAGAACTGAAAGCTGGGCGTAAGGCAAATCGATGGCACGTGACCTGGGCTTTCGCGACCATAGACAGTGAAAAGCGAAGGCGAAGGAGGCCATCATGAACAAGATGAATGGCAACTGGTTCTGGCGTGCGAACGACATGGCGGTGGCGGGCGACATGAACCCCGTGGTACGTGTCCTGTGGGTGGCGCTCATCGTGGGCATCGGCATCGCGACCATGGCAACGCTGTGGGTTGTCACGAGGTAGCGGCGGAGCCGTCGCGGGGCGATGCGCCTCGAGCCATGGATGGTTGAGCGCGCATGCACATCAGGGCCCTCCAACTTTTCGGGAGGGCCTTTTCTTGTGTCGCAAAAGTGTGATTAGCAATTACGGACGAAAGTTTCGCCCGCTCCTCGCCCTAGCCCCACTCCCGCACGATCTGCTCGATGAGCTGCGCGACGGAGTCCTCGGCGGCGTCGCCAATCAGGAAGTGTGCGGCCTCCTTGGCCTCTGGCGTCGCGGCCGCGACCGCGTAGGAGTGCGGCACCTTCTCGAGGAGCGTCACGTCGTTTTCCGAGTCTCCGATAAAAGCGACCTCGTCAAGCGTGATCCCAAGGCTGCCGAGCAGCGCGTCGAGCCCGTTCACCTTGCTCCAACCGGTCGGAACAACATCCAGGAAGAACGGGGCGGGTGCTGGGAAATCAAGCTCTGGGCAGGCTCCCTTGCATTGGCTCCGAACGACTTCCGTTGGGGCGGAGTCGACGTTGACGAAGATGCCAGCGGTGATGACGTCGCGGTTCGTGGGCACATCTCCGGGTGTCATGTCCCTTCCGGAGTCCTCGACGACCCCCAAGGCGAATTCGTCATCGGGCTCGACGCCGCAGAGAAACTGCTCGCAGCGCATGCCCGTCTCGTCGGCATCGGCGACTAGCCAGAGTGATGTCCCTGCGTAGGGGCGCACGGCACCCTCGAGCTTGACGAGCGCCTCCGTCGAGAGCGTCTTTTTGAACACGAGCTTGCCGCCGGAGAAGACCTTCTTTCCGTTGGCCATGATGCCGGTTGAGAAACAGCGCGTATCGCCGTCAAAGGCATCGGCCAGATCGACGTAATCGCGGCCGCTCGCGGGGCCGAACGCGATGCCCGCATCGAGCGCCGATAGGATTGCGCGGTGCGTGCGCTCCGATATGACTCTCGAGCCAAAAGGCAACAGGGTTCCGTCCATGTCTGCGAGGATGAGCTTGATCATGCCGCCTCCTATGCCCCCGCTCGTGCGGTTGGCCATTTATCTGCGTGACGCTGACTGTGCTGCGTGCCGTGCGCGCCGCTGCGTGCCGTGTGCGCTGCTGCCGTGCGCGTGGGCGCCGTGTGCGCTGGTACCAACCGCGCGCGTTGATGTCGCGCGTTGCTGCCGTGCGCGTTGGTGCCGGTCGTGCCCCGCGCATGCGCGCCGCACGGCCGGCGCACCCTTTTGCGCCGGCACCCGTCGACCTAGCTGTATTGCCTGTCTCCCATGAGGTTCTTCAAGATGATTCTGTTGAGCTCGATGGGATCGTCCCAACAAGAGACGAGGAAGAGGAACAGCAGCTCGATAATGAAGTTGATCGAGTTGTGGGAGAAATAAATCTCGCTCCCGGTGATGGCTCGGTCGCGCGAAACGGCTCGAATGATATGCGTTGCGCGTTTTGCGAGAGGTGTATCGGGACTGTCGGTAATCATCACGATGGGGGTATTCGAGTCCTCGGCGGAGTCAAAGAGGTTGACGAGGCGCTTCGAGTATCCAGACGTTGAAATGACGAGCAAGACATCATTTTCCGTGAGGTTAGCGGCGGCGGAAGCCATGACATCAGTGGTGCTGGGGCAAAAGGCCCTAACCCCAACTTGCGAGAGCTTGAACGCCGCGTTCGCGCCCATGCTGATCGAGTTGCCGACGCCCGCAATCAGGACGAGGTTGGCATTGTGAAGCAGGTTAACAACAGCCGCAAAGTCATCGGAGTCAATGAGCGAGGTCGTCTCGGCGAGCTCTTTGACCTTGTGCGACAAAACGTACTTGATTGATCCCTCGATGTCATCGAGGGTGACCTTGCCACCGGTGGCCTTCTCTTCGCCGGATGCCCTGCTGATTGAGATACCTAGGGCCAGACGCATATCCGAGTACGTTCGGTAGTCGAGGGTCCTTGCGAACCTCGAGACGGACGCTGGTGACGTACCGGTCTCCGCTGCCAGTTCGCGAACGGTCATCGTCGCGACGTCAGACGGATGGTCGAGCACATACGTTGCGATTGCCTTTTCCGAGGGGGATAGGCTGCTCATGACCGCGCAGATGTGGCTGAGCACGTCCCCTGTCTTATCCATGGTCACTCCTTAGCCCTGGTTTGGTTTGTATGTTAGGGCAGGGGGGGGTGAAAACCGGGCAAGTTGTTTCAGATATTTCGAAACAGCGTTTCACCGCTCATTTCCTACCGTTCGCGGCAAATCGGCGCTCCTTCGACACAACCCCAGCTCGAGCGGCTATCTTATGAGCCGTGAAACAACGGCACGATAACGATGAAACAACAGAACATCGTTCCAGAGTCTCGTAATTTCGTTTCACGCTAGACGGCGAAACACTCCGGCGTCCAGGCGGGCGCCCAGCGACCAAGAAGGAGGAAGCGCGATGCAGAACGCCAAGGCAAACGTGAGCATGGCTTCGCTGTTCTTCGCGAACGTCCTCTACTGGGTTTGCGCGGGCGTGTACTCGCCGTTCCTCTCCGCCCACTACACGGGCCTCGGTCTCAGCGCGGCTGAGACTGGCATCCTCCTTGCGGCGACTCCGGTGTGCGCACTCGCCATCCAGCCGCTCTGGTCGACGATCGCCGACAAGCTCGGGCGTCGCCGCGCGGTCATCGTGGTCCTGTGCCTGGGCGCGGCGATCCTCGCTCCTCTGTACTACCTCGCCAAGACGTTCGTCCCGGTCCTTCTCGTGACCTTCGCGTTCTCGGCGTTCTTCTCGGGCCTTCTGCCCCTGAGCGACTCCCTCGTTATCGAGCTCGCTGATCGTACCGGCCTTGACTTCTCTCGCATCCGCATGGGTGGCACCATCGGCTATGCCATCGTCGTCCTGATTCTTGGCAAGCTGCTTGACGTGGCTCCCCAGATCCAGTTTGCGGTGGTCTCCGCCGCTTTGGTTATCTTCGCGGTCCACACGTGGCGCCTTCCCGAGGCGGGCGCTCGCGCCAATGCCGCGGATGGCCCCAAGGTCTCCCACGGTAAGGGTCTCCTCTCGCTGTTCACCAGCAACGAGATCGCCTTCGTCTTGGTCTTCGCCTTCATCAGCTCGGCCGCGATCGGCTTCATCGGGGCGTTCTTGGGCCGCTACGCGGTCGAGCTTGGCGAGGGCCAGAACCTCGTGGGCGTGATGAGCGCCGTCTCCGCCGCGAGCGAGATTCCCATTCTGCTCGTTTCCTCCAGGCTGGTTAGGCGCTTCGGCGAGATGAACCTCCTGATCTTCTCCTGCTTCATGGCGGCGCTCAGGCTCGTGCTCGTGGGCACCGGCGTCGTCCCGGTCATGATTTGCGGCCAGCTCCTTCAGAGCGTGAGCTACATGACGGTGTACTACTCCTGCGTTACCTACATCGCCAACCACACCTACGAGGATTGTCGCGCTCGCGGTCAGAGCGCCTTCGCGATGGTCCAGAGTGGTCTGTCCGTTGTGGTCGCGAACCTGTTTGGCGGTTGGGCGTGCGACGCATTTGGCACGCGTACTGGTTTCCTGATCTTCGCCCTCGCATCAACGATTGCTGCGGTCGTTGCTCTTGTGGCGTACGCGGCGTGGCGTCGCAACGCGGCTCCACAGCCTGAGACCCAGACGGCCGCATAGCTCTGCTCCACAAGCGTTTCCGCACTTCGGCACCACATTTGCTCTGCACTCCGGCGCCGCATCCACGGCTCCGCACCTCACTTCGTGTTCAACCAGCTGACGAGCTGAGAACTGTCCGTTCCGATGGTTATCCAGGTGAAAGGAAGACAAAGATGTCTCTCATCAAGGTCAACGAGCTTCTTCAGCATGCGACCGAGCACCACTACGGCGTGCCCGCCATCAACGTCATCAACACGGAGACCATCCGTTATGCGATCCAGGCCGCCGAGGATGAGCACATGCCCATCATCATCCAGTACTGGCCTGGCTTCGAGGACCACTGCGCCCTCGACATCATCGCCTTCGCCGCCCGCTACTACGCCGAGCGCGCTAGCGTGCCCGTGGCCGTCCACCAGGATCACTCCGCTGGCTACGAGATTGCCGTCAAGGGCGTCAAGGCTGGCTTCCCCTCCGTCATGGTCGACGGCTCCTCGCTTCCCTATGAGGAGAACTTCCAGCTCACGAAGGACGTCGTCCAGGTCGCCAAGATCTTCGATGTCGACATCGAAGCCGAGCTCGGTCACGTCGGCAACGGCTCCGACGCGAACGACTTCGTGAACAGCGACCACTACACTGACCCGAACCTCGCCGAGGAGTTCGTCGAGGGCACGGGCTGCGGCTCGCTCGCCATCGCCGTGGGCAACGCGCACGGCCCGTACGTCAAGGTCCCGAACCTCGACATGGAGCGCATCAAGGCCTGCAGGGAGGCCGTCAGCGTGCCCCTCGTCATGCACGGTTGCTCCGACATCCCTGACGAGCAGCTCCAGGAGGCCGTGAACCTCGGCATGAGCAAGTTCAACATCGCCACCGAGTACTTCCGCTCCATGTACCGCGCCTTCGAGAAGGACATCAACTCTGGCAAGAACGACGGCAACGGCGTTGGCCTCCTGATGGACGCCGCCCCCGACATGCGCGCCTTCGTCGCCGGCAAGATCCAGCTCCTGAACCCGAACCACTACTCGCTCTAGGAGGGGCTTGATGAAGAAGATTCTTGTCGCGTCGCACGGCCACCTCGCAAGCGGAATCAGGAGCTCGATCGAGATTCTGACCGGCATGTCCAACCTGGTGGAAGCGGTTGACTGCTACGTTGACGACACGGACTTCACGCCACGTATCGAGGCCTTCATCGACTCGGTGGGCCCTGACGACGACGCGGTCATCTTCACTGACATCTACGGTGGCTCCGTCTTCCAGAAGGTCGTCCTCATGGAGCCGGAGAAGCACGGAATCGTTCACGTCACCGGCATGAACCTCGGCCTCGTGATCGAGACGCTCATCAGCGCAGAGCCGGTCACGGCAGAGTCGGTCAAGCAGAGCATTGAACTTGCGAGGCAAACGATGCAGGTAGTGGAGCCGCCGAACAGCGTTTCGGACGATGGGGAATCCGACGGCGACTTCTTTGACTAACGGTCTATTCAATACGTGGGGAAGGGAACGGCAATGATTGTTCAGGTTCGAGTCGATGATCGTCTGATTCACGGACAGGTCGCCCTGGTGTGGACCAAGGAGCTCAACACCACCAGGATCATCGTCGCCAATAAGCACGCGGTGGAGAGCGACGCCCTTCGCATGACGCTTTCCATGGGCACGCCGGCGGGCCAGAAGCTACTCGTCAAGGACGTTCCGGATGCCTGTCGCATCGCGAACGACCCGCGCGCGGATTCCATGCGCATCTTCGCGCTCACCAACTGCGTACGCGACGTGCTTGAGCTGGTTAAGGGTGCACCGGGCAAGATCGAGAGTGTGAACGTCGCGAACGTCGGCCGCTTCGATAAGTCTGATCCGGCCACCAAGATCACCCTTAACGACACGATCATGCTAAACCCGGACGAGCTTGCCGCAGCCAAGGAGCTTTGCGAGCAGGGTATTCCGGTCTTCCATCAGCTCATCCCGTCTCACACCAGGACTCCTCTCAAGAGCCTGATCGAGGCGGCGGAGAAGTAAGGGGCTGGCCGTCTGGCCAGACGAGGGAAAGGAAGTCAAATGATTGGGTTGGCAGTAATGGCCTGGTTGACCGTGCTGATTTGCTACGGTGGTAACTGGGTTCTCGGTCAGTGCATGATCGAGCGTCCTCTTGTGGTTGGCCTTGTTGCAGGCCTCCTGATGGGCGATGTTAAGACCGGTGTCATCATCGGTGCCTCTCTTGAGGCGATCTTCATGGGCGCGGTGAACATTGGTGGCGCTATCTCCGCCGAGCCCGTTACCGCGACCGCTCTCGCCGTCGCCTTCACCGTTGGCGCTGGCATCGACCAGGGCGCGGCCATCACGCTGGCTGTTCCCGTGGGCGTCGTTACCGCGTTCCTCTCGATCTTCATGAACAACGTGTTCCTTGCGTTCTTCGCCGGCACCTTCGACAAGATGGCCGCCGATGGCAACGAGAAGGGCCTTGCTTTCCAGCACTACGTTCTCTGGTTCGTTAAGTACGCCGCCTTTGCACTCATCGCCTTCCTGGGTGTTTACCTTGGCGCCGAGCCCGTTGCCGCTATCGTCAACCAGATTCCGGCCAACGTCATGAACGGCCTCAACGCCGTGGGCGCCCTCCTGCCCGCCGTTGGTATGGCGCTCCTGCTTCAGATGCTCTGGAGCACCGAGCTCAGCATCTACTTCTTCCTGGGCTTCACGCTCTACCAGTACCTCGGCCTCCCGATGATCGCCATCGCCGTCCTCGGCCTCATCATCGCGGTTGCCTCCGCCCTCCGCGACAAGGAGATCTTCGACCTTAAGAAGAATGGCGTGGCCACCCAGGCCGTTTCCGGCGACTCTGCAACCAGCGACGAGGAGGATTTCTTCGCATGAGCAATCTGACCAAGAATGTGAGCCCTGAAGACAAGAAGATGCTCAACCGCATTTTCCTGCGCTCCTTCTCCGTGTTCGCTTCCTGCGCCGGCGGTTCCGTCAAGGCTGGCGCCGATGGTTGGCTGTACTCCGTCCAGCCCGCGCTTAACCGCTACTACGCCGACGATCCCGAGGCTCGCGCCGACGCCATGAAGCGTCACACGACCTGGTACAACATCACCCAGAACGTCGGCACGTTCGCTATGGGCCTCGTCGCCTCCATGGAAAGGGAGAACTCCGAGCACGATGACTTCGATACCGAGTCCATCGACGGTATCAAGGTCTCCCTCATGGGCCCGATGTCCGGTATCGGCGACGCAATCTTCTGGGGCGTCCTGCGCGTCATCGCCGCCGGCATTGGCATCAACCTCGCCATGAGCGGCTCGCCCCTCGGCGCGATTATGTTCCTGCTGATCTACAACATCCCGTCGATCCTCTGCCGTTACTTCATGACCTACCTCGGCTTCAGCATGGGCACCAACTTCATCTCCGAGATGTACGAGGGCGGCCTCATGAAGCTCATCACCAAGGCCACCTCCACGGTCGGCCTCGTGATGATCGGCGCCATGACCGCGGCGAACGTCCATTTCAACACGATCCTGTCCATCCCGGTTCAGGATTCTGACCCGGTCATGATCCAGACCTACCTCGACTCGATCTTCAAGGGCCTCGTGCCCCTGGCCCTCACGCTCGTCGTCCTGTGGCTCCTGCGCAAGAAGAACGTCAACGTCAACATTATCCTGGTTGGCATCATGGTTCTCGCGCTCATCCTCGGCCTCGTGGGCATCGTGTAAGGCGGCTTCAGGGATATCCGAAGCTTGTTCAAGGTAATTCCTGGCGGCACGCGTTCGAGCGCTTTCGACGCGTGCCGTTCTATTAGAAGGGGAAACAACATGCGCTATACGCACCTCAAGAACTCTGGCGTAGACGTCTCCCAGCTCGCCGTGGGCACCTGGGCGATCGGCGGCGACTCCTTTGGCGAGAACGACAGCGACGCGGCCAGCATGTCCGCCATCCGCACGATGCTCGAGCACGGCGTCAACCTTGTCGACACCGCTCCGTGCTACGGCAACGGCACGTCCGAGAAGATCGTTGGCAACGCCCTTAAGGGCGTCGACCGCGAGAGCTACCTCCTCTCGACCAAGGTTGGCCTCATCACCAGCGCCAACGGCTATGACCGCGACTCCTCGTTCAAGAACATCATGAGGGAGGTCGAGAGCTCGCTGCGCAACCTCCGCACTGACTACATCGACTTCTACTTCGTGCACTGGCCCGACGCCAAGACCCCGTTCTCCGAGACGATGTGCGCCCTCCAGCTCCTCAAGGAGCAGGGCAAGATTCGCCACATCGGCGTCTCCAACTTCACGACGGAGATGATCGAGGAGTGCGAGAAGGTCGCCCAGGTCGACGTCCAGCAGCCGCCCTACTCTATGGTTGATCGTTCCTCCGAGGACCTCATCAAGTGGGGCTACGAGCGCGGCATCGACTCCTTCACCTACGGCTCCCTCGGCGCGGGCATCCTGTCGGGCAAGTTCCGCGAGCTCCCGAAGTTCGAGGAGGGCGACGTCCGCGGCGGCTTCTACGATTACTTCCAGGAGCCCAAGTTCTCGCGCGTCCAGGAACTGCTCAAGGTCATGGACGAGATCGCCGAGGCCCACGACAAGCCCGTGGCGCAGGTTGCGGTGAACTGGAGCACCCAGAAGGAGTACGTGGGCACCGCTCTCGTGGGTGTGCGCACGGACGCCCATGCAATCCAGAACTGCGAGACGTTCGAGTGGGAGCTTTCCGCCGATGAGATGGCGAAGCTCGACGCCAAGCTCGACGAGCTGAAGATCGGCTAATCATGGAAGCCGAGGAGAGGAAGTACCCCACTTCCGAGCTTGATGTACTTGAGAACGGCGTGAAGGAGGTCGTCGAGCCTAGCGGGCTCAAGCTCGTGCTGAAGCCCGTGCCGGGTGACGGCCGCGAGCACGTGCTTGACCCGCGCGTCTATGCTCGTGCGCACGCGAAGCTCGCTGCGGCTCCCGCAGCGGGGTCGGCGCCGGCCGGACCGGTGGACGTGATCGCGTGGCGCTCTGCACCCAACAAGGAGACCCACGTCGTGAGGGGCGCGAACGTTGCCAAGAAGACCGTCGTCATGAACTTCGGCGACAGAGGCATTCCGCTGCACATCTTCACGCCGGAGGGGCACGAGAATGGATCTGCCGCGCTCGTGTTCATCCATGGCGGCGGCTTCATGGTGGGCAACATCGGCCAGTACGAGAACTGCCTGCGCGACATCGTGGAGCGCACGGGTTGTGTTGCGATCTACCCGGAGTATCGCCTGTGTCCCGAGACGATGTTCCCGGGTGGCGTCGAGGACTGCGTGAAGACGCTCGACTGGCTTGTCGATCACGCTGACGAGCTGGGCGTTGATGCGACTCGCATTGCCATGGCTGGTGACTCTGCGGGTGGCAGCCTGACGAACGCCGTCGTGCTCGAGGGCTCTCACGCGGATAGGATCAAGGCGGTTGTCGAGCTTTATCCGCTCGTTGACGGTGGCCCCGTTCCGGATGAGTGGTCCTATGACCTGTACGAGGTCGTGGATGAGCAGAGGCTCGAGGCGCTGAGCAGGGTTGATCGCATTCGCCTTGCCAACGACGATCTGCCGCCCATGTACGTCAACGGCGACATGGACAAGATGCTCGATCCGTTGATTTCCGCGTTGTTCGCGGAGGACGTGAGTGTGTATCCGCGTACGGTCATTATCTCTTCCGAGTTCGACTTCCTGCGCTATCAGGATGAGCTGTTCGCGAAGAAGCTGCAGGACGCGGGCGTTGACGTCACCGCGATTCGCTACTGTGGCTGCGACCACGGCTTCTTTGAGGCCTATGGCGTGATGCCCCAGGCGGAGGACGTCTGCCGCATCATCTCCGAGGAGATTGCGAAGATCTAGGGGCTTGCTGAGGCAGGCTCGTGAACGAGTAACGGCCCGGCCGGACGCATCGTGCGTTTGGCCGGGCCTTTTGTGTCTGAAGTGCGGGACGGGTGGCGCCGTGCTCTGGGCGGACGTCGAGGTGCGGCAGCGATACTGGGGCGACGGGCGCGCGAGGCGCATGGAGCGGCGGCCTATTTGCGTTGAGGTCGTCTTCCGGTCTGTTGTTAGACAGTCCCTTAATAGCAATCTCCGCGCTGATGGTCAAAAACACCATCTTGGCGTACGGTTTGCTGCTTGCGATGACTTACTTACTTGACCACAGTCAAACAAGCGGGTCGCGAATCGCGTGTTTTAGCGCTTGCGAGTGATCGAGCGCTTCCATTTGGGTCCTTTCGGGGCGGCTGTTGGCCTGTCCGTGCGTCTGAACGGCTTCCGTGCGTACGCCAAGATGGTCTTTTTGACCACCCACCCCAGAAAATGGGTCGCCAATCAAGCATCGTTGCCCGATCGTGCCGCACATCCGAGCCGCGCGCCGTTTGTCTGTTCAAAGTTGCAGGATTTCACGGTGAAACAACTGGTCATTTCGACAGAGTATGACGCCCATAAACTCAGTCCCAAGGGAACTCTCAGAAAGGGAGGCACTAATGGACGTCATTATGGGCGCCTTGAACTGGTACGCGGCGCTGCCGTCATCCGTCATGGTCATGATCGGAATCTTCCTGGTCGGACTGCTTCTCGCCAGACTCAAAGACCCGAGATGCGCGCAAAAGTGTGTGGCGGCGCCATAAAGCAGCCCTGTCGATATGATTTCCTGCGCTTGCGATTGACACGAGCGGTCGCAGAGTCGCCGCTACTCCTCCTTTGTGGGAGAAATGGCGTTGCGGATGCGGCGCAGGGGCTCCTTTGCCTGGTCCTGGCTGGCGAACATCACGATCGTAAACAGCGAATCAACAATGGCGAGTTGCGCAATCCTGCTCGAGAGCGACTCGGAGCGATAGCCGGTCTCCTCGGAAGAAGAGAGGAGGATGACGTCGGCGAGTTTGGTAAGACGCGGCGACGAGTAGCTCGTGATTGCGATGACGCTCGCGCCTGCGTCGTGGGCGATGTTCGCGATATCAAGCGTGTCGCGCGTGAGACCCGTGTGCGTTGTGACGACGGCGCAGTCGCCGGGCTTGAGCAGTGCCGCCTGCATACGCTGGACGTGGACGTCCATGCCGTACTGCACGTGAAGCGGCGAGCGCATGAACTTGTGGAAGGCGTCGTACGCGACGACGTTGGAGCCACCAACGCCAAAGAAGGACACGGTGCCAGCTTCGAGTAGAAGCTGGCTCGCACGTTCGACGCTGCTCGCGCTGAGGAGCGCGTTGGTATCTTGAAGCGACTTGACGCTGGAGGAGAAGACCTTGTGCGCAATGGCAAGGGCGTCGTCCTTCTCGTCAATGTTCTCGTGAATGGAGACCTCTGGGTCGAACTCCTCGGAGAGAAGCTCGTTTCTAAAGTCGCGGAACCCCTTAAAACCAAGCTTTCTCGTGAACTGGAAGACAGTTGACGGGGCGATTCCCAGCGAGTCAGCGATCTCGTTAATCGTCATTCGCGAAACTTTTTTCGGGTCCGAAAGGATAAAGTCAGCGATGCTCGCTTCCTTTGTGCTGAGCGAACGATAGAGCGACCTGATCGCGAATTGAATCGACTGCTGTGCCATTTCGGTCACCATCCTGATAAATCCCTGGTCTTTGGCCCATTCTATCGAGTCTTCTAGACCTCTGCCTATCTTAATTTGCCATTCGCGGCCAAAACGCTGCCGTTCACCGCAACAAAAATTACTTCTTCGACAAGAATAGCAGACCGAAAAAACTTCGCATATAATGACGCCAGCTTCCGAACGGGGTTTTCGGACGCTGGCTTCCAGAAGGCAACAAGCTTGGCGGGCTGTGACTGCGCAAGAGCGGCGAGAGTAAACCGAACCAGCCGACAGCACGCCCGCCTTGAGCACAACGAAGAGGGTGGTGCATTTGGAGATCGGAATTGTAGGACTTGGAAAAATGGGGGCCAATATCGCCCTTAACCTGGCGGATCACGGGCACAAAGCGGTCGGGTTCGATTGTTCAGGAGCTTCTGTGGCTGCCGCCGCTGCCTCAGGTATCGAAGTCGCCCCCACGCTCGAGGCCCTTGTCGAAGCACTTCCCATGCCGCGAGTCCTTTGGGTCATGGTGCCCTGCGGCGAGCCGACGGAATCCTGCGTGACGAGCCTCCTGGAGATTCTCGACAAGGGTGACATCCTCATCGATGCCGGCAACTCGTTCTACAAGGATTCGCAGCGCCATGCGGCGATGGCCGCGGAGAAGGGCGTTCGCTTCCTCGATGCGGGAACCTCTGGCGGAAAGTCGGGTGCTCGTAACGGCGCGTGCATCATGGTTGGTGGAGACCGCTCGGCGTTCGATCACGTCGAACCCGCACTCAAGGACCTTACCGTCGAGGGCGGCCTGCTCTACACCGGTCCCGCCGGAAGCGGCCACTTCATGAAGATGGTTCACAACGGCATTGAGTACGGAATGATGCAGGCGATTGGCGAAGGCCTTGCCGTGATGCGTGCGAGCGGGTTTGACTATGACCTCGAGGCGGTGGCTCACAACTGGAACCACGGCTCCGTCATCCGCGGCTGGCTCATGGAACTCATGGAGGCTCAGCTTGCCTCGCATCCGGATCTCGCGGACATCCGTGGCGTGGTCGCTGCAAGCGGCGAGGCTAAGTGGACCGTGGAAACGGCGCTTGACCTCGAGGTTCCCGTCCCCGTGATTGCCCTCTCGCTCATGGAGCGCAATGCCACCCAAATCGAGGACTCTTTCTGTGCCAAGGCCGTGAGTGCACTACGCAACGGCTTTGGCGGCCATGAGTACGTTGGACTTGACGGACAGAACCACACGAGCGCGGAGGAGAAGTAACCGATGGCGGAGATTAAGCTGACGCGCGTCGACTATCGCCTGGTTCATGGCCAGGTTGTGACGCAGTGGGTGAAGATTTGCGGAGCGGACCGCATCATCATCGTGAACGATGAGCTTGCGGCCGACGAATTCATGGCGGACATCTATCGCATGTCCGCTCCCGCAGGAGTGTCCGTTGAGGTCAGGACGGTCGAGCAGGCCTGTGAGGAGTACAAGGCTAATGCCTTTGGCAACGGCAAACTCCTCGTTCTCTTCAAGTGCGTCGAGGACGCGCTTGCGGCGGTTCGCGGCGGCGTTGAGCTTGCGGACGTCCAGATTGGCGGCCTCGGCGGCGGCGCCGGGACGACGACCGCGTTTGGTATCGCATTCAGGCCGTCTGACGTTGACGCCATGAAGATGCTCGACCAGGAAGGCGTCCACGTCCACGTTCACGTCGTCCCTGCGCAGCAGGACGTGGAACTCCCTGACCTTATTAATAAGCTCGGCTTCTAGGAGGCGTATCGAAGATGTCTGGCATCGCAATCGCTCTGTTCTGTGGCCTCTGGCAGGTGATCTCGACAACCGACTTCGGCTACACCCTGTCCGACACCCTGGGACAGCCCGTCGTCGTGGGCGGCGTCGTGGGTCTACTCATGGGAGACGTCCAGACCGGACTTGTCCTCGGCGGATCGCTTGAGTTGCTCTACCTGGGCATTATCTATCCTGGCGGAACCGTGCCTGCGTGCGCGTCCTCCGCGGCACTCATTTCGATTCCCATCGCCATCTCCACGGGGCTCGACGCTGGCGCGGCGACGGTTCTCGCCGTTCCGTTTGGCATCCTCGGCTCCGCGCTTTGGACGCTCAAGGGCGCCGCTAACAACATCTGGTCCGTCAGGGTCGATGCCTGTCTCGAGAAGAACGACTTCCGCGGCGTTCGCATGAACACGACGATTCTGCCGCTGCTCGTCTCGGCCGTCATCTTCTTCGTGCCGGTGTTTCTCTGCAACATCCTCGCTGCGGAGGTAGTGACTGCGATGATCGACGCGATTCCCGAGTGGGCTATGAATGGCATCGAAGTCGCCGGCTCTCTGCTTCCCGCCATCGGCTTTGCCATCGCGGTCTCCATGATTGGCAGGAAGGAGATCATGCCGTTCTTCTTCATTGGTTACTTCGCGGTCCAGTACCTCGGCCTTGGTGCCATTGCTATCGCCATCTTTGGCGCATGCGTTGCGGTTATCTACTACTTCCTGGGTAATGCCCCCGAGAAGCAGTCGATGACGAGCAAGGGAGGCGAATAGCCATGACGGAGGAAGAGAAGAGCCAGCAGATCCTTACCAAGAAGGACATCAACAACGCGTGGCGTACGTGGTGGCTGTACGCCGAGGTTCAGAGTAACAACGTTGTGTTCCAGGGCCTTTCGCACATGCTGTCGCTCATGGACTCGCTTCGCAAGCTCTATCCGAACGATGACGACTACCGCGAGGCGCTTAAGCGCAACAGCCAGTTCTACAACACGGAGGGCACCATCGGCGCTGTCGTGAATGGCATGACGCTTTCGATGGAGGAGGAGCGCGCGACGGGCGAGAACGTGCCCGACGAGGTCATGTACTCCATGCGCACGGCGCTCATGGGCCCCATGGCTGGCATTGGCGACAGCCTTGTCTGGGGAACCTGCAAGACCATCTCGCTTTCGATTGCGACCACGTTTGCCCTCTCGGGTAACCTGCTCGCCGTTCCCGTGGCGCTAATGTTCCCCCTGGTGACGTACTTTATCGGTCGCTGGCTGTATGGTCTTGGCTATGATCTTGGTCGCACCGCTGTCATGAACATGCTCAAGAGCGGCATCATGGACAAGATCATCATGGCGTGCGGCATGCTGGGCCTCATGGTCATGGGCGCCCTTTCTGCCGAGAACGTTGTGCTTGAGATCGCAACGGAGTTCACGCTTGAGAATGCGGCCGACCCCATTTCGATTCAGGGGATGATTGACGCGGTGGCACCCGGCCTTCTGCCGCTTGCGGTGATTGGTCTGGTCTATCTCTACCTTAAGAAGCACGACAATAAGTATGGCCTGCTGATTGTTGGGATTATTGGCCTTTCGATTGTGGCGAGCTTCTTCGGGATCGTGTAGATCCGGGCGGGACGTCGTTGAGTCTAGGCTTTGGGCTCGCGCGAGATTGCTTGGGTGGCGCTCGGGCTATTGCGCCCGGGCGCCACTTTCGATATCTAGCTCATGGCATGAGAGGTGGTTCACGATGCTTCAAGACGAAGTGAGGAAGTTCGTTAGCGATGCCGTTGACGGGGGCATCGACGCCATGTGGGCCGTGTCCAAGGATATCCATGCGCATCCGCAGATTGGCTTCGAGGAGACCTATGCGAGTGCGCTCTGCCGAGAGGTCCTTGCGAAGGAGGGCTTTGCCGTTGAGGACGCGTGCGAAGACCTACCCACGGCCTTCAGGGCTTCGTGGAACAACGGTGAGGGCCCTCGCATCGCCTTCTTTGCGGAGTACGACGCGCTTCCGGAGCTCGGCCACGCGTGTGGGCACAACCTCATCGCCACGAGTGCCATGCTTGCGGGCATTGCCGCGAAGCGCGCCATGGCGCAGTTTGGCGTTGCCGGCTCGATCGAGGTCTTTGGAACGCCGGCGGAGGAAGACGGCGGTGGCAAGATTATCATGCTCGAGAGGGGAGCATTCGATGGGCTGGATGCCGTCTATCTCATGCATCCCACGAGCGCGATGACGCGGATTGGCGGGGAATGCACGTCGTTCAAGGGCGCGTACGTTACCTATGTGGGCAAACCCGCGCATGCGGAGTCGCATCCGGAGGAGGGCGTGAACGCCTTCGACGCGGCGTCGCTGTTCCACCAGGCGCTGGGCGTCTCTAGGCAGCAGCTCCCGGATGACGTGCACGTCTGTGACGTGATCCTTGACATTTCGAACGACATCGGGCGGATCCCGGCGAGGGCCAAACTCGAGGTGGAGGTGTCTTCCACGAACGGCTCTCACGTCGATTCGGCGATGGACGTGGTGAGGCGCGCGGCGCGAGGCATTGCCATGGCGACGGGGTGCGAGGTTGAGATCGAGGAGCTCGGCGGGTATCTGGGCCGCATTCCCAATTCCGTGCTGGGCGACGCCGCGCGCGGGGAGCTCGAGGCCTTTGGCGAGCCGGTCATGGAAGGGATGCCCGGCGACAAGGGCGGCGAGGATCTGGGCGATGTGAGCCGCGTTATCCCGGCGTGCAACATCTTTGGGACGATCCTGCCGGAGAAGAAGATCTCTGGGCATACGCCCGAGTTCCGCGAGCTGGCGATTTCCGAGAACGGGCGGCACTGCCTGCTCGTGATGAGCAAGGCGATGGCGTGCGCGGCCCTGGATCTGCTGCGCAACCCGGAGCTTCTCGCGGCGGCGCGCGAGGAGTTGGCGGAAAGGCTGGCTGGGGAGTAGGCGCGTGAGCGGTGCGTGCGTGATTGTTCGGGGGTCCTTCCCGCCGCAGGGGAGGGCCTCTTTTGTGCGAGCAGTGGTTTGGGTGAGAATGCGCCGCGAGACCAGGCGCGCGGCGTCGCGGTCGGGTCTTGGCGGTGTGCAGGGGCTCCATCGGGGGCGTTGCGCGTTGTCGTTGAGCCAAGCTAAGGCTGAATTCGATGTCCCCTAATAGTAATTTCTACGCTGGTGGTCAAAAATGGTCGCGCGGCGGACAGAAAGGCGAGCGCCTCTCGTTTTTGTGGTGCCAGTTGCTTGATTGCAGTCAAGCAACTGGCCTTCTGTCGGACCGAAATGACTTATGAGAGGGTAAAACGTGTTCGGACGACCCTTTTCGGGCCTCATGTCAACCCATGCGGAAGCCTAAACGGCCTCCAAGCGTCCGCCGCGCGCATGTTTTTGACCACTCCTAGGAAGATTAGGTTCCCGGACGGGGTGTGCCAAGCGGCTCCGCACGCGAAAGAGGACGTGGTGTTCAGGTCGAATCTTGTAAGCGAAAGCGGATTTGGCGACCCGGAGAATTGCGATGCTCGTTGTTCTTGCGCGTGTACGTTGCGGGCGAGCTAGCGGCACTGCTATAACGGCTCTACTACCTGCGCAAACGGAAAATCCGAATCAAATCGACGGAAAATCCGAATGCCGCTCGCATGAAAATCCGAATCACGCGACCAGTAAAATCCGAATCCGAATACAATTACGGCGTGGAGAAGGAGGATCCATGCCAAAGTCAATTGCGCCAAACGGTTACATCCCTCGTGTGGTGGACGAGCAGATAGAGCGTTACCTCAAGGTGTTCGGCGCCGTAGAGATCGCTGGTACGAAGTGGTGTGGCAAGACGTGGGCGGCGCTCCGTCACGGCGCGTCCGTCTCTTACGTTGATGAGAACCTTACTCTCGCCCAGTCTGACCCGTCGATGATGCTCTTGGGTGACCGTCCGCACGTGATTGATGAGTGGCAGCGAGTCCCGCAGATTTGGGATACGGTCCGGCATGAGGTCGACCGCGCTCGTGGTACACGCGGCGCCTTCATCCTGACGGGCTCCTCCTCGCCAATCCTGGGGACGGGCGAGGATGCTCCCGCGCATAGCGGCGCCGGCAGGATTGGACGCATCCGCATGCACCCCATGTCGCTCGCAGAGTCGGGCGAATCAACGGGGGAGGTGAGCCTCGCCGGCCTTTTCGAGGGTCGATTCGCTCCATGCAGATGTGAGAAGGACACGCAAGGGCTCGTTGATGTGGCGTGCAGGGGAGGATGGCCTGAGGCGATAGACCTCGACGTCAGCTCGGCCCAACTCGTGGCGAGGGAATACCTGAAGGCGACGTTCGAGACGAGCATTCCCTCGCTTGACCTCGAGGCTGATCTAGCCCGGCGCGCCTGCGCCTCTCTCGCGAGAAATCTCGGCCAGGCGACGACCTACAAGACGATAATCGCGGATATGTTCAGTGCCGAGGAGAACGCCCCGGAGATCATGAGCGTGGATAAGGTGCGCCGGTATCTTGACGCTCTGCGCGGAATGTTCGTGGTCGAGGAGGTCCCCGGCTGGGTGCCGCCAGCGCGTGACAGGAAGCGCTTCGCGACCAAGCCCAAACGCTATCTCGCGGACCCAAGCCTTGCCTGCGCGATTCTAGGTATGTCACCCAAGGCGCTCTTCGAGGATTGGCAGACGTTCGGCCTCGTTTTCGAGAGCCTGGTGATTCGCGATCTCTCGGTCTACGCTCGCGCGCTTGATCTGCTCGATGATGCTCCGGTTCGTTACTACCGCGATGACTCCGGCCTCGAGGCAGATGCCGTTGTGCAACTGGCAGACGGCCGATGGGCGGCATTCGAGGTAAAGGTCAGCGAGGAAAAGGTTCCGGCGGCTGTCGAGGGGCTAAAGCGCCTTCGTAAAAAACTATGCGAGAATCCCCGCTCGCGGACGCGCAAGCCCGAGTTCATGGCGGTAATAACGGGCAACGGCGAGTTCGCGCGTGAGGTTGAGCCGGGGATCTATGCCATACCCATACGCGTTCTGGGGAGGTAGACGGGGTACGGAGTCCTTCGCCCGTGCCTAGACGCGCGAGCGCGGCGGGAGCCCTTCGCCTGGGCTTGAACACGAGATCGCGGCGGGAACCCTTCGCCTGTTGCCACGCCCGCCCGCCCGACATGCCCGGCGCCTGCGCATATCCCGTGGTATTTTGCGAGTGCACTCGTTTTGCGGTCGTTCAGGGCGCACTATATGCAACGCAGCCGTTGGCAAGCTGCGATTACAAGCCAAATCAACAAGCCAAACAACAAACCAAACGGAGGGCAACGCAATGAAGTCCATTATCCCCGCCGCCGGTCTGGGTACCCGTTTTCTCCCTGGTACGAAGGTCACGCCCAAGGAGATGCTTCCCGTTCTCGATAAGCCCGTCATCCAGTACGTGGTTGAAGAGGCCCTGGCCCCGGCGGAGGTCGACGAGTGCATCATCGTGAGCTCCCCCTCCAAGCCCCAGATCGCCAGCTACTTCACGCGCGACCCTGGTCTCGAGGACCTCCTGCGCTCCCGCGGCAAGGGCGCCTACGCCGACGCCATCGCGGAGGCCGGCAGCGTGCCGGTGAGCTTCTGCTACCAGAGCGAGCCCCGCGGCCTCGGCCACGCGGTGCGCTGCGCGTCGTTCGCCACGAACGGCGAGCCGTTCTTCGTGCTCCTGGGCGACTACGTCGTGCCTGACAAGAAGATCCTCCCGCGCATGAAGGAGGTCTCCGACGCGCACGACGGCGCCTCCGTCATCGCCGTGGCCGCGTGCCCGGAGGACGAGGTCTCGCGCTACGGCATCATCGCCGGCGAGCCCGTCGGCGCCGTCGCGGACTTCCCGGGCGCCACCGGCGACGAGGAGGGCGCCGTCTGGCGCATGACCGGCATGGTCGAGAAGCCCGCCGCCGAGGACGCGCCCAGCCGCCTGTTCGCCGTCGGCCGCTACCTGCTGTCGCCGCGCGTGATGGAGCTCCTGTCCGACCAGCGGCCCGGCGCCGGCAACGAGATCCAGCTCACCGATGCCATGGTCCGCGCCATGGCCGAGGAGGAGTTCTACGCCCTGGTCATCGACGCGCGCGAGGGCTATGACACCGGCACCCCCGCCGGCTGGATCGCCACGAACGCCCGCCTCGCCGCGGCCGACCCGCGCTTCGCCGCTGCCTTCAAGGAGGCCATGGAGGCGTAGGGGTCGTTATGGAGCAGTTGCTTAGCTTAGTTCGAATTGCGGCACTCGGGCTTTTTTGCCCGGGTGCTGTTTTATAGGGCGGCGCGCGGGTGTCGACGCCGCGTAGGCGCGAGCGGCAAGGCTAGGCGGCCGAGAAGCTCCAGACGCCGTACTCGATGGAGCCCGAGCCCATGCCGAGGGACTCGTCCATGTGAGCCTCGACCCGTGAGCCGGAATGCTCCGTGAGGTACGTGGCGAGCATCTGCGCCTGGTCGGCGTTGGCCACAGCGACCATACGACTGCTGTCCAGCAGGTTCATGAACAGGCCGTCAAGCTTGAGATTGTTGCTCGTGAGGAATGTCTGCCAGGGTGCGGTGTACTGCTCGTAGCCACCAACGAATAGGGCATTGGAGGGTAGCTGCCATCTGTCAAACGAGAGACAGTCCGCGTTGGTAAGGAGACCCTGCGTGTGCGCAAACATCACGATCTTCTCGGGTTTCTCGTCTACGTAGGCCTGGGCGGCGGTGCTTGCCTCGACGCGCATCGAGGCTTGGTTGGGTCGGGCGTACTTGAGCTCGACGAAAGCTGTGACGGCAAGGAGGCACAGCGCGAGAACGGCCGGCATAGCAAGACGGCGAACGACGCTGGTATCGGGGCGCTCAGCCCCTTGGGCATCGTCGCGCGGCGCGAGGCAGGGGACGACGAGCACAAAGATGGCCACGACAAACGCCGGGAGGATGACGTGCATCTTGGGACGGGCGCGCAGGAACACGATGAGGTACTCGAGCGCAAGCGTGACGGGCGCGGACCACATGAGGGCGTGGGCGCCGCCGCGAAGTCGCAGGACATAGGCGAGATGGGCCGCGATCGCCGCAACGATGACGACGAGACCGGCAACGAATGCGGTGAAGGACTTGCGGGAGAGAACGGCAGTCTTTAGCGTGAAGAGCCCATAGCCGTGCACCCGTGCATCGAGTGCGGTGAAGGTATCGAGGTCATAGGTAGAGGTGTCGGCGAAGAGGAACTCGTAGATCATCGAGAGGTCGTTGTCGGACATCGCGGGGACGGCCTCGAGGGCCTCGTCGCCCGCGAGGTACGGGTAGTCGGCGACCTTCTGTGTGGCCTTGAACGTTGCGTCAAATGACTCCCAACCCGGGGTGATGCTGTAGGCGAGGTGTCCCGTGAGATATGAGACACCGAAGGCATTGTGGAGATCGACACGTTCAAGGAGCTCCAGGCGCTTGATAGCGCATATGCGACGAAGTAGGGCGTTGCGAGAGGGATTTGCGTGGGCCGTCGGTGCGTGTGCGCTGGCGGCCCTTTTGCATTCCCTCTGGCGAAATGTCGCATTTGCCCAAGATGGTCGCAAAGCGTCCTAGCAAAATTGATACAATTACAAACAAATCTAATGTTCGAATCTGTATGGAGGTAGATATGAAGCTGCTAAAAATAAGATTCGACCATGTGAGAATGTTCGAAAATGGAATATTTGAGCTTGACTTTTATGCCTCCGATAAGGTCCCGTCATCAGACGAGTCGGTGTTCCCTCTTGCAAGGCCAGTCTATTCCAATTGCATCGTGGCCCTTGCAGGAATCAACGCATCGGGCAAGACGACTGCGCTCAACTTAATTGAACTGGCTTGTCGAGTGGTTAACGGAACTCCACTTGGGGCCTCCGGCCTGCCTTCCTCGTTGCCAACAATCTTTGACGGCAATCCGTCCATGCGGGCACTGGTTTGGGAAGATGGCCGTCTATTCCTGATTGAGTCATCCCTTGTTGTTGCAAAGCCAGCTGACGGGGCGAGCGCTTCTGAATCTGCGTTTGAACTCGCGGACGAGACAATCTCTCGTGTTCCCCGCATTTCTTCGAAGGATCCTCTCTCCTCTTGGGATGTGCTCAGGGCGAATTCAAGGGAACTGTACCGAAGGACGGAGATTCTTGACTCCTGGATTGTCCTAGCGTCTCCTGACGTTTCGATTTGCGGTGCGGTTCTAGCGAAAATCGTTGGGCGAAGGTGCCGAATCCAGGTGCTCCGAGATGACGAGGCGAGAATACGTGAGGGGTCGGAGAACCTCGATGCGATTCTCCGGGTTTTTGACCCGAGAATCGAGCACCTTGAGGTGAACGATTCTGGCAGGGCTTTCGAAATAGGATTCTCGGACGGCAAGTTGCTTTCCCTGTCTGAGGCAGGCCTGAGGGAGGTCTTGTCCTCTGGAACAGTTCGTGGTTTGTCCCTTGTGCAGCGAGCAATGAAGACCCTGGAGAGCGGGGGGGTGCTGCTTGTTGACGAGTTGGAGAATCACCTCAATAGGCAGCTGGTCAATGTCGTCGTTGACCTGTTTGCGTCGCGGGAGACCAATCCTCAGGGGGCTGTGTTGGTGTTTACAACGCACTATCCCCAGTTGCTTGATCATATCCATCGGAAGGATGATGTCTACTTCCTCGCGCACGGAGAGGCCGGACTGACCAGGATCGTCAAGTATGGCGACAAGGTTGAGAGAATCGAGAACAAGAAGTCAGAGGTCTTTGCCTCCAACTACATCAAGGGAACGGCTCCTAGGTACGTCGACGTTCGGACACTGAGGCACCTGGTGAGTGAGTCGGTGGCGACCCATGAGTAACGTTCGAGACGAGGCGCGCGAGCTGCTTGCACGCTGCCATGCAATCATCTCTTGCGAAGGCACTGCGGAACAGGTCGTTGTGGAAAAGCTCCTGGAGGCTGATGCGTTGGTTGTTCCCGCTGAGAACGTTATTGATGTCACCCGGAAACGTTCGGCTGCAGGAATCAAGGAAGAGTACCTGAACTATGACTACCCGTGGCACGTCTGCATCGCAAGGGTCTTAGACTCTCGAACGGAGAAGTTTGCGCTCGGGAAGCTGTATGCAAGGTTTCGGGTGCTGAGTTTTATAACGCATCCGGAGGTTGAGGTCCTTGCGGTCATTCGTGAGAGGGCTTGGGATAAGTGGAAGAGAAGCGGCAAGAAGCCGAGCGACTTCTGTAAACAAGATCTTGGGATGAGTGAAATAAAGTCGAACGAGTTTTTGACGGCATATTGGGATGTTGACTCGATTGCTGCGGCTGCACGGGAGTATAAGAGGCTGTCCAAGATTGGCAAGGACGAGCTCTGCCTGGCGGATCTGATTCGCTGAGTGAGTTGCCTTTTCAGCGAATGACTATTTGTAATTTGTGGCGAAGGCGTGACTGTCGAATACGCTTTTAGTCAAGCTGGTGTGCCTAAGTGGTAACGCGTAATCAGCCCGACGTCATGAAACGCGAGACTGTTGAATCGGTGATCGAAATCGAATCGGAGCTGTTGCGAAGGCGGAGACAAGAACGAGCGTGGAGAATAAAGATGTGGGAAACGATTATTCCGGCAATAACGGCAATTGTGGGGTCGGTGGTTGGAATGCTGTCGCAGATGGTCGCCGAGCGTGTAAATAGCAAGAAGACATGGTTGAGGACCTGTGGCGAATATCGGATTCGCGAGTACTTCTCATGCATTGACGCGTATTCCGATCTGAGGGTTTCATTTTCTGAGATTGGGGCTGCGACTAGCGGACGTAAGAAACTTGAGGACTGCCTATCGGAAGATGAAGAAAACGAAATGAAAGTAAGGGATAGTCGAGCGGCATCTGCAATTGATCAATGCCGGAACAGCCTTAATGCGGCTCAAAAGGCAACAAACCGTCTGTACTCTATTGGTGCTGATAGGGCTTTGGAGGACTATATAGTCATAGATCGTCTTATAAATGGCTACTTTGTAGACGCTTATCACACCGCAATGGAGAAAGACGGCTTATTTGTTGCAAGACGCCATCGAGAGGCTTTGGCAGAACTCGACGGATGCATAGATGACCTAATTAGTCATGCCAGGACTGATCTTAAAATGGTTGGTTAGAATTGGTCCGGCTGTTTTGACGAGCTGATGATTATTGCCGTGGATCGCCCCTATATTTCAGGGAATGCATCAGCATATGAATGCAAATCTATAACCGACTGTACGGAGTACAACAACAATGAAGTCCATTATCCCCGCCGCCGGTCTGGGTACCCGTTTTCTCCCTGGTACGAAGGTCACGCCCAAGGAGATGCTTCCCGTTCTCGATAAGCCCGTCATCCAGTACGTGGTTGAAGAGGCCCTGGCCCCAGCAGAGGTTGACGAGTGCATCATCGTGAGCTCCCCCTCCAAGCCCCAGATCGCCAGCTACTTCACGCGCGACCCTGGCCTGGAGGACCTCCTGCGCTCCCGCGGCAAGGGCGCCTACGCCGACGCCATCGCGGAGGCCGGCAGCGTGCCGGTGAGCTTCTGCTACCAGAGCGAGCCCCGCGGCCTCGGCCACGCGGTGCGCTGCGCGTCGTTCGCCACGAACGGCGAGCCGTTCTTCGTGCTCCTGGGCGACTACGTCGTGCCTGACAAGAAGATCCTCCCGCGCATGAAGGAGGTCTCGGACGCCCACGGCGGCGCCTCCGTCATCGCCGTGGCCGCGTGCCCGGAGGACGAGGTCTCGCGCTACGGCATCATCGCCGGCGAGCCCGTCGGCGCCGTCGCGGACTTCCCGGGCGCCACCGGCGACGAGGAGGGCGCCGTCTGGCGCATGACCGGCATGGTCGAGAAGCCCGCCGCCGAGGACGCGCCCAGCCGCCTGTTCGCCGTCGGCCGCTACCTGCTGTCGCCGCGCGTGATGGAGCTCCTGTCCGACCAGCGGCCCGGCGCCGGCAACGAGATCCAGCTCACCGATGCCATGGTCCGCGCCATGGCCGAGGAGGAGTTCTACGCCCTGGTCATCGACGCGCGCGAGGGCTATGACACCGGCACCCCCGCCGGCTGGATCGCCACGAACGCCCGCCTCGCCGCCGCTGACCCGCGCTTTGCCGCTGCCTTCAAGGAGGCCATGGAGGCGTAAGACTCCAGGCGAAATTAGCCTAACGGGGCCGTCTGCTGTTCTTTAAGCTGACGGCCCCTATTTGTGCGTGGATGTCGACCAATAATAGCCATCTCCGATTTCATATAGCTAATGGCTGCGTATCCCACAATTCCGCTGCGCTTGCGTAGAGTTCGCAGTAACTATGGCTGCTAGAATTGTCAACTAAGTGTGGCTGCCTAAGTTGGGCCAAGCGTTAGATGGGATGGGGTTTGCATGAGAACTCGTAAGGTGCTCTGCGCGTTTCTTGCCGTAGCAATTTCGCTTCAAGGAACTGTTGCGCTTGCGGAGACCGTGCCGCCTGTTGAAGCCGTGCCCACGACCAACCAGACGAGTTCCAGCTCATCGGCTGGCGTGAATGATACCGCTGTGGCGACCGACGGGCTTCAGGGGGACGCCGATGGTGCTTTGACCGTTGCGGAGCCCGAGCCTCAAGGCACCGTCGCCGATTCTGCTGAAGAGGGCGGGAATAACGAGGCGGATGAGGAGCCCGTCGCTCCCAACCAGAGCTCCGCGAAGCCCGTTGTCACCGCAACGCCGAATGGAAATGGAAGTGTGACCCTCTCCTGGGATGCAGTTGAGGGGGCGACTGCATATGCGATTGCTGAAAGGATGCCAAACGGCGCTTTCCACACCTTCACATACGAGTGCGTTGATACTAGCTACGTCGTTGATAACCTAACTTGTGGTGTCTCCCACCGTTTCTTAGTCCAGGCCAAGGTTGCTGGCGTCTGGACCCCGTTTAATGACTCGGATATTGTCTCCGTTGTCCCCGAGGGAACCACAAAGCCTTCCGTAAAGGCGACGGGCGCGAATGGCTCCGTTCTCCTTAGTTGGAGTTCCGTTCCCG
Source organism: Parolsenella sp. LCP21S3_E11 (assembly GCF_052118165.1). Taxonomy (NCBI): domain Bacteria; kingdom Bacillati; phylum Actinomycetota; class Coriobacteriia; order Coriobacteriales; family Atopobiaceae; genus Parolsenella; species Parolsenella sp. LCP21S3_E11. Next base: position 8,874 of record NZ_JBQKHS010000010.1, on the reverse strand, counting down.
GGGCATCTCGATATGCGGTTGCTTCGCGCCGACTCGGTTCGTCTGCCTGGACAACGGCAACCTATGATTGTCGGGACACTTCCTATACCGTGGGTGGCCTTGCGAACGGTGTTGAATACGAGTTTGTCGTTCAGGCCTCGGTGAATGGTGCGTGGACGGCCTTCTCCTCTGTGGACGTTGTAGCATGCAAGCCGGTCGACGCCGCGTCGCCCGCTGTTACCGCCACCGCCACGGGCGATGGTCAGGTGACTCTTTCCTGGGGTGCCGTTGATGGCGCAGAGCGTTACGCGGTCGCGGAAAAGCTAGGCGATGGTACCTATAAGACATTCACTCTCGATGAGGCGGGGACTACGTACGTCGTTTCAGACCTGGCAAACGGAGTCAGCCACAGGTTTCTCGTTCAGGCTCGAGTCGGTGGCCGCTGGTCATCGGTGTCCGATGCCCTTCTTGTGTCTTGCACGCCTGCGGGTGCTACCAAGCCTTCGATTATGGCAGCGGCGGGAGACGGGGCAATCCATCTGAGCTGGAATCGCGTTTCTGGTGCGACTCGCTATCTGGTCGTCTCTTCGTACGGGAAGTCCTACGAGGTATCCAAGGATTTGACCTCGCTCAATCTTACGGGCCTCAGGAATGGAGTGAGCTATTCGTTCTGCGTGCGAGCCCAGTTCCAGGGGACGTGGTCGAAGGCCCTTGATTCCGATTGGGTTTCTTGCGCCCCGACTTCCGCGGAGGCGCCCGTACCTGCCGTCTCGCAGGTTTCAGACAATAGCGTCGCGCTCACGTGGAGTCCCATTCCGGACGCGACCGCCTATGCGGTGGCCTCAAAGACGGCCAATGGCTACAAGACTTATACACTTGCGTGCACAGACACTTCGTTTGTGATCGACGGCCTCAGTGCTGGCAAGGAGTATAGGTTCCTCGTCCAGGCTTTTGTGAATGGCAAGTGGTCCGCTTTTTCTGATGCCAATTTGATTGCCGCTCGGACGGCCAACCGCCTCGCACCCAAGGCAGAGGTTGCGTCGACGAGCGGGACCAACGTAACACTCGAGTGGAATGCCGTTGAAGGTGCGACGAAGTATGCGGTTGCCGAGCGTGTTGGCGATGGGTACAAGACCTTCTCTTATGGCGTAACCGGTACGTCCTTCACGATCGAGAACCTCTCGAAAAGCGTTACCCATCGTTTTCTCGTGCAGGCGTTTGTGGATGGCAAGTGGTCGGACTTCTCAGACGATGATCTGGTCGCGGTGGCTCTCGAGGACGAGGCGGCTCCAAAGGTGACGGGTTCGTGCACGGGTGATGGCCAGGTTACGCTTTCTTGGGCTCCCGTTTCTGGCGCTACGAAATACGCAGTTGCCGAGTATGTGAACGGCTCCTATAAGACTTACACGCTTGATTGTACGAGCACTTCTTATGTTGTATCCAATCTCGGGAACGGCTACGAGCACCGCTTCCTCGTCCAGGCTTTTGTGGACGGCGCCTGGTCTTCATTCGGCGATGCCGTTCTTTGTGGCGTTGTTCCCCATGGCACCATATCTCCTTCGTGCCGCGCCGTGGCTGCAGACTATTCCGTCAAGCTCGATTGGGACGCAGTCCCGGGCGCCACGCGCTATGCCGTTGCCGTAAAGGATGGCAATGGCTATAAGACCTATACGCTCAATTGCGTCGGAACGAGCTATGAAGTCACCGGTCTTGACGGCTCACGTACCTACGAGTTCCTCGTCCAGGCATATGTGGGAGATAGGTGGTCTGCGTTTTCCGAGGCGGACCTTGTTGGCGTCAGGACGACGGGCAAGCACCTTTCGGAGAGCGAGCGCCTTATGACCGCCCGCGTTACTCGCGGTTGGTATAGCAGTGCGACGCGCTATCTTCTTCTTGTCGATACGTCTCGCAACGAAGTCGGTGTTTTCTACGGTAACGGCGATGCGGGCAATTGGAACCTGATCAAGCTGATTCGCTGCACAAGCGGAGCGAGCAACACGCCAACGGTCAAGGGGTCTTTTACGGTCGGGTCGAAGGGCATGGTCTTCGGCGACGGGTATAGCTGCTGGTATTGGACTCAGTTCTATAAAGATTACCTGTTCCACTCGGTCCTGTATTATCCCGGGAGCCAATCACACATCATGGATGGCAGGATTGGAATCAATGCCTCCCACGGCTGCGTAAGGCTTGAGCTCCAGAATGCCAAGTGGATTTATGACAACATCCCCAGCGGCTCGAGAGTGATCATTTATTAAGTGCGCCAATGAAGGCCAAGCAAGCGTTTGAAAGGCGTTGAAATCTAGATGCAGTTTTCCGTTGTTGTCCCCGTGTATGGATGCCGAGAGGCATTGCCCGAACTTCACAGGCGTCTCGTCGAAGTCTTTGAGGGAATGAACGCTACGTTCGAGATCGTGCTCGTGGACGACCATGACCCATACAACTCATGGGACGCGGTTGAGCAGATTTGCTTGGCTGACCCAAGGGTCCATGGAATTAAGCTGGCGCGAAATTTCGGCCAAATCAGGGCGATTACTGCTGGTCTTGACGCATGCAAGGGCGACTGGGTCATTGTCATGGATTGTGATCTCCAGGACCGTCCGGAGGCGATTCCTCAGCTCTATGCGAAAGCAATGGAAGGCTATGACGTTGTCTTTGCGAAGAGGGTTGAGCGCAAGGACAGCCCCATTACCCTGTTCTTCTCTCGGGCATTCTATAAAGTCTACGAGTACTTTACTGATGGAACCTACGATGCTTCGCTGTGCAACTTCAGTATTGCGCGACGCGCTGTTATCGAGAACTATTGCAAGATGCGTGAGCACAACCGTGGCTACACGATGTTTATTAAGTGGCTCGGCTTCGATCAAACGAGCATCGAAATCGAAGGTGACGAACGCTTTGCGGGGTCGTCCTCGTATTCGTTCTCGAAAAAGTTGGCGATGGCTTTTGAACTAATTACCGCCCAGTCAAATAAGCCGCTTAAGTTCTCCGTGAACCTTGGTTTTACGATTTCGTTCCTTGCGCTGCTTTTCCTTGTGGTTAGCGTGATTAGGAAGTTGTGCTTTGGCGATGTGTCCATCGGCTGGACGAGCCTGATTTGCTCCGTATTCTTGATGGGGGGCCTTATCCTCGCGGCAATAGGCGTCGTGGGGCTCTATGTTGGAAATATCTTTACAGAGGTCAAGCACCGTCCCCTCTACGTCATTGAGCGCGAAGTTAATAACTAGGAGGCTGCAGTGGTCGTTGTTGTTGGTGCAACCAGCTTTATCGGCATGTATACCGTCGACGAGCTCGTTAGCAATGGAATTGAAGTGATCGCGACTGGTCGCAATGGGCGCTTGAAGCCCGCGCTCGAGAGGCTTGGTGCGACCTTTGTTTCTCTTGACATTACTAAGCCAGAGGACTTTGCTCAGCTCCCAACCGTTGGTGTCGACGGAGTCATCCTGCTTGCCGGTCTGCTCCCGGCAAATGCAAAGGCGGATCTTAAGGACACTGAGAATGCCGCCGATTACTTTGAGGTAAATACTCTCGGTACGGTTAACGTGCTCGAGTACTGTCGCAAGAATGGCATCAAGAAGATCATTTCTACGACAACCTATGGCGACGTGTCCGGTGCCTGGGGCAAGGGCTATGCCATCACCGAGGAAGAGCCTCGAAACTTTAAATTTACGGGCGACCATGCCGTCTATACGATCAGCAAGAACGCTGCTAATGATGTTATTGAGTATTACACCCAGCAACACGGCCTGCAGGGAGCCGTTTTCCGTTTCCCGCCGGTATACGGCGTGGGCCCTCACGGAACGATTCTCGTCGATGGAAAGCCCTACAAGTCTGGCATCCAGACGTTTATCGAGCGCGCCAAGAAGGGCGAGGACATCGAGCTATGGGGTGATCCGCATATTAGCCGAGACATCATCTATGTCAAAGACGTGGCACGTGCTTTCCGTCTTGCTCTAGCGAGCGAAAAGACTCACGGCCTCTACAACATGACTAGCGGCGTGCCTCTCGATCTCGAGGATCAGGCAAAGGCGGTAATTGAGGTCTTCGGCAAGGATAAGGGCTCGAATATCGTCTATCGTCCTGACAAGCCTAACAATACGCCCTCCTATCTCTACGACATGAGCAAGGCTAAGAGAGATTTCGGGTTTGTCCCCGAGTACACGGACTACGTGAAGATGATGGAGGACTACAAGAGCGAGCTCGAGGGCGGGCGCTGGACGGCGCTCGAAGCCTCGTCTTCTGCGTCTTGGGGGAGCGATGAGTAAGAAGAAGATTGCAATTATCGGAGCGTCCGATTTTCAAAACCCGCTAATTGTCAAAGCAAAAGACATGGGTCTCGAGACCCATGTCTTTGCCTGGGAAGATGGTTCAATCGGAGAAAGAAACGCCGATTATTTTCACCCAATTAGCATTACCGAAATCGATGAAATTGCTGATGCTTGCCGTAAAATAGGTGTCTCAGGAATCTGCTCGATTGGGACAGATCTTGGCAACATAACCGTTTCCAAGGTTGCCGAAAAGCTCGGCCTGTGTGCTAACTCCGTTGCCTGCGTTAATCGATCTACGAATAAGCACCTTATGAGGGAAACCTTCTTTGCGAATGGGGATCCGTCTCCATGGAGCATCCAGGTGCATGACGTGAGCGAGCTCGACGGGCGAGACCTTGCCTATCCCATCATCGTAAAGCCTGTTGACCGTTCGGGTAGCAGGGCGATCACTCGGCTTGAGAACTCCGATGGCCTTTCCGACGCTGTAAGCTCTGCGATCGAAGTTTCATTTGCAAAAGCTGCGGTTGTAGAAGAGTTTTTCGAGGGGACTGAATACAGCGTCGAATATGTCTCCTGGAAGGGCGAGCACCATTTCCTTGCGCTGACGAGGAAGTTTACTACGGGGGCGCCGAAGTTTATCGAGACCGGTCATATTGAGCCTGCCGTTGTTTCTAGCGAGCTTCTCGACAGGGTAAAGGCTGTTATTAGCCATGCCCTTGATGGACTGGGCGTTGAGTACGGAGCATCGCACTCGGAGATTCTTATCAACGAGTCGGGGGATATCAGAATTGTTGAGATTGGCAGTCGTATGGGTGGCGACTGTATCGGCAGCGATCTTGTAGAGCTATCTACTGGTATTGACTTCCTGAGGGCGGTCGTCGATGTTTCGCTTGGCAATCAGCCCGATCTTGAGCCGTGTTCTCATCCCGGTAACGCCATGATCCGTTTTGTTTTTGGCGACGATGATCTTGTCGCGCTTGAGCGTGCGAAAAACGAGTTTAAGGGCGCTGTCGAAAAAGTAGTGCTTACGAATTCGGCACCGCATGAGATAGTCGACAGCGGAAGCCGCTATGGCTTCTTCATCCTCAGCTCGGTGAATCGCGACGAATTGGCTCCTTATCTTCCCGAGCGGGAGGCCTAGTTGAATAAGAACAATGCGAAGACTCTTGCCGCTCTCCATCTATTGCTTGTTGTGTATTCCTGTAGCGGGATTTTGAGCAAGATGGCGGCGAGGTTCAGCTTCCTATCTCCGGGCTTTATTGCATGCTATTGCGGAATCATTGGCCTTCTTGGTATCTATGCAATTTGCTGGCAGCAGATTATCAAGCGGATCCCGCTCACCACGGCATATGCAAATCGCGCGGTTACCGTTGTATGGGGGATGGTCTGGGGCGTGCTTGTATTTAAAGAAGCCCTGACGTTTGCGCAGGTTCTTGGTGGCGTGGTAGTGCTCCTGGGCGTCGCTCTGTTTGCATATTCAGAGAGCAATCAAAATGGTGCGTCAGAGGAGAAGGGTGGTCGTTAATGACGGATTATCGCTATGCGGCCTTCCTGCTCATCGGGGTATTTGTCAGTGCCATCTCTCAAGTTATGTTGAAGAAAGCTGCCCTGAGGCATTATGAGAGCCGTATCGCAGAGTATCTAAACCCACTCGTTATTTGCGCCTACATGCTGTTCGTGGGAACAACCTTTTTATCCATCTTTGCGTACAAGGGGATTCCTCTTTCAATGGGGCCTATCCTTGAAGCGACAAGCTATATTTACGTAACGCTATTTGGCATTGTCATTTTCAAAGAGAAAATGACGTCCCGCAAGTGGGTTGCGCTTATGCTCATATTGTTTGGTATTGCCCTGTATTCGTTTGGAGCGATGTAATGATTTCCTTTAATGTGCCGCCTTATGTTGGAAATGAAATGGACTATGTCAGGGAGGCGGCAGAAAAGAACAGGAAGATCTGCGGAGACGGTCCTTTCACTGCCCGCTGCTCCGAATGGCTCCAGAATCGATTTGATTCCCAGAAGATTCTGCTGACTACGAGCGGAACTACCGCACTTGAGATGGCGGCAATCCTGTGTGATCTCAAGCCGGGTGATGAAGTGATCCTCCCCAGCTTTACGTTTTCTTCGACCGCCACTGCATTTCAGATGGTCGGCGCCACTCTCGTGTTTGTCGATGTCCTTCCGGACACGATGAATATCGACCCGAATGCCATCGAGATGGCTATTACCCCGAAGACTAAGGTGATCGTTCCGGTCCACTATGCGGGCGTTGCTTGTGATATGGACAGGATCATGGATATTGCTAAGGCGCACGATCTCCTGGTTGTCGAGGATGCCGCCCAGGCTGTTCTTAGCACCTATAAGGGGAAGGCGCTTGGTACTATCGGCGATTTCGGATGTTATTCGTTCCACGAGACGAAGAATTATTCTATGGGTGAGGGCGGAGCCATCTCCGTCAATGTGCCGGAGCTTTGTGACCGTGCCGAAATCATTCGCGAGAAGGGCACAAATAGGCAGCGCTTCTTCCGTGGCCAGGTGGATAAGTACACCTGGGTTGATCGTGGATCGAGCTACCTTCCTTCGGATATGAATGCGGCGTATCTGTGGGCGCAGCTTGAGAAGGCCGACGAGATCAACGAGGACAGGCTGTCTTCTTGGCAGTGCTACTACGACGGTCTGAGCCGTCTTGCGGATGAGGGGAAGATCACTCTCCCCGTCGTGCCCGACGGATGCGAGCACAATGCTCATATGTTCTATATCAAGTGCGCAAATCTCGAGGAGCGTACCGCTCTGATTGCCCACCTTAAGGAGAATGGCGTTCAGGCATCTTTCCATTACATCCCGCTACATTCGGCTCCGGCTGGCGAACTGTTTGGAAGGTTTGCGGGTGAGGACGTGTATACAACTTCTGAGAGCGATCGCCTCGTTCGACTGCCTATGTATTACGGTCTGTCCGACGATGACAAAGCGTATGTCATCAAGCTTATTTCGGAGTTCTACGGCAATTAAGTCTGGGATGACTTGCGGGTTAACCTAGTGGGGTCTGGAGGCGAGGCCTAATCATGAGAAAGAAATCAATAATGCGTAAGGTTGCATGGTCGATTATCGGGACGCTCTTTTGTCTTGGCGTGATGGCCGCGCTTTCGCCTCGGTCCGCCCAGGCGGAGGGGACAAATGCAAGTCCTTCGATTGATTACGTTTATATCGACAGCTCCAACCTCAGCTTGGGGGAAGAGCAAAAAGTAGCGATTGGCTTCTCGTCGGTTCCGGAATCGTCGCCCCGATCTCTCGTCCTTACCGGCGGAGACGGTTCTAACTATGAAATGTCTCTGACGTCTAACGTTGGCTTCGACTACCTGTTTTCATCGGACTCTCTCCCTGCGCAGCAGTACGCAATTGCAGGCGTTCTTTGTGAATCAGGCGAGACCTTGCCTCTCGGCGAGGAAGTCGATGCCGTATTTAGCGTTGGAGCCCATGATGATTCGTCTGTCACTGCGTTTGACATTGACGATGGCGATGGGTTTGAAACGGCGTTTGTTGGTGATGACCAAACGACCGCTTCCCTGGTTGATCTCTCTGGTCTGGAGGACGCTGCTGGTGCGGGCACGCCTCGCTTTACCATTGCCCTGGATGCCGGGCATGGTGGATGGGATTCAGGGGCAATTGGCAACGGCCTTCAGGAGAAGACCCTCACGCTTAAAATCGCTCAGTATTGCAGGGAAGAGCTCGAGCAGTATGAAGGCGTAAAGGTCGTCATGCTTCGTGATTCAGACGCTTCTCTAACATCAAACAATTCAACAAGGGAAGAACTGCAGAGGCGTTGCGACGTCGCGCATGAGAATCATGCTAATTTTTACATGAGCTTTCATATCAACTCGGGTGGAGGCGCGGGCGCTGAGGTGTGGATCCCTACGGAAAGCACCTGGTACCAAACCTTCCATGAAGAGGGCGCAAGCGTCGGGAATAAGGTGCTCGATCGAATCACGGCACTTGGCCTTTCAAATCGCGGTCTAAAAGAGGGCCACTATGAGGTCAATGGAAACAAGCTCTATTATCCAGACGGCAGCGAAGCGGATAGCCTTGCGGTAATACGTTATTGCCGCGAGTACGGAATACCGGCGGTTCTTGTTGAGCATGGTTTTATCGATAACCCAGCGGATGCGGCAAAGTTATCAGATGGGGCGTTCCTCAGGCAGCTTGGAGTTGCGGACGCGCAGGCGATCGCCGACAGGTTTGGGCTGTCTAAAGTCAAGAAACCCGCGCCCGTTATTGCAGATACAGACAACGGCTCCGTAACTCTGCAGTGGGAGGAGACTCCGGGTGCTGCGCAATATGCGGTTGCCGTTCGCAATGAGGACGGGTCATTTAAGACCTATACCTATGATTGCGCGGATACTAGCTACACGGTAACCGGGCTTACAAACGGGAAGACATACCAGTTCCTTGTCCAAGCAAAGGTCGATGGCAAGTGGACTCCGTATAGCGAGCTCGATCTCGTTGAATGCGAACTTGTGCCGCAACCCCGCTTCACGGCCGAGCCCGCGGGCGACGGCGAGGTCCAGCTGAACTGGGGCGCCATCGACGGGGCCGACGCCTACGCCGTGGCAGAGAGGCTCGCCGACGGCTCCTAC
>NZ_JBQKHS010000009.1:0-45730 GCF_052118165.1 Parolsenella sp. LCP21S3_E11 | reverse complement strand
CCCTGGCCTCCTTCATCGAGCGCTACAATTGGGACCGTCCGCACAGCGCGTGCGGGGGCCTGCCTCCGATGTCACGCATAGTCGGTGTAAACAATGTCTTGGCACATAACAGCTAGCTCTCGGGCCGGCGCGCGGAACGCGCCTCTCGGGGCGAAATGCATGCGTCAGTCGCGGACCGGGGCGTCGTTTGCGCCAACGCCTGCCGACGACCGGTGGGCCGCATGCCGAAGCGTCGCGCGCTCGGCGCGCCTCATGCGTTAACGTGCCCTCCGTCATTCGCGGAAACGAAAGGGGAATCACCATGAACAGGCTCGAGAACAAGGTCGTCGTCGTTACGGGCGCTAACTCCGGCGTGGGCGCCGCCATCGCCAAGCTCTTCGCCGCCGAAGGCGCCACCGTTGTCATGACCGCCCGTCGTGAGGCCGCGCTCGAGGAGGTCGCGGGCGAGATCGAGGCTGCCGGCGGCAAGACCTTCGTCATGGCCACCGACATCTCCAAGGCCGATGATCCCGAGCGCCTCATGGCTGCCGTGGAGGAGAAGTACGGCAGGATTGACGTCCTCGTGAACAACGCTGGCATTCTCGAGTCCGGTCTCAAGCCCGTTGACCGCTTCACCGACGAGGACCTCGACCGCATCATCGAGACCAACCAGAAGGGCACTATGCGCTGCATGCGCGCTGCTTCCAAGCGTATGTCCGCCGGCGCGTCCATCGTGAACATCGCCTCGGTTGCGGGCGAGAAGGGTTGCGGCGGCGCTGTCTACGTCTCCACCAAGGCGGCCGTCATCGGCGTGACCAAGCACACCGCCCTGCGCTTCCAGGCTGAGGGCATCCGCTGCAACGCCATCTGCCCGGGCACCATCGTGACCCCGATGGTTGCCGGCACCACCGCCGCCGACATGGACGCCGACATGATGGGCGCCATGGCCACGCACTCCAACCTCCGCACGCAGCCCTGCATGCCGGAGGATGTCGCCAACATCGCGCTGTTCCTGGCAAGCGACGAATCGCGCGCCCTCACCGGCCAGATTCTCGTGAGCGACTTCGGGGCTATGCTTTAGAAAGTTGTTCGAGCGGGCCGTTGGACCGATCGTAATACGCGGGCTATCGGATTGGCCGTCACGCGCGAGGTGCCCGGATCGACCGTCATGTGCGAGGTATCCTGGCCGACCGCCACGCGAGATACTCGGAGCGAGTCGCCGGCGAAGCTCGCACGATACGCATGAAAAAGCGGGTCCGGAGGGGATTCCTCCGGACCCGCTGCTGTTAACGCGTGCTATGGGCGCTTGCCCAAAACCTTACAGGCCGAGTCCCTCGTTCAGCGCCTGGGCGATCTGGGCGGCGTCATCGGAGCCGCGCAGGGTCGCCTTGAAGTCCGCGTTCATGAGCAGGACGGCGGACTTGGAGAGAAGGCGCAGGTGGGTGGTGCCGGCCTCGCCCTCGGGGATGAGAAGCGCCATGGCGATGTCAACGGGCTTGTCGTCGAGGCTCGGCCACTCGACGGGCTGCTCGTTCTTGAAGATGATGACGGCGGCATCCTTGACCGCGTCGCTCTTGCAGTGCGGCACGGCGAAGCCATCGACCATGCCGGTCTTGTCGATGCCCTCACGAGCCTGGAAAGCGTCGTAGACGGCATCGGCGTCGTCGGTGATGCCGAGCGTGGCGGCATAGTTCGCGATGGTGCGGAGTGCCTCGTCCTTGTTGGCGGCATTCTGGTGGAGCAGGACGTTCTTGTCGTTGACGAAAGCCATCGGTGCATACCTTTCTTCACGTGTCTTGCCGGTGGGCTGCTGCTGCCTGGCTGGCGGGTCTGCTGCCTGGCTTGCTGGGTTGCTGCTTCGCGCGAGCGGCTGCGGTGCCTCGCGCGCCCGACCGGCGGGGCAGTATAACACAGGATATTTAACCAAAGAAGGACCCTGCCGGTGAGCCGACAGGGTCCAAAAGGTGCAGAGAGTTAACTTACTTCTGCTCGAGCTTCGGCTTCATGGCGACGAGGATCGCGGCGCCCACGAGGGCACCAATCACGATGTCGAGGCAGAACAGGCCGACGTTGCTCGTGGCGAGGGCGACGATGAAGCCACCGTGCGGGACGTAGCAGTCGATGCCCTGGAAGGCGGCCAGGCCGGCGCCCACGGCGGAGCCGATGCAGATGCCCGGCAGGGTGTGGGCGAGGTCCTTGACGGCGAACGGGATGGCGCCCTCGGTGATGCCGATGCAGCCCATGAAGATGGCGGAGACGCCCATCTGACGGTCGGCGTCATCGAACTTGTTGTGGGCGATCAGGGAAGCGATGCCGCAGGCCAGGGGCGGGACGGCGACGGCGACGCGGAACATGCCGTTGGGGCCGTAGATGCTGGAGGCCATGAGGGCCATCGTGAACGTGGAGGCAGTCTTGTTGATGGGGCCGCCCATGTCGAACGCGGTCATGACGCCGATGACGAGGCCGAGGACGACGGCGGAGCCACCCTGGAGGCTACCGAGGACGGCGGTGAGCCAGTCCATCACGAAGCCGAGCGGCGTGGCCAGGATGTAGATGTAGGCCATGCCCAGAACGAGCGAGGTGAGGATCGGGATGATCAGGATCGGCATGATCGTGTTGATCGTGTCGTTGACCTTCCAGGTCTTCATCCAGCGGACGAAGTAGCCGCAGATGACGGCCATGATCATGGCGCCCAGGAAGCCGGTGGAGACCGCGGAGCCGTTCGGCGTGGTCACCGCGTTGTTAACCAGGTAACCAAGGACGAAGCCGGGGGCGAGGGCGGGCTTGCCGGCCATCGAGTAGGCGATGTAGGCGGCGAGCACCGGGATCATCATGGAGATGCCGGCCATGCCGATGGTGTTCAGCGACACCATGAAGGGGTTCGTGACCTCCATGCCGTTGGCGCCGGCGGTGCCGGAGGCCAGCGAGAAGGCCAGGAACACGCCGCCGATGACGACGATGGGGATGAAGTAGCTCACGCCGGTGTTGAAGGCGTTGAGCAGCGTCTTGCCGGGCTCGGCGAAGATGGACTTCTTCTCAGCGGGCTTGGGGCCGCCGGGGGCGGCGCTGGCCTTGGCGGGCTCGGCGGCCTTCTCGGCGACGGCGAACGCGGAGACGTCGATGCCGGCGGCGGCGATGGCGGCATCGATCACGGCGGCGGCGTCAGAGATGGCGTCGGCGGTGCCGGCCTTGTGGAAGCGGCCCTCGGCCTTCTTGGCCTCGAAGCGGTCCTCGCCCTCGATGCCCACGTCGGTCGTGAGGATGACGAGGTCAGCCGAGTCGACGTCCTCCTGGGAGAGCTCGTCCTCGATGCCCATGCCTCCCTGCGCTTCGATCTTGCACTCGAAACCGCGCTTCTTGCACTCCTCCTCCATGGCGGACTTAGCCATGTAGGTGTGCGCAATGCCGACGGTGCAGGCGCTTACTCCTACGATCTTCACGTTCTCCTCCTTCATATACCGGTTTGCACTGGTCCTCTGGAAAGGGGTGTGGCGTCCGGACCTGGTGCCGGACTTGGTGCCACGGATGGTGCGGCCGATTGGAGTATCGGCCGCTAAAGAAGGTATCCCGTGGACGAATTCGCGACAAGAATTTGTCGGTAAACGTTGTTCTACCTTGGGAAACGTTAGAAATGGTTAAACCGTTAACCCTAGTCGTTTGCTGGGAAAAGTAAAACCGAAGAGAAAGTCAAGAAATATTTCGACTTTCCGTCAAACGCGCAGACGAGACTCTGTCGCCGCTGGGGGTCGGTTACGAGCGCGGTGTCGATCGTTGGCGCACCCCGTTCGTCCTAATCCGGACCACTGTAGCGGAATAAAGTTTTTCTTGGGCGATTTGTTTCAGCCAGATTGCATCGATATTGCTTCGGGGATAAGACTTCGCCAATAAATCGCTTCAAATCCCGTTTTCGCGGGCGCAATTTGTAAATTCATCTCACATCGCATGGATGGGGCTTGCGAAGCCTCGCGCCTGCCCAGGTGTCGAGTCTCGTATGGTCGCCCGGACGTCGAGGCAGCGCCGTTCGCGCACTCATCGCTCGCGTCCGGTCTGCCGCCATCCCCGCGCGTCCACCGTGGGCGCGAGCCCCATGCGTCCACCTGGGCACGGACGCGAATCCAGCGAAAGACCGCAAGATTGATTAGGGTAAGGAAGCGCACATGGACAAGAACGCCATCTCTCGAACGAACTTCCTCGAGCTCGTCGCCGCTGCGAGCGCCGCGAGCGCACTGACCGCCTGTGGTTCTAAGCGTGCCGGCAGCTCGGCTACCACCGCCTCCGGCGAATACGCCGACACGATCACCTTCTCCCAGGGCGCCGAGCCCCGCGGCCTCGATCCCGCGTACGTCGATGACGGCGAGTCCGCGAAGGTCATGGTCCAGATCTACGAGAACCTCCTCCAGTACGAGACGGATTCCTGCACCGTTGTCCCGGGCCTCGCCGAGCTCCCCGAGGTCTCCGATGACGGCCTGACCTACACCTTCAAGCTGCACGAGGGCATCAAGTTCCACGATGGCACCGACTGCGACGCCGAGGCCGTCAAGGCCTGCATCGATCGCCAGCTCGAGCCTAACCGTACCGACGACATGCCCTACGCCTCCTTCAACTTCGGCTCCCAGGAGGACGGCACCGGCGTCGAGTCCGTCGAGGCCACCGACGCCACGACGCTCGTCATCAAACTCCGCGCCGCGTCGACGCCGTTTCTCGCCAACATCGCCATGTGCATGTCCTCGCCGATCGTCGCTCCGTCTGCGTTCGACACGGCCATGGAGAACCCCGTCGGCACCGGCCAGTACAAGTTCGTGAGCTGGACGAAGAACTCCAACATCGTCCTTAAGCGCAACGAGGACTACTGGAACTCCGAGAAGGCCGGCAAGACCGAGAACATCATCTTCACCTTCATCGCCGAGGCTGCCTCTCGCGTCACCGCCCTCAACAACGGCGAGGCCGACATCATCGATGGCATCGACGAGGCCGTGGTCGACACCGTCGAGCAGGGTGGCTCCAAGATCTACAAGGCCGACGGCATGAACATCAACTACATGGCGTTCAACACCGAGTCCGAGATCTTCAAGAACAAGGACGCCCGCAAGGCCTTCGCCAAGGCCGTCAACGTCCAGGAGCTCGTTGACTCCCTGTACAACGGCTACGCCTCCGTCGCCAACTCCGTCATGCCGACCTGGATGGCTCCCTACGACGAGGACGTCAAGCAGACCGAGTATGACCCCGAGGCCGCCAAGTCCGAGCTCGCGGCCCTCGGCATCACCTCCGTCAAGTGCATCACCTACTCCAACCCGCGTCCGTATAACGGCAAGGGCGGCCAGGTCCTCGCCGAGGCCATCCAGGGCTATCTCAAGGAGGCCGGCGTCGACGTCACCATCGACACCTATGACTGGACGACCTACAAGACCAAGATCCAGACCGAGAGCTACGACATCTGCTTCTACGGCTGGAACGGCGACAACGGCGACCCCGACAACTTCATGAACCTGCTCTCTGATCCGAGCCTGTCCATGAACGTCGCCCGCTTCAAGAGCGACGAGTACAACGAGCTCATCAACAAGGGCCTCGTCACGCCCTCCGGCAGCGATCGCGATGCCATCTACCTGCAGTGCGAGCAGATGGTCGCCGAGGAGCAGCCGTGGCTGCTCATCTCGCACTCCCAGAACATCCTGGGCTATAACCCGAAGGTCTCTGGCTTCTACTTCCACCCGACGGCTGTCGCGTTCCTGTACGACGCCGTTAAGGAGGCCTAAGGCAGGGCCTTTCGCTAGAGGCGTCTGAGCGCAATCCCGCGGGAGTCCGGAGCGGAAGGCCCCGGACTCCCGCGACGGCTCTAGCGGGGCCCGGGGCGCCGTGCCGCCGGGTGCACCGCCGTCGGGTGCGCTACCGCCGACAGGGCCGTGCCGGCGTGCCGCCTGCCCTGCCTCGCCGTCTAGCCGAGAAGACCATCCACATCGCATAAGGAAAGGAGTGGAAAGCGTTGATCAAGTACGTCGCAAAGCGAGTGCTCCAGGCGATTCCCGTCCTCATCGGGCTATCCGTCGTCGTGTTCCTGCTCATGCGCGTGTTCGCCGCCGACCCCGCCCCTGTCGTCCTGGGCGAGCACGCGACGCGCGAGGCCATGGACGCCTGGCGCGACTCCCAGGGCCTGAACGACCCTATTTGGAAGCAGTACCTCGACTTTATTGGAGGTGCGCTTCACGGGGACCTCGGTAGCTCGTACTACACGCACACGGCCGTGACCACGGAGATCATGAGTCGCTTCCCCGCCACGATCGAACTGGCCATCGTCGCCATCATCATCGCGAGCGTCGTCGGCGTGGCACTCGGCGTGGTCTCCGCCACGCACAAGGGCAAGTTCGTCGACGCGTTTTCCACGCTGCTCGCCCTCGTTGGCGTCTCTATGCCGATCTTCTGGCTGGGCATCCTGTTCATCATCCTGTTCACGGGAACGTTGCACATCCTGCCCTCCGGCGGCCGCATCGACCCGATCATGCAACCGGTTGGCGGAACGGGCCTCTTCATCCTCGATACGCTGCTCTCCGGTGACTTCGAGGCGTTTGGCAACGCCGTCATCCACATGATCATGCCGGCGTGTGCACTGTCCATGTACTCCATGGCCATCATCACGCGCATGACCCGCTCGAGCATGCTAGACACGCTGAACGAGGACTACGTGCGCACCGCCCGCGCCAAGGGCCTGCCCGAGGGCAAGGTCACGAAGCATCACGCGTTGCGCTGCGCCATGCTGCCGGTTTCCACGGTCATCGGCCTCCAGCTCGGCAGCCTCCTCGGCGGTGCCCTCCTCACGGAGACGGTCTTCGCCTGGCCCGGTATCGGCAAGTACGTGGTCGAGTGCATCCTCAAGAGCGACTTCCCCGTGGTCCAGGGCGTCGTCCTGCTCATCGGCGTGATCTTCGTCGTCATCAACTTGGTGGTCGACATCATCTACGCCCTGCTCGACCCCCGCATCAAGTACACGCAGGGAGAGGAGTGATCGCCATGGCAGAGGCAACAATGGGCGCTTCCGCCAAGACGACTCCGGAGGAGAAGGAATCCCTCTGGAAGGACGTCTGGTATTCCCTGTCCCATAACATGGCGGCGATGGTGAGCCTTGTGTTCATCCTGCTGCTCGTGGTTATCGCGATCGTCACGAAGGTCTTCCCGGGCATCGTGCCGTGCGATCCGTATGCCCAGGACCTCTCGCAATCCTTCGCCACGCCCAGCGCAGAGCACATCTTCGGCTGCGACCAGCAGGGTCGCGACATGTTCAGCCGCATCCTCGTCGGCACGCAGGTCACGCTCGCCGTGGGCGTGCTGTCCGTCGCGATCTCGCTCACCGTGGGCGTCGCGCTCGGCGCCATCGCGGGCTACAAGGGCGGCAAGGTTGACACGGTCATCATGCGCTGCATGGACATCATGCTTGCCGTGCCCTCGATCCTGCTCGCCATCACGTTCATGGCGGCGTTCGGCAAGGGCATCGAGAAGGCGGTCGTCGCCATCGGCCTCGTGTCGATTCCGGAGTACGCACGCATCGTGCGCAGCCAGATCCTCGCCGTCAAGGAGAGCGACTACGTGGCCGCCGCGCGCGTCATCGGTGACACCGACGCCACGATCATCGTGCGCCACATCCTGCCCAACGTCATGCCATCGATCATCGTCCGCGCGACGCTCGGCATCTCGAGCGCCATCCTCGACTGCGCCGCCCTCGGCTTCCTCGGCCTGGGCGTCCAGCCGCCAGCGGCCGAGTGGGGCGACATGCTGGGCCGCGGCCGCAACTACATCTTCTCGGCGCCCCATGCGATGCTCTTCCCCGGCATGGCGATCACCCTCACGGTGCTCGCGTTCAACCTGCTGGGCGACGGTGTCCGCGACGCATTCGACCCCAAGGCAAGGAAGAGGTAGGTGCCCATGCTGCTAGAAGTCAAAGACCTCCGCACCGAGTTCCCCACGCGCCAGGGCGTCGTGCGCGCCGTCGACGACGTGACCTTCTCCGTAGACGCGGGCGAGACCGTTGCCATCGTGGGCGAGTCTGGCTCGGGCAAGAGCGTGACGTCGCTCTCCATCATGCGTCTGCTGCAGAGCCCCGGCCACGTCGCCGCCGGCTCGATCACCTTCGACGGCCAGGATCTTCTCGCGCTCTCTGAGAAGGAGATGCAAGCGGTTCGCGGTGGCAAGATCTCGATGATCTTCCAGGAGCCGATGACGTCGCTCAACCCCGTCTACCGCGTGGGCGACCAGATCGTCGAGGCGATTCGTCTTCACACGGACCTCGACAAGAAGGCCGCGTGGACGTGCGCCGTCGAGATGCTGCGCCTCGTGGGCATTCCCAGCCCCGAGGACCGCGCGCGTGACTATCCGCACCAGATGTCGGGCGGCATGCGCCAGCGCGTCATGATCGCGATGGCGCTCTCGTGCAACCCCAAGCTCCTCATCGCCGACGAGCCCACCACGGCGCTTGACGTGACGATCCAGGCCCAGATCCTCGACCTCATCTACAAACTGCGCCAGGACTTTAACATGGGCGTGCTGCTCATCACGCATGACCTCGGCGTCGTGAGCGAGGTGGCGGATCGCGTGGTCGTCATGTACCTGGGGCAGGTCGTCGAGACGGCGACGGTGATGCAGCTCTTCGAGAAGCCGCTTCATCCCTATACGCTGGGACTTCTCGAATCCATCCCGCGTCTCGAGGACGACGACGCCAAGCGTCTCTACACCATTCGCGGTCAGATCCCCGCGCCGCTGAACCGCCCTACGGGCTGCCCATTCTCGGACCGCTGCGATCGCTGCCGCGAGCGCTGCCGCAAGGAGTGCCCGGAGCTTCGCGAGGTTCCCGGCCAGCCGGGCCGCACCGTCCGCTGCTTCTTCTATGACGAGGAGGGGAGTGCCAATGAATAACGACGAGGTACTGCTCGACGTCCAGCATCTGACGAAGAGCTTCGTCGCCGACACGAACTTCTTTGGCAAGCCGACGTCTTTCGTTCAGGCCGTCGATGACGTCTCGTTCCAGATTCGTCGCGGCGAGGCGCTTGGCCTCGTGGGCGAGTCCGGTTGTGGAAAGACGACCATCGGCAAGATGCTGGTGGGCCTGCTCGCCCCGACCTCAGGCACGATAACGTTCGAGGGCCGGGACCTCACGGCGATGTCGCCCAAGGAACGCCGCCGCCTGTGCTGTGACATCCAGCTCATCTTCCAGGATCCCTACGCGAGCCTGAACCCGCGCATGACGGTCGGCAGCATCATTGCTGAGCCCATCCGCACGAACAAGATTCTGCCCGAGGACCAGGTCGATGCCCGCGTGGACGAGCTGCTCGAGCTCGTTGGCCTTCCGGCGTCCATGCGCAACCGCTACCCGCACGAGTTCTCCGGCGGCCAGCGCCAGCGCGTGGGCATTGCGCGTGCGCTTGCCGTGAACCCCAAGCTCATCGTGTGTGACGAGCCCGTCTCGGCGCTTGACGTGTCGGTGCAGGCGCAGGTCTTGAACCTCCTCGACGACCTCAAGGAGAAGATGGGCCTCACGTACCTGTTCATCGCCCATGGCCTGAACGTCGTGAAGCACGTGAGCGACCGCGTGGGTGTCATGTATCTTGGCCACCTCATGGAGATTACCGAGAAGAACGAGCTCTACCACCACCCGCTTTGCCCTTACACGCAGGCGCTTCTTTCGGCAATTCCCTCCGTCGACCCGAAGATGCGCCGTCGCCGCATCATCCTCGAGGGCGACGTGCCGAGTCCGATCGACCCGCCCGTGGGCTGCCGTTTCTGCAGCCGTTGCTTCGCCAAGGTGGGCGGCTGCGACGTGTCCGCGCCGGAGCTTCGCGAGGTGTCGCCGGGCCACTGGTGTGCTTGCCATCGCTACGACAACGTCCTTGCCGACGGCGTCATCGCGGAGGCGACCAAGATCCAGGAGATTTCAGCGCAGCCGGCGTATGGCCGCGACGCCGATACCATTCCTGGAGGCATGGGCCCGAACGGCCTGGGAGAGTAGGAGCTGCGGGGTCCGCGCGGACGTGCGGGCCCCGTTTTTTGCAGGCGCGTGCGTGCGGTGCGAGGGCGGGCGTGTGCGTGTGGCGGGCGCGTGCGGAGAAGGCCAACTTTTCGTAAATTTACGAGCAGACTTGCCACTTACGCTTGAAATGGCTAGGCGTGCAAGGTATCCTATCAAGACGTGTGAGTCGGACGCTCACACACTATATCTGTCGGCCCCCGAGCGATGTAAATCCAAGCCGGTGGCTGTGGGCGAGCATCTGGCCCGGAGCTGCTGCAGGCGATGCGCATGAGCATCGGGGCCCCGTTTTCGAAAGGGGTCCACCTTTGAGTGAGATTCAGAACTCGTCCGTTTTCTCGCTGGATGACGTGTCCAACGAGGAGATGAACAACCTCATCGACGGTACCATTACCGATTTCGACGAGGGCGATCTTGTCACGGGTACCGTTGTCAAGATTGAGCGCGATGAGGTCCTGCTTGACATCGGCTTCAAGTCTGAGGGCGTTATTCCCGTCCGCGAGCTGTCCATCCGCAAGGACGCCAACCCCGCTGACATCGTGAACCTGGGCGACACCATTGAGGCCCTCGTTCTCCAGAAGGAGGACAAGGACGGCCGTCTGGTCCTCTCCAAGAAGCGTGCCGAGTACGAGCGTGCTTGGAACCGCATCGAGGAGAAGTTCAACGCCGGCGAGAACGTCGAGGGCGAGGTCATCGAGGTCGTCAAGGGCGGCCTTATCCTCGACATCGGCCTGCGCGGCTTCCTGCCCGCCTCCCTCGTCGACCTCCGTCGCGTCAAGGATCTCAACGCTTACATGGGCACCCGCATCGAGGCCCGCGTCATCGAGATGGACCGCAACCGCAACAACGTCGTCCTCTCCCGTCGCGTTGTCCTCGAGGAGGCTCGCAAGGCCGAGCGCTCCGAGATTCTCTCGAAGCTCCAGCCGGGCATGCGCCTCAAGGGCACGGTCTCCTCGATCGTCGACTTCGGCGCCTTCGTCGACCTCGGCGGCATCGACGGCCTGATTCACATCTCCGAGCTCTCCTGGAACCACGTCAACCACCCCTCCGAGGTCGTCAAGGTCGGCCAGGAGGTCGAGGTTCAGGTTCTCGACGTCGATCTCAACCGCGAGCGCATCTCCCTTGGCCTCAAGCAGACCACCGAGGATCCTTGGCGCACGCTCGTCAAGAAGTACCCGGTCGACGCCATCGTTGAGGGCGTTGTCACCAAGCTCGTCCCGTTTGGCGCCTTCGTTGACCTCGGCGACGGCATCGAGGGTCTGGTCCACATCTCCGAGATGGCCAAGCAGCACGTCGACGCCCCTGCCCAGGTTTGCAAGGTTGGCGACAAGGTCCAGGTCAAGGTTATGGAGATCGACCTCGATCGTCGTCGTATCTCCCTGTCCATGAAGGCTGCCGCTGAGACCCTCGGTTTCGAGGTCGAGGTTGAGCCGATGGACAAGCCCGAGGAGGCCGCTGAGGCTACCGAGGCTGCTGAGACCGTCGAGGCCACCGACGCCGAGTAAATCTCGCGCTTAGGTAACTAGCTCGATTGCGGGGCCGCTCACGAAAGTGGGCGGCCCTTTTTGTGTGCGATAGTGGGTCTCGCTTGCCACCAGTTCGCCGCGCGATGGGCTTGATGTTGCGGCGGCGTTGCGATTCCCGCTCGTGCGGTTAGTGTCCGCAATGCCGGGTAGAATTGTTTCTCGAAGAAAGGGAAGGCAGGTTTTCATGGCAAACGGTACGAACGGCAACAAGATGGAAGAGGCGCAGCGTAAGATTCTTGAATGGGCTCGTGGGCGCAACGGCGCGGATGAGCTGTCTGGCGCCTGCACGACGCTTGCCGTGATTCTTGTCATCATCGACTTGTTTGCGCGTACAACCTGGGTTTCGGTCGTGGCGCTGGTTCTTCTCGGCTATTCATGGTTCCGCATCACGTCAAAGGATGTCTCTGCCCGAAGCCGTGAGAACTCGCAGGCCCTTAAAGCGGCTGGTCCTGTGATTTCGTTCCTTGCGAACCCTGCTGCTGAGCTTCGTGAGGCCAAGAACTACGTTCACCTCGCCTGCCCCAGCTGTGGCCAGCGCGTCCGTATTCCTCGCGGCAAAGGCAAGGTTCGTATTACCTGCCCCAAGTGCCACACGCGTTTTGATGGCAAGGCGTAGTCGATCATGGCGCATACGACGTTTCTAGCTGGCGGTATCGCGTCGGGTAAGTCAACCGTTGCCCGTCTGCTGCATGATCGCGGTGCCTGGCTATGCGATCTCGACCAGGTCTCCCGCGAGGTCCTCGAGGCGGGCAGCCCCGTTCTGGAGTCTATTGCGTCAGAGTTCGGTGATGATCTGGTTGACAGGGATACGGGCGAGCTGAATCGAGGCGAGCTGGCTGCCCGCGCGTTTGCCACGCCGGAGGATACGGCTCGCCTCGAGGCGATCGAGATGCCTGCCATTCGCGAGCGCCTCGCCGCCATCCTTACGAGCTCGAGCTGTTCTGGGGCCGAGCCAAAGCTGACGATTGTCGAGGTGCCCCTGCTCGATCGCGTGGAGGACTTGCTTCCTCTTGCGGATGATGTCCTTGTCGTGACGGCACCACTAGCGCTTCGTCGCAAGCGGGCCGTTGGTCGCGGTATGACGGGGGAGGATTTCGACGCTCGCGCGGCGCGTCAGCCAAGTGACGAGTATCTTCGCGCCCACGCCACGCATGTGATCGAAAATGACGGGGACGCTGCGGCGTTAGAGGCTGCTGTGGGCACGTGGTGGCTCGAGGTTATGGGGGAGTAGCGAACCTGCATTGGCTTCCGGGCATGTTGCTGTCCTGGCGCGGTTGTTGTGCTGGCGGCATGCCCTTCGCGCCGGCGGCGCTGCTCGATAGCGCCTGGACGCCCCTTCTTGCCGGTGGCGTTGCTTGAACGCTTGGACGCCCCCGCGCCGGTGGTGTTGCTCGATGGTGCCGGGATGGCCCCTCCGGATCTAGAGCTTTGACCCGTATCGGCTTAGTTCGTATGTGTATAATGGCAATATCGAACAGCTGTACGTAGCGGAGGAAGCATGGGAGCGCAGGAGGCAACTTCAAATCAGCCGCGGGTCACGGGTCATGTTGGCGCCGAGCTCCGTCGTTTTGGCGTCGAGGGCGTCGGCGCGCCCCTTGAGGTTGTCTCTCCGTTCGAGCCGGCGGGCGACCAGCCCCAGGCCATAGCTAAGCTCGCGAAGGGCATCGAGGATGGTCTTCGTTACCAGACTCTCCTCGGTGTTACGGGTTCCGGCAAGACCTACACCATGGCCAAGACAATTGAGGCCGTAAACAAGCCTACGCTCATCATGGAGCCCAATAAAACGCTCGCGGCTCAGGTTGCAAGTGAGATGCGCGAGCTTTTCCCCAATAACGCCGTAGTCTATTTCGTCTCCTACTATGACTACTACCAGCCGGAGGCTTACGTTCCGCAGAGTGATACTTACATCGAGAAGGACGCCTCGATCAATGAAGAAGTCGAGAAGCTCCGCCATCAGGCCACGGCAAGCTTGCTCTCGCGTCGCGATGTTATCTGCGTTGCGTCGGTGAGCTGTATTTACGGTATCGGTAGCCCGGAGGACTACGCGGGCCTTGCCCCCAACGTCTCAAAGGACGAGCCGCTCGAACGCGACGATTTCATCCATTCGCTAATAGACATTCAGTATGACCGCAACGATATCGATCTTGCTCGCGGCTGCTTCCGCGTGCGCGGGGAGCGCGTCGACGTGTTTCCGCCGTATGCGGAGCATCCTCTCCGCATCGAGTTCTTTGGCGATGAAGTCGAGGTTATCGCCGAGATCGATGAGGTCACGGGCGAGATTCTGCGTGAGTTTGACGCGGTGCCCATCTGGCCGGCAAGTCACTATGTCACGGAGCGCCCCAAGATCAACCACGCACTCGATACCATCAACCAAGAGCTTACGGAGCGCTTGGCCCAGCTCAAGGAAGCCGACAAGCTCCTCGAGGCCCAGCGCTTGCGCGAACGTACGGGGTATGACCTTGAGATGCTTGAGAATATGGGATATTGCAACGGCATCGAGAACTACTCGCGACATCTCGACGGCCGTGCTCCTGGCGAGCCGCCCTTCACGCTCATCGACTATTTCCCCAAGGATATGCTTTGCATCATCGACGAGAGCCACGTGACGGTGCCCCAAATTCGCGGCATGCACGAAGGAGACCGCGCGCGCAAGATTACGCTGGTAGAACACGGCTTCCGCCTGCCTAGCGCACTTGACAACCGTCCCCTGCGCTTCGATGAGTTCGAGAGTCGCGTGCCGCAGTTCGTCTATGTCTCGGCCACGCCCGGAGACTACGAAGAGCAGGTCAGCCAGCAGACGGTCGAGCAGATTATCCGCCCGACCGGCCTGCTTGATCCGTTGATCGACGTGCGCCCCATCCGTGGCCAGATCGATGACCTGACGGAGGAAATTCGCACGCGAGTTGCTGCGAAGGAGCGCGTCCTGGTGACGACGCTCACCAAGCGCATGGCAGAGGACCTTACGGACCATCTCCTCGACGAGGGGCTTAAGGTTAACTACATGCACTCGGACACTGCGACGCTCGATCGTGTGGACATCATTCGTGACCTGCGTATGGGCAAGATTGACGTGCTCGTGGGCATCAACCTCCTTCGCGAGGGCCTCGATATTCCGGAGGTCTCGCTTGTGGCGGTCCTCGATGCGGATAAGGAGGGATTCCTCCGTAACCGTCGTTCGCTCATTCAGACGATGGGCCGTGCTGCGCGTAACGCTCACGGCGAAGTCATTATGTATGCGGATCGCATTACGGATTCGATGCGCATCGCCATCAATGAGACGCGCCGGCGCCGTGCCGCTCAGGAGGCGTTCAACAAGGAACACGGCATCGTGCCCAAGACCGTCAAAAAGTCGATTGCAGACATCTCGAGCTTTATTTCCGAGGCAGAGGAGACGGTCGGCGATAAGACGCGCGACCGCCATGGCACAGGAAGCCATGGTGCCTTCGAGAGCCTTGCCGGGGTTGACGCCGACGCGCGTGCAAAGAGTGAGGCTACGGCCAAGTCTGTTGCCGCCGAGCTTGCGAAGAAGCTTCCTCGCGAAGAGCTGACTCGCATTATGGAGGCGCTTGAGAGCGACATGGCGGCGGCGAGCGAAGCCATGGACTTCGAACGCGCCGCTGATTTGCGCGATCAACTCGTCGAGCTCAGGAGCAAGGTAGAGGGAACTACGGAAGACGAGGTCATGGCTCGCCTCAAGGCCGGCGCCCGCAAGGGGAGCGTCCACGCCACTCGCAGACGCTACCAACCGAGGAAAAAGTAGGGCGTTAGGTTGGCGCCGATGCCGCGCGCCCTGGCCACCTGCGGCCCGGATACCACGCACCTTGGCCACCCGTGCCCTGGATGCCGCGTGCCCTGGCCACCTGCGTCCCGCAGTCGCACCTAGGCTATGGACCTCTCAAACAGGTCGTAGCGCAGGTTGGTCTCGGCGCGCTTCTGTCTCGCCGCTTTCCCGGTATCGATTCCGAGCTTGAGTTCGAGAAGCCGCTTGATGGCACTCCAGCCGTCCGACTGCCTAATCTGCTCGTGTGTAATGGGGATGACCTCCACTCCCATGAGCTGGAGCGCCGCCGTTCGCGCCGCGTCATTCAGGGATGCGGCCTCTCCGCCGTGAACCGATGCCCCCTGACATTCGAGCGCGATGGGCCGACGAGTCTCTGTACCCTCGAAGAATAGATCCGCGTAGCAGCAAGTTTTCTGATAGAGAGCCTGTGCTTGTCCGGACAATTCGATGCGCCGGTTGTTTGTGAACGCAAGGCCGAGGCCCCCGCTCGCCCTGGGAAGGCCGAGAAGAATGGATACCTGCGCCTCGAACGGAGATGCGCAAACCCCGGTCATGTGAGAAGCGGCCCAGCGAAGACGCTTCACGCCGTGAAACCCCTCGAGTTGGAGAGTGTTTTTCTTGAGCTCTTCAACGCTCAAGAGCGGGCTGCGTTTCCAAAGGTCAAGCGGGCTTCCGCTAGATCCAGTGACACGCCGCCAGCCATCGAAGGGGGAGAGGAATCGTTGTGCGAGCGCCTCGGAAAGCAAGCTCTCCGTGCGTTCGCAAGGCATGAAAGTCGAGTAGGTTCCGCAAAGCTCGTAGGTTGCCATGAGCAGCTGCGCAGGAGCGAGCTGCGCCGCAAGTCCGAGCAGCGTGAGCGCTGGCGATGTCACCTGGAAGTTGTGGTTTGTGTCAAGAACGCCGCCGAACGGTAGCTCTCGGCTTAGCGAGTGCGTGCGATAGAGCTTCGAGGTCCTATTGGGTTTTCGCGCGCTAGAAAGCTTGTGGATTGGCGCTTTGAGCAAATCCGTGACGACGGGACTGCAGGATATGTTGCGATGGACAGGGTCACGAAACGTGTCCGGCATCGGCGGATATAAGGCGAGGACCTGCGGCGGAACCTGATGGTATCGAAACGCTGTGATCGAGCAAAGAATCCTGTCCACGTTAACCCCAATCGATCTGGCGATCTGCATGTGGCAATGCCGCGCGCAGGTCGCTTGTTTTCGATGGGGATCTTTGACTTGTCGAGTGATTATAGGGCGTTTGCGGGCTCGGGTGGTGGCTACTTGCCAATATGGTGAGTCTTCTGGAGCCAGTTTCGTCCGCCATGAAACTAAATTAGACGAAATGACGTGGCTAAAACGCGACCCCCTGAGTAGACCGAAATACGACAAGTCGTTTACCTGCACCTTTACTTTTCGCTTGATGGCGACTACTTGATGCGACACGTTTTTGCCACGTCATTTCGGCTCCGCTAAAGCTCATTCCGCAAGAAATTGTGGGCGGATCGCGCTATTTGACTGCCGCGGAGGTTTGGGAAGTGCGATTCGACGGGTCGTCAGAGTGCTAATGGCGACAGAATCACGCTTTCACTGATTACTTGCGCATATTTGGGATATAAAACCTAAGTCAACCATTAGTAGATTTGCGAGCCACGGCCCGTGTGGTCGTAACTCACCGCGTCGCTCGTCTCGGGAGGCCTGCACATGCGAAAGTTCAAGACAGAGAGCAAGAAGCTCCTCGACCTTATGATCAACTCGATTTACACCAACAAGGAGATCTTCCTCCGAGAGCTCATTTCCAATGCGTCTGACGCCGAGGACAAGCTCTATCTTCGCAGCCTCACGGATTCTGCGATTAATCTCGACGAGGACAGCCTCGCCATTCGCGTGACGCCTGACAAGGAAGCGCATACCCTCACCATCTCGGACAACGGCCTTGGCATGACGGAGGAGGAGCTCGAGAAGAACCTCGGCACGATTGCACACTCGGGTTCTGAGGAGTTCAAGGCGGAGAATGCTGAGCACCAGGGTGACGACGTCGATATCATTGGCCAGTTTGGTGTTGGCTTCTATTCTGCCTTCATGGTCGCCAAGGAGGTTCGCGTGGTGACCCGCGCTGCTGGCGAGGATGTCGCGCATGAGTGGGTGAGCGACGGCCTCGAGGGCTACACCATTTCAGATGCCGAGCGCGATCACTGTGGTACTGACGTCATCCTTATCCTAAAGGATGACGTCGAAGGCACGGATGGCGCGGAAGGCGAGCGCTACAGTCGCTTCCTCGAAGAGTGGACCCTCAAGGAGCTTATCCGCCAGTACAGCAACTACGTGCGCCATCCCATCCAGATGATGGTCACCAAGAGCCGTCAGAAGCCCAAGCCCGAGGACGCTCCGGAGGACTACACCCCTGAGTACGAGGACTACACAGAGCTCGAGACCATCAACTCCATGACGCCGATCTGGAAGAAGCGCGACGTCGAGCAGAAGGATTACGACGAGTTCTACAAGTCCACCTTCCATGATTGGGAGGATCCGGCGCGCACCATCACCTTCCACGCCGAGGGCGCGCTTGAGTATGATGCGCTGCTGTTCGTGCCGGGCAAGGCTCCGTTCGACCTCTACAGCAAGGATTACGAGAAGGGCCTTGCGCTCTATAGCTCCAACGTCCTGATCATGGAGAAGTGCGCCGACCTCCTGCCTGACTACTACAACTTCGTGCGCGGGATCGTGGATTCGCCGGATGTCACGCTGAACATTTCGCGTGAGACGCTGCAGCAGAATCGCCAGCTCAAGGCTATCGCCAAGCGCATCGAGAAGAAGGTCACGAGCGAGCTCGAGGCGATGCGTGACCAGGATCGCGAGGCCTACGAGAAGTTCTTCGAGAACTTCGGCCGCGGCCTCAAGTACGGCATCTATTCGAGCTATGGCATGAAGGCCTCTGAGCTCGCAGACCTCCTGCTCTTCTGGAGTGCTCGCGAGCAGAAGATGGTTACTCTCGCCGAATATGCGAAGGCCATGCCTGCTGGTCAGAAGGCTGTCTACTATGCTGCTGGCGACTCTCGCGAGCGCCTGGCGAAGATGCCTGTCGTAAAGGCCGCTCTCGATCACGGCTTTGACGTCCTGCTCTGCACCGCTGACGTGGATGAGTTTACCTTCCAGTCCATGCGTGCCTATGAAGCCAAGGGCCTGCCTAAGACTTACGAGGATGACGCTGCGCGCGAGGCCGCAGAGAAGGCCGTCGCCGATGGCGCGGAGCCCGAGGTCGAGGATCGTTCGCTCGAGCTCAAGAACGTTGCCGCTGGTGACGTCGACTTTGCCACGGAGGACGAGAAGAAGGCTGCCGAGGAGGCCACGAAGGATAACGAGGACCTCTTCAAGGCAATGAAGGACGCTCTGGGCGAGAAGGTCACGAAGGTCACGGTGTCCGCGCGCCTGACTGACGCCCCCGCGGCGATTACCTCTGAGGGCCCGCTTACGCTCGAGATGGAGAAGGTCCTTGCGGCTGGCCCGGACGCGGCGGACGCTCCGAAGGCCCAGCGCGTGCTCGAGCTCAACGCCAAGCACCCGGTCTTCGACAAGCTCAAGGCCGCCCAGGAGGCTGGTGATACCGACAAGCTCACCAAGTACGCGGGCCTGCTGTATGACCAGGCGCTGCTTGTCGAGGGCATTCTGCCCGATGATCCGGTGGAATTTGCCCAGAGGGTCTGCGAGCTGATGTAGTTTCGGTTTGGGCACGTTCGCGGCCGTGGGTGCGGCGAGGTGGTGCGGCTGGCGTCGGATCTGCCTGGAGCCGCGGGCGCGGCGAGGTGATGCGGCTGCCGTCGGCCTGGCGCGCGGATCGCGGGCGCGGTTGGACTGTGTCGGCGCGCCCGCTTTGCAGACCGCGGATGCAATAGCCATGAAAACGGCGGGGTTTCGCGTGTGCGAGGCCCCGCCTTGTTATGTCGACATGTTGCGAGTGCTGGGCTAGCCTAGGCGAACGATGGCATAGGGTGATCCGGCCTCGTCATCGAGGGTGACGATGCTGGACATGCTGCCGTCAGCGGGGAATTCACGGTGAATGTGCGGGTAGATGGTGTCACCGAGCTTGGCGGCGCGGCTGTAGTGGACATCGAGCGCGCAGGGGGTGGAGGCCTCGCCCTCTTCAAGTACGCCAAGCGCAAGGCTCACGTACTGCGCGTTGTTGACGTGATGATTCGTGTCGATGTGCGCGCCGGTTACCGTGATGGGGGCGCAAGCTTGGCCTTCGCCTTCAATACGAACCACGCGCTGGATGGGCGGTAGATCGAGCGGCGAGTCGTTGCGAGCGTCCTCGACGTAGGGGGCGGACTCGCTCTCCGGAATGCGAATGGGGCGGCCCTTGTTGGCGTCGAACATGAACCAGCTCGAATCGGCGCGCACAAGGGGATGGGCTGCCGCATCGTCGCTCGCGCGGCAGACGGTGAAGTTACGGCTGGCGCGCAGGCCCTTGAAGCCCGTCGCCCAGGTGCTCACGCGAATCTCATCGCCGAAGCTTGGAAGCTCGGCAATGTCGATCTTCCAGGCGCTGAGCAGCCAGGCGAGCCCCGTCTCGGCGGTGTGCGCCGGTCCCAGTCCGAGCTCCTCGCTTCCAAACGTGGTGCAATCCTGCAGGTAGTTGACGAGAGAGGGAATGGATAGCTTACCCGTCTCGTCTATCTCGCTGTACCTCACTCGACTGGTGAACGAATACATGTGACTCCAATTCTCCCCGGTATTTTATCCGTCAGGGGTTGTCCTCTGTTTTGTTAACGCGCTGGAAAGCCGGCGGGGTGGCGGGTCCTGGCCGCCGGGTGACAGGTCCTGGCCGGCGGGGTGGCGGGCTCTACCGCCGGCACGCGCCGCGGCTGCGTCACCAAACCGCCGGGCGGCGAGGAACGATTGGGCGGCGACGCGCCTGGGCCAGCCGCTCGGCCCGCCGTGCCCCTGTCGAACAAAAAGCCCCGCGACGCCATGGTGAACGCGCCACGGGGCGTTACTTGTCGGTGAGGAGGCTACCTGCCACCTCGCTGGGGCGTGCCCGGAAACTGGGACGTGCCCGGAAACTGGGACGTGCCCGGAAACTGGGACGTGCCCAGCTGCACCGGCGTGGCCGGTGACCGGGACGCGCCCCGTCGCCGCTACTCCAGCTCGAAGGCGCCGGTGTAGAGCTGGTAGTAATAGCCCTTCTTGGCGATGAGCTCGTCGTGGTTGCCGCGCTCGATCACATGACCGTGGTCGAGGCAGATGATCACGTCGGAGTTGCGCACGGTAGAGAGTCGGTGCGCGATGACGAAGGTGGTGCGGCCCTGCATGAGCGCGTCCATGCCCTTCTGCACGATGGCCTCGGTGCGCGTGTCGATTGAGCTCGTGGCCTCGTCCAGGATCATCGCGGGCGGGTCCGCCACGGCGGCGCGGGCGATGGAGATGAGCTGGCGCTGGCCCTGCGAGAGCTGGCTGCCGTTGCCGGTGAGCATCGTGTTGTAGCCCTCGGGCAGGCGGGTGATGAAGTCATCGGCGCCAGCAAGCTTGGCGGCGGCGATGCACTCGGCATCGGTCGCGTCGAGCTTGCCGTAGCGGATATTGTCCATCACGGTGCCAGTGAACAGGTTCACGTCCTGGAGCACCACGCCGAGCGAACGGCGCAGGTCTGCCTTGCGGATCTTGTTCACGTTAATGCCGTCGTAGCGGATCTTGCCGTCGGCGATGTCGTAGAAGCGGTTGATGAGGTTGGTGATCGTGGTCTTGCCCGCGCCGGTGGCACCCACGAAGGCGACCTTCTGGCCCGGCTTGGCATAGACGGAGACCCCGTAAAGCACCTGGTGTTCGGGCGTGTAGCCAAAGTCGACGTCCTCCATGCGCACGTCTCCGCGAAGGGGCGTGTAGGTGGTGGTGCCGTCGTGGTGCGGGTGCTTCCAGCCCCAGAGGCCCGTGCGCTTCTCGGACTCGACGAGCTCGCCCTTCTCGACGCCCAGGTTGACGAGCGTGACGTAGCCCTCGTCCTCCTCGGGCTTCTCGTCGATGAGGTCGAAGATGCGATTGGCGCCGGCGAGGCCCATGACGACGAAGTTGATCTGCTGGGAGATCTGGCCGATCTGGCCGCAGAACTGCTTGGTCATGTTGAGGAACGGGACAACCACGGCGATGGAGAGCGCCATGCCAGAGAGCGACAGGTTGGGCACGTCGAGGGCGAGGAACAGGCCGCCGGCGAGCGCGACGATGACGTAGAGCAGGTTGCCGATGTTCATAAGCACGGGCATGAGGATGTTGCCATACATGTTGGCCTGCTGGGAGACCTCGAAGAGGTGCTGGTTGAAGCGGTCGAAGTCCTTCTCGGCGGCGGCTTCGTGGCAGAACGCCTTGACGACCTTCTGGCCGTTCATGATCTCCTCGACCTGGCCCTCGACCACGCCGAGCTCCTTCTGCTGTGCCACGAAGAAGCGGGCGGACTTGGAGCCAAGCAGGCGCGTCATGGCAACCATGAACGCGACGCCGGCGACGATGACGATGCACATCCACACGGAGTAGTAGAGCATGATGATGAACACCGTGGTGATGACGATGCTGGTCTGGAAGAGGTTCGGCAGCGACTGCGAGATCATCTGGCGGGTGGCATCGATGTCGTTGGTGTAGTGGCTCATGATGTCGCCACGCTGGTTGGTGTCGAAGTAGCTGATCGGCAGGTCCTGCATGCGATTGAACATCTTCTCGCGAAGTTGCTCGAGCGTGCCCTGCGTGATGGTCGCCATTGAGCGGTTCCAGATGAGCGAGGCAATGACGCCCATGAGATAGACCAGGGCGAGCGTAGAGACGAGGCGGAAGATCTCGGGCTGTGCCGAAGCCCAGTCGCCAGACGCCCCGTAGGTGGAGATGATTTCGAGGGCACCCTGGAGGAACACGGCGCCAAACGAGTTGGTGATGGCGGCGATGGCGAGACATACGACGACGAGGGAGAGTCGGCGCGGGTAGAACGAGAAGATCGTCTTGATGAGGCGCAGAGCGGTGCCGGCCTTGGCCTGCGGGCGCTTGGGCTGCTGCTTACTCATTGGCCTCGCCTCCCTTCTCGGCATTGGCAGGGGTTGCGGTTACGGCTGGCGTGACGGTTGCGTCGGACGTGGCGGTTGCGTTGGCGCGCGCCTCGGCGCCCGAGCCCTCGGCGGCCTCGACGTCTGCCTCGTCCGTGCCCATCTTGTTCTGCGAAGTGTACGTCTCGAGATAGATGGCGCAGCGGCCCATGAGCTCGTCGTGCGTGCCGATGTCGGAGATGTGGCCGCCCTCCATTACCACGATGCGGTCTGCGTCTTCGACGCTCGAGATACGCTGGGCGATGATGAGCTTGGTAGTCTCGGGCAGGTAGGTAGCGAGACCCTCGCGAATCTTGGCGTCGGTCTTGGTGTCGACGGCGCTCGTGGAGTCGTCGAGAATCAGGACCTTCGGGCGGCGGAGAAGGGCTCGTGCGATGCAGAGGCGCTGCTTCTGGCCACCGGAGACGTTGGAGCCTCCCTGCTCGATCCAGGTGTTGTAGCCCTCGGGGAAGCCGTCGACGAACTCGTCCGCGCAGGCGAGGTGGGCGGCCGCGGCGACCTCCTCGTCTGTCGCGTTCTCGTCGCCCCAGCGCAGGTTCTCGGCGATGGTGCCGCTGAACAGCACGTTCTTCTGGAGCACCATGGCGACGTTCGTGCGAAGCGTCTCGAGGTCATAGTCGCGGACGTCGACGCCGCCGACGCGCACGGTGCCCTCGGTCGCATCATAGAGGCGCGCGATCAGGTTCACGAGCGTGGACTTGGAGGAGCCCGTACCGCCGATGATGCCGATGGTCTCGCCGCTCTTGATGTGGAGGTCGATGTCGGAGAGGGCGCGGCGCTCGGCGCGGGCGGAGTACTTGAAGCTCACGTGGCTGAAGTCGATCGAACCGTCCGCGACCTCGGTGACGGGGGAGGCGGGAGCCGCGATGGTGGGCTCTGCCTCGAGCACCTCGTTGATGCGTCGCGCGGACTCGTCCGCCATCGTGACCATGACGAAGATCATCGAGAGCTGCATGAGACTCATGAGGATCTGGAAGCCATAGGTGAAGATCGCGGAGAGCTGGCCCACATCGAAGAGGGTGGCATTACTGGTGATGATGACCTTGGAGCCCAGGTAGATAAGCACGACCCACGTGATATTGACGGTGATCATCATCATCGGGTTGTTAAAGGCGAGCAGCTTCTCGGCGCGCGTGAAGTCATCGCGGACGTCGCGGGCGGCGTGGGCGAACTTGGCCTTCTCGTAGTCCTCGCGCACGTAGCTCTTCACGACGCGCATGCCGGTGACGTTCTCCTCGACGGACTCGTTGAGGGCGTCGTACTTGTGGAAGACGCGCGAGAAGATGGGGCGGACGAGGTGGATGATGTAGAACAGGCCGAACGCCAGGAACGGGATGAGCACCACGTAGATGAGCGCGAGCGGGCCGCCCATGGCCGTTGCCATCGCGAAGGCGAAGATGAGGCACAGCGGCGAGCGGACGGCGATGCGGATGATCATCATGAACGCCTGCTGGACGTTGTTGATATCGGTGGTGAGGCGCGTCACGAGCGAGCTCGAGGAGAACTCGTCGATGTTGGCGAAACTGAAGCGCTGGATGTTGTAGAACATGTCGTGGCGCAGGTTCTTGGCGAAGCCGCAGCTAGCGTGGCTGCAGGTGATGCCGGCGGCCGTGCCGAACGCGAGGGAGAGCAAGGCGAGCGCCACGAGGATCGCGGCGGGTTGCATGAGCTCCGGCACCGTGGCCTCGACCTTGATCTGGTCGATGAGCGACGCGGTGAGGAACGGGATCGCCATCTCGCAGATGACCTCGCCGAGCACGAGCAGGGGCGTGGCGACGGAGTAGCGCTTGTACTCGCGGACGCTGCTCATGAGGTTGCGCATGATGGCACCGTAATCCGCCTTCGTTTTGACGGCGGACTTGCTGCCGGCGGCGCTCGCACCGGTGCCGGGTGCCTGCTGATTCGCGTCTAGTTCTTGCTGCATGGGCAATCCCCCTTCTCATACGGGTCGATCGACTTCCAGTGCTCTTTGACGAGGTCAAGCATGTTTTCTAGTTCGTTGCGCTGCTCCTGGGTGAGGCAGGTGAGGGCGCCCGCGCGGAAGCCTTCGCGGCGCGTCTGCTCCTCAAGCGCCTGTGCGTGGCCCTCGGGCGTGAGCTGAACGATGAGCTGGCGACGGTCTTGCGGGTCGCGCGTGCGCTCGATGAGGCCGTCGCGCTCGATTTTTGCGAGGACCTCCGAAAGGGAGCCGGCCTTGAGGTCGAACATGTTCATGAGCTCACGCTGGGGCATGGCGTCGCCGTGCTTGAGAAGGGCGCAGATGATGGGCGCGCGACCCGACCGCCCGCCACCGTGAATGTGGATGTAGTGGCCGCAGAAACCAAGCATGTCCACGATGTGCGCGCACTGGCGCTCGCAGGGGTCTGCGATATCCATCCAACGTGGGCGGAACGGGTCATCCGTGGTGGGGAGGGGTCTGGATTCGACTCTTCCGCATTGGGTGAAGCCCTC
Source organism: Parolsenella sp. LCP21S3_E11 (assembly GCF_052118165.1). Classification (NCBI taxonomy): domain Bacteria; kingdom Bacillati; phylum Actinomycetota; class Coriobacteriia; order Coriobacteriales; family Atopobiaceae; genus Parolsenella; species Parolsenella sp. LCP21S3_E11. The sequence goes on along the minus strand of NZ_JBQKHS010000009.1, from coordinate 20,924 downwards.
CGCATCTTGCTGCTCCATGGGCCTCCTTTCTACGGTTCTTCGAATGTGACGGAAGAAGTCTAGGAGTCTGCTGAGAAATAGTCAAGGTACCTAATGATTTGGAACCTAATTATTTTTACATGCACTTTACGTGCCTAGTTTCAGCGTGCTTAGGTCGGCCGCGCGCGATGAGCCGGCCACGCGCTTAGGTCAGCCGCGCGTGCTGAGCCGGCCGCGCGCGATGAGCCGCGTCTTGGCTGTGCGTTTGTAAGCGCAACGTAAGCGCGGGTCATCAGTACGTAAGGGCGCGTCACCCGCTCGTAAGGCCTGGCAGATTACGATGATCGCGCACGGGCCGGCCCGTAGAGTCTCGTCTTGGAAAGCGGAAACGCCTCCACGGGCCACAAGACTCGGTGTCCAGAGGCCAAGCCGCAACGCTCATAGATACAAAGGAGAACCATGAGCATGGACATGTCTCGTCGTCAGTTCCTCGGTCTTGCCGGCAGCCTCACCGCCGTCGCCGGTCTCGGCCTCGTCGGCTGCGGTGGCTCCGGTGCCGCCAAAACGGCAGCCGCTTCCTCCGAGGCTGCCGCCGACCTCTCCGGCTCCATCACCTGCTCGGGCGCCACGAGCTTCCAGCCGCTCGTCGAGGACGCCGCCAACGCCTTCATGGATGCCAACGCCAACGTCAACATCACCATCTCCGGTGGTGGCTCCGGCCAGGGTCTCTCCGACGTCAAGGATGGCAAGGCCCAGATCGGCCGTTCCGATATCTTCGCCGAGGAGAAGCTTGAGGCCGCCGACGCCGCCAAGCTCGTCGACAACCAGGTCGCCGTCGTGGGCATGGGTCCTGTCGTGAACAGCGACGTCGACGTTGACGGCCTCACCACCGAGCAGCTCCGTGGCATCTTCACCGGCGAGATCACCGACTGGAGCCAGGTTGGCGGCACCGCCGGCCCGATCCAGGTCATCAACCGCAAGGCTGGCTCCGGCACCCGCGCCACTTTCGAGAGCGCCGTCCTCGCCGGCGCCACCGTGCCCGACTCCTTCAAGCCGGTCGCCGAGGAAGACTCCTCCGGCACCGTCGTCGAGAAGCTCCAGCAGACCGCTGGCGCCATCTCCTACCTTGCCTTCTCCTACTACGATGACTCCAAGTTCAAGGCCCTCAAGGTCGACGGCGTCGAGCCTAAGGCCGAGAACGTCGAGTCCGGCGACTTCAAGATCTGGTCCTACGAGCACATGTACGTCGCTCAGGACGCCGATGAGGTCACCAAGGCCTTCATCGAGTACATGCTCTCCGATGACGTCCAGGGCTCCCTCGTCGAGGAGAAGGGCTTCATCCCTCTGACCGGCATGAAGGTCAAGAAGGACGCTTCCGGCACCATCTCCGCCGCCTAGCCTAGACACTCCATCCAAAGGACTCGCACATGGCAAAGCAGCTTATGCCGAAGCGAAGCCTGGAGAACGTTGGACTGGGGCTCACGGGGGCCTGCGTGGCCCTCGTGGCCCTTGTTGTTTTGACCCTCATCGTCATGGTCGCCGAGCAGGGTCTCACCACGTTCTTCGTTGACGGCGTTGACTTCGGTAGCTTCATTTCGGGACAGAACTGGATTCCGACCGACGGCCGCTACGGCGCGCTGCCCCTCATCGTGGGATCGTTCTCCGTCACGATCCTCTCGACGCTCTTCGCGCTTCCCGTTGCCCTGGGCTCGGCGATCTTCGTGGTCGAGGTCAGGCCGGTCTTCGGCCGCAAAGTCTTCCAGCCTCTGGTCGAGCTCCTCGTGGGCATCCCCAGCGTCGTCTATGGCCTCATCGGTCTCACGGTGGTCAACGCCGCGATGCGCTCGATCTTCGGCGACGCGGCGGGCACCGGCGCCGGCATCCTCTCGGGTGCCATCGTCCTCGCGGTCATGATTCTGCCCACGGTGACGACGCTTTCAATCGACGCTCTCGCCGCCGTGCCCAACCAGTATCGCGAGGGCTCCTACGCCCTCGGCTGCACCCGCTGGCAGACCGTCACGCACGTTGTCCTCAAGAGCGCCCTCCCGAGCTTGCTCACCGCGGTCATTCTCGGCATGACGCGCGCCTTCGGCGAGACGCTCGCCGTGCAGATGGTCATCGGCGGCGTCGAGAAGGCCATGCCCAACGGCCTGCTTGATCCCGCGGCCACGCTCACGACGGCCCTCACGAGCGGTCTTTCCAACGCGACGACGGGCTCGGTCGAGTACCACGCCCTCTGGAGCCTGGGACTTCTGCTCATGGGCATGTCACTCTTGTTCATCATGATCATCCACGTTATTGGCAAGAGGGGAGCGAAGGCGAATGGTTAACGCAAACTCGACCTGTGCCACTGGCGCCATGTCCTCCGGCGTCGATGCCGTCGCCCACGCGGCATCCGACGCCGTGTCCGCCGCGGCCGCCCACGTCACGCCCGGCGTTTCCGAGAAGGGCACCTTCGCTGGCGGCGCCTCCTCCGCCGGGGCTTCCGGCACCCCGACCGGCCCCGACGTCATGTCCGGTGTCGACCTCGACGCCCATGCGGCGAAGATCGGTCGTCAGGACAAGATCGCGACCGGCGTGCTCACTGTCATCGTCGGCCTCGTGTTGGCGCTGCTTGCCGCCATCGTCATCTACATCCTCGCTCGTGGCCTGTGGAAGGTCGTCCAGCCGGGATTTCTCACGAACGCCTCGTCTGACGAGGAGCTTCCCGGCATCGCCTTCCAGCTGTTCGACTCGTTCTACATGCTGATCATCACGCTGCTCATCAGCGTGCCCATCAGCCTGGGCGCGGCCATCTTCCTCGTGGAGTACGCGCCCGACAACTGGATCACGAGCGCCGCTTCCACCGCGATCGAGACCCTCTCGAGCCTGCCCTCCATCGTTGTGGGCATGTTCGGCAGCCTGTTCTTCGTCGTGGTGCTCCACTGGGGCATCTCGATTATCGCCGGCGCGCTCGCGCTCACGATGTTCAACATCCCCATTCTCGTGCGCGTCATCCAACAGGCGCTCTCCGACGTGCCACGCTCGCAGCGTGACGCCGCGCTCGCCATGGGCCTCACACGCTGGGAGACCACGCTCAACGTGCTTCTCCCCGCCGCCATGCCCGCCATCGTCACCGGCATCGTCATCTCTGCCGGTCGCGTGTTTGGCGAGGCCGCGGCGCTGATCTTCACCTCTGGTTCCGCCGCCGCGCGCATCAACTTCGGCGCCGCCATCACGAGCCCGCGTAGCCCCTGGAACATCTTCCGCCCGGCAGAGACGCTGGCCGTCCACATCTGGAAGCTCAAGATGGAGCCCACGCCCGGCAACGACGAGATCGTCTGGGGTACGGCCGCGGTGCTGATCATCTGCGTGCTGCTGTTCAACGTCCTTGCGCGTCTCGCTGGCAAGGTCCTTGCGAGGAGGCTGACGAGCGAATGAGCCAGACCATGACCGAGGGCCTCGACGGGGCCCAGCGCGAGGGGGCCGTCGCGCCCGCCGCTGCCGAGGGCAACGCCTCCGCCGACCACCTCCTTCGCGCCCGTGGCGTCACCGTGCGCTATGACCACGTCAAGGAGGCCCTGCACCCCACCACGCTCGGCTTTGACGCCGGCCAGGTGACGGCGCTCATCGGCCCCTCCGGATGCGGCAAGTCGACCTTCCTGCGCTGCCTCAACCTCATGAACCGTGAGATTCCTAAGTGCGACGTGGGCGGAGAGATCCTCTACCACGGCCGCAACATCAACACGCGCGAGGAGAACCTCTTCCAGCTGCGTACGAGCATCGGCATGGTGTTCCAGCAGCCGACGCCGTTCCGCAAGTCCATTCGCGAGAACATCCTGTTCGCGCCGCGCCGCCACGGCCGTGTCGCCAGCCGTGAGGAGGCCGACGAGCTCGTCGAGCGTTCGCTTCGCCAGGCTGCTCTCTGGGACGAGGTCAAGGACAAGCTCGACCAGAGCGGCCTGGGCCTCTCCGGCGGCCAGCAGCAGCGCCTCTGCATCGCGCGCACCCTCGCGATGAGCCCGGACGTCGTGCTGTTCGACGAGCCCTGCTCGGCACTCGACCCCATCTCCACCTTCGCGGTGGAGGAGACGATTCGCTCGATCGCTGACTCGGGCATCTGCGTCGCCATCGTGACGCACAACATGGAGCAGGCCACGCGCGTAAGCGATCGCACGGCCTTCTTCTACATGGGCGATATGGTCGAGGACGGCCCCACGAAGCGCATCTTCATGGATCCGCACGACGAGCGCCTCGCAGACTACCTCAGCGGAAGGTTTGGATGATCTGATGGAGAAGGAGTTCACCCAGTCGCACCATCGTTCGATCGCGGACGCCCCATCCGCCATTGACGCGCGCGACTTCAATCTCTGGTATGGGGACTTCCAGGCCTTGAAGCACATCACGCTCGACATCCCCGAGCATCGCTGCACCGCCTTCATCGGCCCCTCTGGCTGCGGAAAGTCGACGCTGCTCCGCACGTTCAACCGCATGTGCGACTTCGTTGAGACCGTGCACCACGAGGGCGCGATTGAGTTCTCCGGCAAGGATGTCTTTGCGATGGACGCCAACGCACTGCGCGTCCACGTGGGCATGGTCTTCCAGCACCCCAACCCGTTCCCGATGAGCATCCGCGACAACGTCCTCTACGGCCTCAACCGCATGATGCGCCTCACTCGCGCCCAGGCGGACGAGGTCCTCGAGCGCACGCTCAGCGAGGCTGCTCTCTGGGACGAGGTCAAGGACAAGCTCGACCAGAGCGGTCTGGGCCTCTCCGGAGGCCAGCAGCAGCGCCTTTGCATCGCGCGCGCCCTGGCGACGAGCCCGGACGTCCTGCTCATGGATGAGCCGACGAGTGCCCTCGACCCCATCTCGACCCTCGTGGTCGAGGAGCTCATGCAGCAGCTCTCGCGCGAGCACACCGTCGTGGTCGTCACCCACAACATGCAGCAGGCGACCCGCGTCGCCGACAAGACCGCGTTCTTCTACCTCGGTGAGCTCATCGAGGCCGGTCCCACCAAGGAGCTGTTCGCCAACCCGCGCGAGCAGCGCACCCAGGAATATCTCTCAGGGAGGTTCAGCTGATATGGCTACCCGAGTCGAGTTCACAAGGCAGTTGAGCGACATGGAGGGCCTGCTCGCGCGTTTCGCCGAGAAGTCCGCGACGGACGTCCGCGCTGCGGGCCTTGCCGCCTCCGGCGATCGCGGCGCCGAGACGGGCGTCCTCAAAGGTAGGAAGTCCGCCGATCGCCTCCGTCAGGAGATCGAGAGCCTCTGCCTCGACATCATGCTCATGCAGCAGCCGCTCATCGGAGAGGACCTGCGCTTCGTGTCCGCGTCGTTCCGCCTGGTCTCTGACCTCGCGCAGATCGACTCCATGACGCGCGACGTCGCCTTCGTCTTCTCCGAGATGCCCTCCGACGTCACGACCCGCCTGTCCGACTCCTTCGTTCACATGAGCGAGCACGCGGCGAAGATGGTCGATGACAGCATCGAGGCGTTCCTCACCAAGAACGTCGAGCTCGCGCAGAAGGTCATCGCCAGCGACGACGTCCTCGACAAGATGTACGCCGCGGCCGAGGCGGTCGTCGTCGAGCTCATCAGGCAGGGCCAGCCGTCGCCCGGCAGCCTCCCGGAGCTGCTCATGGCTGCCAAGTACTTCGAGCGAATCGGTGACCAGGCGCAGCGCATCGCTGATTGGGCGGTGTTCCGCGCCACCGGAGAGCGTATCCTTACCGGCGGGGACCACTCCGCCGCCAATATGGATGGGGAGTAGCCCAAAGTGATGGCGGATCGGATGGAGAGCGACCAGTTGATCTACTACGTCGAGGACGAGAAGAACATCCGCGAGCTGACGGTCTATGCGCTGTCGCAGGCCGGCATCGAAGCTAAGGGCCTTCCCGATGACGCGGCGTTCAGGCGCGCCTGCGCCGAGCGCATCCCTGACGCGGTGCTTCTCGACATCATGCTGCCCGACACGGACGGCCTTACCATCCTAAAGCGAATCCGCCAGACGCCCGGCCTCTCCCAGGTACCGGTTATGATGCTCACGGCTCGCGACTCGGAGCTTGACACCGTGACCGCCCTCGACGGCGGAGCGGATGACTACCTCGCAAAACCCTTCGGCATGATGGAGATGGTGAGCCGCGTGCGCGCCCTGCTGCGCCGCGCCCCGTCGCGCGCCGTCGCCTCAGCCGCCGTCTCCGACGTCATGAATCTGGGACCTTTGTCCCTTTCTCCCTCCAGGCACGAGGTCTCCCTCGAAGGAAAGCCCCTTAATCTCACCGTCAGGGAGTTCGATTTGCTATCGTTCCTCATGAGGTCTCCCGGTGTGGTGTTCAACCGCGAGACGCTTCTGCAGCGCGTGTGGGGTTGGGACTTCGACGGCGGTAGCCGCACGGTCGACGTCCACGTCCAGACGCTGCGCCAGAAGCTCGGCGATCACGCCGAACTCATCGAGACAGTGCGTGGGGTTGGATACCGATTGAGGGGCTAGTGCCATGGCGGAGGACGCGACCAACGGCATGATGGGTCAGGAGGAGCTTCCTGAACAGGTGGCTGATGCCGTCGATGACGGCGGTGCCACCGGGGCTGTGACGCCTGCGGGTGAGGATGATGTGGATAAGGACGCGCCCGCCGTGCCCGCCCCGGATGCCGTGCCCGCCGCACCTGCCGCGGATGCGGATGTCGACGGCGACTCCTCCCCACGGAGGTTCCGTACGCGTCTGGCCCGTGGGCGCAAGTCACTTGCGCGCCGCATCTTCGTCTCGCTTGCCGCCGTGTCCGCCATCGCGGCCGTCGCGGTTCTCGTCATCGCCACGCTCGTCTACCAGAAGAGCGGCGTGAGCGATGCCGGCCGCATGCTCGAGACCGAGTGCGCCCTCGTCAAGACGAGCATGCGCGGCACGCAGTCTGACATCATCCACCTCACCAACCTTGACCTCGGCGAGGTGCGCGTGACCGTCGTCGGCCCCGACGGCACCGTGCTCTATGACAACCAGAACAGCGTCGACAGCATGCCCAACCACGCCGACCGCCCCGAGATTGCCAGTGCGCTCGAGACGGGCAAAGGTTCTGCGGAGCGAGACTCGGCCACGTCTGGCAAGGTCGAGATCTATCGCGCCGTTCGCCTCGACAACGGCAACGTGCTGCGCCTCGCCGTCGACCGCGATGGCATCAAGGCGGCACTCGGGCATGACGTGCTGCTCGCCGTTGCTGTCGTCACCGCCGTGGTGCTCGTGTGCTGGGCCGTGTCGCGCCTGATCGTCGATCGCCTCGTGGAACCCATCCTCGACATCGATCCCTCGAATCCTGACCCGGAGGGCTCCTACGTGGAGCTCGAGCCCCTGGTCGAGCGTATCGACGAGCAGATGGGGGAGCTCCGCGGCGCGGACCTCATGCGTCGCGAGTTCACCTCGAACGTGACGCACGAGCTCAAGACGCCACTTTCCACCATCTCTGGTGCGGCGGAGCTCATTCGCGACGGCATCGCGAAGCCCGAGGACGTGCCGGAGTTCGCCGGTCGCATCGTGGACGAGGCGCACCACATGACGGACCTCGTGAACGACATCCTTACCCTCTCCAAGCTCGACGAGTCCGAGCGCGCCGGTGATACCTCGCTGCTTGGCAAGGCCGAGCCCGTCGATATCGCCCATGCGCTTCGCGAGGTCGGCAATCGTCTCGCGCCCGTGGCGGAGGCGGCCGGCGTGAGACTCACTTGCAGCGGAGATCCCGTCATCGTGCGCGGCATCCCGTCGCTTCTCGACGAGCTCGCCTACAACCTGTGCGACAACGCGATTCGTTACAACCACGCCGGAGGCACGGTTGATGCCCGCATCGACGTCGTCGACGGCTGCCCGCGCCTCGTCGTGGCCGATACCGGCCTGGGCATCCCCGAGGCGGCGCAGGCCAAGGTCTTCGAGCGCTTCTATCGCGTCGACGCGAGCCGGTCGCGCGAGCGTGGCGGCACGGGCCTGGGCCTCGCCATCGTGAAGCACGCCGCGGCCTATCATGGCGCCAAGCTCGCGCTCGAGTCGAAGGAGGGCGTCGGCACCACCGTGACCGTCACCTTCCCGGAGTCCTCGCTCGTGGAGGCGCTCGGCTAGTCGCTGGCAGCTTGCCATTCTCGGACGCTCGATTCGGGCGGTGTCTCTCCGGGGGCGCCGCCCCTGTCTTTCTCGGCCGTCCGGCCCCGTTCCCACCCGGCGCCTCTCGGCCGCCCGGCCCCGCTCCCGCCATTCCCGGGCGTGCAAAAGTGCGATAATCAGCAGGTTGACTGACTATCGAGAAGGGCACCCATGGCTTCCGAGAACACGAATCGCCCCAACTTCCCGGCGCGCGCCGTCGTTACGGCCGGTATGCCGTATGGCAACAAGGACCTGCACTTTGGCCACATCGGTGGCGTCTTCGTGCCGGCGGATTTCTTCGCCCGCTTCCTGCGTGACCGCATCGGCTCCGAGAACGTGCTGTTCGTCTCTGGCACGGACTGCTATGGCTCGCCGATCATGGAGGGCTACCGCAAGCTCACGGAGGCCGGCGAGTTCTCCGGCACCATCACCGACTACGTCCGTGGCCACCACGACAACCAGAAGGCCGCGCTCGACGCCTACGGCATCTCGCTCGACATCTTTGCCGGCAGCGGCCTCGAGCCGGCAAAGCCCTTCCATGCGAAGCTCTCTGACGAATGGATTCGCCGCCTGTACGAGGTGGGCGCCCTCAAGAAGCGCTCCACGCTGCAGTTCTATGACACCGAGGCGAAGACCTTCCTGAACGGGCGCCAGGTCAAGGGCCGTTGTCCGGTCCGCGGTTGCAAGTCCGAGAAGGCCTATGCGGACGAGTGCGACCTGGGGCACCAGTTCGACCCGGAGGAGCTCATCAATCCGGTCTCCCAGCTCACGGGCACCAAGCCCGAGCTTCGTCCGTGCGACAACTGGTACTTCGACCTGCCCGCGTTCTCCGAGGCCCTCGAGACCCTCATGGACGAGTGGGACACCGACCCGCAGGTTCGCGACATCGTGACCAAGACCGTTCGCGAGAGCCTCGTCGCCCCCGTCATCTACATCAAGAACGAGCTGCGCGAGGACTTCGCCGCCGTCGCGGGCGACCTTCCGGTCCACACCGTGCACGAGGCTCAGGGCAACCAGGCCAGCTTCTCCGTCGAGTTTGCCGATTGGGAGGCGCGCGACAAGGCGCGCGAGGTGCTCGAGAGCGCGCACGTGCGCTTCCGCACGGGCAAGTGCCTGCTGCCGTTCCGCATCACCGGCAACATCGACTGGGGCGTCGCCGCTCCGGAGATCGACGGCGTGAGCGGCCTCACCGTTTGGTGCTGGCCCGAGAGCCTGTGGGCGCCGATCAGCTTCGTCCAGACCGCGCTTGCCGAGAGCGCCGATGGCCGTTACTCGAGCCGCGACTGGCACGACTGGTGGTGCGCGGATGACTCCCGCGTCTTCCAGTTCATCGGCCAGGACAACATCTACTTCTACTGCGTGGCGCAGCCCGCGATGTGGGAGGCGATGGGCTGGGGTCTCAAGCAGACTACGCCCGTGGCCAACTACCACATCCTGTTCATGAACAAGAAGGCCTCGAGCTCGGGCGCCATCAAGCCGCCGATGGCCGCGGAGCTTCTCGACCACTACACCGCCGAGCAGCTGCGTGCCCACTGGCTGTCGCTCGCGCTCGACGCCAAGGCCGTGAGCTTCTCGCCCAAGGTCTATGACACGAGCGTCTCCTACAAGGACAAGAAGACCGGCGAGGAGGTCCTCGTGTGCGACGATCCTCGCGTCGTCGACCCCGCCCTCAAGGAGAGCGCGTTCCTTACGAACATCTTCAACCGCCTCGCTCGCAGCTGCTTCTACGGCGCCGCGAAGGCGTGCGATTGCAAGCTGCCTGCGGTGGAGGCGAGTGCCGAGGTCGTCGAGGAATGCCGCGAGGCGACGCTTGCGTTCGAGCGTACGGTCCACGGGATGGACTTCCACGGCGCGCTTGCCGCGGTGGAGGAGTTCACTCGCGCGGCCAACAAGCATTGGGACGCGGCGAGCAAGGCCGCGGGCGATGATACTGATGCTTACGTGGCCGCCCTCGCGGACGCTTTTGCCGCCCTTCGCACGACGGCCCTGCTGATGCACCCCGCCGTACCTGCCGGGTGCGAGCTCGTTGCCGAGTACATGGGCTTCTCGGAGAAGGACTTCTTCAGCTGGGAGCATGCTCTTGCCACGCCGCGCGAGCTTGCCGCCGAGCTTGGCGAGGATGCCTCCGAGCACGCTATCCTCGAGCTCCCCCCGCGCTTCGACTTCTTCCGCAAGCACGAGAGCCAGTACAAGAAGTAGTCGCTCGCGTGGCGCTGTGATTTCGTAACGCAAGCCTCCCCGGCCGCTTTCGCCGGGGAGGCTTTTTGTCGCCGCGCGCGGGTGGGCGCGCGCGGCGAATGGCAGACGGTCCTGCCCGGGCGGCGACCGAGCAGCGGTCCTGCCCGGGCGGTGCGGGCGGCTCTCCTGGTCCTTCGAGTCCTGTTTTGGCTCGACGCCGACATCTGCGTACAACGAATTTGAGATTCTGCGGCTCGATTTGGCCGTTTTTGGCACCAAAACTCATATGAGAGTGTAGCGGCAGCAAATAAAACACCAGTTGGCCGATTTCGCGCTGGTCACAAAACTCGGAATTCAGCCGCAGAATCTCAAATAAGTTGTCAGGCATGTCGCCAGACCCGGCAAAAATGCCCGCGAACGAAGCCGATCGCGTGAATGAGTAAGGCTTGGCAGCGTTCGAGCATGGGCGGCGCGCGGGAATGGAGCGTGAGGGCAAGCGCGAACGGGCGCGACGGCGTTCGAGCGCGGGCGGGCGCACGTCGTGCGGGGTGCAACGGTATGGAAGTTCGGCGCGGGGACCGTGTCGGTGGGTAGAATGAAGGCTCACTCGAAAGAAGGAGCAAGCATGATTAAAGCCGTCCTCTTTGACATGGACGACACGCTGCTCGACATCAACCTCACGGCGTTCATGAGCGCCTACGTAGCTGACACGTCGCGCATCCTCTCGAGCATCTCCGGGGCGCCCACCCTCTTGTTTGGCATGGCGTACGCTCGTGGCTACCTCGCCGTGAGCAATGACGCGCGTGCCGATGGCCTCACCAACCAAGAGGTCTTCAATGCGGAGTTCGAGCGTGTGAGCGGCGTTCCCGTGGGAGATGCGGCCATCGCAGACGCCATTGGCTACTACGAGCGCGAGATCCTGCCGCACCGCGGCGCCGGCCTGGTTGCCGCACGCCCGATGCCGGGCGGCCTCGACGCCATCGAGCGAGCTGGCGAGCTGGGCCTTTCCGTGGCGTTGGCGACGAACCCGAGCTTCTCCGAGAGCTGCATTCACGCTCGCATGGGCTGGGCTGGCATCGAGGATGCGCCGTTTCTCCGCGTGAGCCACTCCGGTAACTCGACGCGCCTCAAGCCGAAGGCGCGCTATTACGAGGAGTTTGTCTCGGCGATCGGCCTTGCTCCCAGCGAGTGCCTCATGGTTGGCAACGACGCCCGTCGCGACTTTCCTCGTCCGAACATCGGCATGCGCACCGCCTATGTGGGCCACACCCATCCGCGCCGTGCCATCTGGTGCGGTCGCATGAGCGAGCTCGCGGACGCCCTCCCTGCGATCATCGACGAGCTCAACCGCGAGGGCTAGGGAGCGGCGCTGGTGACGCGACGCGTTCGGCCGTGCGCCGGCCCATGCCTCCGCCCGTCTTTGGCCTCGCGTCCCGCGTCCGGCGCCTGCCACCTCCGCCCATCCCCGCCCCGCGCCCGCCGCATGGGTAGAATGGAGTCCGTGTTCCAAGCGGCGTCGGCGCGCCACGCGTCGTCGCGTTTCCAAGAAACGGAGCCCCAATGGCAGACCAGAACGGCATTCCCCAGTTTGAGCTGGGCGATCTTTCGCGCGTGCACCATCTCATCGGCGTCGTCTCCGGCAAGGGAGGCGTGGGCAAGTCGCTCGTGACGGGCATTCTCGCCCGCGAGCTCTCGCGTGCCGGCAAGACCGTCGCCATCCTCGACGCGGACATCACCGGCCCCTCCATCCCGCACATGTTTGGCATGGCCGACAAGCGCGCCCAGGTCGAGGACGGCCACCTTCTCCCGTGCGTCTCGAAGCATGGCGTCAAGGTCATGAGCGCCAACCTCGTCCTTGAGGACGAGTCTCAGCCCGTCCTGTGGAGGGGTCCCGTCCTTGGCGGTGCCATCCGCCAGTTCTGGGGTGACACCGCGTGGGGCGACATCGACTACATGCTCGTCGACATGCCTCCCGGAACGGGCGACGTCGCGCTCACCGTCTTCCAGAGCCTTCCGATCGAGGGCATCGTCATCGTCACGAGCCCGCAGGACCTCGTGAGCATGATCGTGGGCAAGGCCGTGAACATGGCCGCCCAGATGAAGATCCCGGTCCTCGGCCTCGTCGAGAATATGAGCTACGCGGTTTGCCCGCACTGCGGCGAGCACATCGCGGTCTTTGGCGAGAGCAAGCTCGCGGAGGTCGCCGCTGGCTACGGCCTGCCTGTGCTCGGCACGCTCCCGATCGACCCCGCCATCGCCGCGGCCTGCGATGACGGCACCTTCGAGGACGCCCTTCCCGAGGGTCTCCTGCCTGACGCCGTCGCCTTCGCTCTCGACCTCCCCGAGCTCGAGGTTGCCGAGCAGGAGCCCAAGCCGCGCGAGCCCACGATGGCCGAGCGAGCCGCTGCCGCCGCTGCCGCCTACAAGGCGAAGAAGGCCGAGGCGGCGGGTGGCGATGTCGTCGACGTGACCCCGAGCGAGGTCTAGCGTGGCGACTCGCCGCAAGACTTCCGCCGGTGCGGCGCGCGCGAGGGGGCGGGAACAGGCCCTCGCTGCCGCCGCTGGCGTTGTTCTGCCCAAGCGTATTGACGTCGCCGTCATAGGAGGCGGTGCGTCTGGCCTCGTGTGCGCGATCACCGCCGCCGAGGCAGGTGCCTCCGTCGTCGTGCTCGAGCGCGACCTTGCCTGCGGCAGGACGATCCTCGCCACGGGCAACGGCCGCTGCAACTTCGCGAACGCCGAGCTCGATCCGGCTCGCTACCGCAACCCAGAGTTCGTTTCCGCCGTCATGGGCAATCCTGCTGCCGCGCTCGAGGACATCCTCGGCTTCTTCGTTGGGTGCGGCCTCGTCTGGGCGGAGGAGGAGGGCAGACTCTACCCGCGCAGCCGTCAGGCGGCGAGCGTGCGCAATGTCCTGCTCGCCCGCGCGGCGCGTGCTGGCGTCACGTTCGCGCCTGCCCGCGAGGTCACCTCGCTCAGGCGTCACGGCGCGTCTTGGCGCGTTCGCTTCGATCAGGCCTGGGATGGCCGCTCCTCCTCGTTTGACGCCGGCGCCGTCGTGGTCGCCTCTGGCGGTGGGTCCGCGCTCGTGCGCGGGCTGGGTGTTCCCGTCGCGGACGAGTCTCCCGTGCTTTGCGCGCTTGCCGCGGTGGGGCCGGCGCCCTCGTTGCTCGATGCGCTCGACGGGCGTCGCGCCCGTTGCGTGGCGTCCCTCACGCGAGGGGGCCGCGTGGTGTTTCGCGAGGCGGGGGAGGTGCTCTTCCGTCCGTACGGGCTCTCCGGCATCGTCTCGTTTGACCTGTCGAGAAGGGCGCATCCCGGTGACATGGTCGAGCTCGACCTTGCCCCGGACGTGGACGCCTGGGAGGTCGACGAGCTTGTCGCGAGTCATCCCGGCGAGGCGACTGCCCTCGACGGCATCCTCGATCCGGTGATCGCGGCCGAGCTCATCGCCCTTGCCGGCGGCCCTGGTGCGGATGGCCTCGCCTGGCGCGTGGCGCCGCTCGTGAAGGGCCTGCTCTTCCGTGTGACCGGCCTTGCGGATGAGGCGCATGCACAGGTGACCCGCGGTGGCATTGACGTCTCCGCGCTCTCCGCGGACACCCTCGCCATCGCGGGTGCGTCTGGGCTCTTCGCCTGCGGAGAGGCCATCGACGTGGACGCCGACTGTGGCGGCTTCAACCTCGCCTGGGCGTGGTCGAGCGGTCTTCGCGCCGGTACCGCTGCTGCCGAGACGGGCATTGCCGCGCGCCCGTCTGTGGGGGAGGCCGAGAAGGGCATCGATGCCGTCGTGCCCGCTGGCTACCGCGCTTCACGTTCGTCCAGCTCAAAAGCCAAGGGAAGCTCCGCATGCTAGAGATTTCAAACCTCAAGATCGCCCTCGCCAGGCTCGACGGCACGCCCGAGTCCGAGCGCCGCGCCGTCCGCGTCGCCGTCCTCCGCCGCCTACACGTCGCGCCGGACGACGTCACGGGCGTCGAGCTGCGCCGTCGCTCCGTCGACGCCCGCAAGCGCGACAACGTACACCTCACGGTGACGGCGCGGGTGACGCTGCGCGGCGGGGCGAATGCGGAGAGGACCCTCCTCGGCAAGCTCGCACGTCGCAAGAACGATCGCGGTATCCAGCAGGTCGAGGACAGCGCGCCGCTGCTCCCGCCACGCGTCGCGAAGTCCCCAGCCCACCGGCCCGTCGTGGTCGGCGCGGGCTGCGCGGGCCTCTTCTGCGCGTTTGCGCTCGCGTCCGCCGGGCTTGACCCCATCCTGGTCGAGCGTGGCGACGACGCCAGCCGCCGCGGCGAGGCCGTCCGCCGCTTCAACGAGACGGGCGAGCTCGACTGCGAGAGCAACATCCAGTTCGGCGCGGGTGGCGCCGGAACCTTCTCCGACGGCAAGCTCACCACCGGCACGAAGAGCGCTCTGCACCGCCTCGTCCTCGATACTTTCGTTGAGGCGGGTGCTGCGCCTGAGATCGCCTGGGACGCGAAGCCGCACATCGGCTCGGATGTCCTGCCAGGCGTCGTCGATCATATCTGCGCGCGCATTCGCGAGCTTGGCGGCGAGATCCGCTTCCGCACGAGGCTCGTGGGCATTGACATGGCGGGCGGCACCACCTCACCGCGCGTCGAGGCCGTCTCCCTCGAGCGCCGAGAACCGTCCGGCCTTCTCGTGGAGGAGCGCCTTTGCACGGACGCCCTCGTCCTCGCCTGCGGCCATTCCGCCCGCGACGTCTTCGAGCTCCTGCGTGACCTGGGTGTGGCGCTCGACCGCAAGACCTTCGCCATGGGCGTGCGCATCGAGCACCTCCAGGCTGACATCGACCGCGCGCAGTACGGTCCCTCCGCCGGACACCCTGCGCTTGGGGCCGCGCCCTACAAGCTCGTGGCACATCTCCCGAGCGGCCGCAGTGCCTACAGCTTCTGCATGTGTCCCGGCGGCTACGTGGTCGCCGCTGCGAGCGAGGAGGGCGGTGTCGTCACGAACGGCATGAGCCTCGCGGCCCGCGCCGGCACCAACGCGAACTCGGGGCTGCTCGCCAACGTCTTGCCGAGCGACCTGCCCGGCGACGACCCGCTCGCCGGTATCGAGCTCCAACGCCAGTGCGAGCGCGCGGCGTTTGAGATGGGCGGCGGCGGCTACGTCGCTCCGGCGCAGCTCGTGGGAGACTTCCTGCGTCGCGAGGCCTCGAGCGCGGCGGGTCGCGTCAGACCCACCTACCCGCGCGGCGTTGCCTGGGGCGAGGTGGACGGGTGCCTTCCGCCCTATATCGCCGAGACCCTGCGCGAGGCCATTCCCGCCATGGCACGCCACCTCCACGGTTTCGATGATGCCGAGGCCGTGCTCACGGGCGTCGAGAGCCGCTCGAGCTCGCCGGTGCGCGTCACGCGCGGCGACGGCTTCCAGAGCGTGAGCCACGCCGGGCTCTTTCCGGCGGGCGAGGGCGCGGGCTATGCGGGCGGCATCATGAGCGCCGCGACCGACGGCCTCCGCGTCGCCGATGCCGTGATCACTGCGCTTGCGGGGTAGAATTGAGTGAGTGGGCGACGAGCGAGAGGAGGGCATCATGTTTTGGGATTACATCCAGCTTCCTGATGAAACTCAGGTTGCCTATTCGGATATGCACGAGGACGGTACCGTTGAGGTTCGTATTGAGCGTCCGGTCGACATGGGCTTCAATTCTGCGCGCTGCATGCTCCCTGCTTTTACCTGGAGCGATGTTGAGGGCTTCACGGATGACGAGATGAAGAAGCTTGACGCCCTTGTAAAAAACAACGCGCCGCTTATCTTCGAATTCGCTCAGGCAGACCCAAGCGAGAGGCTGACTGCCTAATGCCTAAGGTTCTCGTGGTCGGTAGATATGTGCTGTTCTTTTGGGTCTCAGAGAATGGAGAGCCCGTCCACGTGCACGTTGCGGTGAGGCATCCAGAGAAGAATTCAACAAAGTTCTGGCTCACGTCTTCCGGCGGATGCATCCTTGCCAACAACAACAGCAGCATCCCCGAGAAGGATTTACGTAATCTCGCCAAGGTCATCAAGTTCAACCACGGCTTGATCTGTGAGCGATGGATGGAGACGTTCGGGCGGGATTCGCTCGGGTTTTATCTATAGGCCGCCCAGGGCTATTCAGGTTAGCTCGCAGGATGCAAAGTTGACCGCCCAACTCTGTACAACTCGCGTTCTACATGCGGAAACGTTACAAATGGGCAACTCGCGACGTTCGCGCGCGGGCTTGTCTGCGCTATGATTGCAACGTCTGTGGAAGTCGCGTTCGCTTGCGGGCGCGCAACACGATGGACGCCGCGACACCGGGGAGTGTCGTGGTCCGTATGCGCCGGATTCGCCGTCTTGGCGTGCCGGCTCGCGCAAAGAAAGGAGAGGCATGCAGTATTCACAGGAAGTGGAGAACATGTGCCCCGTCGCCAAGGGTGCTTACCACGGCCCCGCGCCCATCCCCGAGGAGGGCAAGTGGGTTCAGGCCAAGGAGATCTCTGACATCTCTGGCCTCACGCACGGTGTGGGTTGGTGCGCTCCCCAGCAGGGCGCCTGCAAGCTCACGCTGAACGTCAAGGAGGGCATCATCGAGGAGGCCCTGGTCGAGACCATCGGCTGCTCCGGCATGACCCACTCCGCCGCCATGGCTTCCGAGATCCTTCCCGGCAAGACCATCCTTGAGGCCCTCAACACCGACCTCGTCTGCGATGCCATCAACGTCGCCATGCGCGAGATCTTCCTGCAGATCGTCTACGGTCGCAGCCAGACCGCGTTCTCCGAGGGCGGCCTGCCCGTCGGCGCCTCCCTCGACGACCTCGGCAAGGGCCTTCGCTCCCAGGTCGGCACCATGTTCGGCACCAAGGCCAAGGGCGCTCGTTACCTCGAGCTCGCCCAGGGCTACGTCACCCGCATGGCGCTCAACGACAAGAACGAGATCATCGCGTTCGAGTTCCTGAACCTCGGCAAGTTCACTGACGCCCTCAAGGCCGGCAAGTCCGCTAAGGACGCCATCCAGGGCGCCATGGGCCACTACGGCCAGTGGGACAACGCCGCCAAGTACATCGATCCGCGCACTGACGAGGAGACCCACTCCGTCGCCAGCACGTTCCCGGTTCACGAGTAGAAAGGGAGGGATATAACCATGGCTGTTACGTTCGAAGGTTACGAGCGCCGCGTTGAGAAGATCAACAAGTGCCTCGCCGACAACGGCATCGCCTCCCTCGAGGAGGCCCTGCAGATCTGCACTGACAAGGGCTTCAACCCGCGTGAGATCGTCCACAACACGCAGTCCATCGCCTTCCAGAACGCCGAGTGGGCCTACACCCTGGGCTGCGCCCTGGCTGTCAAGCGTGGCGTCAAGTCCGCTTCCGAGGCCGCTTCCGTGATCGGCGAGGGCATCCAGGCCTTCACCGTCCCCGGCTCCGTCGCTGAGGACCGCAAGGTCGGTCTCGGCCACGGCAACCTCGGCGCCATGCTGCTCTCCGACGACACCGAGTGCTTCGCGTTCCTCGCCGGCCACGAGTCCTTCGCCGCCGCTGAGGGCGCCATCGGCCTGGCCCTCAATGCCAACAAGGCCCGTCAGAAGCCGCTCCGCGTCATCCTGAACGGCCTTGGCAAGGACGCCGCCCAGATCATCGCCCGCATCAACGGCTTCACCTACGTGAAGACGCAGTTCGACTACTACACGGGCGAGCTCAAGGTTGTCGAGACCATCCCGTACTCCGATGGCCCGCGTGCCGCCGTCAACTGCTACGGCGCCGATGACGTCCGCGAGGGCGTTGCCATCATGTGGCACGAGAACGTCGACATCTCGATCACCGGTAACTCCACCAACCCGACGCGCTTCCAGCACCCCGTTGCTGGCACCTACAAGAAGGAGCGCCTCGAGGCTGGCAAGAAGTACTTCTCCGTCGCTTCTGGTGGCGGCAC
The DNA here is from genome assembly GCF_052118165.1 of Parolsenella sp. LCP21S3_E11. Taxonomy (NCBI): domain Bacteria; kingdom Bacillati; phylum Actinomycetota; class Coriobacteriia; order Coriobacteriales; family Atopobiaceae; genus Parolsenella; species Parolsenella sp. LCP21S3_E11. Next base: position 2,745 of record NZ_JBQKHS010000009.1, on the reverse strand, counting down.
TGGTCGTACCCTGCACCCGGACAACATGGGCGCCGGCCCCGCCTCCTACGGCATGACCGACACCATGGGCCGCATGCACTCTGACGCCCAGTTCGCCGGCTCCTCCTCCGTGCCTGCGCACGTCGACATGATGGGTCTCATCGGCATGGGCAACAACCCCATGGTCGGTGCCACCGTCGCCTGCGCCGTCGCCGTGAACGCCGCGCTGAACGCGTAGGGACAACCTTACAGAATCATTCTCGTGTCAGGTTTCTGACGTGAGATGAGACCGCTGCTCGGGCTTCTCGGGCAGCGGTTTTCTTTTTTCTGAACTTGGCAAACGGTAGCAAATTTGTCGTGGACGGTAGTTCTTGCGCGGTGTACCCTAGGCAGCGCCCAAGCGGCACCCCGTTGCAACGCGGTATCTACACCACAGGGCACGCCTTACATAAGGCGCGTCTGCAAGGAAAAAGGGAAGCGATTCGAACTATGTTCGAGACCGAACTGCCGTATGACCACAAGACGATGACCATTCGTCTCGAGGACAAGAACTTCGCCGGCCTCATGCAGGGTCACCAGAATGATTTCAAGCCGTCCGAGAGCCAGGAGCAGCTCGTCGAGGACTCCCTCGACAACCCCTATGGCTCTCCCAAGCTCGAGGAGCTTTGCGCGGGCAAGCGTGACATAGTCATCATCAGCTCCGACCACACGCGTCCCGTGCCCTCGCGCGTGACGATGCCCATCCTGCTTCGCCGCATCCACGCCGCGGCGCCTGAGGCACGCGTGCGCATCCTCGTGGCCACGGGCATGCACCGTCCCTCCACGCACGAGGAGCTCGTCAACAAGTACGGCGAGGACATCGTCGCTAACGAGGAGATTGTCATGCACGTCGCTACCGACGACAGCATGATGGAGAAGATCGGCACGCTGCCCTCCGGCGGCGAGTGCATCATCAACAAGGTCGCGGCCGATGCCGACCTGCTGCTTGCGGAGGGCTTCATCGAGCCGCATTTCTTCGCGGGCTTCTCGGGCAGCCGCAAGTCTGTGCTGCCGGGCGTGGCCAGCTATAAGACGATCATGTACAACCACAACGGTCAGTTCGTAAACGACTCTCACTCCCGTGCCGGCAACCTCTGCCACAACCACGTGAGCGAGGACATGTTCGCCGCGGCCGAGATGGCGCACCTCGCCTTTGTGCTCAACGTGGTCTTGAACGGCAAGCACGAGGTCATCGGCTCGTTTGCCGGCGACATCCACGAGGCCCACGAGGCCGGCTGCGACTTTGTGAGGAAGCTCGCCGGCGTGGAGCCCGTGGCGTGCGACATCGCCGTCACCACCAACGGCGGCTACCCGCTCGATCAGAACATCTACCAGGCGGTCAAGGGCATGTGCGCCGCGGAGGCGACCCTGCCCGAGGGCGGCGTGATCATCGACGTCGCCGGCTGCGCCGACGGTCACGGCGGCGAGGGCTTCTACAAGAACATCGCCGAGAACGACCCGGCCGAGTTCGAGCGTGCCTGCATCGAGCGTCCCAAGGACGAGACCCTGCCCGACCAGTGGACGAGCCAGATCTTTGCCCGCATCCTGGCGCATCACCCCGTGATCATGGTCACGGACCTCTGCGACCACCAGATGCTGCGCGACATGCACATGACGCCGGTCAACACCGTCGAGGAGGCCCTCGAGCTCGCCTTCCAGATGAAGGGCGCCGACGCCAAGGTCGCCGTCATCCCGGACGGCCTCGGCGTGGTCGTTGCCCAGCACTAGCCTATTCGGCCGCGGGGGCGCGGTTGTTGCCCGGCATTAGCCTATGCGGCCGCGGGGGCGCGGCCTGTCGATAGGGAACAGAAGGAAGTACGTTCGAAGGAGTTTTGCACGTGATCAGCAACGATCTGCTTTTCCATATGCTGTGCGAGTTTGGCAGCACGGCACTCATGATCGTCTTTGGCGTGGGCGTCCACTGCGACACCGTGCTCAAGGGCACGAAGTACCAGGGTTCCGGCCACATGTTCGCCATCACGACGTGGTCGTTCGGCATCTCCGTGTGCCTGTTCGTCTTTGGCGGCGCCGTGTGCATGAATCCGGCCATGGTACTTGCGCAGTGCATCGTGGGTCTCGTCCCCTGGGCGAGCTGCATCCCCTACATGGTGGCCGACATGCTCGGTGGCTTCGCGGGCGCTTGCATCGCCTGGCTCATGTACGCCGACGAGTTCAAGGCCTCCGAGGGCGTCATTGACCCGGTTGCCCAGCGCAACATCTTCTCGACGAACCCCACGAAGGAAGGCACGGACTTCGCTCGTGATTTCTTCTGCGAGGCCATCTGCACCTTCGTGTTCATCTCCGCAATTCTGGCCGCCGCGAGCCGCGCTGGCGAGAACGTTCTGATGCTCGCTATCTGCGTGGGCCTCATCGTGTGGGCCGTCGGTATGGGCATGGGCGGCATCACCGGTTTTGCCATGAACCAGGCTCGCGATCTCGGCCCGCGCATGGCCTACCAGCTGCTTCCTATCAAGAACAAGGCTGACAATAACTGGAAGTACGGCCTGCTCGTGCCCGGCATTGCGCCGTTCGTGGGCGCTGCCGTGGCCGCGCTGTTCGTGCACGGGTTCCTCGGTCTGTTCTAGCGCTTGCTTGCGTGACGCTTCGTGGCGCCGCTACCCCTTGCGGGTGGCGGCGCTTTTTTGTTGCGCGCGGAGGTTGGCGCGTGGCGCGTGCGGGCGGCCGGCGGCGTGCGTGGCGCGTGCGGGCGACCGGCGGCGTGCGTGG
>NZ_JBQKHS010000008.1:0-46161 GCF_052118165.1 Parolsenella sp. LCP21S3_E11 | reverse complement strand
GATCGTCGGCAGCGTCAGATGTGTATAAGAGACAGGTCCGCGCCTGCTCCGGCACCCACGGCTGCTCCGACGCCGGTCAAGCCCGCTGCTCCCGCGCCCGCTCCCGCGGCGACCCCGGCTCCCGCGCCCACTTCGTCGGTCGCTGCTGGCAATCTCCAGCGCACGTGGAAGGGCGTCGTTGATGGCATCGTCAAGAGCAACCCCTCGTGTGGCGGGTTGCTGCTTAACGTGACCGCGCTGTCTGATGACGGCTCGACCTTGACGCTTGGACTGCCCGCGGGTGGTTCTTTCGTCCGCCTGATGCTCGGCCGTGCAGATGTGAAGGCGATTCTCGATGCCGCCGTGACGGCCGCCTTCGGCCCTCGCCAGATTGCGCTCGTCGGCTCCGAGGCACCTGCCGCGCCTGAGCCCAAACCTGCCCCGGCCGCCGTTGCCGCGCCCAAGCCCGCTCCGGCTCCTGCCGCCGTTGCTTCGCCTGCGCCGGTCTCTCCCGCGCCGGTTACCGCGCCTGCGTCGGCACCCACGCCGGCCCCCGTATCGGGTTCCGCGCCGGCGCCCATGCCCGCGTCCGCTGCTCCCGTCCAGGCGCCCGCGCCGGTATCCGCGCCCGCGCCGACACCCACGCCGGCCGCCGCGCCCGAACCGGCGCCCGCAACCGAGGAAGACGAGCCGCCCTATGACGACTACGTTCCCTATGACGACGAGGATGCCTTCGTTCCTGGCGACGAGGATTCCGTGCCCGTGGGCTTTGGCGCCGACCCGAGCGAGCCCGAGGCGCCCGCTGCCCCCGCGTCCGCGACCGCGCCGGCTCCCGCGCCTGCGGCACCCTCGCTTTCCGTTCCTCCCGCGGCTTCCGCTGCGGCGGGATCGTCTGACCCCATCACCTCCGAGGCAGAGCTTCGCTCCGCGATGATGGACATCTTCGGAGCCGGAATCAAGATCGACCATGTTGAGGGCGACGCCTAGGCCGGATGGCATGCAAGGCCCTCAGCGGGTAAAGTAGAAGAGTTGCCAATGCCGTTTTCTCGGCGATAGACGAAGGAGCCCCCATGGCCCAGATGAATATGCAGCAGATGATGAAGCAGGCACGCAAGATGCAGGAGCAGCTTGCTGCCGCGCAGGAGAAGCTCAAGGACCTCGAGGTCTCCTCCTCCACCGGTGGCGGCATGGTCAAGGTCGTCGCTACTGGCGAGATGCAGATCAAGTCCATCGAGATTAGCCCCGACGCCTGCGATCCCGAGGACGTCGAGCTTCTCCAGGATATGGTCCTCGCTGCCGTTAACGAAGCCCTTTCCAGCGCCCAGGAGGCTGCCGGCTCTCAGATGAGTGCCGCCACCGGTCTCGGCGGCATGAACATTCCGGGGCTCTTCTAACCTATGCCCTACGACCAAATCGGCGCCCAGGGAGAGCCCTTCGGTGCCTCGCGCAATGATGGCCGCGCCTTGCGTCGCCTGCTCGACGAGCTTGGCCGCCTGCCGGGCATTGGGCCTAAGAGCGCCCAGCGCATCGCCTATCACATCCTCGGCGCTGATGCCGAGGATGCTCGTAGGCTTGCGCAGGCGATCCTCGACGTCAAGCAGCAGGTTCACTTCTGTCCGGTCTGCTTCAGCTACGCGACGCGCGAGCGCTGCGACGTCTGCGAGGACCCGGGCCGCGACCAGACCTCGATCTGCGTAGTCTCGGAGCCCCGTGACGTCTCCGCCATCGAGCGGACGGGCGCGTTCCACGGCCTGTATCACGTCCTCGGTGGCGTGATTTCGCCCATGGATAAGATCGGGCCGGAGCAGCTTCACGTGCGCGAGCTTCTCTCGCGCCTGGCAGACGGCACCGTCACCGAGGTCATCCTCGCGACGAATCCGGACGTCGAGGGCGAGACCACGGCTACGTACCTGTCGCGTACGATCAAGCCTCTCGGCGTGCACGTGACGCGCCTCGCGAGTGGTCTTCCGGTTGGTGGAGACCTTGAGTATGCGGACGAGGTCACGCTAGGGCGTGCGATTGAGGCCCGCAGAGAGCTGTAGAATCTCGTCGTCAGCGGAGGCGGGCATTTCGTCCGCCTGCCGCGCGCGACAAAGGGGGAATGGCGATGTCAGCAAAGCGCTTCAAACAGCCGGATCAGGGTCAGCCCCAGCGGGCCGCATCCGCGTCTGGCCAGTGCCCCGTCTCCGGACACCACATGGGCGCGCATGCCGCCACGCCGCGACCGGCGGATCGGGTTCCTCCGGTGTCGGGGCATTCCGCGTCTGCACGCACTCAGGCTGCGTCCGTGCCCGCCGCGGCCCATCGTCAGGGCTCTGCGCCGGCTCGCGCCAGGGGCTCCCGCTTTGCGGACGCAACTCGCGCGACTGCTTCTTCCCACCAGTTCGCCCACCTCGGGGGCACTACGGACCTTGGCGTTGCCGCCGGTCAGGTTCCCGTCACCGCGTCTGACGACGGGGCCGGCTCCTACTCGGGTGACGACGCGCCACGTCCCATTGACGTCGACCCTGCGGCAACGGGCTCCTTTAATACGATCCGTCGCGGTCAGGGTGCCGTTATCTCTACGCGCGAGACCGCAGGTCGTGCTGCCGCTGCCGCTCGCAGGTCTCTTCCCAAGGAAGCGCGTCGCGGTCGGGGCACGCGCCAGCGTTCGGCAAAGGCCCCGCTTCCGGTTCTTGTCGGCATTGGCGTTGCCGCGCTCGTGGTAGCCGTCCTTCTCGTCATGCTTGTCACGTCGCTCCTGGGCGGCTCCTCCAAACAGGCTTCTGGTGCCGCCACGACCGCTCCCGCCGAGACGGTCGTTTCTGCGCAGGAGGGTATCCAGCTTGGGGCTTACACCTATTCCACGAGCCAGGGCGATCAGGGCTGGGAGCTTGTCCGCAGCTCGGCAGGTGGGGAGACCGCGGTGGTAGCGGCGCTTTCGGGCACCCCCGCCTCCGTCTGCCTATATCAGGGCACGCTTTATATTCCGGAGAACCTGCCCGACGGCACGTGGGACATCATCTGTTATCTTCCCGCCGATGGCTCAACTGCTTCCCAGCTGCTTGGCGGCGACGGCCAGCCCGTCGTTGGTTCGGGCACGGTGGCAAGCGCCGTGGTTCAGGGCGGGTCGCTTGCGCTTTCCGGCGATGGCGTCTCGCAATCCGTGCCTCTTAGCTAGAAGAAGCGAGCGATATCCCCGGTAGATGGCTCGCGCTGGAGTATGTTGCGTCTTTGTCAAAAACCGGCAAAGAAATTTGAAAAAGTTACTAGACAGGGCTAGAGAGTTTCCTGTACTATAGCTCTCGCACCTGACACGGGGTATTAGCTCAGCTGGTTAGAGCGCCGGCCTGTCACGTCGGAGGTCGCGGGTTCGAGCCCCGCATATCCCGCCATTGGATGTTCGAAGGGTCCTGGTTCACGCCAGGGCCCTTTTTGTTTTGGGCGAGCGGTCCTCCTCGCGTGGCGAGTCGCTCGGGCCGCGCATCTCTTTGCCTGGACGACCCTGTGTCATTCCGCCTCCGTCGCTGGAGCCGAGCTGCCTGCTAAATCTGCCGCCCCTTGAGAACGAGACCACTCCCTCAGTTGCGGTGCCATTACCAAGGGCCCACAAAACGCCATGCGACTGGTCGCATTTGCTAAAATTGCTAGGTCGCACTCACATTTCACGGGGGTGATTAATGGTGACTGCGCCGACGCAAACAATGGGCCCAGCTCGCCTCGCCGTCTTCGACTATGACGGGACGATTCTGAGCGGTCAGTCGGGCTCTCTCTTTTCGCGCTATCTGCTTTCGAACGGGCTTGTGACGAAACGCACCGCGTTGCGCCTGTTCTGGTGGGGAGTTCGCTATAAGCTTCACCTGCCATTCCGCCAGGATGAGGCTCGCGAGCTGATCTTCCGCGATCTCGGGGCCCATGGCTACGATTACGCCACGCGGGTCATGCGGGATTTCTCGCATGAGGTTCTCGAGCCGCGCGAGCGGGCCGCCGCCAAGGCGGAGATTCGTCGCCGTGCCGATGAGGGCTGCGCTACCGTGCTCGTTTCCGCGACGTTCTTCGAGATTGCCCGCCTTGCGGCAGAACGCCTGGGTATTGACGGCGTTGCCGCCACGCGCATGGAGCGCGACGCCGATGGCGCTTATACCGGCAAGGTTGAGGGCGAGGTCGTCGCGGGTGCGGGGAAGGTCCGGGCTGTCGTCGCTTGGGCAGAGGAGCGCTTCGGCCACGAATGGTCGATTGCCTACGCCTATGGCGATCACTTCACCGACGAGCCTCTGCTTGAGCTGGCGGACACGCCTTACGCGGTCTGTCCGGGGACCACGCTCTCGCGCATTGCGAAGAAGCGCGGTTGGCAGAGTTTGAACTGGAGGTAGCCTTGGATATCTCGAGAAAGACGGACTACGCTCTGCGCATGCTCGCAGAGCTCGTCCGCGAGCCTTCCGGGGTCGTTTCCGTTCGTTCCGCGGCAGACCAGAACAACGTGCCTTACTCCTTCGCGCGCTCGATTCAGCGCGACCTCGTTCAGGCCGGCGTCATAGAGAGTATTCGCGGTTCTCGCGGTGGCATGCGTCTCGTAGCTGACCCGTCGACCGTCACCCTGCTCGATGTCGTCGAGGCCGTGCAGGGCCCGCTTGCGATTTCCGGCTGTGCTGCGGCTGGTCCGGATGGGGGAGAGTGCCCGCGTGCCATCGCCTGTGGATACAATCCCATTTGGAGGGGTGCTCAGGAGCTGCTCGATAGCTATCTCTCCTCGGTGACGCTTGCCGAGGCGGTTTCTGGCCGCGCGCGTCCCGTCGTGGACGCCCGCTTCACCCGTCCCGGCGAGTCCGGCGTGGCGCATCGATGAGCGAGGGTATCGAAGCCTTCCGCGACCGCGTCTATCTTGCGGGCCGCGAGCTGTATCGCGATCTCCCCTGGCGCCGCACGCGTGATCCCTATGCGATTTGGGTCTCCGAGGCGATGCTCCAACAGACGCAGGTCTCTCGCGTTGACGGGAGATGGCAGTCCTGGCTCGACCGATTCCCCTCGGTCGACGCGCTTGCCGCCGCTACCTCGGCAGACGTGCTCGCCGAGTGGCAGGGCTTGGGCTATAACCGTCGCGCCCTCGCGCTCTGGCGCGCCGCGCGGGAGATTTGCGAACGCCACGCGGGCGTTATGCCCTACGACGAGGCCGACCTCAGGGCGCTTCCGGGGATTGGTCCCGCGACGGCTGCCGGCATTCGCGCCTTCGCGTTCGACTTGTCCGGCGTCTACCTCGAGACAAACGTGCGCGCGGTCTTTCTCCACGAGCTCTTTCCCGGTGCCGAGGGCGTGCCGGATTCCGCCCTTCGGCCGCTCGTGGCCGAGGCGTGCCCCGACGGCTCGCTGCCAATCGCCGGTGCTGATGTGCTGTGCTCGCCGCGTACCTGGTATTACGCATTGCTTGACTATGGCGCGCACCTCAAGCGAACCTTGCCCAACCCATCCCGTCGCTCTCGCGAGAACGTGAGGCAGTCGCGTTTTGAGGGGTCACATCGTCAGAAGCGCGCCGTCCTCGTGAGGCTGTTGCTTGCTGCGGGCATTGAGGGGGTCTCTGTCGCCGACGCCACTCTCGAGCTCACGGAATTCGAGGCCAAGGCGGGGCGTGCCGCCGTTACTGAGGCTGCCGCCTCGGGCATTCTCGAGGAGCTTGCCGCCGAGGGCTTCTGCCATGAGGTGGCTTCGGGGTGTTGGGTCGTCTAGCTGCGATCTTGCCGTCGCAAGCAGGGACCTTATTGCTGGTGGCGCGTCTCTGCGCCGCCTTGCCCTGGCGGTGTGCGGGCGTTTGCGCTTTTCGTATGCGAGCGATTGCCGCCTGCGTGCGCGGCCAGCTGGCGCTTTCGCGCGATGCGCGTGACGTGTTGATTGTTCGGCCGTGCGTATTGCTCCCGCGCCTGGGGTAGAAGAGCTGTGGTACGATTGGGGCGTCGCCTGGGATTGCGGCGCACAAGAGAGAGAGGAAGTCGCCATGGCTACCAACTTTGCCGATTCGAAGACCAAGAAGAACCTCGAGGCCGCTTTTGCTGGCGAGTCTCAGGCATCGATGAAGTACGGCTACTATGCCAAGGCCGCCAAGAAGGAGGGCTACGTCCAGATCGGGCAGATCTTCTCCGAGACGGCTGGCAATGAGGCTGAGCACGCCAAGCTGTGGTTCAAGTACCTGCACGATGGCGATGTGCCCGACACGCTCACTAACTTGAAGGATGCCGCCGAAGGCGAGAACAGCGAGTGGACGAGCATGTATCCCGAGTTTGCGAAGGTTGCTCGCGAGGAGGGCTTCGACGAGATTGCCGCTCGCTTCGAGAGCGTCGCCGGTATCGAGCGCACGCACGAGGAGCGCTATCGCAAGCTCGCCGAACGTGTCGAGAACGGCGAGGTGTTCAAGCGCGAGGGCGTTAAGGTCTGGAAGTGCTCCAACTGCGGTTATCTGTATGAGGGCGACGCCGCGCCCAAGGTCTGCCCTGTTTGCAAGCATCCACAGGCTTACTTCGAGGAGCAGGCGACCAACTACTAAGCGCGTGGCCAAAGCCGTGTAAACGTGCGTGCGGCCTCGAGCGAAGCCACGAAGGCGCGCGAGTTCCCGCGAGCGATCTCGCGGGACGCACGAGTGAAATCGCGGCGTGGCCGGCATATCCGCTCGCAATCAACAAAGAAACGCGCGAAAATTCAGGATTCGCATAGCTCGATCGCGCGGAGGAGCGCCCCAATTGGGGCGCTCCTCTTTTTTGTGCGCCAAGTAGGGGGCTAATCGGCTTCCTGCCGAGTAGACGCCTTTTTTGTCCCGCAAAAGCCGAGGTCGCTGAGAGCTCTTGAGTGGGTCTACTCGAGCTCGGGCGATTTAGCCCCCTACTTGGCGACTTTTTCGTGTCGCGGCCTTTCTCGAGAGGATCCGCACCTCACTTCCGAAAGCGGGAGCTAAATGTTTAGGTCTAAAACAAAGCAAAACCAATTTCATATAACGGCAGCTCGCAGGCCTGCTTTGTGCTACACCTTAAAAATGTGCACGAAATGTGAACCGCCCATCATTGAACCACGCCCGCTTACCGAAGCTTTTCATTCGCTGGCGCTCCTGGGGATGCGGGCGGGCATAAAGTGGAGGTGTCCCATCGAGCCCGGGGTCATACGTTCGCGAATCAACCGGTTTTACGCCGGGGCTGCACTTGCGATATCGCCTGGCTTCGCTGGCGTGTGGGAGAGGGTTGAAGAAGGGGGATTCGAATGAAGGCAACCAAAGCCGCCGTTGATCCGGTGGCTGGCGCAAGCCTCGACATAACGTCTGACGACCTGTACTTGATGGCTGCTGGTACCTGGTATCGCAGTTATGACAAGATGGGCGCTCACCCTACTTGCGAGAATGGTGCCTCTGGCTACCGCTTTGCCGTTTGGGCCCCCGGCGTGCGATCGGTCCACGTCGTGGGTGACTTCAATGGCTGGGATACCTCGGCAAATCCGCTTTCGCCCTTGCCTACGGGCGGCGTATGGTGCGGTTTCGTGCCTGGTGTTAGCGAGGGTGAGCTATACAAGTTCGTCCTCGAGACGATGTCTGGTGAGCTGCTCTATAAGGCCGATCCCTACGCCTTCGCCGCGGAGCTCGCGCCGGGCACCGCCTCGGTCACGGTGGCGGATCCCGCATATGCCTGGGGCGACGAGGAATGGCTCGCCCACCGCTCCCAGAACGGCCACATGCATGAGCCCCTCAACATCTATGAGGTGCATCTCGGTAGTTGGAAGCGCCATGGCGACGAGCCCCAGGGCGAGCCCCGCGAGGACGGTACCTGGCCTGGCCCCATGGACGAGTTCCCCGCCCAGCGCGGCGCCTACTACTCCTATGACGACATGGCTGCCGAGCTCGTGCCCTACGTCAAGGAGATGGGCTACTCCCACGTCGAGCTCCTCCCCGTGATGGAGCATCCCTTCGATGGCTCGTGGGGCTATCAGGTCACCGGTTACTATGCCCCTACCTCGCGCTTCGGTTCCCCGGAGGGCTTCATGCGCCTCGTCGACGCCTTCCATCAGGCGGGCATCGGCGTGATCCTCGACTGGGTGCCCGGCGGCTTCTGCGCGGACGCCCATGGCCTCGCGATGTTCAACGGCGGGATGCTCTATGAGCGCGAGATCCACCCCAACTGGGGCACGCACAAGTTCGACTTCGCTCGCGGCGAGGTGCGCAGCTTCCTCGTATCCAACGCGCTTTTCTGGCTCGAGCGCTTCCACGCGGACGGCATCCGCATGGATGGCGTCTCCAGCATGCTCTACCTCAACTTCGGTATCGACAATCCCGCGGAGAAGCGCCTGAACGAGAAGGGTACGGAGGAGGACCTCGATGCCTCCGCCTTCATTCGCCAGGTCAACACCGCGGTGGGCGACTACTTCCCCGGTACGATGATGATGGCGGAGGAGTCCACCGCGTGGCCCCTCGTGACCTACCCGCCCGAGGACGGCGGCCTGGGCTTCCACTACAAGTGGGACATGGGCTGGATGAACGACACCCTGAGCTACATGCAGACGGACTTCCCCTGGCGTCCCGGCGCCCACGGCAAGCTGACGTTCTCCCTCATGTATGCCTTCAACGAGAACTTCATCTGCCCGCTCTCGCATGACGAGGTCGTCCACGGCAAGTGCTCGCTGATCACGCGTCAGCCGGGCGATCAGTGGAGGCAGTTCGCCGGTCTGCGGACGCTCGCGTTCTATCAGATGACTCATCCCGGCGCGAAACTAAGCTTTATGGGCAACGAGATCGGCCAGTACATCGAGTGGCGCTACTACGAGTCCATCCAGTGGTTCCTCGCGAAGGAGTATGAGCCCCACGCGAAGCACCAGCACTTCATCGCCGCTCTCAATAAGCTCTATCTCGAGCAGCCGGCGCTCTGGCGCGAGGCGTACGAGTGGCAGGGCTTCGAGTGGCTCTCGGCGGACGACGCCGAGCACTCGATTATCTCCTTCGTCCGCCGTGGCGACGAGGACGAGGAGCTCGTCGTCGTCATCAACTTCGACGTCAACTTCCGTCCGAGCTGGCGCGTCCCCGTGCCGCGTGAAGGCGATTACGTCGAGCTTTTCAACTCGGACGCCGAGGAATTCGGCGGATCGGGCCAGCTCAACGGCGGTACCATCCAGAGCCGCCCGGAGGACTGCGACGGACGCCCGGATTCCGTGATCGTGAACGTGCCCCCGCTGGGCGGCATGATTTTGCGTCGCATCGGGCCGAGCACCTTCGTGCCGGAGCCCAAGGAGGCCACCGAAGTCAAGCCTGCCGCCAAGCGCGCTCGTCGCGCCAACGGTCCGCTGCCCGTCAAGGGCAAGCGCGCGGCCACGCAGAAGAGCGCTAAGACCAAGAAGCGTGCAGCCGCCCCAAAGGCGTCAGGTAAGAGGAAGGGCAAGTCTCCGAAAGCAAATAAGGCCGACGCCCCTGCCAAGTCCGCAAAGGGCGCTACCATCAAATAAATGCCTGCTAACAGGCGTCTATCGAGGCCAAACTGGGCTGACAGACGCGTAACAGCACCAGAGAAGAGTCAGATCGATGGGAGCACGTACATGACCGACCGTATCTTCGAGAATTCCGAGGTTTTTGCCACCGAGTATCGTTCCATGCTCGAGTCCCTCGTGGGCAAGGACTTCAAGGACTGCACCACGCTTGAGCAGTACCAGGCCCTGGCCCAGCTCATCGCGATGAAGGCGAACATCGAGTTCGCCACCTCGGATTCCGAGAACAAGAAGAGTAACAAGAAGAAGGTCTACTACTTCTGCCTCGAGTTCCTGCTTGGCCCCCTGCTCGATAACTACCTGCTCAACTATGGCGTTCGCGACCTGGTCAAGGACGGTCTTGCCAACATGGGCATCGACCTCGATGAGCTCATCGCCCAGGAGGTCGACCCGGGCCTTGGCAACGGTGGCCTCGGCCGTCTCGCCGCGTGCTTCCTCGATTCCATGGCCGCCGAGGGCATCCTGGGCTTTGGCAACGGCATGCGCTACCACTACGGCCTCTTCCGCCAGAAGATCGTCGATGGTCGCCAGGTCGAGGTGACGGACAACTGGCTCGACAAGGGTTATCCGTGGGAGACGAAGCACCCGGAGAGCGCCGTGCTCGTGCGCTTCGGCGGCGAGGTCGTCCGCCACGAGGACGAGAGCGGCAAGTTCTGGTTCACGCAGGAGGACGGCGAGCTCATCAAGGCCGTCCCGTATGACGTGCCGGTCATCGGCTATGGCGGCAAGACCGTGAACCGCCTCCGCCTTTGGAGCGCCGAGCCCGCGCACGAGGACTTCGACCTTGACGCCTTCAACGTCGGCGACTATGCCAAGGCTGCGAAGTTCCGCACGGACGCCGAGGCCATCTCCGAGATCCTTTACCCCAATGACGCCGGCGAGCACGGCCGCATCCTGCGTCTCAAGCAGGAGTACCTGTTCGTGGCCGCGGGTCTCGCCTCGATCCTGCGTAACTACAAGTATGACCATGCGGACGCCGGCTGGGAGCGCTTCCCGGATTTCGTCGCCATCCACACGAACGACACCCACCCCGCCATGTGCGGCGCCGAGCTCATGCGCCTGCTCGTCGACGAGGAGGGCCTCGACTGGGATACCGCGTGGGACATCACCACTCGCTCCATCTCCTACACCAACCACACCGTGCTTCCCGAGGCCCTCGAGAAGTGGCCGATCGACACCTTCCAGCGCCTGCTCCCGCGCCTCTACATGTACGTTGACGAGATCAACCGCCGCTACATGGAGAGCTTCCCGCGCGACATCGACAACTGGCAGGAGAAGCTGCGCAACACCGCCATCCTGTGGGACGGTCAAGTCCGCATGGCGAACCTCTCGGTGATCTGCAGCCACAGCGTCAACGGCGTGGCCGCGCTCCACACGGAGATTCTCAAGCGCGAGACCCTGCATGACTTCTACGAGCTCATGCCCGAGAAGTTCAACAACAAGACCAACGGCATCTCGCCGCGTCGCTTCCTCGGCAACGCCAACCCGAGCCTCTCTGCCCTCATCACCTCGAAGATCGGTGACGGCTGGCTTGCGGACGCCGACGAGCTCTCCAAGCTGGCCGCCTACTACGACGACGTCGACTTCCTCGACGCCATGAGCGCGAGCAAGCGCGAGAACAAGGTTCGTCTCGCCAAGTATGTCCTCGAGCAGACCGGCGTCGAGATTGACCCGGATTCCATCTACGACGTCCAGGTCAAGCGCTTCCACGCCTACAAGCGTCAGCTGCTCAACATCTTCAAGGTCATGAGCATCTACAACCACATGCTCGATGACCCGAGCTACAAGCCGCACAAGACGACCTTCATCATCTCCGGCAAGGCGGCGAGCGCCTACACCTTCGCCAAGGAGGTTATCCGCCTTATCAACTCGGTCGCAGACGTCATCAACAACGATGATCGCGTCAACGAGTACATCAAGGTCGCTTTCATCCCCAACTTCGCGGTCTCGAACGCCCAGCTCATCTACCCCGCGGCCGACATCTCCGAGCAGATCAGCACCGCCGGCAAGGAGGCCTCGGGCACCTCGAACATGAAGCTCATGATGAACGGCGCCTTGACGCTCGGCACCCTCGATGGCGCCAACGTCGAAATCGCCGAGCTCGCGGGCATGGAGAACGAGAAGATCTTCGGCATGAAGGTCGAGGAGGTCGAGGCCCTGCGCGCAAGCGGTAACTACTTCGCGCAGGACATCCTCAACGCGGACCCGAACGGCATCGGCCGCTGCGTGCGTCAGCTGACGGACGGCACGTTCGCCCGCCTCTCGGGCAATTTCGAGCAGATCAGCTCCGAGCTCATGGGCAACAACGACTACGACTTCGTGATCGCGGACTTCGCGAGCTACGTCCAGGCTTGGGGGGAGCTGACCGCCACCTACGACGACCAGCGCTCCTGGCAGCGTAGGGCCCTCCACAACATCGCGAACTCCGGTCAGTTCTCGAGCGACCGCACCATCAGGGAGTACGCCTCAGAAATCTGGGGGCTCTAGGGATATACGGCCCCAATCGCCCGCACAACCTTCCGCGGGCGAAGGGCCAGGCATACCAATTACGGCGTGAAGGGGGAAGGACACATGGGCAAGAAGGAAAGCATCGCGATGCTGCTTGCCGGTGGACAGGGAAGCAGGCTTCTTGCGCTCACGCGCAATATCGCCAAGCCCGCGGTCTCGTTCGGAGGCAAGTACCGCATTATCGACTTCGCGCTCTCTAACTGCGCGAACTCGGGAATCGACACGGTGGGCGTGCTGACGCAGTATCGCCCCTATCTGCTGCACTCCTACATCGGCACGGGTGCTGCGTGGAACCTCGATGCGCGTGACGGCGGCGTCTCGATTCTGCCGCCCTACGCCACCGAGACGGGCGGCAACTGGTATGCCGGCACGGCGGACGCCATCTACCAGAACCTCGACTACATCGAGAGCTATGACCCCGAGTACGTCGTGATTCTGTCCGGCGACCACCTGTATCGCATGGACTACAGCAAGATGATCGAGAGCCACAAGGCCAACAACGCCGACCTCACGATCTCGGTCATGCCGGTCGACTGGGCGGAGGCCTCGCGCTTCGGCATCATCACCAAGAACGAGGACGACTCGGTCGCCAAGTTCACCGAGAAGCCCAAGAAGCCGGACTCCAACCTCGCCTCGATGGGCATCTACGTCTTCAGCACGGACGTCCTGCTCCGCTCGCTCCGTGAGGACGCGCAGGACCCGCAGTCCGAGCACGACTTCGGCAACAACATCATCCCGAAGCTCCTCGCCGAGCAGGCTCGCATCTTCTGCTACGAGTTCCACGGCTTCTGGCGCGACGTCGGCACCATCTCGAGCTATCACGAGACCTCGATGGAGCTCCTCGGCCCGAACCCGGCGTTCGACCTGTATGGCAAGGAGTTCCCGTTCATGACGAACGCCCCGGTGCGCCCGCCGCACTACGTGGGTCCGGATGCCGTCATCGACGACGCGATTGTCGCCAACGGCTGCCGCATCGAGGGCACCGTCCGGCACTCGATCATCTCCACGGACGCGGAGGTTGGCCCGCGCGCGGTCGTCGAGGACTCGGTGCTGTTCCCGGGCGCTGTCGTCAAGGAGGGCGCGCACGTGGTTCGCGCGATTCTGGGCGAGAAGGCCGTCGTTGAGGCGGGCGTCGAGCTCGGCAGCGTTGATGTGACGAAGGACACGGCAGTTATCGGCGACGAGGTCGTCGTGGGGAAGGGGGAGGAGTAGGCCATGGAGACCGCGGTCGGACTCATCACCACAAACTATTCCGTCAAGCACCCGAGCGCCCTCACGAAGCTGCGCCCGGCGGCGTCCGTGCCGTTCCTCGGCCGTTACCGCCTCGTCGACTTCCCGCTCTCGAACATGGTCAACTCCGGCATCGAGACCGTCGGTGTGATCATGCCCTATAACTATCGTTCGGTTGTTGACCACCTCTACACCGGTAAGGACTGGGGCCTCGATCGCAAGAAAGGCGGCCTCTTCCTTATGCCGGGCTCCGCGTTCGGCACGAGCCGCAAGGGCCCGCGCTTCCTGTTGCGCGATCTCATCGCCAACCGCGTGTTCCTCGATCGCGACAAGGCCAGCAACGTGGTCGTCTCCGCGGCGAACATCATCTATAACTACGACTATCGCGAGCTCATCCGTGCTCACAACGAGAGCGGCGCAGACATCACGCTACTCACGAAGACCTACAGCTGCGAGGCCGAGGACGTCTCGAGCGTCTACACCGAGGACGGGCACGTCCGTGGCTTCACCTATGGCACCCGTTACGGCGATGAGGGCTTCCTTGACTGCTTCGTGGTTAAGCGCGAGAAGCTCATCGAGCTCATCGAGCGCTATGCCAACGTCGACTATCTCGACCTGTTCGAGGCCATCGAGCCGGATCTTCCGCAGCTTGACGTTCGTGCGCACAGGGTCGACATGTACACGGGCTCGGTTTTCGACGCGCGCATGTATGCCAAGCGTAGCCACGAGATGCTTGACTCCAACGTCACCGCCGAGCTCTTCCCGCCTGATCGCCCGATCATGACGAAGGCTCACGATAACCCGCCTGCGAAGTATGAGAGCGGTTCCCGCGTTACCAACTCCATTGTCTCGGGAGGTTGCCGCATCCAGGGCACCGTCGCGGACTCGATTCTGTCTCGCCATGTCGTCATCGAGCCCGGCGCTTCCGTGCGCGACTGCGTCATCATGAATGACTGCGTCATCAAGCGCGGCGCTCGCCTCGAGCACGCGATCATCGACCGCGGAAACGTCATCACGGCTGGCACCGAGCTTCGCGGCACGCCTGAGGCCGTTCTCGTGAAGGAGAAGGGCGGCGAGAGGTAGTGAGTGGCCGAACCCGCAGGAAGCTTCGCGTGGTCTTCTGCGCCTCCGAGGCCGCCCCGTTCGTGAAGACGGGCGGCCTGGGCGACGTCGCCGGCTCGCTCCCCCACGAGCTCCGTCGCTGCGGTAGCAAGGTCAGCGTGATCCTGCCCAAGTACCGCCGTATCCCGGCGGAGTACCGCGATAAGATGAACCACGTGGCCGATTTCTGGATGAACCTGGGCTGGCGCAACGTCTGGTGCGGCGTCGATCACCTCAACTATCACAGCATCGACTACTACTTCATTGATAACGAGGACTACTTCGGTCGCGATACCATCTACGGCGACTTCGACGATGGCGAGCGCTTCGCGTTCTTCTCGAAGGCCATTACGGAGTGCCTGGGTCGCGTGCCGGAGCTTGCCGGGACCGACATCCTCCACTGCAACGACTGGCAGACGGCGCTCTCGTGCGTGTTCCTCCGCGAGTTCTACAAGGGCCTTCCCGGATACGACAACGTCAAGACGGTGTTCTCTATCCATAACGTGAAGTTCCAGGGTCAGTATGGCGACGAGGTCATGAGCGACATCTGCGGCCTGGCGGATACCGCTGCCGCCGGCCAGATGTACACGGCCCCGAAGACCATCAACTTCATGAAGGGGGCGCTCCTCTACGCGGACACCATCACCACGGTGAGCCCGACTTACGCCGAGGAGCTCAAGACCCCGTTCTATGGCGAGGGCCTCGATGACATCTTCCGCGATCGCGCCTGGAAGCTCCATGGCATCCTGAACGGTATCGACACGCAGGAGTACGACCCCAGGATTGACTCTGGCATTGCCAGCCACTACTCCGTGGACGACCTCTCCGGCAAGGCCGCTTGCAAGGCGGCGCTGCAGGAGGAGCTTGGCCTCAAGGTTGACCCGAGCCGTCCCCTCGCCGTCATGGTGAGTCGCCTCACCAAGCAGAAGGGCTGCGACCTGGTCCAGTACGCGCTGGGCCAGCTGCTCGACCGCTCGGTCCAGGTCGCCGTGCTCGGCACCGGCGAGAGCCAGTACGAGGATTCCCTCCGCTACTTCGACTGGAAGTACAAGGGGCAGATGTGCGCTCGCATCGACTTCGACTCGAAGCTGTCTCATCGCATGTACGCGGGTGCGGACCTGTTCCTGATGCCCAGCCAGTTCGAGCCGTGCGGTCTGTCGCAGATGATCTCGATGCGCTACGGCACCCTGCCGGTGGTTCGCGAGACCGGCGGCCTCAAGGATTCCGTCGTGCCGTACAACAAGTTCACGGGCGAGGGGACCGGTTTCTCGTTCGCGAACTTCAATGGTGACGAGTTCGCTGCGACGGTTTTGAACGCCTGTGAGGTATTCTGGACTGACAAGGATGCCTGGGAGGGCCTCATGCGCAATGCCATGGGGGCCGATTTTGGCTGGCGCCGCGCTGCCAACCAGTATCTGGATGCCTACCATGACCTCCATCCCGAGGTGATTCCTTACAACAAGAAGCGGAACCGGTAGAGCCCGTCGCCTGCGGAGCTCCCGGTGACCGCAGGACGGATGGGATAGAGACATGTGGGCATATCACGACAGTCGTGACAGCCGCTATAGGATTCCGTTCGGTGCCGCCCCCGCGGGCGGCACCGTCACGCTTGGCCTCTCCATCGGCGGAGACTCTGGCGCGCATGTGGCCCTGCGCACGTGGGTCGACGGCGAGGGGGAGGCCTTCGTCCCCATGACGGGCGAGCCCGAGGGCGATCACCTGCGCTTTTCGTGCGAGTTCACGCGTGAGAGCCCCGCGATCGTGTGGTACTCCTTCGTGATCGAGCGCTCTGACGGCCGGGTGCTGCGCTACGGCGCGCGCGATGGCCACACCGGCGGAGAGGGCATGCTCTGCGAGTGGCAGCCCTCCTCCTTCCAACTCACGGTCTATCGCCCGCGCGAGGTCAAGCCGGAATGGTTTACCTCGGGCATCGTCTACCAAATCTTCCCGGACCGCTATCGCCGCGGAAACGACTGGCGTGAGCGAGCCCAGGCGGCAGGCCACCTCCATGGGAACGACTCCGCGGATGGCATCCCCGGTCCCAGGCGTCGCGTGGTCGAGGACTGGGACACGGACCCGTCCTACGAGAAAGACGCCGATGGCCGCGTCGTGGCGTGGGACTTCTACGGCGGCACGCTCGATGGCATCAGGGGAGACCTGCGCCGTCTCGCTGACATGGGCGTGACCGTCATCTATCTGAACCCGATCTTCGAGGCCCGCAGCAGCCATCGCTATGACACGGCTGACTTCATGCGCGTCGACGCGATGCTTGGCGACGAGGAGGGATTCTCCAGGCTCTGTCGCGAGGCGGGAGAGCTCGGCATCTCGATCGTCCTTGACGGCGTCTTCAACCATGTGGGCGCGGACAGCCGCTACTTCAACCGCTATGAGACCTATCCCGAACCTGGCGCCTGGCAGGCCCACGAGGCGGAGATTGCCGCTGGTGGTCCGGAGGCGGGCAAAGCCGTCTCTCCCTATGCGGACTGGTTCACCTTTAACGACGATGGTACCTACGAGGCTTGGTGGGGCGTCGATGACCTGCCTGCCGTGAACGAGACGAACCCTGGCTACCAGAACTTCATCACGGGGCCCGAGGGCGTCGTGCGCCACTGGCTCGCCGCCGGTGCGCGCGGCTGGCGCCTCGACGTGGCGGACGAGCTGCCGGACGAGTTCATCGAGGACATCAAGACGGCTGCCCTCGCGGAGCGTCCGGACGCACTCGTCCTGGGCGAGGTCTGGGAAGACGCATCGAACAAGATTAGCTATGGCAAGCTGCGTCGCTACCTGCTGGGTTCCGAACTCGACAGCGCGATGAACTATCCGTTCCGCACGGCGGTGCTCGACTTCCTTCTCGGCAACGTCAGCGCGGCGGATGCGGCGGAGAGCCTCATGCAGATCGCGGAGAACTATCCGCCTGAGGCCATGGCCGCCGCGCTGAACCTACTCTCGAGCCATGATCGCCCACGCCTCATGAGCGTGCTGGGCGGCGCGCTCGACCAACCCGACTGGCAGCCTTGGCCAGATGATTTCCCCGGACGCCTGACGGAGGCGCGGAAGGGCCTTGCCAAGGGCCGCTTTTGGCTCGCGACGCTCCTCCAGATGACCTACCAGGGCGTCCCCAGCATCTACTACGGCGACGAGCGTGGTATGGAAGGTCTCTGCGACCCGTGCAACCGCGGTCCCTATCCGTGGGACGGTGGCGACGCGGACTGCCAGGTGATGTATCGCAACACCACCCAGCTGAGGTGCGCCCTGCCCGTGCTCACGGATGGCATCGTGAGGCCCATCAACTGCGGCGACGATGTTCTTGGCTGGTGGCGCCTGCCTGCTGGCGCGAGCCTCGCTCCGCATGATGCGTCCGATGGCCCGAGCGTCTGCGTCCTCGTGAACAGGAGCCTTTCCGAGTCAAGGTACGCCTCCATTCCCAGCCGTGGCGAGCGTGCCGTTGACCTTATCGGTGGCATGGAGCTCAGGCGCGAGGGCGAGGCGGTCTCGCTTACGTTGCCACCGCTCGGCAGCGCCGTGATTTACTTCGATGACGAGAAGACCCTGGCAAGGCCCATGGACGCCGGCTGCGGCGTGGTCTGCCACGTCACGAGCATCCCCAACGGCGACAAGCCCGGTACGCTGGGTGCCCCCGCCCGCGCCTTCGTCGATTGGCTTGCGTCCTGCGGACAGCGCTATTGGCAGATCCTCCCCGTGAACCCCACGGACATGTACGGCTCGCCCTATGCGGGATCCTCGGTCTTTGCCGGAAACGAGCGCTTGCTCGAGCCGGATGGGGACGAGCTCAGGCGTCGCTTCGAGGCGTTCGAGCCCGATGCCGCGTTCCGTGAGTTCGTGCAGATCAACAAAGACTGGCTCGAGCCCTACTGCTGCTTCGCTGCCATCGCCGAGGTGCTTGACACGGAGGAGTGGCAGACCTGGCCGGAGGAGCTCCGCCACTACACACCGGAGCTCGCGGATGACCCGCGCTTCAGTGCCGGCATCGCATTCCATCGCTTCGCGCAGTGGGAGTTCGAGTGGGAGTGGATGGACCTCCGCGCCTATGCGAACGCCCGAGGCATCGAGGTCATCGGTGACATTCCCATGTACGTCGCCTCCTCCTCCGCTGATGTCTGGGCGTATCCCGAGCAGTTCCGTCTCGACGCGGATGGCGCGGCGGAGCTCCAGGCCGGCACCCCGCCGGACCAGTTCGCCGAGGAGGGCCAGCTCTGGGGCAACCCCTGTTACCGCTGGGACGCGATGCGCGCCGACGGCTACGACTGGTGGATGCGCCGCCTCGCGCGCACCTTCGGCCTCTATGACGTGACGCGCCTCGATCACTTCCTGGGCTTCGAGAACTACTACGGCGTGCCCGCCGGCAAGGGGGCCTGCGATGGCTCGTGGCTCGCGGGCCCGGGCGTCGACCTCTTCGCCCATGCCAACTCGCTGCTGGGACCGCTGCCGATCCTCGCCGAGGACCTCGGCTCGATTACGCCCGCCACGCGCGCCCTTCTTGCGCAGGTGGGTTGTCCGGGCATGGACGTCCTCCTCTTCGCCGACGGCGACGTGAGGGACGGGTGGCATCCGCACGCGGACAAGGTCGCCTATACCTCCACGCATGACACCTCCACCCTCGTGGGTTGGTGCGGGCAGAGGTTCGGCCTTGCCGAGGGTGACGCTCGCGAACTCGCCAGTCGTCTCATGCGTGACGCCTACTCGAGTGCCTCTCGCGTGGTCATGTGCACGCTGCAGGATGCGGCGCTGCTCGGCGACGAGGCTCGCATGAACGTGCCCGGCGTCGCGGGCGGCAACTGGAGCTGGCGCGCTACCGAGGCGGACCTCGACGCCGCCGCGCCGCACCTTCGCGAGCTCGCTTCCCTGCGTCCCGAGCGCCAGGAGGATGGTCGCTAGTGCTTATCAACCGAGTCTCTCGACAGCTGCTTTCCGCGCCGGAACTTCTCCCGGCGCTCTCCGAGCTCAGAGCCGGAAACGACGCCACGCTGGCAGTCTCCCAGAGCGCTCGTCCGCTTGTGCTGGCGAGCGTCTGGGCGGCTGACCCGCGTCCGTGCCTGTTCGTGGTCTCCGGCGAGGAGGCGGCGGACCGCGCGGCTAAGGCCCTCTCGGCATGGCTTGGCGGAGACGTTGTCTGCCGCTACCCCGAGCGCCGTGACCTCCCCTGGAAGGCGGAGACGCCGGACTGGTCCGTCGTCGGAGCTCGTTGCGAGGCGATTGGACGCCTGGCAACCGGCGACCCCTGCCTCGTTGTGGCGAGCGCCCGCTCGCTGCTTCGCCGCGTGCCGCCCGTGGGGTCTGGCTACTGGGCGAGCAGCACCTTCTCGGTGGGTGACGAGGTTCCCTTCGAGGAGGTTGGGTCCCTGCTCGTGGGCCTCGGTTACTCCGATCCGGGCGAGCTCGACGGCCCTGGCACCTTCCACATCCACGGCGACTCGGTCGACATCCATCCCGCCCAGATGGGCACGCCGGTGCGCATCGAGTTCTTCGGCGACGAGGTCGATCGCGTGAGGCGTATGGTCGCCTCCACTGGCCAGACCATCGGCGACCTCGACAGCGTGACCGTGCGCCCTTGCCGTGAGCTGGCGCTCACGGACGAGACGGTCGCTCGCGCGCGCAAGGCCCTCTGGGCGGATGCTCAGGCAAGCACCAAGGTCGCCGCTGACCTCGAGCTCATCGAGGCGCGAAGCGCGGACCCCACGCTCGAGCGCTATCTCGCCGCCCTCTATGGCAAGACGGCGAGCCCTCTCGAGCACGTCTGCGAGGGCGCCCTCATGTGCTTCGCCGAGCCGCGCGCCCTCTTTGACGACTGCGTGCGCGCTTCAGACGAGGTGACCCAGCTTGCGAGCAACGCCGGCGAGGAGACGTCGGGCCTCTACACCGCTCCTCGCGACCTCGACTTCGGCCGCCAGCAGCGGCTTTCGTTTGCAAGCATGCTGCGCGTGGGCTCCCAGGTCACCGCGGAGCTGCCCGTGAGGCAGCCGAGCGTTGCCGGCTCCGACACGCGCCTGCTCGGCCGCGTCCGTCAGCTTCTGAACGACGGCGCTTCCGTGCTGTTCGCCGTGCCTGACCGCGCGGCGCGCGAGCACCTCGAGCTCACCTTTGGCGACGAACGCGTCACCTTTGGCGAGGCGCTGGGCTCCGCTCCGGAGAATAGCGTGCCGGTGATGGACCCGACCGCGAACGACCTTGCGAACGCGCCGGACCTCCCGCGCGGCCAGGTGACCTTCACTGACCTGCCCGTGCCTGCCGGCGTCATCGTGCCGTCGGCGCGCCTCGCGATCCTCTCCGTGGGAGACCTCGCGATTCGCTCCGCCAAGCGCAAGACGCGTCGCCGCGTCGATCCCACGAGCGTGACCTTCCCGTTCAAGCCCGGAGACTACGTCGTCCACGCCACGCATGGCATCGCGCTCTTCTCCGACATCGTGCGCCAGGAGGTCGCCGGCAAGGAGCGCGACTACTTCCTGCTCGAGTACTCCGGCGGAGACAAGCTCTTCGTACCGCTTGAGCAGGTCGATCGCATCACGCGCTATGTCGGCCCGGATGGCTCCGCGCCGCGCCTCACGCGCCTCAACACCGCGGACTGGAGCCGTGCCACCGGCAAGGCTCGCAAGAACGCCCGCCGCCTCGCCTTCGACCTCGTCGATCTCTACACGCGTCGTGCGAGCGTCCAGGGCTTTGCCTTCGCGCCAGACACGCCCGAGCAGCAAGACATGGAGGCGGAGTTCCCCTACCAGCTCACGCAGGATCAGGCCTCTGCTGTGGCGGATATCAAGTCCGACATGGAGACCGCTCGTCCGATGGACCGCCTGCTCTGCGGTGACGTGGGCTTCGGCAAGACGGAGGTGGCCCTGCGTGCCGCCTTCAAGTGCGTCGCCGAGGGCCGTCAGGTTATGGTGCTTTGCCCCACGACGATTCTCGCCCAGCAGCACTTCGAGACGTTCTTCAACCGCTTCGCGCCGTTCGACTTCGAGGTCGACGTGCTCTCGCGCTTCCGCACGCCCAAGCAGCAGAAGCTTGCCCTCGAGGGCTTTGCGAGTGGCAAGGTGAGCGTCCTCGTGGGTACCCATCGCCTGCTTTCCTCGGACGTGAATCCGCATGACCTGGGCCTCGTCATCATCGACGAGGAACAGCGCTTCGGCGTCCAGCACAAGGAGCAGCTCAAGAACATGCGCGAGCAGGTCGACGTGCTCACGCTCTCCGCCACGCCCATCCCGCGTACCATGCAGATGGCGATGAGCGGCGTGCGCGATATGAGCCTGATCATGACGCCGCCGCCGGGGCGCCTCCCCGTCAAGGTGACGGTGGGGGAGTACGACCCGGACGTCGTCTCCGCGGCCATCCGTGCGGAGCTCGCCCGTGATGGTCAGGTCTATTACGTCTCCAACCGCGTGAAGACCATCGACGAGGCCGAGGCCCGCGTGCTCGAGGCCGCGCCCGAGGCCCGCGTGGGCGTGGCGCACGGCAAGATGAGCGCCAAGCAGGTCGAGGACATGATGATGAAGTTCCAGCGCGGCGAGATCGACGTGCTGGTGGCGACCACCATCATCGAGAGCGGCATCGACAACCCCCACAGCAACACCCTCATCATCGAGGACTCCCAGCGCTTGGGCCTGGCACAGCTCTACCAGCTCAAGGGGCGCGTCGGCCGTGGCCGCATCCAGGCGTACGCCTACTTCATGTTCCCCGGCGAGCGTCCGCTCACGCCTGAGGCGACGGACCGCCTCATGGCGATCAACGAGTACCAGGAGCTTGGCAGTGGCATGCGCGTCGCCATGCGCGACCTCGAGATTCGTGGCGCCGGCTCGCTCGTGGGGGCGGAGCAGCACGGCAACCTCTCGAGCGTCGGCTTCGACCTGTTCACCCAGATGCTTGGCGAGGCCGTCGCCGAGGCGAAGGGCGAGGCGGGTGGCGAGCTCGCGCAGAGCGAGGTCAACATCAACCTGTCCGCGGACTTCTACCTCGCGGAGGAGTACCTGCCCGAGGTCGACAAGCGCGTCCTGGTGTACCGTAAGCTCGCGGGCGCCGTGGAGCTTGCCGAGGTCGACGCGCTCGAGCAGGAGTGCGAGCGCGACTTCGGCGCGATGCCTGCCGCCGCGAAGAACCTCTTCGACCGCGCGCGCATCCGCATCCGCTCCCAGCGCCTGGGCGTCACGAGCGTCACGCTCACGAGTGGCCGCATCATCTACCTGGGCCTCAAGTGCTCTCGCGACCTTACGCTCAAGTTCAAGGCACGCGGGGCAATCATATATCCCAAGACCGAGAAGGTCGCCTACCCCTTCAAACGTGGTGCCGAGGACCTCGTCGCCTGCGCCTTGGCCGTGCTCGAGGAAGCCGGTGGCGACGACGAGCCAGAAGAATAACCGCTGGTGAGGACTCTGGCGCCATGCCAAGTCCCCGCCAAGACCCATCCCTTCGAACGAACGGAGAAGATTATGGCCGAGAACAGCTCGAACACCCCAATCGACGCGGCAGCCGCTGCGGACGCCGCCTTTGCTGAGGTCGCCGGCAAGCCCTTCCCCTCGGATGTCTTTACCGCGCCCGAGCTGCGCTGGGCCGTCATCGGTTGCGGTGTCATCGCGAACCAGATGGCGAAGTCGTTCGCGCTCGCGGGCCGCAAGCTCGCTGGCGTCCAGAATCGCACGCGGGCCAAGGCGGAGGAGTTCGCCGAGCGCTGGGGCGTCGCGCGCGTCTATGACACGCCGGAGGAGCTCTACGCTGACCCCGATATCGACGCCATCTACATCACGACGCCCCATAACACGCATATCAAGTATCTCCGCGGCGCCCTTGGCTCGGGCAAGCACGTGTTGTGCGAGAAGTCCATCACGCTGAACTCCGAGGAGCTCGCTGAGGCACTGACGATCGCGGACGCCAACCACGTCCAGCTCGTCGATGCCACCACCATCCTGCACATGCCCCTCTACCGCGAGATCATCCGCCGCGCCATGGCGGGCGAGTTCGGCCAGATGAACCTGGCACAGATTAATTTCGGTTCCTACAAGGAGTTCGACCCCAAATCGCGCTTCTACAACCGCGATCTCGCGGGCGGCGCCCTGCTCGACATCGGCGTCTATGCGATTACCCTCGCGCGCCTGTTCATGATGAGCCTGCCGGAGGACGTGCTCTCGATCGCCAATGCCTGCTCCACGGGCGTCGACGTCACGAGCGGCATCGTCCTGCGCAATCCCGACATGCAGATGGCCACCATCACGCTGTCGCTCCACTCGAAGCAGCCCAAGCGCGCCGTCCTCTCGTTTGACGACTGCTACATCGAGGTCACGAACTACCCGCGTGCGGACCGCGCCACCATCGTCTGGACGGCCGACGGGCGCCGCGAGGAGATCCGTGCGGGCGAGGAGGCCTACGCGCTGTGTTACGAGGCCGCGAACCTCGAGCGCGCCGTGGCCGGCGACCAGGTCGAGCAGAATATGATTGCCTACACCGTTGACGTCATGGCCATCATGACGATGCTCCGTCGCCAGTGGGGCATTCGCTACCCCGAGGAGGAGCAGGCGTAAAACAGCTCCGCGAGCGGCGGCCATATGCACTTTGCCGCTGTCGCTTCTTTGGCATGGTGGGGCGTAAGCGCTCTGTCAGGAGTCGGCGTCCTTTCAGACTCGAGCGCTACACTTGGGCAAAACCAAGGGAGAGAAAGAAGAAACATGACTGCTGCTAATATCGCGCCGTTTATTCGAGGCACCCGCCACCTCATCTACCGTCCCGATGGCCTCGTGAGGCCGTCGCGCATGTCGAACAAGCAGGCGGAGGCCGCGGCAGCCGCCGGTCGCGAGCGAGCCGCGAGCTATACCGCTGGTGCCACGATTAACCTTGTGACCACGGGGGACGAAGTCTCGTTCGACCTATCCATCATCGAGGACATCCACTTCGAGAGCAACTCGGTGCGCGAGACCATCGAGCTCGCTCGCGCCGCCGGCGATGACCGTGCCCCCGAGGAGGGCGTGGTCGACGGCATCGACCTTGTCGTTGACGGGGCCTACGTGAAGACCGCCCCCGTTCGCGAGGGTACGGTCACGCTCGAGATCGAGAATCCTTCCCACGCGCCCGCCTCGGTCACGATCTACCTGCCCTGTCTCATGAACGTCGCGGTGGGCAACCTCTCCACCAACGGCAGCCTCGAGCAGCCGGCCGAGCGCGGTTACCTCCTCGCGCTTGGAGACTCGATCACCCAAGGCTACGTCGTGGGAAGGCCGAGCGCGTCCTGGCCAGCGGAGGTTTCCCGCGCCCTCGGCCTTGACCTCATGAACCAGGCCATCGCGGGCCATCACTTCGACGACCATACCCTGCGCGGCATGAAGGCCTTCCGCGAGAACCCGCCTGCGGTGATCATCGTCGCCTATGGCACCAACGATTGGGCCCATACCGAGCGAGAGCGCGACCTCGTGGAGAATATGACCAAGTATCTCCAGAGGCTCGTCGACAAGTTCCCCGATACGCCCATCTTCGCCGTGAGCCCCATCTGGCGCGCGGACGTCGACGGCGAGCAGCCTCACGGCCGCACCCTCGCGTGGGTGCGCAGCATCATGTGTGACGAGTGCGCGCGTCTTGGCATCGAGTACATCGATGGTGCGGAGCTTGTCCCGGCGGACCCCGCGCTCTATGCGGACGGCAGGCTCCACCCCAACGCCGATGGCGCCCATCTCATGGCCGAGGGCGTCCTTCGCGCCCTCGAGGAGCGTGGGCTCGTCGCTGCTCTTGGCGGCCGCCACGATGAGCCTCGCGAGCTCGCGGACGCCCAGACGCTTCTCCGCTCGAACGCCCCGCGCGACCAGCGCGAGCTCGAGCAGGCTGTGAGGACGATCTGGCGCCTTCGCCAGGACGACGGTTGCCCCTGGGATAGGGAGCAGACCCACGCGAGCATCGCGAAGAACATGATCGAGGAGGCCTACGAGGCAGTCGACGCGATTGAGGCCGGTGACGCCGCGCACCTGCGCGAGGAGCTTGGCGACGTGCTCATGCAGGTCCTCCTCCATGCCCAGATTGCCGAGGACGCCGGCGAGTTCACCTTTGCCGATGTCTGCCGCGACCTCGATGACAAGCTCGTCCGCAGGCATCCGCACGTGTTTGGGTCCGGTGTGGCCGCGCATGACTCCGCCGAGGTGCTCGACATCTGGAGCAAGGTGAAGCTTGACGAGCGCCGCGACGCGGAGCAGTCCGGCTCGACCTCGAGCCTGCTCGATGCCGTCCCTCGCGCGCTTCCTGCCCTCATGCAGGCGCAGAAGATCTCGAAGAAGGCTGCCAACTGCGGCTTTGACTGGGAGACCACGGCCGACGTCTGGGCCAAGGTCGATGAGGAGCGCGCGGAGTTCGCCGCGGAGGAGGCGGGTTCCGAGGGCGCGCTCGAGGAGTTCGGCGACGTGCTGTTTTCCGTCGTGAACGTTGCCCGCATGGAGCACATCGATGCTGAGACGGCGCTGAGGCGTAGCTGCGAGAAGTTCCGCGAGCGTTGGGCAGCTATGGAGGAGGCCGCCGCCGAGAAGAACCAGTCGCTCGCCGACGTCTCTCGTGAAGAGCTTGAGCAGCTCTGGGTCGAAGCGAAGAGGGCGGGTAGGTCTGACTCCTAATCTGTCATAATCGATAAACGCGCGAAGGCGCGACCATAACCGCAACATGTGCCCAAACACAGCAGAAACGAAGCAGACGCCACATGAGTGCAAGTAATTCCATTGTCCTAGGACGTTATAACCGCACGAACACCCGTGCCTCCTCTGGCTACGGGCGCTCCTCAAGTGCGTCGAGCCCGAGCTTCAGCTCCTACGAGGGCCGCCGCTCGCGTGAGTCGGCTGGCTCCGGCTCGCGAGAGAGCCGTCGCGCGTCCTCCAGCGGCACCTCCGCAGCGTATCGCGACGTACCGCGTCGAGAGCGCGCCCGCGGTGCCGTCGCCGCGAACAAGCCATCCCGCGAGGCCTCCTCTCGTGGCCGTTCGGTGTCCGACCGCGCCGCGTTCGAGGCCCGTCGGCGCACCGCGGGGGAGGGCGAGGGCGGTCGCCGCGCCGCGAACGTTGCCTCGCAGGCACAGGGAGTACTCGCCTGGGCGATGGGGCATCGTGCCCTTTTCATCGCGTTCGTTGTCATCGTGGCGCTCGTGCTCATGCTCTATCCGCCGATCAAGGCCCTCTATGGAGCATCGCGCACCAACGCGCTCCTCTCTACCCAGCTCAGTTCCGTCACCGCCACCAACGACACCCTTCAGGGTGAGGTCGATAACCTCATGACCCGCGAGGGCATCGAGGACGAGGCTCGTCGTCGCGGCTATGTGGCGGAGGGCGATACGCCGGTCGATATGTCGGGTGTCGAGGATTCCGGCGGTGCTTCGAGTGATTCGACCGTCTCGACGGACGAGTCCGCCCCGGCGGCAAGCGACCCCTGGTACGTCTCCGCCCTTGACTTCATCTTTGGATACAACCCCGCCGATCAGGGGGTTTCCCAGTGAGCCGCGTCGCCGTTATCGATATAGGCACCGTGACGGCGCGTCTTGGTGTCGCTGACGTCGCGGCCTCGCGCGTCGAGCGCTGCGCCAAGACGTCGACCATCTGCAGCCTTGGCGAGGGCGTTGCCGAGACGGGCATGCTCCGCGAGGATGCGTGCGCGCGCGTGCTTTCGTGCGTTGATGGCTATGTGGCCCAGGCTCGCGAGTCCGGCGCCGAGGTGGCGTGCTGCACGCTCACGAGCGCCGCGCGAGACGCTGCGAATTCGAATGTGCTGCTTGATGGCCTCGCGGAGCGCGGCGTTGTTGCTCAGGTCATTCCCGGCGAGGTGGAGGGATCGCTCACGTTCCTCGGCGTGGCCCAGGACTTTCGGGCGTCGCGCATCGTCGTTGCGGATAACGGTGGTGGGTCGACCGAGGTGGCCGTAGGGGTGCTCGACGGCGAGCGACCCGGCGTGGCGCTTGAGGCCGTGCGTTCGCTGGATGTGGGCTGTCGCCGCGTGACGGACCTCTTCCTCTCTCGCGAGGATCCACCCTCGGTCTCTGCACTGGACGAGGCTCGCGCGTTCTGTCGCGAGGCTTTCGAATCCGGCCTCCCCGTCGCGGCGCGCGATCCGGAGCGCCTTGTCTGCGTGGGCGGTACGGTCACGACGCTTGTTGCCATCGATGCGAGGCTCGACCCCTATGACCCGGCGTTCGTCCATCTTCATTCGCTCGCACTTGACGAGGTGGATGAGCTTGTCGACCGTCTTGCCGCGCTTCCTCTGGAGCAGCGTCGCGGGGTCGTGGGCCTGCAGCCCAAACGCGCCGGCGTGATCTTGGCGGGTGCCGTCTGCGTGAGCGAGCTCATGCGCGCGTGCCATGCCCGCGAGCTCACCGTGAGCGAGAGCGACCTGCTCTACGGCCTGTCGCTCTCCGCGGCTGCGGCGGCGAATGGGATTGCCGCCCCAGTCTCTTGGGTGCCGCAACTCTTCTCTTTGTGCTAAGGTAGTTAAGCGCACGGCTTTGCGGCATGATGCGTGACGGCGCGATAAGGGTGCCAAGCACTTTCACGTGACGATGGCGCCGCATGATATGGGGGCGTGGCGGAATTGGCAGACGCAGGGGCCTTAAAAGCCCTCGCCGGAAGGCTTGTGGGTTCGAATCCCACCGCCCCTACCATAAAGTCGCAGGTCAGAGGCTACGGTCTCTGGCCTGTTTTCTTATATGCCAGTAATCTGCCAGTCAAATTCGGCCTATACTCCCCACATCGACTTTTCCGGCTGCAGCAGTTTTTCGTTTCGGCGACGCATCCTCATTTCGGTTAGCCGGAACCTCGCGTATCATGTTGTCATCTGAACGAATGTGGATGGATGGTGAATGATGGACGCCAACGGCAACCTCACCGCTGTCGAGCTTTTTGCTGGTGCTGGCGGTCTTCTTCTTGGTACCTCCCTCGCGGGGTTCAAACATCTTGCTGCTGTGGAGTGGGAGCACAATTGCTGCAACACCCTTCGCCTCAATCAGGAAAAGGGCTACCCCCTTATTAACGATGACATGCGAATCATCGAGGGCGACGTCCGCGACGTGGACTGGTCGTTCCTGCCGGATGACATCGACCTTCTTGCCGGTGGACCGCCTTGCCAGCCGTTTTCTCTAGGTGGCCTTGCTCGCGCCGAGGCAGATAAGCGCGACATGTTCCCTGCCTACACCGCCGTTCTTGCTCAGTTGAAGCCGCGTGCTTTCATCTGCGAGAACGTTAAGGGTCTTGCTCGTGAGTCCTTCCATCAGTATTACGAGTACATTCTTCTTCGCTTGCAGCATCCGTCCCTCTCTAAGCGCGAAGGGGAGACGTGGGAACAGCACGCCATTCGGCTGTCTCGCATTCATACGAGCGCCGACCATGAGGCTGTAAGGTATGAGGTAATTCCCACCGTTGTCGATGCTGCTGACTACGGCGTCCCTCAGCACCGCCACCGCGTCGTTATTGTTGGTTTCCGTTCCGACGTCGAGGCTTCTTGGGCGTTCCCCCAGCGTACCCACGGCCGTGGTCTGCTCCCCTTGGTCACGCTCGGCGAATCGATCGAAAATGTCCCCGCGCTCAACAACGAGTCTCGCGGCGGCGAGGCAAGGTCGTATCCCGGTCACACCGGCTCGCCGCTCGATAAGCCCAGCAAGACCATTAAGGCAGGCGTCCACGGCGTCCCCGGCGGCGAGAACACCATCCGTTTTGATGACGGCTCGCTGCGCTACATGACCGTTCGCGAGGCCGCCCGCGTCCAGACGTTCCCGGACGGCTACGAGCTCACCGGTGCTTGGAGCGAGGGCATGCGCCAGATAGGCAACGCGGTTCCCGTCGAGCTTGCCCGCGTGGTCGCCTCCTCCGTCGCATGCGCTCTCCGCGAGGACACGGCGCGCAAGCACATCAACGACGCTCTCATGTCCGAGCTTTGCGGGGAGGTCAAGCATGAAGCCGCGCTCGTATAACCCGCTCGATTACGCCTCCCTGTCGGAATCTCTCGCCCGTGAGCTGATGAGCTCCGAGCTGATGCCGCTCTCAGACATTGAGAAGTTCTACGGCGATGGTGTCTACGCTCTGTTCTACTGCGGCGACTTTCCTGCTTATCAGGAACTCTCTGACATCAATTTCTCCGATCCCGGCACGTTTCCTATCTACATCGGCAAGGCGAGCCCGAAGACTCTGACGGGCAACGAGCTGGATACCAGCGCCGTCGATACCCCGAGGGCTGGCACGCGTCTCTATGACCGCGTGGCGAACGACCATCGCAAGTCGATTGAGGCGACGACAAACTTGAGGGTCGAGGAGTTCTATTGCCGCATGCTCGTCCTCAACGCCGTCTGGGTGCCTCTGACCGAATCCGCTCTCATCGCCCGTTACGTCCCCGTGTGGAATTCGATTGTTCCCGGCTTCGGCAATCACGCTCCCGGCAAGGGTCGTGTCGCTGGAAAGATATCTCGTTGGGACATTCTCCATCCCGGTCGTGGTCGCGAGACTGCTACGGCTCCGACGGATACCTACGAGCAGCTTTGCGAGGAAGTTGAAGAGGCTATACGCGAGAGGGTAAGGCTGCTTGGTCTTTAGCTCGAAGTCTAGAATTGTGTTTAGATTGTGGCCGGGAGTGCATCGCTCCCGGCATTTTTTGTTTTGCAAATTACACGAGAGCCGCGCGCTGATGCACGTTAGCGTGTTGTCTGGTCGTATCAACTCCCGCAGCAATTACAAGAGTTTGCCGACGGCAAACAATTAGTGTATCTAGCAGCAAAAACGTACATAATGGAGCTGCTTGCCGCTACTAATAAGTGCTAGTTCAGCTATTTCGCTTTGCCCTACGCGATTTTGAGCGCATTTCTAATTCTTGTCCGCAAACGAATTCAAGCCCGTAACTCGAGATATATAGTTCAAACGGACACCCTTTTTGCCTACCAGATGAAAAAAGCGGGACGACGGCTCTGTGGCTGTCGTCCCGCTTTCCATGAGGAGCGAGTTTGGGGCACGCGCGCTTGCTGGCCCTGGTGTGGGTGCCGCGCTCCCGTTGTCCGCGCCGGGCGCGGGCTAAGAGCAAACCGACGCGCGAGCGCGGCTGGGTGCGCGCATGAGCGCGAGCAGGGAGCGCTCTGAGGCGCTGGTGTCGCCTCCCGTGAGGAACGGCGTGCCGTTCACGTACGGGATGTCGAGGGTGCCGGGGATGAGCGTGACGGCGATGAGGAAGTCGTGCGACTCGGCGAGCGCCGGGACATCAGCCATCTTGCACGGGGTGACGTCATAGGTGCCGGCGAACCCGTGAGAATCGAGAATCTGGCAGACACGATCGCGTACCGCAGACGAGGTGCAAATGCCCGTGCCACAAGCCATGAGGATGTGCTTCATTGCCGTCCTTCTAAAACGACAGATACCTGGCGACTCGTGGAGGTGTGATTGCGAGTTCGTTTATGGCGTGGCACGTGCGCTCAGGCGAAAATTCAATTCGACAAGCGCGTACTTTAGCCGTTTCTCTCCCGTTTGTGTAGGGGTTTATTTGCGTGAGCCGCTGCCGTTCGCCGAATCGTGCGAAGGCGGGAAGGCCGATGCTTGGGCCTGGCGGGTCGAGCGCGGATGAGTTCTTAGCGAATCTTGCCAATAAACAGCAGGTAGGAGTAGGCGTACATCGCGATGCATCCCCCAAGGCAGACCACGCTGATCGCTGCTGCGGCAACAGCGTCCGTGAGGTAGGGCCCCGCGAAGCCAAATGCTGCGACGGCAATTCCCATGAGCACAAAGCACTTGCCGCCAAAGCGCTGGGTGCGGCGCCAGTTCTCCGGGTCATTGAGCGCCCAGGGGGTTTTCACTCCCATGGTGTAGTTCTGACCGATACGGGGCATGTAGTTGCCGATGTCAACGAGCAACGCGCCGATCAGCACGGAGACGATGACGTTCGTGGAGCCCTTGGCTGCGATCACGCCCCAGACGGTAAGCTCGGGAAGCCAGCTGACGGCGATCATAAGCAGGGTAAAAACGACAACGAAGCGTTGGTAGAACTTCCCGGCGCGGGCATAGCCATTGCCCTTGGGATCGATGAGCGGAATCACGCAGAAGAGGACGAGCATCCCGAGGGGCAGCGCGCCCAAGGCAGTTGCCTTCCAGCTCGGCCCCCAGCCGTTAATCTCGCCGCCAGCGTCCCAGTGGGTGGGTATTTGTGCGGGCAAGCTTGGAAGCGCGATGAGATGCGCGATGACGTTCGCGACGGAAAGCGCGGCGAGCGCGATGAGGCAGTTGCGCGAGATGAGGTTCCGGGCGCTGCCGTTGTTGGTGCTATTCATGAGAGTCCTCCTTAAAGCCAAGGAACCAGCCAATCAGGTCCTGCATGACGGTGGTGTTGAGGCTATAGATGATGTTCTGGCCGTGGCGCTCGTCTGTGACGAGGCCGGCAGCCTTGAGCGTTGCCAGGTGGTGACTGAGCGTTGGCTTGCTGACGTCAAAGTTCCGGGCGAGCTCGCCCGCCGTGAGGTCGCCCGACTTGAGTAGCTCGAGAATGCGTCTGCGCGTCGGGTCGGCGAGCGCCTTGAATCCCTCTCCTGCCATAACGCCTCCTTGGTGAGGTGTTCGTATTTCTCTCGGCAATTAGATAGTTAGACAAACATCTAACAACAGAGGAGTATACAGACGTCGTATGGGAAGTCAACGGGTGGGTTTTGCGTTTGCGGAGTGCGGCGTGACGTCTCGCGTGTCCATGCGACGCGCCGCTCCGCAGCTCCATGCGGCGCACCGCGTAAATGTCTATGCGACGTGCCGCCTTGCAGCTCCATGTGGCGCACCGCCCTGCAGCTCCATGCAGCGCCGCGCGCAAAAAAGAAGCAGGTCAGAGGCGCGAATTCCTCTGACCTGCTGCAATGTCTGGTGCCCCCAGCGGGATTCGAACCCGCGATATCCACCTTGAAAGGGTGGCGTCCTGGGCCGCTAGACGATGGGGACGGCGAACGAGAGTATATCAGAGCATGCGGCTTGTTATGCCGCGCTTTACGCAATTCGCAATGAGACCCGGCTTTGGCGTGCGCCGAAGGATGCTGGTGCGAATTCGGTGCTCTACCTACCAGTCGAGGTCGTTATCGCGTGCGAATTTCTCTGCCTGCGCGGCGAAGCCGTCCTGCGCGGTCGCCCACGCGAGGAAGTCGGGCGTGTCCATCACGACGGAATCGCACTCGTGAACGGCGAGCGCCGCTTCCTCAAAGCTGCCCGGTTCAAAAGCGGGGCGATCGGGGAGGTATCCTTCGACGAACGTCGGCCGAAGAAGAGCGTAGGCGCCGCCTCGGCATAGGCTTGTGTACCCACGAAGGGCGCGGCGTGCGGCGGGCATGCGGTCAAGCTTGAACATGAGCAGCGTGCGCGCGAGGTGGTTCCACGCGTTGCCCTGCCTGCCGAATCGTGCGTCAAGGGCATCGAAGCCCTTCTCGTCCTCAAGGCGCGCGAGCGCGATTGCCCAGGTATATCGAGCGCCGAGCTGGTCTGTGGGGTCGAGCTCGATGAGGCGCTCGCACGTTTTGCAGGCGTTCTTGTAGCGGGCGGTCTCGAGCCTCGCGCGAGCGATGGAGCTCAGGAGGCGCAGGCGAGGGCGTGCGAAGACGTCGTCCCACTCGGAGGCGGTGGCGAGAGGGGCCTCGTCACCATCAGACGTAGGGTCATCTGCCCCCAGCGCGGACGGAGAGGCGTTGCCTTTCTTCTCCCTCGGCTCCGTATCAAGTTCGATCTCACCGGCGAGCTTCAGGAGCGCCGCCAACGAGGCGTCGGGGTCCTTGGCGCCAAGCATGGCAGCGATCGTGCGAGCGTCGAGGCAATCCCCGTCCATGGAGATCGCCTCCGCGCATGCCGTACGAAGCTTGTCGAGCCTGCGATTGCGGGAGGATTCGTACCCCTCGTCGTCAAGAAACTCCTCCTCCGCCTGGGCGAGGTCATTGGCGGCAAGCGCGTCGGCAAGGTGTTTGAACGCGAGGTCTCCCCTGTGCTCGAGGAACGAATCGGGGTCTCTCGTGACGGCAAGCTTGAGCTCGTCGAAGGCATCCTCCGAGAGCTTGCCGAGTTTTTCAGCGCGTCGCCATGACAGGCGGTCAATCAGCTCGTCCGCGTATCTCATGACTGGCCCTCCTTGAGCGTCGGGTCAATTGCGGCCTCGCGAGCGTAGGCCTCGGCGACATCGGGCCTCGAGGAGACCCATGAGCCGAGCGTGCCACGCTCATTGGCGTCGAAGCCTTCCTGCAGCAGGACCGTCGCCTCGGAGGTGGCGAGGATGAGCTCGTCTTCGCTCCCGGGCGCGACGCAGATGCGGCAGAAGATGCCGTCCGGTAGGTCATCCTGGCGAGTGAGCGTGGTCCCCGCGTTGGGATACGCCGCTATGATCGCGCGAATCTCCTCCTCAGCGGCATCACGGTCCTCCCGCTTGAAGGCGAGGGCCATGCGCGCGAGGGAATACCAGGCGGCGCCGGGCAGGGGGCCGTTGCCGGCGGCCTTGCGGGCATCGGCGTAAAGCGACGCGAACGCCTCTTCGTCCTCGAGCTTTGCGTATGCGATGGCGAGCGTGAGGCGCACACCAACAGGGTCGCTCGGGTCGAGCTCGAGCGCCTCGTTGGCGAGCTGTATGCCAAGACGGTAGCGGCCGCAGACGAGAGCGTTGGATGCTTCGATGGCAATCCAACGGAGATAGGGGCGGAAGGCAAGCAACGTGGCGACATCCTTGAGGTCGCCCTCGGGAAGCTCGTATGAAGCCGCGTCGCGTTCGCACGCCTCGCGAACGCTGGCGGCGTTGTCTGCAAGGTAGCGGTGGTAGGCGGTGGGGGATCCGCTTGACGCGGCGGCAAGCATGCGGCGTGCGTCATGGCACGAGGGGTCTAGGTCGAGCGCCTCGTTGAGGCATTTGCGCGCTTCGAGAATGATCTTCTGCGCGACGGAATCATCCGTGGCGAAGGGCAACTGGTAGTCAATGAGGTCGCTCGCCTTGACCACGAGGTGGAAGGCGCGGTCTGCGTCCGTTTGCGGAAGTGAGTCCCTGTTGGAGCGATAGCGACGAGCGAAATCCGCCGCGGCGCGCGCGGCGCCAAAGGGATCTCGAGGGTCGAGATCGCGGGCAAAGCGCACGCTCAGGCGCTGATAGTCTTCAAAATGTGGATCGATGGACATGCTCTCCTCCTTTGAATCTTATGGTAGCAAGGAGAACGTTTGACCTGCGGCGGGACGGGCGTTTCTCCCGCCTTTGCCGCGCGGCCTTGGCAGCGCTTGTCTCGGCGTCGCCTCCCGCTGAGCGATGGGGGCGATTGTTCGAGCCACACGACTCGCGTGAGATAGTCTTGAGAACGCGTGAAACTACATAACTTCTGCATAATGTTACGCGTCTGTTTCCAATGTTATTCAGTAAGCATCTTTTTGTTGACACTGTCGGGCCACGCGACGAAGATGCTGAACCATCCACTGGGGGTGGCGCGTGGGGATACGCGCCAAGGTGAATCAGGAGCACATCGCAATGAACATGCAGCTATCCATTATTGAGGTCGTCATTATCTAAGACGGGTGGCTGAATGCGAGCCGCCCGAATCTTCGGGCGGCCTTATGAGGGGCCGCAGGGTGATAAACCCAGCGGCCCCTTTTCTTGTCTCGCGATTTTCTCCTGGAATGGAAGGAGCTTTTTGTGAACGGAATCGCTGTTATGGTCGTTTGTGCAGCCGTGCTCTTTGCCGGCTACATGCTTTATGGTCGCTGGCTGGCCAATAAGTGGGGCGTCGACGTGAGCGCCGTCACCCCGGCTCGTCGTATGGAGGATGGCAACGCCTTCTCCCCGGCCTCTGCCTTCACCGTCTTCTCGCACCAGTTCAGCTCGATCTGCGGCGCCGGCCCTGTTACGGGCACCATCGTCGCCATGGCCTTCGGCTGGCTGCCCGTCGTCCTGTGGGTTCTCGTTGGCGGCATCTTCTTCGGCGCCGTCCACGACTTTGGCGCCCTCTATGCCTCGATGAAGAACAACGGCAAGTCGCTCGCCCAGCTCGTTGACAAGTACATCGGCAAGACTGGCCGTCGCCTGTTCCTGCTCTTCTGCTGGCTCTTCTGCATCATCGTCATCGCTGCCTTCACCTCGATGGTCTGCGGCACGTTTGCCCAGTCCGCCAAGGCTTCCGACGCCGTGAACTACGCCGCCGCCTCCACGGGCACGATCTCGATCCTGTTCACGTTCGTCGCTATCGCCTTTGGTTGGGCCCGTAACAAGTTCAACCTCAAGGGTGCTGCCGAGTTCGTCGTCGCCGTCGTCATGGTCGTTGCCATGTTCGCCGTCGGCATGGCTGCCCCGCTGCGTCTCGGCACCAACGCCTGGATCGCCATCGTCATGGTCTACCTGGTCTTTGCCGGCGCCATGCCCATCCAGACGCTCAAGCAGCCGCGCGATTACCTCACGACCATCATGATGCTCACCATGATCGTCTGCGCCGTCTTCGGCATCGTCGTCCTCGGCGTCAATGGCCAGGCCACGATGACCGCCCCGATGTTCACTGGCTTCTCCACGAAGTCCGGCATGATGTTCCCCGTCCTGTTCGTCTCCGTCGCTTGCGGCGCCCTCTCTGGCTTCCACAGCCTCGTCTCCTCTGGCACCTCCTCCAAGCAGGTCTCTAACGAGGCCGACGCCGTGAAGGTCGGCTATGGCGCGATGGTCCTCGAGTCCTTCGTCGGCATCCTTGCCATCGTCATCGCTGGCATCATGTGGTCTACGGTCAACACCCTTGGTGCCGATGGCGCTGAGGTGGGCACGGCCTTCCAGGTCTTCGCCCGTGGCGTCGCTAAGGGCATGACCGCCTTCGGCGTCGATAGCACCGTCGCCACCGTCTTCATGCAGATGAACGTTTCCGCTCTCTGCCTGACCTCGCTTGATGCCGTTGCCCGCATCGCCCGCACCTCCTTCTCCGAGTTCTTCGCTTCCTCCAACGACGCTCTGGCCATCGACTCCAAGAGCGGCGCCATGAAGGTCCTCGGTAACCCCTGGTTCGCCACGGTCGTCACGCTGGTTCCGGGCCTGGCCCTCACCTTCGGCGGCTACCTCAACATCTGGCCGCTCTTCGGTGCTTCTAACCAGCTGCTCGGCGGCATGACGATGATCACGCTTGCCGTGTTCTGCAAGTGCACTGGCCGCAAGGGCTGGATGCTCTACGTGCCCGTCGCGTTCCTGCTGGTCTGCACCTTCACCTCGCTCGTTCAGAGCGCCCTCGGCTGCTACGCCGCCGTCTCCGCCTATGGCTTCTTTGGCACCATCCCTGCCACCGAGACCACCGCTGCCGTGTCCGTGGCCGCCACCAAGGGTCTGCAGCTCGTCTTCGCCGTCCTGCTGATGGTCCTCGGCCTCATCGTTGCCGTGAACTGCCTCAAGGAGCTCTTTGGCAAGGAGGCCGGCTCCATGCCCGACGAGCAGCCCGAGTGGACCGAGCTCGGCCGCGAGCACGTCTCCGCTTCCGCTGGCAAGGGTGCCGCTTCTGGTACCACTGCTACCGAGAAGGCCTAGGCGCTCGACTCCTGGCGCTGCTCTCGCCGAGAAGGCGCAGGCGCTCGATTCCTAGCGCCGCTCTCGCCGTGAAGGCGTAGGCGCTTCGCATCCTGGCGCCGCTTTCGTCGAGAAGACGTAGGCGCTTCGCATCCTCCTCATTTCCATCGCCGACTTACCGACTCGCAGCCGGCTTTGGTGGGCCCGCATCCTCGTGGTGCGGGCCTTTTTTGTGCGCTCGTTTGGCGTGCGCTTGACGTGCGGGGGTGCCGTGGGAAGAGGGCGCCTTCACGTGTTGGCGGCCTGCCGACATCGGAGCACTGGCATGTGGCACATGACACACATAAGCGCCCCAAGTGCGACAAAGCGCGCGCCCGCGTGCCATGGGGCCGCCTGAGGTTGGGACGACCGGGACCCTGGCGCTCCTTCGACACATATAAGTGTCCTAAGCGCGACGAAACTGAGCGGCGGCGGTTGGCCATGCAATCCGTGGCGACAAATTGCACGCTTAAACGGATTGAATGCCTGTATGTATGTCGAAGCGTCGCCACGGATTCGGCGGGGTGTAGTGCGACTCTTAATTCGATGCGCAAAGGACGGGGGCGCGGCGTTCCTGCACGCTGGCTCCATTGCTGCGGCGTTATTGCGCGCTGCGCGGGCCTTGAGCGTGCAGAAGCGCCATGCCAACGGGCGGGACGTGTAAAAGCGCCACGGTAACGAGAGGAGCGGCGCGGCGGGCGGGGCGGCGCGGCGAGGGGAACGGCGCGGCGAGACACGGGGCGGCGCGGCGAGGGGAACGGCGCGGCCTCGCACCCGGGCTATCCCGTACGCCTCCACCCTCGCGCCCCACGCCCGGGCCGCCTCGCGCAGCTGTCCCCACGCCCTGGCCGCCTCGTGTGGCTGTCCCTGTGCCCCGCGCCCGGTCCATCCCGGACTCTGTGCCTATCCGACGTTCTGCTCCCGCCCCGCGCTTCACATCGGCTGTCCGCTGATTTCGAGCTTGTGTCGATAGAGAGAAGGCAAGCCGCGGGCGCGTATACTTGAAAAAACATGCAACTTGAGGGGGCGTTATGGATCAGGAAGTCGAGAAGAACGTCGAAAACGAGGGAGTGCCCGTTGAGGAGTCCCTTGAGGAACGTCTTCAGCGGGCAATTGCGATCACTGCTCCTGGCACTGCCGTGCGTCGTGCGCTCGACATGATCATTGCCGGCCACCTCGGCGCGCTCATCTGCGTGGGCGACACGGAGACCGTTCTCGGCGCTGGCAATGACGGCTTCCCCCTGAACATCTCCTTTACCGCGAACCGTCTCTTCGAGCTCTCGAAGATGGACGGCGCCATCGTCGTCGACCGCGACCTTACCCAGATCCTTCGCGCGAACTTCCACCTGAACCCGGACCCGAGCCTCCCCACGAGCGAGACGGGCATGCGTCACCGCACCGCCGCTCGCATGAGCCTTCTCACGAAGGCGCTCGTGATTTCGGTCTCGGAGCGCCGCCAGGTCGTCAACCTATATGTGGGTGGAAGGTCCTTCCAGCTCAAGAGCGTCCCGCAGCTTATGGCGAGTGCCTCGCAGCTCATCACCACCCTCCAGACCACGCGCCAGTCGCTCGACCGTGCCCTGCTGCGCCTCTCCACGCTCGAACTCGACAACTACGTCACCCTTGCGGACGTCACGACGATCCTCAACTACTTCGAGACCCTCATGACCGCCGCGGACGAGCTCGATCGCATCATCGACCAGCTGGGCAGCGAGGGTCGCACCGTCGAGATGCAGCGCGAACAGCTCGCTGGCGACATGGACCACGAGTACCTTCTCATGATCCGCGACTACGCCCGTGATTCCTCGGAGGAGAACGCCGAGGCAATCCGCGCCAAGCTCCATGCCGCCGCGCCCTCGCAGTGGCGTTCTCCCAATCGTGTCGCCAAGGTGCTCGGCTATGATGACCTGCACGAGGATAGCGTCCTCGTGCCGCTGGGCCTGCGCACGCTCAATCGCGTCTCGGTCGTTCGCGAGGGCATGGCCGATAAGATCGTCGACGAGTACGGCAACCTTCGCGAGCTCATGGATGACATCGAGCAGAATCCCAACCGCCTGGGCGAGCTGGGCGTCAGGAACCCGAACATCCTCACGGATAGCCTCTATCGCATGTGGGGCAAGAAGGAGTAGCGATGGACGCGAGCCTCATCAATACTTCTGCGCCTGATACCTGCGCCGTTATCGCTGCCGGTGGCCTTGGCATGCGTTTTGGTGATCCGCACGGCAAGCAGTATGTCGAGCTTTGCGGCTTGCCGGTCCTGTGCTGGTCCATCGCCGCGTTCGATGACTCGCCCTCCGTGGGCGCCATTGTTGTCGTGTGCCCGAGGGGCCGCGTTGACGAGACTCGCGCTGCCGTGGGCCGTCTTGCGCCCGCCACGCCCGTTGTCTACGTTTCCGGCGGAGCGACTCGCCAGGAGAGCTGCCTTGCGGGCATCCACGCAATTCCCGAGGGCTACGAGTTCGCCGCCATCCACGACGGAGCTCGTCCCCTCATCGAGCCGGAGACGATCGAGCGCGTCATTGCCCGCGTTCGCGATGACGCCTCCATAGCCGGAGCCATCTGCGCCCACCCCTCCGCCGACACGCTGAAGATCGTGGAGGACGGCGTCGTGTGCT
Source organism: Parolsenella sp. LCP21S3_E11 (assembly GCF_052118165.1). Lineage (NCBI taxonomy): Bacteria > Bacillati > Actinomycetota > Coriobacteriia > Coriobacteriales > Atopobiaceae > Parolsenella > Parolsenella sp. LCP21S3_E11. The sequence goes on along the minus strand of NZ_JBQKHS010000008.1, from coordinate 6,784 downwards.
CGACGCCGGAGCGCTCGCGTTACTGGGCGGTGCAAACTCCGCAGGTATTTCGCCTGGATGAGGTTCTTGCCGCGCACGAGCGCGCCGCGAGCGAGGGCTTTTTGGGCACGGACGATTCCTCCCTCGTCGAACGCATGGGCGGGGTCGTTGCCTGTGTCGAAAGCCCGAGTGACAACATGAAGGTTACGGTGCCCGAGGACCGTCTTCCCATTGAGGCCATCCTCAAGCAGAGACTTGCGGCGCGTCACGCGGGTTCCATGCGTATGGCGGGTGATGCCTCATGACGTTGAGGATCGGACACGGCTATGACGTCCACAAGCTCGTTGAGGGTAGGAAGCTTATCCTCTGCGGCGTCGAGATTCCCCACAAGTTGGGGCTTCTCGGCCATTCGGACGCGGATGTCGCCACGCATGCCGTAGCAGATGCCATCTTGGGCGCCACGCGCCTGGGAGACCTCGGCAAACTATTCCCCGACACAGATCCGGCCTATGCCGGTGCCAACTCGCTCGAGCTCCTCGCCCAGGTCATGCGCCTCGCGCGTGAGCGTGGCTATGAGCTCCTGGACTGCGACTGTACGATCGCCGCCCAGGTGCCCAAGCTTGCGCCCCATCGAGAGCAAATGCGCGCGAACCTCGCGCAGGCACTTGGCGTGGGGGTCGAGAGCGTGGGTGTGAAGGCCACCACTACCGAGCGCCTTGGGTTCGTCGGGCGCGAAGAGGGAATGGCAGCCTGGGCGGTCTGCATCATGGAAGACGCACGCTAGAGCTACCCCTCGTTCACCCATTCGTAACCCGGCTTTGTTGACCCCGCGCTATTCTGTGGGGCCATACTCTGGTTACGAGCGAGGGGAAAGCACCCAGGCACAAGTTAGGATCAGCATGTTTGATCGCATCCGCGAGGACATCGCGACCTTCAGGTCTCATGACCCGGCCGCGACCTCAACCATATCCATCCTGCTCAATTCGCCCGGCATGCGTGCCATCTGGGCGTATCGGCGCCAGCACTGGCTGTGGACTCACGGGCACAAGCTCCTCGCACGCACGCTTTCCACCTGGAGTCGCCACCGCTTCGGCGTGGAGATCCACCCGGGAGCGACCATCGGCCGCCGCTTCGTCATCGACCACGGCATGGGCATCGTCGTGGGGGAGACGACCATCATCGGCGATGATTGCCAGCTCTACCAAGGCGTGACCCTTGGTGGAACCGGCAAGGAGGGCGGCAAGCGCCACCCGACGCTTGGCAACAATGTCGTGGTGGGCGTGGGCGCGTCTGTCCTTGGCAACATCACGCTTGGCGACAATGCCAAGGTCGGCGGAGGGGCCGTTGTCGTGCGCGACGTTCCGGCCGACTGCACGGTCGTCGGAATTCCCGGTCATGTCACCACAAAGGGAGGCGTGCGCGTGCGTACCGCCGCGGGCGACCGTCTCACCTGCATTTCAATGGCGGACCAGTCTACAATTGACAAGATTATCCGTGAACGCGAGGACGTAGAGCACCGCGAGTACCTTCCCGATCCCATCGATCGCACGGTCAACGACCTCGCCTCGAAGGTGGAGCGCCTCGAGAGGCGAATCGCCGAGCTGGAGAGCCAGCTTCAGGACAAGGAGTAGCCAATGCTCGTCTATAACACCCAACTTCACAAGAAAGTCGAGCTTACGCCCATCGAGCCCGGCAAGATTCGCATGTACGTCTGCGGCCCCACCGTCTATGACCAGATTCACGTCGGCAACGGCCGCACGTTCCTGGCCTTCGACGTCATCCGCCGTTACCTCATGTACAAGGGCTACCAGGTCACCTTCGCCCAGAATCTGACCGACGTGGACGACAAGATCATCAAGCGCGCCAACGAGCAGGGCCGCACCTCCGAGGACGTTGCGAGCGAGTTTTCCGATGCCTTCATCGAGCAGATGCACCGCATGGGCGTCCTCGATCCGGATATCCGCCCGCGCGCCACGCAGGAGATCGAGGCCATGATCGAGATGATCTCCGGCCTCATCGAGCAGGGTCACGCCTATGCGCCCGGCAATGGCGACGTCTACTTCTCTGTCCGCAGCGATCCCAGCTACGGCACCGTGTCCGGTCGTAACATCGACGAGCTCAAGGTCGGTGCCCGCATCGAGGCCAACGAGGAGAAGGACGACCCTCTGGACTTCGCTCTCTGGAAGGCGGCTAAGCCGGGCGAGCCCATGTGGGACTCCCCGTGGGGCAAGGGTCGTCCGGGCTGGCACACCGAGTGCTCTGCGATGGTCCATCGCTACCTGGGCACCCCGATTGACATTCACGGCGGCGGCCAAGACCTGCAGTTCCCGCACCACGAGAACGAGTACGCGCAGGCCATGTGCTGCTGGCACGAGCCTCTGGCCAACGTGTGGATGCACTCGGGCATGCTCCTCATCAACGGCGAGAAGATGTCGAAGAGCCTCGGCAACTTCTACACGCTCAAGGAGGTCCTCGACAAGTATCCGGCGGACGCCGTGCGTCTGCTGATGCTTCAGACCCACTATCGCTCGCCGCTCGACTTCTCCTTCGATCGCCTCGATGGCGCCGTGGGCACGCTTGAGCGCGTGCGTGGCGCCGTTGCCAACCTCCGCTGGGCTGCGGAGAGCTCGAGCGCGAGCGGCCACGAGCTCAATGACGCGGACCGCGCCTTCGGCAAGACCGTGGATGACGCCGCCGCCGAGTTCACCCGCCAGATGGATGATGACTTCAACACCGCCGGCGCCCTCGCCGCGCTCTTTGGCCTCGTTACGGCTTCGAACACCTACCTTGACGAGGCCGGCGCGAACGTTGCCGGCTCCGTGGCCCTTCGCGCCTCGGATACGCTCGTCGAGCTCCTCGGCGTCCTCGGCGTCGAGTCCGTGCGCCCCTCGGCGTCCGAGCTCCCACACGAGATCGTCGACCTTGCCCGCGAGCAGGCTGGCTATGAGGGTGACGACGCAAACGAGGCAGCGGACGCCCTCGTTGCCGCTCGCGCCGAGGCTCGTGCCGCCAAGAACTGGGGCGTTGCCGACGCCATCCGTGACGGCATTGCCGCCCTTGGTCTTGTCGTCGAAGATACGGCCGCCGGCACGCGCATCAAGAGCGCCCAGAAGGAGGACTAGGAATGGCACGTCGATCCGGAGGACGCCCCGCGTCCCGTGACAACCGTTCGGCTTCCGGTCAGCGCCAGGGCGGCCCTTCTAAGGGCCGCGGCGGGTTCGGCGGCCGTTCGACCCAGGGCAGCGGCAGGGGCCGTGGCGCCGGGGCCCGCGGAGGAGCTCCTGCACGTTCTCAGCGCCCGCAAAAGCGCGATGCCGATACCCAGTCTGCGCAGAGTCGCCGCCCCGACCGCTCCCGCGCCGGTTCGAAGGGCGACCTCATCGAGGGCCGTCGCGCCGTTGCGGAAGCTCTCGAGCTGGGTCTGCCCGTTTCCCGCGCCTTAATCCAGAAGGACCAGGGCGGCGCCGACCAAGCGCTCGCAGATCTCGCCCGCACCTTTGAGGCCGCCGGCGTCGAGGTCGAGCGAGTCGCCAAACCGATCCTCGATTCGCTCTCCTCGCACGGCGCCCACCAGGGCGTCATGGTCAAAGTACGCCCCTATCGCTATGCGTCCCTGGCGGACGTCATCGCTCGGGCGGGGGAGGGCAACGCCCTCGTCATCGTCCTTGACCACGTGACGGACGAAGGCAACTTCGGAGCCATCGTGCGCACGGCAGAGATCGTGGGAGCGGCAGGCGTCGTCATCGCGAATGCCCGTGCCGCCCGCGTTGGCGTGGGTGCCTACAAGACGAGCGCCGGCGCGGTCATGCATCTGCCCATTGCGCAGGTGCCCAACCTTGCGACGGCCCTTGACGAGCTCAAGGAGCATGGCTTCTGGGCTGGCGGTGCCACCGAGCACGCGCATGACGTCATTTGGGATGCGCCGGTTCACGGACGCCTTGCGCTCGTCATGGGCTCTGAGGGCTCGGGTATCTCGCGTCTCGTGCGCGAGCACTGCGACTTCGAGTTCCGTCTGCCCCAACGCGGCGTCGTCGAGTCCCTGAACGTCGCCCAGGCCACCACGGCAATCGCGTACGAGTGGCTTCGCCGCGACATGACTCAGGCGGAGGCTGCAGGCGGAGTTGCTGGTGCCGCTACGGGAGCTGAAACCTGTGACGCAGCGGACGAAGTCGTCTTCGACGAGACGGGCTACTACGACCTGCCCGATACGAGCGATTTCGACTTCTAGGTGGCGCACGTGGCTAAGCGTTCCAAGAACGAACTTCTCGTCGTTGACGGCTACAACGTTATATTCGGCACCCCGCGGTACAAGGAGCTCGCAGACGAGCCTGAGCCCGGCTCTCGCGACGGTGACCCCTTCGAGCGCGCTAGAGACATGCTCGTGGGTGATGTCGCCGCCTTTGCCCAGGGCCGCTACGACCCTGTCATCGTTTTTGACGCCGCCGGAAACGTGAACCCGGAACACCCTGAGCTTAGGCGTGCCGGCGTGCGCATGATCTTTTCACCCACGGGCGTCACGGCGGATTCCGTCATCGAGAAGCTCGTGACCGATTGCCGCCGAGAGATGCGCGAGGTAACGGTTGTGACCTCAGACAATGCGATTAGGGCGACGGTCGGTGGGATTCCCGTGACTCGAATCTCGAGCTCGATGCTCGCTCACGAGATAGATACGCTCGATGCCGAGCGCGAGGTGGACGTGGCGGATCGAAGCCACGGCCGTCTTACGGTGGAGGACCGCCTCGACCCCAAGACGCTTGCGGCGCTCAATGCGCTGTTGGGGAGGTAGCCGAAACAGCTTGATTCGGCTACCATGCAAGAACGCGGCTTGTCCGCGAATGCGTGCCAACGTAGCTCAATGGTAGAGCCCCTGTCTTGTAAACAGGCCGTTGTAGGTTCAATTCCTATCGTTGGCTCCATGATCTGGTGAAGCGGGGCGACGTGCCGAGAAGGCTGTCGCCCCGCTTTTTATTGCTCCTAGCGAGAAGTGAAGGAAATGTGAAGGTGGCCGGCTTCCCCATTTCTGTTGACAATATTTTCTCAGCCTTGTAATATCTCTTCCGCTGCGAGGGGCGACGGCCCCAGACGGCGGCTTGAAAACGGTATGGGGATGTGGCACAGCGGCAACTGCGGCGGACTGTAAATCCGCTCCCTCTGGGTTCCTTGGTTCGAGTCCAAGCATCCCCACCATGCCCGTGTAGCTCAGTAGGTAGAGCACTTCGTTGGTAACGAAGAGGTCACCGGTTCGAATCCGGTCGCGGGCTCCATTCAAGCACGGCGGTGTAGCTCAGTTGGTTAGAGCACGCGGTTCATACCCGCGGCGTCACTGGTTCGAATCCAGTCACCGCTACCAGAGCCCTCGCGGCGTCGAGCAATCGGCGCCGCTGGACATATTAATAGGCAAAAAGGCCGTCAAGGCCTAAAGCTAGCATCCATGAGGAGGATGGCAAATGGCCAAGGAGAAGTTTGAGCGCACTAAGCCGCACGTGAACATCGGTACGATTGGTCACGTTGACCACGGCAAGACCACGCTGACGGCTGCTATCACCAAGGTCCTCTCTGAGACCGAGGGCTGCAAGGCCGACTTCACCGCGTTCGAGAACATCGACAAGGCTCCCGAGGAGCGCGAGCGTGGCATCACCATCTCCGTCGCTCACGTCGAGTACGAGACGGCTGCCCGTCACTACGCTCACGTTGACTGCCCGGGCCACGCTGACTACGTCAAGAACATGATTTCCGGCGCTGCTCAGATGGACGGCGCTATCCTGGTCATCGCCGCCACCGACGGCCCCATGGCTCAGACCCGCGAGCACATCCTTCTCGCCCGTCAGGTCGGCGTGCCCTACATCGTCGTCTTCCTGAACAAGTGCGACATGGTCGACGATGACGAGCTCATCGACCTCGTCGAGATGGAGACCCGTGACCTCCTCTCCGAGTACGACTTCCCCGGCGACGACATCCCCGTCATCCGTGGTTCCGCTCTCGGCGCCCTCAACGGCGACCCGAAGTGGATGGACTCCGTCCGCGAGCTCATGAAGGCCGTCGACGAGTACATCCCGACGCCCGCCCGTGACAACGAGAAGCCGTTCCTGATGGCCATCGAGGACGTCATGACCATCTCCGGTCGTGGTACCGTTGCCACCGGTCGTGTCGAGCGCGGCGAGCTCAAGCTCAACGAGCCGGTCGAGATCGTGGGCATCAAGCCGACGCAGAGCTCCGTCGTCACCGGTATCGAGATGTTCCGCAAGACCATGGACTTCTGCGAGTCCGGCGACAACGTTGGCCTGCTTCTCCGCGGCATCAAGCGCGAGGACATCGAGCGCGGCCAGGTCATCTGCAAGCCCGGCACCGTTACCCCGCACTCCAAGTTCACCGCTGAGGTCTACGTTCTGACCAAGGAGGAGGGCGGCCGTCACACCCCGTTCTTCACCAACTACCGTCCGCAGTTCTACTTCCGCACCACGGACGTCACTGGCTCCATCGTCCTCCCTGAGGGTGTCGAGATGGCCATGCCGGGCGACCACGTCACCATCGAGGCTGACCTCATCCACGGCATCGCCATGGAGGAGGGTGACCGCTTCGCTATTCGTGAGGGTGGTCACACCGTCGGCGATGGTCGTATCGCTACGATCATTGAGTAGATCTAGGTATTCCTAGCAACTACTGGGCCCGGTGCCGCTTGGTACCGGGCCTTTTCTTTGTTTTCAAGACTTTAGTCTGCTGGCCGCGCAGCGGCCAGCTCTAAACCACCCGCTACGCGGGTGGAGACAAGCGGCTTTACAAAGCCACCCCTCCGGCCGATATTGAC
>NZ_JBQKHS010000007.1:0-55460 GCF_052118165.1 Parolsenella sp. LCP21S3_E11 | reverse complement strand
GGATGACGCGGAAACGGCCCCTCCCGGGGCCGTTTCAGTTCCAGATCGTTGTTTTCGCCCGCTGAGCTGGGCCTATGCCGGAATCTCTCCCACAGAAACCACCGAAGAGCCAATTATCAACGCTTTTGAAGCGGGCGACAGAGTCCGGAGAAACGATAGCGGTTACGCCTTTTCACGCTTCGCGGGCACTCAGAGATGCCTTGAGAATGCGGGCGTCGGGCAGGGGATGTCAGCATAAAAAAACGCCGGAGAAGTACTCCGGCGAAACAGACTGGTGGAGACGATGGGGATCGAACCCACGACCTCAGGCTTGCAAAGCCCGCGCTCTCCCAACTGAGCTACGTCCCCTTTTAGTAATAAACGCCCCAGCGGCGACTCGGCTCACGCTGGGGCGTTTATTTGCAAAAAGGTGGTGGGCCCGACAAGGTTCGAACTTGTGACCTCCCGGTTATCAGCCGGACGCTCTGACCAACTGAGCTACGGGCCCACATGCGGTGCGTCTTTCACATCGCGCTTGGCTATAATAAGCCAACCCAATGCCATAGGTCAACAGAAATTTAAAAATCTTTGAGAGTTTTTTCTGTCCATCCTATTGGGTAGGATTAACTACTACTTCAGGCGGGATTTCCCATTCACTCGGAGGGAGTGGAACATATGGTTCGCATGGTTATAACGAACGTCATCGTGGGCAATCCGCCCCTCCCCTCCGCAATCGTGCTTTCTCCCGCTGCGGATACGGGGGCAGACCCCAAGGTGGCCATCGACCACAACCTCAACGCAGAGGATATCATCGGCTCAGCGTCAATGGATGTTCTTCCCCTCAGCGTTGGCATGGTTGACGCCGCGCAGATCGCTCGCGCAGCAGACAGCGAGACCCACCGCCGTCCGGATACGCACGATCTCCTCTCGAGCGTTATCATCGTCCTGGGCGGCGAGGTTTCCTCCTCCAGCATCACCCGCGTTGAGGGCACAACCTTCTTCGCCACGGTTGACGTAATCGCAGGCGACGGCACCACCCACCACGTTGACGCTCGTCCCTCGGATGCCATTGCCTTGGCACTGCGTTGTGACAAGCCCATCCTCGCAAGCGAGGACGTCCTCTCCCGCGCAGGCCTCCCAAACTTCGAAGCCATCGCAAGCGACGAGAAGCGTCGCGAGGCCGAGGAGTTCCACGCCTTCGTCGAGTCCATCTCCCCCTCTGACTTCGAGTCTCCCCGCGAACCCTAACCAACGTCCAGGCCCCCAAAGCAGCCAGGACGCCCCAGTCCTGGACGGCGGCACATCGCCCCAACGTCAACAACAGGGCGCCGGCCCCGTGGGTGCTAAGCAAACATTTTCGAAACGCGCACCGCGCGTTGAGATGTTTGCGTGCACCCGCGAGGCCGGCGCCCGTCAGGTTAGTTAAGGCGATGTGCCTACTCGTCGATCAGGCTCTCGTCCATCTCCTCGTCACCGATATCGACCTTATCATCCTCGTTAGAGGCGGAGGATTCCTCGCCGCTCGCATTCTGGTCGGGCTCGTCCTTGGCGGCCCTCATGCGAGCGAGTGCGCAAACGGAGTCGTTATCGCCCACGCTCATAACCTTCACGCCCTGCGTCGAGCGTCCGAGCTTCGAGATGTCCTTCACCTTCACGCGGATAACGACACCATCCGTGGAGACAATCATGAGCTCGTGCTGCGGACCAACGACACGGCAGGCCGCAAGATTGCCCTTCTTGTCAGTCATAGTGATCGTGTAGACACCCTGGCCGCCACGCTTGTGCTCGGGATACTCAGCAACGGGTGTGCGCTTACCGTAACCCTTCTCAGTGATGACGAAGAGGTCACCATTGCCGTTGGTGATCTCCATGCCGAGCATCTTCGCATCACCCTTGAGGGTGATGCCGCGGACGCCGGAGGTATCGCGGCCCATCGGACGGACATCGCTCTCCGGGAACATGATGGCCTTGCCGTCGGTCGAGACGAGAATGACCTTGTCACCCTCGCGCACGCGACGAACGTTCACGAGCTCGTCACCGTCACGCAGGTTGATGGCGATGATGCCGTCGTGGCGTGTGCGGTCATACGCGCTCATGGCGGTCTTCTTCACCGTGCCATTCGCCGTTGCGAACATCAGGTATTCGTCCTCGGGGAAGGTGCGGCAGGTAATGACGGCCGTGGCGTGCTCGCCCTCGCTGAACGGCACGAGGTTGACGATCGCGGTGCCGCGGGCCGTGCGCTGGCCAATCGGCAGCTCGTGGACCTTGAGACGATAGACCTTACCCTTGTTCGAGAAGAACAGCACATAGTCATGCGTGCTCGCGACGAAGAGGTCCTCGACGAAGTCCTCGTCCTTGAGGCTCACTCCCTGGACGCCCTTGCCGCCGCGCTTCTGGGCACGGTAGGTGGCAACCGGGGTGCGCTTCACGTAGCCGGCGTGCGTCACGGTGATGACCATGTCCTCGTCGGCAATGAGATCCTCGACGTTGAGCTCCTTGGTGCCCTGAACGGAAATCTCGGTACGGCGCTTGTCGGCGAACTTGCGCTCGATCTCGCGCATCTCGTCCTTGATGACGGCGAGGATCTTCTCCGGGTTGGCAAGCAGGTCCTCGTAGTAGGCGATCGCCTTGCGAAGGCCGTCGAGCTCCTCCTGGATCTGATCGCGAGAGAGGCCCGTGAGGCGACGGAGGCGCATCTCGAGAATGGCCTGGGTCTGCTCAGGAGAGAAGCCAAAGCGCTCGATAAGGCGCTGGGAAGCCTCGGTGTCGGTCTGAGACGAACGGATGATGTGAATGACTTCGTCGATGTGGTCGAGAGCCATGAGATAACCCTCGAGGATGTGGGCACGAGCCTTCGCCTTCTTGAGGTCGAAGCGGGTGCGACGGGTCACCACGTCGACCTGGTGGTCGATATAGTGCTGCAGCATCTGGCGAAGCGTCAGGAGCTTGGGCACGCCATTCACGAGCGCCAGGTTGATCACGCCGAAGGTGGTCTGGAGCTGGGTGAACTTATACAGGTTGTTGAGGACGACCTGCGGGATGACATCCTTCTTGAGCTCGATGACGAGACGAATGCCCTTCTGGTTCGACTCGTCGCGGAGATCAGAAATGCCCTCGAGTCGCTTCTCGTTGACGAGCTGGGCAATCTTCTCCTGGAGCGCGCCCTTGTTGACCTGGTAGGGCATCTCGGTAAAGACGAGGCGGGCGCGGCCGGTCTTCGTCGTCTCGACGTGGGCCTTGGCGCGAACAGTCAGCGAGCCGCGACCAGTCTCATAGGCGTCGCGGATGCCATTAGTGCCCATGATTTTGGCGCCCGTCGGGAAGTCCGGGCCAGGCATGACCGACATGAGCTCGTCGGTCGTCGCATCCGGGTTATCGATGAGCATGCACGTGGCCTCGATGGCCTCACCGAGGTTGTGCGGCGGAATGTTGGTCGCCATACCAACCGCGATGCCGTTGCAACCATTGACCAGGAGGTTCGGGAAACGGGCAGGCAGGACGGAGGGCTCGGAGAGCGACTCGTCATAGTTGGGCTGCCAGTCGACCGTGTCCTTCTGGAGATCGCGGAGGAGCTCCATGGCGGGCTTGGCGAGACGGCTCTCCGTGTAACGCATAGCGGCTGCGGAGTCGCCGTCGATGTTGCCGAAGTTACCATGGCCATCCACGAGCGGGGTGCGCATGCTGAACCACTGGGCCAGGCGGACCATCGTGTCATAGACGGCGGAGTCACCATGCGGGTGGTACTTGCCGATAACTTCGCCGACCGTCCACGCACTCTTCTTGTGCGGGCGGTTGGGGAAGATGCCACTCTCGTTCATCGCATAGAGGATGCGGCGGTGGACCGGCTTCAGACCATCGCGAACGTCCGGCAGAGCACGAGCGGTAATGACCGACATCGAGTATTCAATGAAGGACTGGCGCATCTCATGGCCAAACTCGCTGATCTGGAGAGCGCCGCCGTGCTCATCTAGCTCGCCAGAGTCGGTTCCGCGGCCGGCGGCACCAAACTCCTCCTCGAGCTCGCCGTCATCCTCCTCTTCGGCCTCGTCGTCAGACTCAACGTAGACGTCAGTGCCGTCATCCTCGGCAGAGGCGCGATCAAGCAGGCGCTTGAGGTCGTCAGGCAGGTCTGCCCCGGCCTCGTTGTTGGTGTTGTTATCGTCTGCCACTTCTGGCCTTTCTCTTAGGCGTCCAGATAACGGGCGTCATGGGCGTGGCGCTCGATGTAGTCACGGCGGTACTCGACCTCGGTACCCATGAGCTCGCGGACTGCGCGGTCCGCGGCGGCAGCGTCCTCGATGGTCACGCGCTGGAGGATGCGGGTCTTGGGATCCATAGTCGTGGATGCAAGCTGCTTCGGGTCCATCTCGCCCAGGCCCTTGTAGCGCTGGACGTCATAGCCCTTCTTCTTTTTCTTGAGCTTGCCGGAATCGTCCTTGGTGTCCTCGTCCTCATCCGGGCTGAAGCCCAGGGAGCGGATGGTGTCGCGGAGAATTTCTTCCTCCGGCTGACGGCCGTTGGGATAGACGTAGTGAATCTTCTTACGCACCTTGACGCCGAAGATCGGCGGACAGGCGACATAGATGTAGCCAGCGTCAATGAGCGGGCGCATGTACTTGTAGAAGAAGGTCATCAGCAGGATACGGATGTGAGCGCCGTCGACGTCTGCATCGGTCATGATGATGATCTTGTGGTAGCGAGCCTTGGTGATGTCGAAATCGCCGCCCTCACCATTGCCCGTGGTCACACCGGTACCGATGGCCGTGATGAGCGACTGGATGGTTTCACTCGAGAAGGCGCGGTGATCGCCGACGCGCTCGACGTTCAGGATCTTGCCGCGCAGGGGGAGAATCGCCTGGATGTCTCGGCGACGGCCGTCCTTGGCCGAACCGCCCGCCGAGTCGCCCTCGACGATAAAGAGCTCGGTGAGCTCAGCGTCGCGAACGGAGCAGTCCGCAAGCTTACCGGGAAGAGCCGCGCTCTCGAGGAGGCTCTTGCGGCGCGTTGCTTCGCGAGCCTTGCGGGCGGCAGTGCGGGCCTTGCTTGCCTGCTGGGCCTTGTTGACGATGGTGCGAGCCTGCTTGGGATGTTCCTCGAGGTACTCCGCAAGGCCATCGGCGACGACCTTGTTGGTGAGCGAGCGCATGTAGGAGCTGCCGAGCTTGGCCTTGGTCTGGCCCTCGAACTGCGGGTCCGGAAGCTTGACGGAGATGACGGCGGAGAGGCCCTCGCGAACGTCGTCGCCCGTGAGGTTGGGCTCCTTTTCCTTGAGAAGGCCCTGCTTGCGCGCATAGTCATTGATGACGCGAGTAAGCGCGGTGCGGAAGCCCTCGAGGTGCATGCCGCCCTCGGGCGTGTAGATGTCGTTGGCGAACGACATCACGCTCTCACCGTAGCCGGTATTCCACTGGAGGGAGACCTCAACCTCGCCCATCTTCTCGACGGGCGTGCCCTCCTCGGTCTTGCCGGCGAGGTAGATGGGATCCTTGAGGCCCTCAGGGACGTCCTTGCCCTCGTTCAGGAACTTGACGAAGTCAATGATGCCGCCGGCGTAGCAGAACTCGACGACGCGCGGCGTCACCTCACGCTCGTCCGTCAGGACGATCTTGAGGTTCTTGTTGAGGAAGGCCGTCTCCTGAAGACGGTTGTGGAGGGTGTCGAAATCATAGACGCATGTCTCGAAGATCTCGTCATCCGGCCAGAAGGTGACCGTGGTGCCCGTAGTAGTGGACTCGCCAACAACTTTCATCTTCTCGACGGTCTTGCCGCGCGAGAACTCCATCTCGTAGATGTGGCCGTCGCGCTTGACCTGAACGACGACCCTCTTGGAGAGGGCGTTCACGACGGAGATGCCCACGCCGTGGAGGCCGCCCGAGACCTTGTACGCACTGTTATCGAACTTGCCGCCGGCGTGGAGGATCGTCATGACGACTTCGAGAGTCGGGATCTTCTTCACGGGGTGCAGGTCAACGGGGATGCCGCGGCCGTTGTCGACGACAGTGATGGAGTTGTCGGCGTGCACCGTGACGCGAATCTCGTTGCAGAATCCAGCCATGGCCTCGTCGACAGAGTTGTCGACAATCTCCCACACGAGATGGTGGAGACCGCTCGAGCTGGTCGAGCCGATATACATGCCCGGACGCTTGCGAACAGCCTCAAGACCCTCGAGAATCTTGATCTCGCCGCCGTCGTAGCCATGTTCATTGGGAGACTCTGACACCCGACAGTCCTTTCCTTAGGGTTTCTAGTCAATCTTTACTAGTTTAGTACAGGCTCCCTATTTGGCACAGCCTAAACCTAAATCGACGAAAACCCTTACGCACAATATGGCTCTGGCGGATTGTCAGGGGTTCTGCGGGTCCCTTTTGATTTCTCGCGTACTTTCCAACTTCGCGCGTCGAATTGAGTATTCCATCGCTTTAGACGCGTTTTCGCGCAGGCGAGGGTCAAGCCTCGAAACCTTATCGGCGATACGCGCCGCTTCAATAGTGGAAAGGGGCGGGAGTTCCTCCTCGACACGGGAGGGTTCCTCTTGCGTTATGGCACGCTCACCCGCCTTCCTACTCAGCTTGAACCTCACGCGGGCGACCTCAAGGCCCTCGTATGAGAGCCGGTCAACGAAAAGCTCCGCGTTAGTGGTGAGGTCAACCATGAGCGCGTTGCCATCGAGGTAGACGACAAGTTCCGGCAGGCCCACGCCGCTTTTGGGCTTATTGAGCCAGACGGCAACCGTATTTTTGGCAGCGCGTTTACCGCAAACCTTCCTCCATGCGTGCAGGGCCTTGTTCACGTCCGACGCGCCGCGAGCGACCCTCTTATCGACATAGGCGGCGACTACGTCTGCCGCAGTGGCGGCAGCGTGCTGCTTGGCGGGATCGAGCGGGTCATAGACGCTCCTCGCCGCGGCGCGGGCCCGACCGCCCTCGTGTCCGTAGTACCTAGCCGCCATAACGGACCACCTTCATCCCCTCGAGAAGGCTGTCGTCGAAGTAGCCGAGGTTGGTCGTCGTGATGACCGTCTGAATCCCACCCTCGACAAACTTCGTCACGCAAGCTCGGCGGTTCTCGTCAAGCTCACTCATGACGTCATCGAGCAAAAGCAGTGGCCTTTCGCCGAGAAGGTCTTCGCAGAGCCTCACCTCCGCCATCTTCCAAGCGAGGGCGACGGTACGCTGCTGTCCCTGACTGCCGAACGCCCGGGCGTCGCGCCCCTCGATCTCGAAGGAGATATCGTCGCGATGAGGGCCGACGAGAGTCTGTCCTCGACGGAGGTCGTCATCGCGGCTCTCCTCCATGCGCCGGAGCATGAGATCGCGAAGCTGGTCGCGTCCCATGCCCGCCTCGGCACCGGCGACGCTCGGCACATAGCGGCAAGCGAGCACCTCTCCGGAGGCAACATCCGCGTACACCTCACCCACGAGCGAGGAGAGGCGCGTGAAGAGGTTGAGGCGATGGTGAAGGAGCGTCGCGCCGCCCAGGGCCACCGACTCGTCCCACGCGTCGAGAAGAACGGGGTCGCAACCATCCTTCAGAAGGCGATTTCGCTGTTCGACGGAACGCGTATATGCCGAGAGAACCTTGCGATACCCGACGTTCGCCTGGGCTCCAAACGAATCGAGCTCTCCCCTGCGCATCGAGGCCGAACCCTTTACGAGCGATAGGTCATCGGGGCAGAAGAGAATCGAGAGTAGGGTTCCCGGCAGGTCCTGACTGCGACAGGGCTTGCCATTTCTCAGGAACTTGCGCGAGCCTTCGGCGGCAACGAGCTCGACGTCAACCACTCGCCCATCGCCCTCGAGACGCGCGGACACACGCGCCTCCCGAGCTCCGGGAGCGACGAGCTCTGCCGGAGACGGACGGCGGAACGATTGCCCCGCGGTGAGGTATTGGAGCGCCTCGACGGTGTTCGTCTTTCCAACGGCATTGGGTCCCACAAGGACCGTCACGCCGGGCGAAGGCTCGAGCACGACCCCGTCGAGGTTCCTATATCCGCTGAACGAGATCCGAGTGACGACGAGAGACACGGGCTACATCCGCACGGGCATGAGCAGGTACAGGTAGTTGATCTTCGAGTAGCTCTTGAAGACGCCGGGACGCATCTTCTCCTGGAGCTCGAGCGTGACTTCGCTCTCCTGATTAAGGGCGCTCACGCAATCGCCGACATAGCGATAGTTCATGCCAATGGAGTTCGATTGACCCTCGACGTTGACGGAAAGCTGCTCGCGAGCGTCTCCCTGATCCGGCGAGGTCGATGAGAGAAGCATCTGCCCGGAATCGGCGTCGACGTCGAGCCTCACGGAGGAGTTCGACGTGGCGATGGAGCTGACGCGGCGCAGGGCGCCGGCGAGATCCGCGACCTTCACCTTGACGGAGGTGAGGCAGGTGGACGGAATCAGCTTCTTGTAGTCGGGGAAGGTGCCTTCGATGCGCCTGGAGACATAGGTGGTGTTACCAAACACGAAGATGACCTGGTTCGCAGTGCTGCCGATGATGATCGTCGGGGACTCGCTGGGAAGCGACAGGACGTCGTGGAACACGGTGCCCGGGATGATCATCTCGAAGGTCCCGTCGAGAGAGGAGGTCTCGACATTGGTGTCGCACACAACGAGACGATAGGAATCCGTGGCAACGAGACGCACGAGGTTCTCCTCGACGTTGAGCAGGACGCCCGCAAGGATCGGGCGGCTCGTGTCGCGGGAGGTCACCTTATAGACCTTGTCGACCATCTCCGAAAGGATGTTGCAGGGTAGCTCAACCGAGCGCTCCATCGCGATCTCCGGGAAGCTCGGGAAGTCGGCGGCGTTCAGGCAATTGAGGTGGAAGGAGCTCTTGTCGCACGTAAGGTGGATGGTGCCCTCGCCGCCGTCGAAGGTCACGGCCGAGTCAGACAGGTTCTTCACGACGCTCGTGAGCATACGTCCTGAGATGACGGTTTCGCCCCCCTCCTCGACGTTGGCTGCGATCTTGTGTCGAATCGAAGTGTCGAGATCGGAAGCCTGCATTTCTAGAGTGCCGCCGGAGGCCTTCATGAGGATGCCTCCGAGGACGGGAATGGTCGAGTGAGTGGCGATTCCCTTCGAGACGATGGAGAGCGCCTTGGCAAGGGACGACTGGCTGACGGTGAAACGCATGTGTCTCTCCTATCTATATCTATTTATATATAGATATACATGTTAGTAATGGTAGTAAGGCGTGTAGAAACGTAGAAAACTTCTTAACAGTGCTGGTAGATGACTTATTTCGCTGGCGCATTCACGGGTGATAGAGAACCTGAGTTATCTACAGAGAATAGCGGCTGAAATTCTTTCAACATTTTGACCCCGGTTTTCCACCATCCTCTACCACCTTTCGACATTTCGTTGTCGAATGCTAAGAGCTCGCCATCAGGTCCTCCTTGAGGCGCATGATCTTGTCGTAGACGATGCGGTCCTCCGTGCGGCGTTCCTCGACCCACTTAAGGCTGTGCTTTACCGTCGCGTGGGTGCGGCCGCCAAAGCGCTCGCCGATGTCCGCGAGGGTCGAGTCCGTGAGCTCTCGCGCAAGCCACACAGCGACGTGGCGTGGTTCCATGAGGGTCTTGTTGCGCTTGTCTCCCACGAGGTCCGTGTGGGTGACGTTGTACCTGGTCTCGACGAACTTCTGGATCTGCTCAATCGTGAAGGTGCGTGTGTTGGCGCCCCACTTCGCCTCGGCGATCTTCGTGATGTCCTCGCGCGTGAGGGAAGACCCTCCGCGTTGCCTGTTGGCGGCCTCGAGGATGCAGACCTGACAGAAGCTCTTTATGGTGCGGATTGATGCGCCGGAGCGCTCCGCCATGAACTCAAGGTCCTCTTCGGTGAGCTCGCCGTCGTAGGCGGCGTCATCCATCTCTCGCGCGAAGTCCTTCATCCTCTTATAAAAGGTCCTGAGGAGGCCGAGCTTGAGCTCATAGTTCGGGACCTGGATGGAAATGGTCACGCCTGAGTCGAGGCGGGTGGACACGCGTTCCTCGAGACCGAGCTCGATGGGGCTCTTGTCTGCGGCGAGCACGATCTGCTTGCCGTGGCTCGTGAGGAAGTTGAAGGTGTCAAAGAAGAACTGGACGGATCCCGCCTTCGAACGGAAGCCCTGAATGTCGTCGATGATGAGGACGTCGACGCCGTGGTAGTTGTCCGTGAGCGCCTGCTTGACGTCCTTCGTGGTGTCTACCATCGCGGTGCTGTAGTCATTTACGAATTCTGTAGCGGTTCGATACACGCAGACGCGTTCCGGGTCGTTGACGGAGAGATAGTTCTGGATGGCCTTGAGTAGGTGAGTCTTACCCATCCCCGGGCCACCGTAGATAAAGAGCGGGTTGTAGGCGTGGCTGCCGTTGGCGACCGCCTTTGCCGCCTGGAGAGCCATGCGGTTCTCCTCACCCTCGATAAACGTATCGAAGGTGAGCTCTGAATCCTCGGGTGCGATATCTCCCACGAGGGGGTTCTTCCGAGGAGTCGCCGACGCGGGCGCCTCCTGCGTCGCGACGGGTTCGGCGGAGGGGTTCATCAGGCGCTCGAGCTCCTCGCGCGAGATGGTCGTCTGGGTTTGGTGGATATGGGGCATGGGCGCTGGCGTGACCTGGGGCGCAGGCGCTTGAGGAGCTGGTGCCTGTTGCCGTGCGGCGCTGGAGCGCGCAGCGGACGGGTTGCCGGAAGGCGCCCCTCCTGCCAGCGTCACGCGCACGTTGAAGTGCTGGAAGGCTGCCCTTTCAAGGGCATCTTCGATGATCGGTGCGTTTCTCTCGACGTTGCGCTTTACGAACGCGCCCTTGACCGAAATGGTCAGGGTGTCCTCCGTGAGGTCCTCCGCCGTGCAGCTGCGAAGCATGGCGAGGGTGGCGGGTGCCATCCCCTCTTCTTCGAGCATATTCGTCACGTCGTCCCAGAGGATCTGGGCATCTGACTCTTGGGTTGAGAGATCGCTCATTGTGCGTGGATCCAAACTGTCTGAACGGCGCGCCGCCGTCCTTCTCCCAAAATGTTGAAAACTCATTATATGTGAGCTTTGAGCTGAGGTGGAGCAAGTGTTGAAAACCGATTCGGGGCGGCGGTGAAACTCTGATGCCACCGCCGCCCCGAAGCGATTCGATGCTGTTTGGGGAAACGGTCGGATATCCCCGCTGGCTTACCGGTTTTCTACTGCTGGATGAGCGTCATGCCCATATCCGTGAGGAACCGCTTCTGCCCCCTCTTGGTGACTATGCCCTGGTTCTCCATCTCCTGAAGCTGGCGGCTCCAAGTTGCGTTTGATCCGCCGTATGCCGCCACGAGGTCGACCACGCCCACGCTCTCGTGCTGGGCGAGATAGGCGATGACTTGCTGCGCCCTCTCGCTGAGAGGTGACGGGTGCATTTGCTGCTGCCAAGGCATTTGCTGCTGGTAGGGAGCCTGTGGCATTCCTTGGGCGTATGGGTAGTAACCCTGTGGCGCGCCTTGCGTCGCCGGCCAGGCCCCGGCGCCCCATGGCTGGGGCATTTGTTGCGGATAGCCCTGCTGGTATTGGGGCATCCCTTGCTGCTGTGCTTGCGGCTGGAACTGGCCCATGCCCTGCTGGGGATAGCCCGTCATCTGCTGGGGATACTGTGCCCCTGCCTGCGGAGGATATTGCTGCGCGCCTGGCTGCCATCCTTGCTGATAGGGATTCTGCCCGGGTGCTGCCGCCATGCCCTGGGGCTGTTGCCAAGCCTCGTTCGCCGGCTGCATCGCAGGTACGGGCTCATTCGCGCTCTCATTGGGCATCGAAATCGTCACGATGGTGCCACAGTTGATGTTGTCTTCGATGGTGAGCGTGCCGCCGTGGTCTTCCATGTACTGCTGGGCGTAAGGAAGGCCTGATCCCACACCTCGAATGTATTTCTTCATCTCCTCCGTTGCGGAGCTGGTTCCGTATTCGAGTGCGCGGTCCTTCTCGCGGATGCCGGGTCCCTGGTCTGAGAAGCGGATGGTGTTTCCGCCGTCGAGGATGGAGACAGTCGGCTCCTTGAAATATGCGTGGACGAGGTTCTCAACAACCTCGCGGATGACCGTGAACGAGATCTTACCGCCCTGCTCCTTGGCGAGGCGCGTGACGGTCGCGGTGATCTCCTCCAGATAAGAGCGCACGTCCGACGGCTGAATAACGACCACCCTCGGTGCTGCCGCGGGGTCATCGAAGATGGCGATTCGTGTGGGATTGGTGACGACCTCGCCAAGTTCGGGCGAGGTGGAGTTTTCCACCTTGTCTGCTCCCGCGCCTATTTCCGTTGGCCCTTCTCCTACGAAGGGATAGAAGGCATCTGCCATCTTTCATCCATTTCTTTCACGGCCCTAGCGGGGCTTTTCATGCTCTTTCAACAAGATTCCAACAGATGATGAAAACTTGCACAAGCTTTCTTTCACCAACCGAAAGTTGTCAACATCTGACGAAAGATTGTTGATAACCTGCGATGACAAACATCCAGCTGCTCGTGAAATACCTTGTCTACAGGCAAAATGTTTCACGTTGCACTGTTGATTATTTCATCCTTTGCGGATGATTTCCGCCTATTTCTGAAATGTTTGGCAACAGATTTTCTCCTCATGAAAGGCCGATCGATAGCGAACACAAGGTCTTGTTGTTGCGCCCCTGGTGGACCTCACCCGTTGTGGTTTCGTGGCCAAGGCGTGCAAATGAGGTGCTTTTCTGTGGGATAACCTCGCAATTTCCCAATATTCAAATTGACATCATGCAACCCACACCCCTACAATCGGAGAGCTTGACTGCTAATGCAGTGATGAGATTTGTCACTCAGGAGGAACCACTATGAAGCGTACGTACCAGCCCAATAAGCGCAAGCGCGCCAAGTGCCACGGCTTCCGTGCTCGCATGGCCACCAAGGGCGGCCGCGCCGTTCTCGCCCGTCGCCGTGCCAAGGGTCGCAAGAAGCTCACTGTCTAGGACATTCATGGAGACCATCAAGTCCAAAAGGGATTTTGAGAAGGTCTTCCGTGGTGGTAAGCGGCTCAACCATCCTCTCGTCAGACTCACTGTGAGTCCTGTCGAGGGAGATGGTGTGGGCCGCGTTGCCTATGTCGCTGCAAAGAAGCTCGGATGTGCGCCGCATCGCAATAGGTGCAAGCGTGTACTTCGAGCTGCGGCGGCGGAGGCGGATTTTCCGCCAGAGGGCTTCGATGTGATTCTTTTCTCGACGCCAGCGACGTACGAGGCCACCTCTCACGAGGTTGCCGCGGCGCTTGCAAAGCTGAGGAAGAGAATCAACGGATGATTACTACGGAGAAGGATGGGCAGGGCTTTATCGCCCGTTGCCTCATTCGTTTCGTGAAGGCATACAAGCGATATGTCTCGCCCATCCTTCCTCCGTCATGCATCTATGAACCAACCTGTTCTGAGTACGCCATAGAGGCGCTTCGCCGGTATGGCGCACTCAGAGGTGGTTGGCTTACCCTGGCGCGCATCGCCAGGTGTAATCCTTTCCACAAAGGCGGCTATGACCCCGTCCCGTAAGGACGGAACAACTGGAGGTACTTCCCATGTGGGATGGAATCATCTACGTCATTGCCCAGATCCTGACGTTCATTGCGAACCTCGTCGGTGACTGGGGCCTGGCAATCATCATTCTTACGGCCATCATCCGTATTCTGCTCACCCCTCTTACCGTGAGCTCGACGCGCTCGATGGCTAAGATGCAGGTCCTGCAGCCGAAGATGATGGAGATTCAGGAGCGCTACGCGGATGATCCCCAGCGCATGAACCTCGAGATGCAGAAGTTCTACAGCGAGAACAAGTTCAACCCGCTGGGTGGCTGCCTGCCTACGCTCATTCAGATGCCGGTCTTCTTTGCTCTCTTCTCGGTGCTTCGCTACCAGATTCCCGCCGACGCCCACTTTTACGGCATCTTCGAGTCCCTCGCACTTTCCCCGAACGGTGCCGTCCTCGAGCTCGGTTGGGCTGCCGCTTGGCTCTACATCGTATTCGACCTCGCCTTTGGTGTCCTGACGCTCATCCCGATGCTGCTTAACCAGCAGGCTACGGAGTCCATGCAGGGTCAGCAGACCAAGATCATGGGCATCGTTATGGCGCTCATGATGATGTGGTTCGGCTGGTCCGTGCCCATCGGCGTTGTTCTTTACTACGTCACCTCTTCTGCTTGGGGCGTCGTCCAGCAGATCTTCATCACTCGCAAGGTGACCGAGAAGGCTAAGGCCGAGGAGGCCGAGCGTCTGGCTAACCAGCCGGTGAACATCAACGTCGTTCGCCGTGAGCGCAAGCAGCGCCCGCACAAGAAGTCCTAGGTCTTACGACATATATCCGTGCAGGTCGCGCATCCTCGTTAGAAGATGCGCGACATGTCTTATCTGGAGGTAAACATGAGCGAGGAGATTGTGGAGACCGTCGAGGAGTTCGACGCCATCCGCTCCGCCTACGTAGAGACAGGCGATCTCACTGATGACCAGGTAGATAAGGTCGCAGACGCTGCGATTGAGATTCTTAGGTCTATTCTGGGATGTTTTGGAGAGAACAATAGTTCGATTGATGAGTATGATGGCGACGAGGGTGAGCTGATCCTCGATGTCAACGGTGGTGATCTCGCCATTCTCATTGGCCGCCATGGTGTGACTCTCGATGCCCTTCAGGTAGTCTTCTCTTCTATGCTTTCCAAGAAGATTGGCTTCCACTATCCGATCGTTGTCGATATTGAGGGTTACAAGAGCCGTCGCCGCGATAAGGTTCAGTCTGTTGCCCGCAACGCCGCCTCCAAGGCTCGTAAGAACGGCCGCGCCGTGAAGCTTGCTCCGATGAATGCCTATGAGCGCAGGCTTGTTCACCTTGCGCTCCGTAGTGATGACTCGATTACTACGCATTCTGAGGGTGTTGATCCCGAGAGATGCGTTGTAATTACTCCGGTCAAGCAGCAGTAAGTCGTTTTACATAGGGTTTCATTCAGGGAGGCTTCGGCCTCCCTTTTCTTTTATCGAACGACCCTATGTGTTTGGGAGTGTGTTTGCCGTTTCTCGATCACGGTATTGAGACTATTTAATACGCGCTCTCATGCCTTCCGTATCATCTTCGATTGTCTCCTTTGATGATTAGTCGCGAGGTAGTAAGAGAAGCAAACCAACTACGTATATCGTGCACTGAGTAATTCAAGTATGTATCCACTATTCACTTGCTTGGTGCTTCTTTATTTCTTGAAGAACTTTGGCCACCCTTTGCACCGAGTTCTACTGAATCTCAAAACGTGTTACTCAGCTTGGATATCTACGTAAGATATTGTCATTCGGCTCATTTATCATTGAGCCTGTTGATCACCATTTCCTAATGACAAAACTTCTCGCTTCGGGAAGTTTTGTCATAGATTGGATCCATCCTATGGTTGCTACTTGGAATGAGTTTGAGAATCAGGCATGGCTCGATTCCCAACTTTCAATTCGAGGCGCTGAGAGCGTTTCTCAGGCTTTAAAACAACTTCTTGCTATGGCTGATGCATTTGACATCAAACTAGGCCTTAGAGAGGCTTCTATGGCCGTACGACACCTTCAGCTAATGCTTGCAAAGAATGAGTGCGTGAATCTCACAGCTATTAAAGAGCCCGAGAAGGCTCTTATCCTTCATAGTCTTGACTCTCTACTTTTTCTGAAGGTGCTTCAAAGTCATAACCTTCTACTTGATAAAAATCAGAAACTTCTTGATATGGGTACTGGCGGAGGTTTTCCTGGCCTTACTCTTGCGGGTTGTCTTCCGTGTCAAGTGACGCTTCTCGATTCGGTCGGTAAGAAGGTAAAAGCCTGCTCTGAGTTTGCAGATGATCTGCTTCTCTCTGATCGTGTTCAGTGTGTACATGGCCGTCTTGAGGAATATGCGAAGGTCATTCATGGTTCACAAGATGTGGTTGTTGCACGCGCTCTTGCACCTCTCGATATTCTTCTTGAATATGCTGAACCTTATCTAAAGCGAAATGGTTATCTTGTATTTGGTAAAGGTAAGCCTGATGAGGAAGAGCTTTCTAAGGCAGAATATGTCTCTTCCCTACTTGGTTATTCGAATGTTTCACGTGAAACATTCGAACTTCCTCACGGTATGGGTCATAGAGAGATATTTGTCTATCAAAAGACATCTCGTAGTAAGGTAAAGTTACCTCGTAAGAATGGCGAAGCGCGAAACAACCCCCTGGCAAATCGCTAGTGTTTCACGTGAAACAATTGACTCAGAGAATGGAAAGCTATGGGATATAAAGATGTAAAACGCAGTAATCCGAGCAAACCATCCCATGTCCTGGCGATTATTAACCAGAAAGGTGGCGTTGGTAAATCAACAACCGCAATCAACCTCTCTGCTGCACTTGGTGAAGAGGGTAAAAAGTGCTTGGTTGTTGATTTTGATCCCCAGGGAAATACAACCAGTGGTTATGGCATAGATAAAGAAGGGCTTGAGCACGACATTTATGACGCTCTTCTTGATGGTTACGAATTCAGCGAACTCATTGTCGGAACTCCTGAGAAAAAGGTGTTTGTTGTCCCTGCAACTATTCAATTGGCAGGTGCAGAGATCGAGCTAGTGAGCAAGATAGCTCGCGAAAGCATTCTTAAGAACCTGATTGATACCGTTAAGGACGATTTTGACTATGTCTTTATTGACTGTCCTCCGTCTCTCGGCCTTCTAACGATCAATGCCCTGTCTGCAGCTGACGGTCTTCTCATTCCTATTCAGTGCGAGTACTACGCTCTTGAGGGTGTTACAAAGCTTCTAGAGTCGATGAAGCTGGTAAAGGGTAGCCTTAACAGGGAACTTGATGTTTTCGGTGTCCTTATGACCATGTATGACGGTCGTACTACGCTTTCTAACCAGGTTGTTGAGGAAGTAAAGAAGTACTTTGGGAAGATTGTCTTTAAGACCGTTATTCCTAGAAGCGTAAAGATTTCCGAAGCCCCAAGCCATGGACTCCCCATTGCTATGTATGCAGCTACGAATAAGGGTGCAATTGCATACAGGGCTCTTGCAAGAGAGGTGATCCGTCGTGGCTAAGAAAGCAGCCCTTGGAAAGGGTTTGAACGCGCTCTTCACTGAGACGGCCGCTGAATCAGGTTCCGAGCCAGAGGCATCATTGCCAATTGCAAGCATTGTCACAAATCCTGACCAGCCGCGTAAAAGCTTTGATGAAACACAGCTTTCCGAGCTGTCTGACTCAATTAAGCAGAATGGTGTTCTTCAGCCTATTCTTGTTAGGAAAAAGGGCGAAAAGTACGAGATTGTTGCAGGAGAGCGTCGATATCAGGCAAGCAAGCTTGCTGGTCTGAAAGAGATTCCTGCAATTGTTCGTGAAATTGATGACGCAGAAGTATTCCAACTTGCTCTAATTGAGAACCTGCAGCGATCTGATCTCACCCCCATTGAAGAGGCGAGAGGGTATAGGCAGCTGTTAGATACTAAGGGACTCACTCAGGAGGGGCTAGCAAAGATTCTCTCGAAGTCTCGTTCTGCGATTGCTAACACGCTACGTCTTATCGATCTTCCTCAAGAGGTTCAGGACATGATGGAGGAAGGTCAAATAACCGCAGGTCATGCTCGTGCAATCCTTGCTGTCCCTAGCGAGGAAGGCAGAATCAAGCTTGCTCAGAAGGTCGTTGCCGAGAATCTGACTGTTCGACAGACAGAAAATCTCGCACCACTATTTTCTGTCACGCGCGACGAGATAAAGCCTAAGAATCCTGCTCCTCAGTACTTTAAGAGGGCAGCGAGGACGTTGAGACAGGCTCTTGATACAACCGTTAAGGTTAAGCAGGTTCGTGGTAAGAACAAGATCGAAATCGAATTCAAGGATGAGGATGATCTTGCCCGTATCATCGATCAGCTGTCTTCCGGTTCTCAATCGCAGGAGAGCTCATGGGAAGGCTAGCAAAGTCACTAAACAGCGTGATGTTGCTTGGTGGTGCGTCCTTGGTCGTTTGGAACCTACTCCTTGATGAGAGGGCCAAGCAAAGCGTTAGGGGTGCCGCTGATCAGGTCGTGAACCTGGGAAGCCATCTTCTCAACACCTATATGGAGCCAAATCAAATGACGAATGATGAGGCTGCGGCTGCATATAACAGGGCATGGGTTGAGCAGCAGTGGAGAGAAGTTGGCTACTAAAGGAGATTGACCAAAGAGCACGGTCAGACGTCCTTGACCAAACACAATGGTGGAAAATGAAAGGGGAGTAGAACAAATGTTCTACTCCCCTTTTTATACTCACCTTTAGATAAAAACACATCAGCTAGAGACGAAGAAGAAATCCTAAAGATCCGCGTTGTGACGCTGCGAAAGTTGGCCACAAGCAGCGTCGATATCGTTGCCACGAGAGTTCCTGACAGTGGCCTCGACACCAACCTGCGCGAGCCTGCGAACAAACATCTCAGCCTTCTCCTCGGTTGAGGGCTTGAGCTTCGACCCTTCGAGGTCATTAAGCTGGATGAGATTGACGTGAGACAGAGTTCCACGGCAGAAATCGCAAAGGGCGTCGAGCTCTGGCTTCGTATCGTTAACACCGCCGATGAGGGCATATTCGTACGTTGGGCGGCGACCAGTGGCCTCAACATACTCGCTCATGACTTCGTGAAGGTGCGCGAGAGAGTACTTCTTCACGCCGGGCATGAGAACGTTGCGCGTCGCCTGAACGGCGGAGTGAAGGGAGACAGCGAGGGTGAATTGCTCGGGCTCTTTGGAGAAGCGCCTGATCATAGGAATGATTCCGCAGGTAGAGACGGTAAGGTGGCGCGCACCGATGCCAAGACCGTCAGAGGAGTTGAGCATGCGCAGGGCTTTGAGGACTTCGTCGTAGTTATTGAAGGGCTCGCCCTGACCCATCATGACGACGCTGGAAGCGCGCGTCTGGAAATCCTCGCTGACATGGACGACCTGATCATAAATTTCCGTTGCGGTGAGAGAGCGGGAGAAGCCGCCCTGTCCGGTGGCGCAGAAGACGCACCCCATGCGACAACCCGCCTGGGTGGAGACGCAAACGGCGAGCTTGTTACGGGTGGGCATGCCAACGCACTCAGCGCGCGTGCCGTCCTCATAGGAGAGAAGGTACTTGCGGCTGCCGTCTGCGGAAATCTGACGAACGAGTTCGGAGGTTCCGCCAAGAGAGCAGTGCTCGGCAAGCTGGGCGCGAAGAGCGGCGGGGACGTTGGTCATCTCATCGAAGGAGGTAACGTGCTTTTTCCAAACCCAGTCCTCCACCTGCTTTGCGCGGAAGGCGGGCTGGCCAAGTTCGGTGACGAGTGCGACCAGTCGATCGTGAGAAAGAGTGCGAAGGTCGAGCTTGCGTCCGGATGAGTCGGTATCATTGAAGGGCATGTCGCGGCCTTTCTGGCGTGACGAGGAATAGATTGCCGCAAATAGCAGCGACACGAGTGTATATCACGGGAGATGGAGGACTTGAGAAACCGTGCCTGTACCTCGCAATCTGCGCAGCTTTAGCGGCCAGATGGACTGGAGCGACACAATGGACGTGACTGAGTGCAAGGTGGCACTACTGTGCGGCGGCTGGTCAGACGAGCGCGAGGTGTCCCTGACGAGTGGCCGCGAGTGCGCCAAGGCCCTCGCTGAAGCTGGATTCTCGAGCGTCGATGTCTTTGATATCGCCGCCCCTGATTTCGTGACCTCGATCGCGAGTGGCAACTATGATGTCGCATTCGTGGCGCTTCATGGTCGCTATGGCGAGGATGGCTGCGTCCAGGGATTCCTCGAGCTTCTCGGCATTCCCTATACCTTCTCCGGAGTGCTTGCGAGTGCCGTGGCCTCCGATAAGGCGATGGCCAAGGACATCTATCGCGAGCACGGCATCCCGACGCCGAAGGATGTCTGCCTCTTCCAGGGAGATGACGTCGATCTGGACTCCATCGTTTCCGCGCTTGGCCTCCCACTCTTCGTCAAGCCTGTCTCGAGCGGCTCGAGCAATGGCGTCTCTCGCGTCGATGATGCCGCAGAGCTCGCCTCCGCCATCGACGAGGCATTTAAGTTTGACACGCGCGTTCTCATCGAAAGTGCGGTGAAGGGAACTGAGATCACGGTCCCCGTCCTGGGTAACTCGAAGCCCGAGGCTCTGCCCGTGGTTGAAATTCGCTACGAGACTGCCTTCTATGACACGAACGTCAAGTATGAGGATCCCTCTAAGCACCACGTCATCCCGCCTGAGCTTCCGGATGCTGTCGTCGCTCACGCTCAGGAGCTTGCCTGCAGGGCCCATGTTGCACTTGGCTGCATGGGCGCATCACGCAGCGACTTCATCGTGGACGAGTCTGGTGAGCCCTACATTATCGAGACGAACATCATCCCCGGCATGACCGGTTCCTCCCTGCTTCCCGACTCCGCGCGCCGCGCGGGCAGGAATTTCCCGGGCCTGTGCCGTTACCTCCTCGAGCTGGCGCTCGAGCGTGGCGCTCGCGGTACGTCCGATAAGCCGCGTACCTCTAAGCCAGGAGAAGTCGAGTGCTAGAGCAGGGACAGAGTAACGGCAGAAAGACAATCGCAGACATTCTTCTTCCGGAGACGCCGGAAAGCGTCGCGGCTGCGTATGGTCGCCTCGCTGGGCGCGCGAAGGTTGAGGATTTTGGCCTGCTAGAAGAAGACGTCGTGGTTCTCGATACGGAAACCACGGGGCTATCTTTCGCGGATTGCCAGCTTACGGAGATCGCCGCCGCCCGCCTGCGTGGGCGGGAAGTGGTGGAGACCTTCCGCACCTTCGTAAACCCAGGCATGCCGATACCAAAGAACATCGCGGCGCTGACGCACATTACGGATGCTGACGTCGCCGATGCCCCAACGCCAGAAGAAGCGGTCGCAAGTCTGGCGGAGTTCGTTGGTGGCGCACCCGTGCTTGCTCACAACGCGACTTTCGACAGGACCTTCGTCGAGCGTGTTTCCGGCGGGCGAGAGGTTAGCGACATGTGGGTCGACACCCTCGCCCTCTCGCGCATCGCCCTGCCCAGGCTCATGACGCACAAGCTCCAAGATATGGCCGAGGCATTTGGCTGCGACTCCGTGACACACCGCGCCATGGATGACGTGGAAGCACTAGCGGGCATGTGGAGAATTATCCTCTGCGCCCTCACGGATTTGCCCGCCGGCCTGCTTGAGGTTCTCGCCAACATGCATCCCGAGGTCGAGTGGGCCTATCGACCCATTCTTTCCCACCTGGCCCTTGCGAATCCCGGCGTACCGTTCTCCCTTGTTGGTGCGCGTCGTGATCTTGTGGGCGACCTCAAGGTTTCGATGAGGCCCGATGTGGATGAAAAGCCCACTTCTGCGATCGCACCCTCCCGCGACGAGGTCTCCCAGGCATTTGGCCCTGATGGTGCCATCGCCTCCATGTACGAGGGCTATGAGGCGAGGTCAAGCCAGGTGGAGATGGCCGAGGAAGTGCGCTCGGCGTTGGAGAGCAAGACGCTCCGCTCTATCGAGGCTGGCACGGGTGTAGGGAAATCGGTGGCCTATCTCCTGCCGCTCGCCCTCTATGCGAAGAAAAACAATGTCACGTGTGGCGTTGCCACTAAGTCGAACGCGCTTACGGATCAGCTCGTCTCCCACGAGCTGCCGGCGCTTTCGGGAGCATTGCCCGGAGGAGTGAGCTACACCTGCCTCAAGGGCTATGACCACTATCCGTGCCTTCGTCGCCTGGGAAGGGCCGCCTCCGGTGACCTTCCGATGGGCGAGGCGAGGCAGAATGGCCGTTCGGACGCCACGGTCGCCGCGGACATGCTCACCGCGATCGCGGTGACGTACGCTTACGCATGCCAATCCGTCGAGGGCGACCTGGACGCGCTTGGGATCAGGTGGGGAAGCGTCCCGAAGAGCATGCTCACGGTTTCGTCCGGAGAATGCCAGCGCTCTCGTTGTCCTTACTATCCCAATCTCTGCATGCTCCACGGTGCCAGGCGTCGCGCGGCGTCGGCTGACCTCGTTGTCACGAATCATTCGCTGCTGCTTAGAAATGTCGAGGCAGACGGCAAGATTTTGCCTCCGGTTCGAAACTGGGTCATCGACGAGGCCCACTCGTTTGAGAACGAGGCTCGCCGCCAGTGGGCGCTTGAGGTTTCCGCGGAACGCGCGCGGGCACTCTTTGAGTCCCTTGGTGGCACGAAGTCTGGCGTCATCGCTTCGTTCTCCGCGCTTGCCGCGGGTAGCGAGGCGGCAATGCCGGCGATGGGGCTCCTGGCGAAGGGCGCGAGCAGCATCCAGCGCGCGAGCGTCGCCTCAGCCGATTTCTTCGACGCGGTGAGAGGCCTCATTCGCCTCGCTCGCGGAGGTAACGGCTATGACACGGTCAACGTCTGGCTTGGTGAGGAGAACCGCTCGACCGACGAGTGGGCCGCGGTCAGTGAGGCTGGTCTCACGCTCATCGACCGTCTCGATGCCGCGCGTCATGACCTTGAGGGCGCGCAGCGCGTCTGCTCGGCAGCCATCGAGAACCTGCCTGGTGACCTCGCGGAGGCCTGCAGGCAGCTCGAGGAAATGTCGAAGGCGTGCCGCGTGATAGTCGAGGGCAAGGACGACTCGTACGTATGCTCCGCCGAAGTTTCTCGAGCGAAGAGACGCCAGGGTTTCGAGCGCCTCGTTGCCGAGAAGCTCGATGTGGGCGAGGAGCTTGCGGATCGCTGGTATCCCGAGATGCGGAGCGTTACGTTCTGCTCCGCCACGATGAGCGTTGACGGGGACTTCTCGCACTTTGAGGAGTCCATGGGCCTCAATCGCCTACCCGCGGCTCGTCATCGTGAGATTGCCCTGCCTAGCTGCTATGACTTCGATAAGAACATGTCCGTCATTGTCGCTCGCGACCTTCCCGATCCGCGCGATTCCGGCTATTTGGTCGCACTCGAGAACTTGCTGTATGACGTGCACGTTGCGATGGGTGGCTCGGTGCTCACGCTGTTCACGAACCGTCGAGAGATGGAACAGGTATACGCGGCTCTCTCCGACAAACTCGCCACGGCTGGCATCGAGGTCGCGATGCAGGAGCGTGGTTCTTCGACGCGGAGGCTGCGCGAGAAGTTCGTTTCCGAGAAGTCGCTTTCCCTCATGGCGCTCAAGTCGTTCTGGGAGGGATTCGATGCCGCGGGTGATACCCTGCGCTGCGTTGTTATCCCCAAGCTTCCGTTTTCGAGTCCTGCGGAACCTCTGTCTCAGGAGCGTTCGAGCAGGGATCGCCAGGCCTGGAGGCGCTGGAGCCTTCCAGAGGCCGTGATTTCGCTCAAACAGGCTGCGGGTCGCCTCATTCGCACCTCGACCGATACGGGCGTGCTCGTTCTCGCCGATAGCCGAATCACGACGAAGGGCTACGGGAAGACATTCGTGAGGTCCCTTCCGTCGGCGAACGTTTCGGTGCTCGGCGCCGATATGGTTGGTCGATATCTGGAGTCGTGGAGAGAGAGCCACTAGGGGCGGATAGTCGTTAAGATGCGGGCGGGGATGATTTGGTTTTATCCCCGCCCGCTCGCTGAAGCGATGATGGTCGTGGCTATGTGGTTCTCCGCCGCGATTGTGCGCGCCGTCGAATTATTCCCACGACAAAGTGTGCGTGCTGGTCATTTCCGCGACTGATAGTTTGCAAGCTTACGCGCTGCCTTGTCGAGGTCGCGTCGTGCCGTGTCACGCATCTCCGCACGAAGGTGCGCGCTTGGACTGTCACTCTCGGAAAGGCCCGGATCCCTATCCTTGAAAGTGACCTCGCAACCGAGCGCGAGGATGTGGCGGGGGAGCCAGTCGGCGCGAAAGTAGGGAACATCCACGAGGATGTGACCGTCTGGGTTTTCGCCTGCCGCGACGGCACCCTCCCAAGAGAGTACGGTCTTGGCTGCAAGGGGCGTGCAGGTGAGTCTCAACACACCCATATCCGGCCGCTCTGCCCCGGAAACGCGCGCGCGAACGGGCTTGTCCTCAAGCTTGACGTCAGACATGCCTTCGGCTCTAAACGTGCGAGCCGCTCGTGCGTCAAGGTCGTAGCCATCAACGAGCCAGCCGTCGTCGCCCACGCGTAGTGACAGGGGTACGAGGCGGCGCGTCTTAACGAGCGTGTCATTCTCCCCGCGGTACTTGAAGGTGACGGGAGGCTGCTCAACCTCTGTGTTCTCGTCGTTCTCGCGCGTTCCGCGGACAATGGAGCGCGCGCAGGCAACGAGGGCGTGGTGAGCTTCGGCAGAGACTCTCGAGTCAAGCGGTTCGTTCGAGCGGATGTAGCGGGTGGGGAAGAAAGTGTCTTCGAATTCGGTTCGAAGGGGATCACTCTCCTCAAATCCGAGGAGGTCGAATGCGTCAGCAAAAACGTTTGCCTGTTCGGTCGTGAGACGTAGCCGCCAGGGGTGGGTTGTGGCTGCCGTGGCGCAGACGTCACCACGCGACCCCTCGAGCGAATAGAAGGAGACGATGGGCTCGGAGGGGGAGTCCGACTTTGCCGGTACGCCGTTAGCGAGGTCGTTCAGGATCTCCAGAACCCTCCCCTCGGTAATGCCGAGGAGTCGTGCGAGATCGGCGGGGTTGGTGGTGCCGTGGGCGCGCCAAAGGGCGAAGACGACGGACAGCATCTCGCTTAGCCTGCGCTCGACGGGACGTCCTCGCTGTGCGCGAGGCTTTTCAATGGTGTTCGTCACGAAATCGCCCCCTCGAGAAGTCCCTTCCAAGAATCGACAAGTTCAGCGGGCTCAAGAGGCCAAACGCCCTGCTCTACACACCACTTCGCTGCCGCGTCGACGTCTTTTACGATACCGGTCCACACGCAAGCGCCGCCCTGGCGACTTTGGATCGTTCCGGATTTGGGCCCAGATTTTTTAAACGCCTTGACCGCGTCTCGCCCAGCGTAAAGAACGGCTTCGACGTGGTCGTCTCCGATTTCGAAGGGGAGGAGACGCCAGTCATTGATGTCAAAGTCCGCAGGGATTTCGTAGCGATCGTCGCCCTCGCGCACCTTGACGCTCGTGGCGCGAGATAGGTTGTACGTGCGCATTGCGGGGTCTCTGCCCTCGCGCTCGCTCAGGCCAACAACGTACGTGGAACCCTTGAGCGAAAACATGCCCATGGGGCTCAGGATGCGCTTCTTGGGGCGCTTATCCGCGACAGCCTGATAGGTGAGCTCGACGGGAATCCTGGAACGCAAGGCGTCAGCCACGGTTTCCAGAATCAACGGATCGCAATCCGTCTTGGGAGAGGCGACATCGCCGGGCCCGGCGCAGGTGGACAGCGTCACGCGCGGGATGGCTTCTCCGAGTGTCCTCCGTCCGGCGGTGGAAGGGCTCTCGGCAAGCGGGCGGAAGAGCGTGCCGAGGACGCGAGCATCCTCGTCGGCTTTTGCCGTGGGCTTGGCGAGAGAGCGCTGCCCGTCGAGTCGATAACTCTTGGCGGTGCCATGGGTTTCCTCGACGAGGAAGATGCCTTCCTCCTCTAGCTTCAGGCAGTCGCGGCCAAATGTCTTGTGGAACGACGTGACGGCGACATCACCGTAGAAGCGATCCTTTAAATCAGAACCAGTCAGCGGCGTGCCTTCGGCAAGTTTGAGGGCCACGCGAGTGCGCAGGACTTCGCGGTGACCGATGTGACCGCCCTTATTCGGGGAGCTTTTGGCCATGGTGTCCCCCTCACTTGAAGTTGGTGCTCCGACAGCTGTTACCATGTCAGCAATGATCACTCCTGGGTGTGCCCACATTTTATTATGGGTTATTCCGCCCCGGTGTGACCGGTGTTTCGCGGAAGGGGACATTATTTGGCCACGAGAGGTGCAAACGGGCGTGCCGACGGTCGTCGAGGTCGCGTTGTCAACGATGGTAGAGATCGCCGTGCAGCCAGTCGGCCCGCTAGCCATGCCCGCCGCCGCGTACATGTGCGTGACGGGGCGCGGGAAAAGTCCGGGTTTCCCCTAGCTGCGAGAATGGCCATCGTATTGGCCGTAGTGGTGGCGCTTGGCACGGGAGGCTTCTTCGCATGGCGCTGTCTTACCGGTGGGATGCAAGCTCGCGAACAGATTAACCTCGCAATCAAGGCTGTCCAGGAGGCGGATACCGTGATCGTTGAGGTTAACGATGCTGTGAGCTCTCCGATTGGCGACACCGCCTCTTTTACGGATGAACAACTCAGTACTGGATCGAGGGCCGCGACTGAGGCGCTTACGCGCGCTTCCGATCACATTTCGCGTGCCCGTGGCCTCAACGAGTTCCTTGACGATGACCAGCGCGCGGTCCTTTCTGCGCTTGATGATTCGATTTCGGCGCGTAAGTCCATGCTCGGAGCTGGGCAGGTAATCGTGAGCGTCGACGCCTCCGTGGGCAAGGCGCGCAATCTGCTTGAGCAGTCACTTGCCAAGGCAGCCTCGGCGGATGCGAAGGCCAGGGAGGCGACGACCGCGGCGAACGAGTACGCGAAGCACCTTGCCGGGCAAGAGAGCCAGCAGGCGGACGCAAACGTGCCGGTGACTATCGACAATGAGGTTATCTCCCTTCTTAACGAGGCAAACGATTTGCTCGGACAGGCAAAGTCGGCTTTTGGCGATGCTGATTACAGTGCTTATGAGGCCTACCTTTCCAAAAAGGTGGAAGCGGCGCAGCTGATGCTCGAAGCTGATTCGGCGATTCTGTCCGGCGATTTCGAGAGGGCGGGTGAGTGCGTCACCAAATACAACGAGACGGATGCCACGGCTTCTGAGCTTGCTGCCGCTCTGCCCGCAACGACCAACGATGTTTTTCTCGACCCATACACGCGACTGACGAGTGCCGAGCGCGAGAGCTATCTCGCCGCTCAGCAGAAGGCAACTGAGGCTGACGCTCTCGTGCGCAAGTATCTGGGTGTTGGAGTCAGCGTGGCCACGGCTGATCCCGCGGCTGCGTCTTCGACGCCGGGCTCAGCCGCGGCAACTACCGCGGGCGCCGCCGGGGATTCAGCGGCGGGCGATGTGTCTGCATCGGATTCCCCCACAATCCAGGCCCCTTCTGCTTCCTAGGCCGACCGAAGATGCGTTATTGCCTGCTATTTGCGATGATTCTGACTCGCCATTTTTAGTTTCTTGTCACGGGCCCTTGAGCACTTACCGTGCAGGGATGCCGCATATGATGCCCCCGCTCTGCGAAATGTGCAGGCAGACGTATACTCTTGACCAACGATTGCAGGTAGCGGCGCTACCGCTATTTGGAAGGTGAACGGATGAGCGTTACGAAGGAATATCTCGAGTCCCTCGACTCTGAGGTTGGAATTGCACCGGCTAGCAGCCAAGAAGAGCTTGATTGCGCGCAGTATCTGGCGGGGGTCTTCTCCTCTCACGGTATCGATCCGCAGATCCAGGACTTCACTGCGCCGTCGCTTGGCTATCTGCCGTACGGCGTTGTGATGGTGCTCCTGTTTGTGGGCGTCGTGCTCGCGGGGCTTGGCCAGGTTGCCACGCTCGCCGTTGGTATCATTCTCGTGCTAGCTTCCGTGGCTCTGCTTGTCATGACCTACAACGGCAAGGACGTTATCTCGAAGGCGAGCCCGCGTTCTCATAGCCAGAACGTCGTCGCCCTTCATAAGGCTGAGGGGGAGGGCAATTCGCGCAACCGCCCCATCGTGATCGTTGCTCACTATGACACGCAGCGCCTCGACCTCCTTTCCCGCCCCGAGCTGGCCGTGGTCAAGAAGTATCTTGCTGTTGCCGCTCCGTATACCGTCTGCGTTACCGCTCTGTGCGTCTTCGTTCAGCTCCTGGGCTTCCTTCCCGAGGCCGCGCGCCGCACCTTCTGGGTTATCGGCATCATCGCTTCCCTCCCCATGCTCCTCTGGGGCATCGCCCTCATCGCCTCTCGATTCCTTCCCTATGCTGCCGGCGGCGTTGACAACAAGTCTTCGCTCGCAGCCATGCTTGGCGTGCTCGATCGTGTGAACCCCGTTGCCGGGCGCCCTGCCGCCCCTTCCGAGTCCAAGTCTGATAAGGCGGAGGAGGAGGGAGCTCCCGTTCGCGACTCTGCCGTTCGTCCGGCTCGCCGTGAGCCGGCCATGCGCCGCGAGGTCGAGGAGGTCATCGGCGCTCGCCATGGTGAGACCATCCTTCGTGAGCTTGGCATCCTCCCCGAGGATTGTGACATCACCTATATCGAGCCCGAGGTTCGTCTCGTTCCCGTTGATGAGCCCGACATCGAGGAAGGTCTCGACCGTATCACGGACCCCTCCGCCACGTCCGACCTTCCCCTTGTATCCGAGGATGAGGCCATCGACGTCGCCCAGAGCGAAGTTGAGGCCGCCAACGTTGTCCAGGCCGAGGTTGACGACGATGCCGCGGTTGATCCTGGCGCAACGGCACCGATGGAGGTCGTCGCCGAGGAGGCTGACCCGGATGCCACCAGGCCCATGCCCGTGGTCGACGACGCTCCTCGTATTGATGCCGCCGAGGTTTCCCTTGACCCTGCGACTCTGAATCAGCTCGAGGATGGCGAGAGCGTCTCCGAGGGGCCGACCGTCGAGAACGATCAGTCCGGTATCACCAATATGGCCGAGGAAAGCGACGAGGACGCCGCCGAGGCAACTCGTCCCGAGCGTCCGCGTCCCTCCGCGGTCGATGATCCGGAGTGGGGACACAGCACGTATGTCCCCAAGGCGCATCCCGCCGCTGGTAATGTCGCCCGCCGTGCTGCACTTTTCGACCTTCCTGACCCCCTTGCGAAAGAGAACGACCCCTTCGCTCCCCCTGCTGAGGCCGCGCCGGCTGCCACCTATGTCGCTCCCGCGACGGTACGTCTCGATGACGATACCGACGCCACGCAATTCGTCCCCGCGAATCAGGCGGCATCTCGTCCCGTTGCTGATGACATTCAGGTGCTGTCCGCTCCGGTCGAGAGCCATCAGGAACAGCCCGCTCGAAAGAAGCGCCTGGGCGGACTCTTCGGGAAGAAACGTCGCCAGCAGCAGGAGTCCATGTCCGAGTGGCTCGGTGTTGACGAGGACTATGATGCCAAGGCGTCTGGCGAAGGCATCGGTTCCTGGGATAACTTCAACGACGACAACTTTGAGCACCATGGCGGTGGCTACAAGGGCGGCGCCGCTCTGAACGTCAACCTTCGTGGCCTTAAGGACAAGATTTCAAGTCTTCGTCCGGGTGACGTTGCGGGGGAGGCCGAGCAGCCCTCCGACGAGGAAGCGCCGCTCGACGATGCTGCGGGCCTTGATGTCATTCCTGGCGAGAACACCGTCGCCGAGGCTCCGCAGGAGCCCGAGAACGCCCATGACTCTTACAAGCCCGAAGCGTATGACCCCGAGGCTCCGATGCCCGAGGGTCCCGCCGAGACCATCGAAGCCATCAACGAAACCAATGTTGATCGCAAACTTCGTGATGCGATTCTCGCGATGAGTGATGATGACCTCCGCGCTCACGACATTTGGTTCGTCGCGACCGGTGCTTCCGCGCTTGGCCACGCTGGCATCAAGGACTTCATTGCCAAGAACCGCAAGTCGCTTCGCGGTGCGTTCGTCATCAACCTCGAGTGCGTCGGCGCCGGAGACCTCACGCTTCTCACGAACGAGGGTCTCGGTGCTCCCCGCCGTGCAGACCGCCGTTTGGCGAGGCTGATTTCCTCCGTCGCCTCTGACCTCCATCTCGACCTGGGCCAGCTATCTCGCACCTGGGCCGACACCGAGGCGACTCCGCTCATGCGCAGCCACCTCCGTGCCGTCACGCTCATGGGCCTTGGCGACAACGAGCTCCCCGCCTTTGCCCACACTGCGGATGATGTCCCGGAGAACGTGAATCCTGAGCAGGTCGAGAACGTCTGCGCCCTCATCATGGAGATGATTCGCCGCTCGTAGGCTGGCTCTCGACAAACACGAGTAGCGTCCGATCGCGCTGACGACTTTGTTCTGACGAACAGGTGGCCAGCGTGATTGCTTTTTGGGCGCCAAGACATAACATTCGGGCGTCAGCCGCTCTCGCGGTCGAATCACAGAGGATGCTCGAGAGCCAGTTTCTTAGTTCCGTTTCACTGCATGCATCAAATGCCTGTATCTTCTGGTACGTTTTATCGACTTTGAGGGCGCAGAGGGGCTTGAGGGTGGATATGCCGTCGGTTGTTTTCCATTCAAGTGCGCCGATACGGTCGAACTCTTCCTGTCGCCAAGTCTCGGCGATGGGGGAGAACTGTCTTCCCGTTGTTCCCATTCGGTGAGCATAGACGAGTTTTTGAAGCCTCGCATTTGAGCAGCGCCAATCGAGGAAGGGGCAACCTGATCTTGATGAGTTGCCCCAGATGTCATGAGACAGATAGAAGAAGGGGTCGCTTTCGTGCGCTTGCGCGACGGGATAGTCGATGCTTGTGCCATTGACGCGCAGCCATGCCACGGCACCGTCTGGTAATAACGGTGTTGCCGTGCCGCCATCGCTGGACTCGCTTTGATACTCTTCCGCTACTCGCCCGTATCTCCATTCGGTTATCTCGTCTGCGGTGACTTCATGCGTTCCAAAGACAACCAAGACCAATCCGGTCAGCAGCAACGTAATAGAGCACGCAAGTCCCGCGATGCTTGGCAAGTCAGTCGCAAGTCCCGCGCCGCTGGGCAGGGTCTTCTTTCGCCCCATTTCCATTCGCTCTCCTTTCTGGCGAGAAAGACCAACGCGTCAAGCTCCATCCTCTTATCTGGCGAGAAAGACCAACGTCCAAGCGGCTCGCGGTGCGGAAACAGGGAAATGCGTCGCCTTGCTACCCGTCCGCGAGCCGCCGGCTCACGATGCTCGTTCGAACGTGTAGGAGATTGAGCAGAACTCAACGGGCCCCGTCGCAGCCTCCTGGGCGCGCTGTCTCCACTCGCCCGTGCCAGAGACGTTTGAGATGCTGAGTACGAGCTCCTTGCTTCCTGATCTTGCGATTTCGAGGGTTGTCCCCGGTTTATCCCCTCCATCCCACGAGTGGATGACTTTGCCCGCGTCGGAGAGCTGCCAAGAGGCGTCGCCGGGCGTGCCAGTCGTTTCGATTCGCGAAGCCCTTACGTCTACGACGGATAGGTTCTCGATGATGTAACCGCCGGGAACCGCCACCGTGCCGTCGGAGAGAATCCTGCAAGGGAGCAGCGAGGGAACCCTGACGGCTATGGTCGGGCTGTACGTTGCGGTTACGGTCATGTCCTTGCCGACGGATGAAAAGTCCTCGCTCCAGCCATCAAAATGCCAACCCTCATGGCTTGGCGCCTCGGGAGATGTGGCCCCGCTTCCCTCGTCAACGGTCTCTTCCCTGAGCTTGTCTCCGGTGACGCCGTCGATGAAGGTAACGGTCCAGATCTTCTGGAACTCAGCCGAGATCGTGTGGTCGCTCGTGACGTTCGAGAAGGTGTAGGTGTCTCTAGCCCCCACGGATTCACCGTCTACGAGCACGTCCTTGATGCGCCAGCCAGGCGAAGGCGTGATGGTGTACTCCTTTGAGTCCCCTGCTGATACGAGACTATGCCCTGCCGGACTAATCGAGCCGCCCGCGCCTGCCTCCGCGGAGATGCGATAGGGAATGTCGATGTAGAAGTCCCAGCCTGCTACCGTTCCCGCCGAGTCGCGGAAGATGTTCTCGACCGATGTGATGTGGTGGCTTCCTCCACCACGCACCGCGAAGCTGGCCTTTTGGGAGATTGAGTCTCCTTTATAAGCCTTGGAATTCCAATCGGGCCCGATGTAAGCGCATTGTGTGCCGTTGTCATAGATGGTCTTCGTCGTTGTCCACCAAGCGCTGCCGTTCTTGCAATAAATCTCCGTTTTGATGTCGACCTGAACGGTCCCCTCGGGGTTGGCGTCTGGATGGATGTAATAGGCACAGGTCTGGATAGCCGTGCCACCCTCGCTGCGCTTGACCTCAACCCATTTGCCGGTTGGCGAAGACTGGGCTCTCGCGGGGGCGCGTCTCGGGAGAGGCCCCGTCTGCTGCTGGGGGAAGGTGACTACCACGTCGTCGTCGAGCACCTCGATATCGTCTGCCAAGGCAGCGCTGGGTGCGGAGATCATCGCGAGACACGTTACCGTTGCGAGTGTGACGAGGACCTTCCTAAGCCTACGCATGGTGTCTTCTCCTCCTTCCCAAGTAGATCATCAGCATGAGCGAGATGGCAATGAGGACGGCACCGACGGTGATGCGTCCCCACACCCCGCCTCCGGAGCCAGTCTGTGCGAGGACGCCGGCAGGACCACTCCAAATCTCGGGAGGGGCGGTGACACCCCTCAAGGTAACGTCGGTGCTGCCTTCTGAGGCGAAAGCGACTCTTGGGGCGAGTGCTAGGTAGGCGAAGATGCTGCCAAGCAGCTTTTGGGCGATGGATATGGCGTGCCTCGCTGGCTTACGGCTCATGACGTTGCCTGTTCGCCGGCGTGGGCGCCAGGGGCGAGGGTGAAGGTGACGGTGCCGATGTGGACGGGCGAGGAGATGTCGGTGGCTACTCGCCCGACGGTGCCGGAGGTCTCGAGCTTGATGTCGTCGGTTTCGACTGCGTCGCTCTGGTAGGTCATGTTCCACTGGGGGCTCGTGATGTCGATGCCGCCATCCGTGGCGGCAGCGGCGGCACGGACGGGCGCTCCGGTAGGCCCGAGGGACCAATCGATGGAGTCGTCTGCGGCGGAGATATCCTCCGTGTGGTTCCATCCGTTGTTGGAGGTCACCTTCACGTTGGTGACCTTGAGGCCGTAGGCGGAGAGGTTCTCGATGCGCGTCGCGTCTGCGGTCGGGCCGGTGAGCGTGCCGTCGGAGGCGGCTACGAACGGGATGACGGTGGGCACTTTGAAGCGTAGGTTGCTGTCGTCTGCCTGGACGGTCACCTTGGTGTTTCCGGTGTTACCCTCCGCTGCGATGGCCGGTATGGGGGAGAGCGCGGCAAGGGTCGCGCCCGCCGCGGCGGTCACGGCGAGGCGTCTCAACGCCAGGCGCACCCACTGCCGGCAGAACCTCTCCTCAGGACGTGTATCTCGTGCGTTCATTTGATCTCCTTTCGTTGTGTCGGGGGAATCCCCCGCTGACGGCGTTAGTTGGTGGCAGGCTTCGTGCTGGGCGCGGACGCCCAGGCGCTTGAGTCGATTGGTTTTGCGGCGGTCGTCGCTAAAGCCGCCGCGCCCGTGGCGTCGGGCGAGTTGGTTGCCGCCGCGTCCGGGGCGCCGGGAATTTCTTCGCCTGCGTCGAGGTTCGTTACGGGGATGACTTCCACCTCGATCGCGGTGGGCGACCCGTGGTCTTCGAGGGTTTCCGTGTCGAGAGCCTGAACCTCGACGCGAGCAGTGCCCTCCTTCGCCTTGGGCGCTCGCACGGTCTCGATCCGCTCTCCCGGCATGAGAGGGTCAGACTCGTAGATGCAGGTGTCGCCCTGGGTTATGACGAAGCGTTGGGCAAACTTGTTGTCACCGACGTTTTCGAGGCCAACTTGCAGCTCATGGCTTGATTCGTCGAGCTTGAGGTCGGGGAGCACACTCACCGTCATCATGTTCTCGGCGACTTCACGGTCGAGCTCGGCCTGGATCTCCTCGCGGCTCTGCCCCTCTCGGGCCGAGGTGAGGAGGGCTCCGGTGCCAAAGTCGATTCCGCTTCCAAGAACGACGGCGATCGCTGCTCCCACGCACGCGACAAACCCCGCTACCAGGATCGGCCATCTCCGACGGGGCTTCTCCTCCGGCAGGCGGAACTGCCCCGCCCTCATTGCGCCGCCTCCGTGGTTGGTCGTGGCGATGCGGCAGCTCGCGTGCGCTCGCCGCCACCCAGTGCCTGGGCGCGGCCCGCATGACCGGGACCAGGGAATGCGCCGCCCCTCATCTGGTCAGCGCCGCGCGACCTAATCGTGCGGACAATTCTTGTCAGTGATCTGCTCTTCGTCGCTTTCATCTGCTCCTCCCTTTCGCGTTGGTGGAAGGAGCATAGGGAGGGGACCTGACAAGAATGGGTATGCCTGCCGACAGGATTCTTACCGAGCAGCTACGGGATGAGGTGAATTCTGCGGTCGTAATAGGCCGGCGGTAAACGTTGGCGTTTGGCCCGCGAGCGGCACTTTTGGTTCCCATGCCCGTGCGCATCCACAACCGCTTCATTCCTGCGGCGCCATGTTGATTGTTGAAAGTCGGAAAAGGCCAGGTCAGACGGACGATATGGCATCACGCCTTGCGGCCAAGCATTCCCTTCTCGCGCCTGGTGCTCTCCCTGCGGACGCTTGCTGTGTTAGAATCATCCGGCATGCGGGCATCGCCAAGTGGTAAGGCAACGGCTTCCCAAGCCGTCATTCGCGGGTTCGAATCCCGTTGCCCGCTCCATGAGAGACGAGGCCCGGCGCACGCGCGTCGGGCCTTTTTCGTGCAGATTCGAGATGGCGGCCGTTGGGTACATCACAAGACGCGTGGTTGGGTGCACAACATTTGCGTGTCTCAACGCGCCAAGTCGAAAGGAATTCCATGAGCGACATCCCCATGAGCGACGCCGAGTGCGCGCTCTCCATGAAGCGCCTTGAGCCCCGTCAGCGCCTCTACGCCCAGCTCCTCGTGCGCAATGGCGTGAACATCCAGCCTGATCAGGAGCTCGTCGTTTCCGCTCCTGTCGAGGCCGTGGACTTCGTCCGCCTCGTCGTCGCCACTGCGTATGAGATGGGCGCTGGCCACGTCACCGTCATCTGGGGCGATGACGAGCTATCGCGCCTCGAGTACGATAACTGCCCGCTCGAGCGGTTCAAAAAGCTCCCCTCCTGGAAGGTCGAGCAGATGAATTCGCTCGCTCGCGAGGGTGCTGCGTTCCTCTGGCTTGATGGCGAGGATCCGGACGCTCTCCTTGAGGTCGATCCCGCGAAGCCGGCTGCCCGTTCCGCCGCGTCGCATCGTCAGTGCACGGAGTATCGCCACGGCCTCGACTTTGGCGAGAACTCCTGGTGCATCGGCGGCGTGCCGGTCAGCGCCTGGGCGCACAAGATCTTCCCGAGCCTTTCTCCCGCAGAGTCCATGCTGCGTCTTTGGGAGGCGATCCTCGAGACCGTCCGTATCGTCGACGAGGACCCGGAGAGTGCCTGGGAGACTCACGACGCCACCCTCGTCAAGAACAAGCGCCACCTGAACGAGGCTCACTTCGACGCGCTTCGCTATGTTTCGGAGAATGGTACGAACTTCACCGTTGGCCTGCCTGCCCGCCATGTTTGGGAGGGCGGTTCTGCCAAGACGAAGGATGGCGTGAGGTTCTTCCCCAACATGCCCACCGAGGAGGTCTTCACCTCTCCTGACCGCAACCGTGCGGACGGTATCGTCCACTCCGCGCTTCCGCTCGTTCACAACGGCTCCGTCATCCGCGATTTCTGGCTCAGGTTCGAGGCTGGCCGCGTGGTCGAGTTTGGTGCCGAGCAGGGCGAGGAGGTCCTGCGCCACATCATCGAGACGGACGAGGGATCTCACCACCTGGGCGAGTGCGCGCTTATCTCGAAGAACACGCCCATTCGCCAGAGTGGCCTGCTCTTCTATAACACGCTTTATGACGAGAACGCCAGCTGCCACCTCGCCCTGGGCATGGGCTTCCCGGATTGCTACGAGAACGGCGTCAACATGGACAAGGAGTCTCTGCTCGCGGCTGGCGTGAATGACTCCGCCACCCACGTCGACTTCATGATTGGTGCTGATGACCTCAACATCTTCGGCATCACCGCTGATGGCGAAGAGATTCCCATCTTTGACCACGGTCAGTGGAGCTGGGAGTAGCGAGTTCGGGGCGATGGTTGACCAGTTTCTGCGAGGACGCGCCGTCAGCTCATCATGTGTCCGCTGTATCGGCTAGAATCATGCAGACGCGCCGTTAGCTCAGTTGGTAGAGCAGGGGACTTTTAATCCCAAGGTCCAGGGTTCGATCCCCTGACGGCGCACCAAGACAGAGTCGCAGGCTGGAGTGCTCGGGCGTTCCAGCCTGCTTTCTTTTGCGCAGTTGGCGGCATGCGCCCTTCGCGCGGTAAAATCAAATAGTTGTGCAGATTCGTCGCGCGTCGCGACGCGGGCCAAACCCTTGGAGGAGCCACATGATCGACCGTTATACCCGTCCTGAGATGGGCCACATCTTCTCGCTTGAGAACAAGTACGCCATCTGGCAGGAGATTGAGGTCCTCGCCTGCGAGGCCCAGGCCGAGCTTGGCAAGATTGGCATCACCAAGGACGAGGCCGCCTGGATCCGCGACCACGCCAACTTCGAGAAGGCAAAGGTCGACGAGATCGAGGAGGTCACCCGCCACGATGTCATCGCCTTCCTCACCAACATGAAGGAGTACATCGACGCCGACGTCCCGGCTGACGCTCCCAAGCCCAGCCGTTGGGTCCACTATGGCATGACCAGCTCCGACCTTGGCGACACCGCCCTTTGCTACCAGCTCACCCAGGCCTGCGACCTCATCATCGAGGACGTCCGCAAGCTTGGCGAGATTTGCAAGCGCCGTGCCTTCGAGGAGCGCGACACCCTCTGCGCCGGCCGCACCCACGGCATTCACGCCGAGCCCATGACCTTCGGCATGAAGTTCGGCTCCTGGGCCTGGGAGCTCAAGCGCGACCTCGACCGTCTCGTCGACGCCCGCAAGAACGTCGCCTTTGGCGCCATCTCCGGTGCTGTGGGCACCTATTCCAGCATCGACCCGTTCGTCGAGGAGTACGTCTGCGAGCACCTCGGCCTCGTTCATGACCCGCTGTCCACGCAGGTCATCTCCCGTGACCACCACGCTTACCTCGCTGGCGTCCTTGCCACCACGGCTGCCACCTGCGAGCGCATCGCGACCGAGGTCCGCAACCTCCAGAAGACCGATACCCTCGAGGCCGAGGAGCCGTTCCGCAAGGGCCAGAAGGGTTCCTCCGCCATGCCGCACAAGCGCAACCCCATCACCATGGAGAAGGTCTGCGGCCTCTCGCGCATCGTCAAGTCCAACGCCCAGGTCGCTTTCGACAACGTTGCCCTTTGGCACGAGCGTGACATCTCGCACTCCTCTGCGGAGCGCGTCGCGCAGGCCGACTCCTTCATCGCGCTTGACCACATGTTCCAGTGCCTCATCCGCGTGATTGACGGCCTGCAGCTCTATCCGGCTCGCATGATGGCCAATCTCAACAAGACCCGCGGCCTGATCTTCTCCTCCAAGGTGCTGCTCGCCCTCGTCGACACGGGCATCACCCGCGAGGAGGCCTATGCCATTGTCCAGGAGAACGCCATGGCTACCTGGCATGAGGTTCAGGACTGCGTCTCTGGTCCGACCTTCAAGGAGCGCCTCGAGGCTGACCCGCGTTGCACCGTCAGCGACGAAAAGCTTGACGAGATCTTCGATCCGTGGGACTTCCTGACTCGCATCAACGTTGTGTTCGACCGCCTCGAGCAGCTGTCCTTCGAGTAAGCTCGGCCTCTGCGAAATTCCCGCGCGTGAACCCTCCCGTCAGTGGGGATACTGGCGGGAGGGCTATTGATAGAAATTGACGAAACATGGAGGGGAACATGTTCACCTACGACTTCCGCCCGAAGGGCGTCTGCTCCCGCATGATTCACATCGCTCTTTCCGATGACGGCTCCACCATCGAGCAGGTTTCTTTCGATGGTGGCTGCAACGGCAACCTCAAGGCCATCTCCAAGCTCGTTGCCGGTCATCCGGTCGAGGAGATCTCCAACATCCTTGCTGGTAATACCTGTGGTCCGCGCAAGACCTCCTGTGCCGATCAGCTCACGATTGGCCTGCACGAGGCGTCTAAGGCTGCCCGAGAGGCGTAGGGGACCATCTTG
The DNA here is from genome assembly GCF_052118165.1 of Parolsenella sp. LCP21S3_E11. Taxonomy (NCBI): domain Bacteria; kingdom Bacillati; phylum Actinomycetota; class Coriobacteriia; order Coriobacteriales; family Atopobiaceae; genus Parolsenella; species Parolsenella sp. LCP21S3_E11. Next base: position 17,796 of record NZ_JBQKHS010000007.1, on the reverse strand, counting down.
TCCATCCTGCCTAAGAACATATCCCGTCGCGGCTTCCTCCGCGGGACCGCTGCAACCGCTGCCGGTGCGGCGGCGATTTCGGTGCTTTCGTCCTGCAAGGGTTCTGACACTACTGTTGAGAACGATCCTATTGTCGTGGAGTCTGGGACTGCCACGTACGTTTTGGGGTCTGGCGACATCGAGGGAAAATACCAGGAGGCTAGTGAGGGCGCGGGCACCGCGTCGCTCGCGGAGGCTGGCTCCTGGAATCTCCCCCTCGGCTGTGTGCTTCGTCCCTCGGAAGGGTCATGGAAGCCCTATGTCATGCCGGGCACCTCACCTGCTGCCATGACCTCCGCGGGTGCGTTCTCGATTGCAAGTGGCGCCAATACGGTGTTCCTGTCAGCGGCGACCGCTGGCGGCAATTACGTCATCTATGACGCGCAGTGCTCGGACTCCGTGTATGCCTGGATCGAGTTTGACGTCGTCACTCATGACTGGAAGCTCTTCGCGGCCTCCCTTACGGATGGCGGTCTTGGTACCGCCTCGGCCCTTTGGCAGGCGGACGCAAACTACGACCCTCCGCTCATGTGTTGCTCGGGCAAGAGCGTAATCTGGCTTGTCATGCCTTCAACAGGCGGAAGCAATACGTCGGAGCCCTCCTCCTGCTACGTCTGGCAGGCTGGCGCGAGTTCTGCCGACGAGGTGGTTCGTTCGCAGGGGCGCTTCGGTTGTGCTCCGTCGGTCTCCGATGGCAACGTCGTTCTTGTCCCGCGTGTCCGCGTGAACGAGGGGCGCTATTACGGCATCACCGCCTACTCGCTCGAGAGCAACCTGTCTAACCAGGTGGCGCAGCTTGTCCTGCCCGCCTCCGTCACGCCGCTCTCGGCCGTCTACATGGGGGGACAGTTCGTCTTCTCCATTGAGAAGAACTATGGCGGTAGCACTGGCCTGCTTGGTTCGATGGGCACGTATATCGGTTCGGGAGATGGCCCGTTCATCGCGCTTCCGCGCGAACCGGTATCCGTGGTTGCGGGCAAGGGCGGCGTCTACCTTGTGAAGGTCCGCGCCTCGCACCTTATCGTGGATACGAACGCCCAGACGTACGCCACGCTCGTGGCCCCCAACCGATGCCTCGACTTTGGTGATTATCCGGCAAGTATGGGTACGACTTCGACCTTCGTGACCTTCGCCACCGTCAAGGACGAGGACACCGGTTACCCCAGCTCGGTGAACGTAAGGGCTTGGACTCTGTAGGCTTGGAAGCGGGGCATCCGTTGCTGCCGGTCTGGCTCGCCTACCCGCCTGCCGCCGACTCGATGTGTGCTAAAACCCTCTTGTGGGGTAGACTGAACCCAGGAATGCCTGGAGCGCCTATGCCTCCAGGGCACCAAACAGCTGATGGGAGGCCTTCATGGCTTCAGATACGAAAAAGATCCTGCTTGTCGAGGATGAGAAGAACATCCGCGAGGCCGTCGCGGCCTATTTCGAGCGCGAGGGCTATTGGGTCCGCGCCGTGGGCGACGGCCAAACTGCCGTTGAGGAGTTCGAGAAGCACGGCTTTGATCTCGTCGTTCTTGACCTCATGCTCCCCAAGCTCTCGGGCGAGCGCGTCTGCCGTGCCATCCGCGACCAGTCTGATGTGCCCATCATCATGGTCACGGCAAAGGACCAGGTCGAGGACCGCATCATTGGTCTCGAGCTCGGTGCTGATGACTACCTCGTCAAGCCCTTCTCGCCGCGCGAGCTCGTTGCCCGCGTGCGTGCTCTCCTTCGCCGCGCCCGCACGGAGAACGAACCTACCGTCGAGGTCCTCGATTACGGTGACCTGGTAATCAACATCTCCGCTCACAAGGTGACCGTCCGCGGCAAGGAGGTCGACCTCACGGCTTCTGAGTTCAAGCTGCTCGTGACGCTCGCTCGCTATCCGGGGCAGGTCTATAGCCGCATGGAGCTCGTGGAAAAGGTTCTCGGCTATGATTTCGAGGGCTACGAGCGCACCATCGACTCTCACGTCAAGAACCTTCGCGCCAAGCTCGGCGACGATCCGCGCAACCCCACCTGGCTCTATACCGTCCACGGCGTGGGCTATCGCTTCGACGCTCCCGAGCCCGCCGCCAAGGACGAGAAGTAGTCGGTAAGCAGTGGTTCCCGCCAAGTTTGTCATAGGCAAGCGCATCCGTCAGGATGCGTCTCGCGAGGATGATATCCCCGAATCCCTGCGCACGAGCGATTCCGCTCGTGCGTCGTGGAAGACGCTGTCGAATCGCAAATCGCGGCACATGTCATATCGAGCGCGTATGACGCTCATGTTTGCGAGTATCGCGGCCATGACGGCCGTGATACTCGTCGCCGTTCTTGGCGTGAATTGGGAAGCCCAGTTCATGCACTACACGCGCTCAAACATGGATCGCTATGCCGCCGTCATTGCCGATGGCCTTGCCGAGGACTACGATTCCACGACCGGTCTTTCTGGCAGCGCGGTCGATCGCATTGTGCAGGCGTCGTCCATTTCAAGCGAAATCGGCGTGCAGGTCCTCGATGCTGATGGCAAAGTTGTGTATGACGATACCTGGGCGGGCAGTAGCTACGAGACGGCGGTAACACCTGACGCCGCCACTGACGCTGCTGGCTCTGTCGAGGAAGAGGCTTCCACCGTTTCCGCGCCCGCGCCGGCACGCAGCAATGCCGTTTCGCTCGCGCCCACTGACGCCGAGTCCGTTGTTATGCGCGAGGTAAAGCTCGAGGATGGTTCCGTGATTGGCACGGTCCGTCTCTGGGCCTTCGGGTCTGACGCCCTGCTCACCAAGGGCGACGCCGCCTTCCGCACCAACTCCTATAAGGCCGTCGTCACGGCGAGCGTTGTCGCCGTGATCCTCGCCTGCCTCATGGGCGTCCTTGTATCTCGCAAGCTCGCCAAGCCCGTGAAGTCGATTACGTCGACGGCTGCCCAGATTCGCTCCGGTGACCTGACCGCCCGCACGGGGATTGTCGGCGATGACGAGATTGGTCAGCTGGGCGAGACCTTCGACGATATGGCGACGACTCTCGAGCGCGATCTTAAGCTTGAGCATCGCCTGACGAGCGACGTTGCCCACGAGCTACGTACGCCTCTTATGGCGATGCTCGCCACGGTCGAGGCTATGCAGGATGGCGTCCTTCCCTCCGACGAGGAACATCTTGAGACCGTCGCCTCGGAGGTTCGTCGTCTCTCGCGTCTGGTTTCTGCGATGCTTACGCTGTCGCGTATCGAGAATGGCACTACGCCCTTTAGGCCTGAACGCACGGAGATGGTCGGCCTCGTTCGCTCCGTGGTCGAGTCTCAGGAGCAACTCTTCAATGACCGTGGTCTACGTCTTCGCTTCGACGCGAACGCTCCTCGCGGCGAGCTCTATTGCGAGTGCGATCGAGACATGATTCGTCAGGCTCTTATCAACCTGATGTCGAACGCGCTGCGGTACACGCCCGAGAACGGGTGGGTTGTCGTGAACGTTGGGCAGGAGGGTCGAGACCTCAAGATTGCCGTTTCCGACACCGGTATCGGCATCGCCAAGGAGGACCTTGCCCGCGTCTTCAGCCGCTTCTGGCGCTCAGACGCGAGCCGTGAGCGTGCGAGCGGCGGCCTCGGCGTCGGCCTCTCCGTAACGAAGGAGATCATCGATCGCCATCACGGCTACATCAGCGTCAAGTCTGAGCTTGGCAAGGGTACGACATTCGTTCTCCATATCCCGCGCGAGCAGGAGCGTGGGCACCAGCAGGACGCCAACAAGGGCATGACCGAGTAAATCATGCGCGTTGGGCGCCGTGGTTAGCTAGTTCCGTGCGGGTGATCGGGCATGCGGGGCTTTGCGCGGCTCATTCTATTTCGCCCGGGCTTGTTGTCGTTGCATGGGTGCCTGGCTTGCCGGCTCGATGCTCGGCCCGTGGTTCCCCGCTCGTTGGAACTGCCCATATGACTTGCTTTGATGTGGCCGCGCACCTGCTATTCCTCTACAATGGATTAGTTTGATAAATGCGGTAACTCTTACGAGAGGAAGCGGTGCTTCATGGCGACCATGGGTATTCGTCCGGATTCGCAGGGCAAGGTTCGCGACATTTATGATTGCGGGGACTCCCTGCTGATGGTCGCGAGCGACCGTATCAGCGCGTATGATTTCATCCTCCCGGATGAGATTCCCTTCAAGGGCGAGATCCTCACGCGTATCTCCGCTTTCTGGTTCAACAAGTTTGAGGACATCGTGCCCAACCACATCATCTCGATGGATCCGGCGGATTATCCGGAGGAGTTCGCGCAGTACTCCGATTACCTCCTTGGTCGATCCATGCTTGTGAAGAAGGCCACGACGATTCCCGTCGAGAGCATCGTCCGCGGTTACCTCACCGGTTCTGGCAAGAAGACCTATGACGAGAACGGCACGGTTTGCGGCATCAAGCTGCCCGAGGGTCTCGTCGAGGCCTCCAAGCTCCCCGAGCCCATCTTCACCCCCTCGACCAAGGCCGAGATTGGTGACCATGACGAGAACATCTCGTTCGAGCGCTGCGTCGAGATTGTGGGCGAGGATACCGCCAACAAGCTTCGCGACGCCACGCTTGCCATCTACAACGCCGCTTCCGCGTACGCCGCCACCCGTGGCATCATCATTGCCGACACGAAGTTCGAGTTTGGCTTCATTGACGGCGAGTTCTCGATTATCGACGAGTGCCTCACGCCCGACTCCAGCCGTTTCTGGCCCGCGGAGGGTTATGAGGCCGGTAAGGTTCAGCCCAGCTTCGACAAGCAGTACGTCCGTGATTGGCTCCGTGCCAATTGGGATATGACCGGCGAGCCGCCGCACCTGCCTGCCGAGGTTGTCGCCGGTGCCTCCGAGCGTTACCAGGAGGCCTACGAGATTATCACCGGCGAAAAGTTCGTCCCCATGAAGGAGAGCAATGTCTCAGCGTAGTCCGTTCAACCAGCGCAACATGTCCAAGATCGGCACCGGCGCCACCGATGCCGAAGCCGAGAAGCCCGCTTCTGCTGGCATGGCCCGCAAGTCGCCCAGCTCCGCCAAGCCCGCTCGTGAGGCTGCCGGTTCCGTGCGCGTCGTGAAGCAGCACAAGAACCTCGACGGCTCCACCTCCACCGTCGGCATGACGAAGGAGGAGAAGAAGGCTCAGCGTAACGCGGAGCGCGAGGAAGAGCGCTTCGTCGAGGGTCTTGTTGACTCCGTCATGAAGCTCGATCCGCTGTACAGGAAGTATCGTCGCACGTGGTGGATCTTCATGGCCATCGGCGTCGTGTGTGTCGCCCTCTCGTTCGGCTGCGGCTACATCGACTCGCCCGCTGGTGAGAACATCTTCAAGCTTGGCACTATCGGCGGTATTGCCTCCGTCGTGTTCCTCTTCCTCGCCTATGCGTTCATCATCACGACGATCGTGTGGGAGTTCAAGATGATTCGTCCGCTCCGTAGGACTGCCGAGCACAAGATCTCCAGCATGAGCGACAAGAAGCGTCACGCCCTCATGGAGGAAATCTACGAGGCCGAGGAAAAGCGTCGCGCCGAGAAGAAGTCTGGCAAGTAGTTTGTGTTCCTCATCAGCTCGATAGACCGAAGCGCCCGAGAGCTGTAGAATATTCTCCCGTTCGCATTAGTGCGAGCGCCGCCGCCAACGGCGGGACATAGTCTGCCTTCGTAGCTCAGGGGATAGAGCACCGCTCTCCTAAAGCGGGTGTCGGCCGTTCGAATCGGCCCGGGGGCACCAGACATTCAACAGGCCAGGGGCATCGAGTCCCTGGCCTGTTTGCTTATCTTCGCTACAGGTGACGTCGAGTTGTCTCGCTGCAAAGAAAGGCGCCCGGCGTTCTCGGTGAACGCCGGGCGCCGTGCTATCGGGCTATGTGGTCGAGCCTAGTTGTTGCTCTGGGTCGAATCGGTCGAGCTGTCGGTGCTGGGGGTCTCAGATCCGCCACCGGAGGTGCTGGTGTTGCCGCCAGCGTTGCCACCGTTGCCACCGCTAGAGGGTCTCGAACCCTTCGAGATGATGAGGGTGATCTGGGTATCCTTGCCCTGCTTGCCGGTGGGGCTCTGCGAGATGACGCAGCCGGCCTCGACTTCATCGCTGTACTGGCTGTTGCTCGTGTCAATGTTGGTGAAGCCAGCGGAGTTCAGGTCAGAGATGGCGCTCGACTTGCTCCAGCCAGCGTGGTTGCCAGCGTCCGCGCTGCCCACGCCCGTGGAGATGTGATAGGTGATCGTGTCGCCCTCCTTGGCATCGCTTCCGGCCTGCTGGTCCTGGCTGGCGACCTTTCCGCTCTCGACGTCGGTCGACTCGACGGAGTCACCTACGGTGCCCTTGAGGTTGACGGCGGCAAGTGCCTCCTCTGCCTGCGCGGGCGTCAGGTTCTTAAGGTCAGGAACCTTGACGGTCGCCGCGGGCTCTTTGCCCTTGGAGAAGACGAGCTTCACCTTCGTGCCCTTCTCGCATTGGGTGTTGCGAGCCGGGTCCTGGCTCACGAGCTTGCCTTCCTCGATGTTGTCGTCATACTGCTCGGATGTGCTCACGACAAACCAACCATCGCCGTACTCGGCAAGCTTCGCCGTGGCCTCATCCGCTGTCATGCCTTCGAGGTTGGGCATTGCCTTCGTGGAGGAATTGCCGCCAAAGATGCTCATCGCAACACCGGCGATGATGGCAATCGCGGCAATAACTCCGATGACGATTGCGGCGACCTTGCCCTTGCTCTTGGGCTTCTCCTCCGGCACCTGCATGCCGGAAAGATTCGTTTGGGCGGTGGGAATGCGGCCGGTGGTTGCGGGGGACATTCCAACGGCAGCGCGAGGCATGGCCTGCGTGCGGCCTCCGGCCTGCTGACGATTCATGGCCTGAGTCGGGCCGGCGGAGATGAGGGACGTGGCCTCGCCAAGATTGACGATGCGCCCGGCAAGGTAGTCATTCAGGACGCGACGCAGTTCGTCGGCGGTCTGGAAGCGCTCCGCGGGGTTCTTGCGCATGCACTTGAGGATGATGCCCTCGAGCGTTGCGTCGACGTTGGGATTGACCTGGCTGGGAGGAACGGGCTGCTCGTTGACCTGCTTGAGGGCAACGGAGATGGCGTCGTCACCGTCGAAGGGAACTCGTCCCGTCGCAGCTTCATACATGACGATGCCGAGGGAGTAGAGGTCGGAGGTGGGGCCAAGCTCCTTGCCCTGCGTCTGCTCGGGCGAGACGTAGTGGGCGGTGCCAAGCACGGAATTGTCAGCCGTGAGGTGACTGTTCTTGGCGCGAGCGATGCCGAAGTCCATCACCTTGATATTGCCGTTGGGCTGCACCATGATGTTCTGCGGCTTGATGTCGCGGTGGATGATGTCGTGCCTGTGGGCCTCGGAGAGGGCCTGGCAGATCTGCGAGCCAATTTGGGCAACCTTGCGGCAGTCGAGGGCTCCATGGTTGCGGATGCCGGTCTTGAGATCCGTGCCGCGCAGGTACTCCATGACGATGTAGTACGTGTCGCCGTCCTTGCCCCAGTCATAGACACCCACGATGTAGGGGCTCTGGAGCGCCGCGGCAGCTTGAGCCTCCTGCTTGAAGCGCGCAGCGAAGGACGGATCGGTTGCGTACTGCGGCAGCATCATCTTGATGGCGACGGTGCGGCCAAGCACCTGATCGAGACCGCGATAGACGGTCGCCATGCCTCCGATGCCAATCCTGTCCTGGACGGCATAGCGTCCGCCGAGTAGCTTGTCTGCCATGTGTGCTCCCATCAAACCTCTGCGCCCGTTGGCGCTCGTATCCATCATGCCATCAATGACGCCCGGAGGGCGTCCTCGTTAGTGTTTGTCGTCCATTAGCTTGATCCTTGCGCCTGAGCGTTGAGCGACTTGGAGAGGACTTGGCCGGCAAGCCTTGCCGCAAGGCCGCTCACGTTGTCATCGTCAGAGCCCTCGACGCATATCGAAATGGCGAGCGTCGGGTTGTCATAGGGTGCGAATCCAATAAAGGTGGAGTTAATCTGGCCGTTCGCGACCTCAGCGGTGCCCGTCTTGCCGGCCACGCGCGCGCCGTAGACCTGGGCCGCCACGCCCGAGCCGTTCTGGACGACGTCGAGCATTGCCTCCTTGACCTGCTGCGCGGTCTCAGCCGTTACGGCCTGTCCGAGGCTTCGGGGTTTGGTCGTTGTGATGGTGACGCCTTCGGGGGAGAGCACATGATCGACCAGATACGGGCTCATGACAACGCCGTTGTTGGCGATGGCGGCGGCCACGACGGCGATCTGCATCACAGTGGTCTGGGGGCCAGCCGGGCTCGAGTGCTGGCCGACGGGCTGGCCGGCGCCCGCCCACGCGGTCTCCCACTCCGTCATCTCGGACGCGTCCGGCATGAGCGACGCCGTGACGTGGAAGTCCTGGCCCAGCGTCGTGCCGTAGCCGAAGGCCTTGGCGTAGTCAACGAGGGTGCTTGCTCCAACGTTGACGGCTAGCTGGCCAAACGCGGTGTTCGAGCTGTGCGTGAAGGCGTTGCGAAGCGTGGTCGTCCCGAAGTCCTCGCCAGCGACGCTCGTGACATCGGCGCCTCCGATGCTGATGCGCGCGGGTGCGTCGATTGAACTGTCGAGGGTCGCCGTGCCAGAGTCGATGGCTGCGGCAAGGGTCACGACCTTAAACGTGGATCCGGGCGTGTACAGCGAGGCGCAGCTGCGGTCGACGAGCTCGCCGCTACTGTCTCCGGTCGAGAGAATAGTCGAGATGTCGTTGTAGGAGAACGTGGGCGAGGATGCCTTCGCGAGGACGGCGCCCGTGGTGGGGTCGAGCACGACGATTGAGCCGACGTGCCCCTCGAGGGCTTCCTCAGCTGCTTGCTGAATCTGAGAGTTGATGGTGAGAACGACGGAGTTGCCAGGTTGGTTCACGCCTGCGAGCGAATACAGGGCATTCTGCCAGTTGGAGTAATCTGCGTGGCCGGTGAGGGAGTCGTTCATCGACGCTTCGACGCCTGTGGCGCCGTACTGGGTCGAGACGTATCCAACGGTGTGGGCGGCGAGGCTGCCCTGCGGATACGTGCGCACATAGGTGCCGTCTGCCTGCTTGAGGGACTCTGCGAGCGTCACGCCGTCGGAGGTGAGGATAGCGCCGCGCTGCACGTAGGCACTTCTCGCAATCGTGTGGTTGTTGTTGGGCAGCTGCTGGTAATAGCTTGCCTTGATCACCTGGATATAGGTCAGGTTTGCGATAAGGGCTGCGAACAGCAACGTGAAGAAGGTCACGAGCAGGGTCAGTCGGTTGCCAAGGGCAACGCGTCCCAGAACTCCGCCCTCAGAGGTGCCGAGGCCGAAGTGTGCCCGCGCGTGCTTGCCCTGCACGACCGGAGCGCCGCCAGTAGATCCGGGTGCCAGGAGCGGGGAGGGGCTTGCACTCGTGCCGTCGCCAGAGGGCAGTGCCATGCGCCCCGTGCCCTCGTCGCCGGCGCGCAGAAGCAGGCCGATGACGATGAAGCTCGAGAGCAAGCTCGAGCCGCCCTGGCTCATGAACGGCAGGGTCACGCCCGTGAGGGGCAGAAGCTTCGTGACGCCTCCAACGATGAGGAACGCCTGGAAAGAGAGAGCCGTCGTGAGGCCAACCGCGGTGAACGCACTCATGTCGCTCTTCGCGCGCGCCGCGGTGGTGAGGCCGCGCACCGCGAGAAGCATAAAGAGGAGCAATACGGCGGCGCCGCCGAGAAGCCCCATTTCCTCCGCGACGGCGGAGAAGATGAAGTCGCTCTTCACCACGGGGATAAGCGTGGGCATGCCCTTGCCAATGCCGGAGCCGACGAGGCCTCCGTCAGCAAGCGAGTAGATGGATTGAACGATTTGGAGTCCAGAGCCGGATGGGTCTGCGAAGGGGTCGAGCCAGATCTGGAAGCGCACACGGACGTGCGAGAAGAACTTATAAGAGAGGGCCCCGCCGATGGCGAGCAGCGCCAGGCTGACGAGGACATAGCCAATGCGACCGGTCGCAACATAGAGCATGACCACGAAGAGGGTGAAGAACAGCACGGCGCTGCCAAGGTCGCGCTCGAAGACGACGACGACCAGGCACATGCCCCACATGACGAGCATCGGGGTGAGCATACGCAGGCGCGGCAGCGTGAACGGGCCCACCTTGTGCGAGGACGCCGACAACAGCTCGCGGTTCTCGGAAAGATAGGCGGCAAGGAACAGAACGATGAGGATCTTCGCGATCTCGCCTGGCTGGAACGAGAAGCCGCCGATGCGTATCCAGAGCTTCGAGCCGTAAATCTCTGTACCGAAGATAGCCGGCATGAGCAGGAGCGCCACGCCGGTGAGACCGAGCGTGAACTTATAATCCGCAAGCCTATCGAGGTTGGGGATGAGTATGAGCGTCGCCACCATGGCTGCGACGGAGACGAACAGCCACACGACCTGTCCCATGGCGTCCTCGGGCGCAAGGCGCGTGACAAACGTGATGCCAATGCCCGAGAGGATGAAGACGAGGGGCAGTATTGCTGGGTCAGCTCCCGGGGCAAGCAGGCGTATGGCGATATGCGCCGCCACGAAGGCGACGATGAGGCCGATGGGCACCGAGAGCGTCTCGAGCGAAAGCTGCGCTCCCGTGTTCATGACATACATGGAATAGAGCAGGAGCACCGGCACGGCTCCGGCAATAAGCAGGAGGAGCTCGGTGGCGCGGCGAGAACCGCCAATCTGTTTGGTCATGCTACGCGCCTCCTTCGGCACCTGTGGTCACTACATCTGCTCCGGTTTCCGCAGCTTCTGGGCCGGATGCCCCAAGGGTGCTTCCAACTGCGCCGTCCGTACTGTCGGATTGCGCGTCGTCCGCGGCCTTTTGAGCCTTGGCGCGCGCTTCTTCAATCTGGGTCTGGTAGGCCTGGACCGTGGTTAGCGCGTCGTCCCTGCTGGCAACCGGGATGCCGGCGGCGAGCTGGTGCTGGGTCGACTCGGGGAGATCGGCGATACTCACCTGGGTACTCTCCTCGAGACTCGAGAACGGAATCCCGAAGGCGCTGCTATGGATGCCCTGGTAAATACCCACTCGCCCGCCGTCTGCGCCGATATACCAAGAGGAGCGGATAAAAAACCCGAGTGCAACGGACAGAACGATGGCAAGCCCCAACAACACCGCGAGCCAGCCAAGTACTGCCCGGCGACGCGCCAGACGGCGAGCCTCCTCGCGCCCGTCGCTCACAACATCGACGACGATGACGGACACGTTGTCGTGGCCGCCGGCTTCAAGCGCGGCCGCGACGAGCTGGTCCGTGCAGTCGATGGGCGTCGCCGAAGAAACGGAGAGAAGCTCGATTTGGGCGTCGGGAACCATGGAGGAGAGGCCGTCGGAGCAGAGAATGATGCGGTCGCCGCGCTCGACATCGAGCGAGAAGTGATCTGCATACATGTCTGGGTCGGAACCGAGAGCTCGGGTGATGATGGAGCGCGAGGGGTGTACGCGTGCTTCGTCCGCCGTAATCTCGCCAGCGTCGACGAGTTCCTCGACATATGAGTGGTCATGCGTGAGGCGTACGAGGGTACCGGCGTGCAGGAGGTAGATGCGCGAGTCGCCCACGTGCGCGATGGCCATCTTGGTGCCCTCGATGATGCAGCAGGTCGCGGTGCATCCCATGCCGGGCTTGCCCTCGCCGTTCGCCGCTCCCTGGATGACGGCCTCGTTCGCCGCCTCGACGGCGGCGCCAAGCAGCATGTCGTCGGCGTGTTCCGGGGCATGACTGGCGATGGTGCGAACCGCGATGGCGCTCGCGACTTCGCCTGCGGCGTGCCCGCCCATGCCGTCGCAAACGCCGAAGAGTGGATTCCTTACGAGGTAGGAGTCTTCGTTATGGCCGCGTACGAGACCCACGTCCGTGCGTCCCGCCCAGGACAGGCGCGTATCGGCGCCCATTTCGAGGCCCGCGCCGGGACGAGAGTCGAGGTCGAACGCCGGCGCGTGCGGGTCATGGGCATCGTGACGGCGAAGCGCACGAAGATGGGGGCCGCCATGGCCGATGTGGCCAATGAGGGGCAAGGGGCCCGTCGAGCCCAGGGAATTATTGTGTCCGAGAGCGGAGCTCATCGACGGCTCACCCTCATAACCACGTCTCCAACCTGCACCTCGTCGCCGTCACGCAGGGTGACGGGGTCGAGGATGAGACGTCCGTTCACAAGCGTGCCGTTCGTGGAGTGAAGGTCTTCGAGCACGAGCGCGGGCCCCTGCAGGGTAAAGCGCGCGTGGGTGGAGGAGACGATCGGCTCGGCGATGACGATGTCGCTCGAGGGCGACCTGCCGATGACGACGGGGCCGAGCATGTCCACGTGGAGGCCGCGAAGCTGGCGTGGGCCCTTGTCCACGTCGACGCACCAGATTGCCGGGTCCTTGCGCTGGCCCCTGACGAGGCCGATTCCCGTCTTCATAACGACGAACAGGAACAGGTAGAGAACCACGACGAGGGCAATGCGCCCCATGAACAGGACGAGGTCGATCATATTAGTTCTCCCTGAACTCGAGGTTCGTGAGACCCAGAGTGATCAGGTCGCCGTCGCGAAGCGAGCACTCGTCGATGTCCACGTCGTTCACGAGCGTGCCATTGGTCGAGTTGAGGTCGCGAATGCGCCAAGTCTGGCCGTCAAAGGAAAGCTCTGCGTGCGAGCGAGAGACATTGGGGTCGTGAATCACAATGCCGCCCGCGGAACGCTCACGGCCGATGACGGTGCGAGGCGCGCTCGCCGTGAAGGTGCGGCCAGATTTGCGATCGATGAGCAGGCACGCTGCGGGATTGGCTGCGGGTGCGGGAGCCGCCGGTGCCACGCGGACCGTCTGGGGTGCGGGCTCCGGAGCAGCGTATGCCTGCTGCGGGGTGGCGGCGCCGGGGATGGCCCGGGCGGCTGCGCCTGCGGCGAAGCCGGCAGCTGCCGCGGGAACGGCGGAAGCTGCGGATGCCGGAGTGGCAGCGGCGACGGGGGCAGACGCGGCTACGGGTGCGGCAGCGGCGACGGGGGTCACGGGTGCCGGCACCTGGGAAGCGCGACTGCCCACGAGGGGCACGTTCTGATACTGGCGCGCAGCACGGCCCTGGGCGAAGAAGGCATCCTCTGCCTCGAGAACCGCCTCCTGCGGCATTACGTCGAGGCCGCTCTCCATGCCGGAGATGGGTGCCGCCTGAGGCTGGGGCTGGGGGACGGGACGCATCCCGGGTGCCTGGGCGCGCGAGCTTGCGGCCCCGCCGAGGCCGCCATCAAGGGAGGAGTCCGCGCCAAGGAAGCGGGCCTCCTCCTCGCGAAGACGGTTGAGGGTGCCGGCATCGACGTTCTCGGCGAAGACGGAGAAGCGGCCGCTCTTGAGGGACGGATCCGCCATAAAGCGAACGACGGGCTTGCCAACGAAGACGTAGCCCTTGCCCTGTGCCTGTCCCTCGATGAACTGGGAGGTCTCCTTGGTGAGCTGTGCGTAAAGCGGACGCATCGTGATGTCGTCCTCGCTGGAGATGAGGATGGTATAGAGGGCGGGCGCGGTGTCTACGCCGTTGATGACGAAGGTCTCCGCCTCCATCTCGCGCGCGGCCTTCTTGGCAAGCTTCTTGAAGGAGAAGGGGGCGGTGACGCCCTGCGTGGTGGCGCCAAAGAGGCTACCCACGCGCTGCTCGAAGACGTTCAGAAAGTTCACGTCACTCATCCTCCCAGGTGTCGGACACAGGGCCCAGGGTCATGATTGAAATGCTCATAAGTATTAGACAGACTAGCGCAACTGCGATGTCGCAAATGGACGGCGTGGTCCATAACCCACCATTCTCCACTCTGGCAGAGAAGACGAGGGTCGCTATGAGGATGGCGCAGCAGGTCACTTGGGCGGCGGCGCACGCCGCGTTGGAGCGCCGCTTCGAAATGAGGGCGCAGGCCAGGGAGGCGCCGGCGCAACCAGCTGCCGTAAGCCACGAGCTGCCGCTCATGACCGTTCTGCCAACCGCCGAGCCGAAGGACGCCCCGTCGCTTGAAGCAAGCGCTGACGCCAAGAACATGGCGAGGACTCCTCCGAGGGCCGAGGTCGCGGCTGCCGGGAGCGGTGACAGGCACGCGCCGGCAAGGGCGGCGCTTCCCACCGGGGATCCGGTGGCGCAGCCTAGAAGCAGTGCGGCGTGCGAAAGCCTGCTTGCGGGGCTTACGTGCGTCTGCCAGAGATAGAGCACGGCGCCGGCTAGCGCCGCGACGAGGAACGCCGGGGAGTATGCGCCGGGGGTCACGAGCGTTATCACGTAGACGAGCATGGTGAACGTGCCTCCGGCTGCGGGCAATGCCGCCGAGAACGCAGCTGGAACAAGTGCCGATGCCGCGGTCAGTGGCATCGACTCGATGTTGAGCCCGACGAGGCGCGCTATCGCCGGAATGCAGCGAAGACAGACAGCGCCCGAAACGGCGGCGCAAACGACGCGGGAGGTTGCATTCGGTAGCCACGGGTAACGTTCTGCGATGCCCACGCGCATCGCAGCGTTCCACGCCTCGTCAGCAGGGCCGGTTTCACCCCTTGCCTGCGCGAGGAGGTCGGCCACGGACGCGCGACCCTCCGCTTCGTCCCCGAGATAGGGGAGAACTGCGCGGGCAAGCTCGCCTGCCGTAGACGGGCGCCTGCCGGGGTCCGCGCTGAGGGCTTCCGCGATTTGGTCGCTTACGGGTCCTGCGAGCTCTGGCTCCACCTTGGCTAGCGGCCTCGCTCCCTTTTCGATTCTCTTGAGCGATGTGTCCGCGTCCTTGGCGAGAAACGGGCATGAGCCGGTCAGCGCTTGGTAGCAGACGCAAGCGAGAGCGAAGACGTCCGTGCGTTCGTCGACGTAGTCTCCCGTGAGCTGCTCCGGGGGCATATAACCAACCGTGCCTCCTCGTGCGCCTTCCCAACCCGCGGCGCTCGCAAGGCTCGCCATGCCAAAGTCGCCGAGCTTGACGTTTCCCTGCGCGTCTATAAAGACGTTCGATGGCTTGATATCAAGGTGGAGGACACCCTCGGCGTGCGCGTGGTCGAGCGCGGAGGCGAGGCTCGAGAGCAGGTGCGCACACTCGTCATAGGTGAGAACGCCGCCCTCGACTCGCGACATGAGCTCGGCCAGGGTCATGCCATCGACGAATTCCATGATGAGATACGCGGTTCCTCCGCGTACCTCGAAGTCGTGGACGGTGACGATGTTCTGATCCGTGAGGCGCGAGGTAATGCGTGCCTCCGAGAGGGCCTCTGAGAGCGTGGAGGCCCCCATGCCGGGTGCGGTTTCGAGGGGCATGCACTTGATAGCGACCTTGCGGTCGAGGCGCGTGTCCCAGCAGACGCGGACCTCGCCAAATCCACCCGTGCCTCGAGTTTCGACGGTGCGATAGCGCCCGAGCAGCAATGGCTGATCGGTCTCAGGCTGCGCCTGGTTGGTGGCAACGGCCCATCCCTGTTGTTTGGGGGCGGGTGTCTGCACGGCGTTTGTCCTCGTTTCAGCTGCGTGTGCCGGTGCGTTGATTGGGGTAATTCTAGCAGCACGAGCGAAGAGGTACAAAAAAGTTCTTGCACAATTGAGATGGCATGGGTTACTATCTACCCTGCATCTGCGGGCGTGGCGGAATTGGCAGACGCGTACGGTTCAGGTCCGTATGGGGGCAACCCCATGAAGGTTCAAGTCCTTTCGCCCGCACCACGTAAATGAGGAGGCCCCGGGGAACCGGGGCCTTTTTCTTTCGCTATGGGGCTTCGCCGCCTGTCTATCCGGCATCCTCCGCTTGCCTATCCGTTGGCGCGGAGTTTTGACGCCAGGAGCCTACTTGTTATCGTCGTCGAAGAACGACCATCCGCTCTCGTCGTCCTCTTCTTCCTCGTACTGGTCATACGTCTCGCGTGTCTTGTGCTCGAGGATGATTGCCGCAATCAGGAAACCAACAAGGATGATCCCGATAAGGGCGAGGACGCCCACGCGCGTACCAAAAAGCCAATCGACGAAGCTAGCAATCGTGTTCATTGGTGCCGCCTTTCGCCTCGTTAACCGCGAGGAGGAGTGCCGTGGAGGGCTCTCGCCTGCGCGCGAGCCTCATCTAGAGCCAATCGTCTAGAGCCAAATATGCCCATAAGTATATACTTGGCTGCTGAATGACCCGTGGGCGAAGCCCGCGCTAAAACGAGAGGGAGCAGCTATGCTCGACATGAAGTTCGTTCGCGAGAACCCCGATGCCATCGATACCGCGATGGCAAATCGTCAGACCTCTTGGGACCGTGAGAAGTTCTTCGAGCTCGACGATGAGCGTCGCGCCGTCATCGGCGAGGTCGAAGATCTCCAGGCCACCCGCAACGCTGAGTCCAAGAAGATTGGCTCCCTCATGAAGGAGGGCAAGAAGGACGAGGCCGAGGCCGCCAAGGAGGCTGTCCGCGAGGTCAACGAGAAGATAGAGGGCCTTGCCGCCCGTCGTACCGAGCTCGAGCAGGAGCAGTATGACTTCATGGCCCACCTCCCCAACATTCCGTGCGAGGCCACGCCCGTTGGCGTCGACGAGTCCGAGAACCCCGAGCGTCGTCGCTGGGGTACCCCGCGCGACTTCGAGGCCGAGGGCTTTGAGTTCAAGGCTCACTGGGACCTTGGCACCGACCTTGGCATTATGGACTTCGATCGCGGCAACAAGCTCTCCGGTAGCCGCTTCACCGTTCTCGGTGGCGCCGGCGCCCGTCTCGAGCGTGCCCTCATCAACTTCTTCGTGGACACTCACACCGCCCGTGGATTCAAGGAGTGGTGGCCGCCCATCGTGGTTAAGCGTCAGACGATGTTTGGCACCGGCCAGCTCCCCAAGTTTGAGGACGACGCCTATCACGTTTCTGGCGACAACTTCCTGATCCCGACGGCCGAGGTCGTCCTGACTAACCTCCATGCGGGCGAGACCCTCGATGCCGCTCAGCTGCCCCTCTGGTATACCGCCTTCACCCCGTGCTTCCGCGAGGAGGCTGGCTCCGCCGGTCGAGACACGCGTGGCATCATTCGCCAGCACGAGTTCGACAAGGTCGAGATGGTGAAGTTCGCTAAGCCGGAGGAGTCTGACGCCGAGCTCGAGAGCATGACTGCCGAGGCCGAGTACCTGCTTCAGCAGCTGGGCCTTCCGTACCGCGTGATTAGCCTCTGCACGGGCGACCTGGGCTTCTCCGCTCGTCAGACGTATGACATCGAGGTTTGGCTGCCGAGCTATAACGCCTACAAGGAGATCTCCTCTTGCTCCAACTGTGGTGACTTCCAGGCCCGTCGCGCCAACATCAAGTATCGCGACCCGGAGAACTTCAAGGGCACGCGCTACGTTCACACGCTCAATGGCTCCGGCCTGCCCGCCGGTCGCACCATGGCTGCAATTCTGGAGAACTACCAGAACGCCGATGGCTCCGTCACGGTTCCTGAGGTCCTGCGACCCTATATGGGTTGCGACAAGATCGAGCTCGCCTAGTCCTGGCGACGCGTTGCGTAGAAAGTCACGCAACAACATATAGATCTAAGCAGATGGGGTTCCGGTATCACCGGGCCCCATCTTTCTTATAGATGGACGTTGGGTGAGGCTGAATCTCGACAGCTTTTAGGTGCACTATCGCCTAGCGACGCTCTGAGCAGGGGAAAGACGGGGTGATATGTGACACCGCAGAGGCAGTACCCGCCCCTCGTGCTGCCTACCACCCTCCCGAGTTGTGTGCGTCCCGTGGAGACGTCCCCGCCCCCTTGCGGGCGGACCCCGGGGCGCGTATATTTCATCCCTGCGCCGCGGCCGGCGGGTCCCACGGGACGGGCGGAGGCGGCGCGGGCGAACCTTGAGAACCGGATACTGCGATCGATGAGATCGACGAG
>NZ_JBQKHS010000006.1:0-145791 GCF_052118165.1 Parolsenella sp. LCP21S3_E11 | reverse complement strand
GGCGGCAGCCCCTGTCGGCCATCGGCTCGCCGCGCCGGGCGCGCGCGAGCCACTTGTGGGCGGTCTGGCGGCTCACGCCGGCCATCGCGGCGGCGTCCGAGACGCGCATGCCGCCGCCCACGCGCTCGCAGAGCAGCGCCCTGCCCCTCGGGGTCAACCTTGCGTTAGGATGCTGGGACATGGGAGGCCCCTCCTCGCTGTGCGCCTAGACAACTCACAGCATGCGGGAGGCCTCCCTATTTGTCACCACCCGGGTGTAAACAACCTATTGGCACATAACACCTAGATACGAGTCTTCCGTTGGCGCGAATCTGCCATCCATCAATCTCGTGACAAGACCCATGGCTTCGTGTTCGGCAAGAAGCGCAAGCGTTGAGGGCAAATCGAGGTCAATCAAGCGTGAGATCTCATCCGGAAGCATGGGATTGGCCACGAGTGCGTCGAGGAGCGCTCCCCTCTCCTTGGGCTTTGGCTCCCCGCTCATTCTTAGTCGTCCATAGTCGAGGGCAATTAGGGCCTCGAGAGATTCCTCATCCACGACGATAGCGGCACCGGACTCTATCAGCCAATTGGTTCCGGATGAGTTTGCTGAGAATATCGAGCCCGGAATGGCGTATACACGACGACCGAGATCTGCCGCCTGTGTCGCAGTGCCAAAAGTACCGGAAGGCCTGCCAGCCTCACAGACGATAAGAGACCGCGAAAGTGCCGCTATGGCGCGATTTCGCTTGAGAAACGTCCATCTCGTTGGAGGGCAACCCCAATGCTCGACCGACACCACGCAGCCTCCCGTCTCAAGGGCACGGCAAAATAGCTTTTCGCTAGACCTTGGATAGACGACATCCGCACCGCATCCTGGTATGACAACGGTTTTGCCGCCCGCCTCGACCGCTGCTGTACCGGCAACGCAATCACAGCCGATGGCTCCCCCCGACACTACGGTGATGCCAGACTCCGCCGCCACGCGCGCAGCCATCTTGGCGCAGCTTTCTCCATAGGGAGTCGCCTTTCTTGCTCCGATTACAGACAGGCAGTCCCCAAGCAAGACATCAGGATCCCCATAGCCTCTGAGTGTGGGCGCGTCTTTACCCAAGTCTAGAAGACTCGCAGGGTAGGAGCTGTCATCCGGCAACAATTCCCAAGATCGGAACCCCGCGCGACAAGCCGCGTAATCAACGGCCGGCATGATGGCCTCCCGTTTCGAAGCGACACCTAAAAGCGCATGCCTCGGCAACGTGAGCTGACGTCACGCACTCTGATTGCGAAAGATCCGCAATCGTTCGAGCAACCCGCGCGGTTCTTGTTATGGCTCTCCCTCCAAGAGCAAGACGCTCCGACATCGTTTCGAGAAGCGAGGCGGCGCTCGCGTCCAAGGCGCAGGAGGCGACATCTATATCAACAGTAGCTCCGTCTCTTTTCGCCCTTCTCCAGCTTGAGAAGTCTCGAGCCCGCACAACTTGCTCCAGCATTTCACTTGACCCCAATCCCTCGGAACCCTTGATGACTCGAGCGGCAGCCGGTCTCTGAACGTCAACGAAGACGTCAATGCGATCCATGAGCGCACCACCGATTCTTCCCTGATAGCGAGCTATTTCTTGTGGAGTGCAGGTACACGCCCTACCCCTATCGCCAGCGTGACCACAGGGACAGGGGTTAGAAGCCGCTATGAGCTGAAACGCGCAGGGAAAGCTATATGACCCATCCGCACGAACGAGCCTTACCTCCCTATCCTCCATTGGCTGCCTAAGCGCCTGAAGGACCGACGGAGAAAACTCGGGAAGCTCGTCCAAAAAGAGGACTCCGCGATGTGCGAGCGAGGCCTCGCCCGGTCTAACTGGATTGCCTCCGCCAACGAGACCTGCTCTTGACACCGAGTGATGAGGAGAGCGAAATGGCCTATAGCCAGCAGAAACTTCTTCAATGGACTCGCCGCAGACGGAATGCACGAGTAGTGCCTCAAGGCGTTCCGTCTCGTCAAGCTCAGGAAGAATCGAAGGCATGCGACGAGCGAGCATCGTCTTTCCAGACCCGGGAGGGCCCATCATGAGCATGCCGTGACCTCCCGCAGCGGCAATTACTAGGGCGCGTTTCGCAGCCTCTTGGTCCACGACGTCCGAATAGTCAAGAGAGTGTCTAGCTCGAGTCCCTGGCAAATTAACAGGTGCCGAATCAATGAGTCGAGATACACCGAGACGAACCTGCGACAAAGCCGAGATCTCCTTAGGAGCAATGCCCCCAACGCTAGCGCAATCCTTCACAAGGGCCGGGGCGCCAACAAGAGTCAATCCAAGCTCTCTCGCGAGAAGAGCGTAGGCGATGCCGCCGCGAACCGAGCTTACGTCTCCGGATAGGCCAAGCTCTCCGACGAAGAGGCAGGAATCAAGATCCGCCTTCGGCATCTGTCCACTGGCAGCGAGTGTGGCCACGGCTATCGCGAGGTCAAGGCCCGTTCCGCTCTTACGTAGGTCGCTCGGCGCAAGGTTCACCGTGATGTGAAGGCGTGGCATCTCGAAATTGCTTTCGCGAAACGCGCAACGTATGCGATGTCTCGCTTCAAGAACAGCAGAATCCGGCATGCCGACAATCGTCATGCCGGGAATGCCTCCGGCAAGATCGACCTCAACCGTTACGGGAATGGCTTCGAGTCCCTTAAGTGTCGCGCCCCTGACGGCGTAGCTCGACATCAGAAATCGTCCAGAAGAATGGACTTAAGGTAATGCATGTGCGCAGAGTCCGGACCTGTCAGGGTTACGCCAGCCACGTCAATTCGAACGTGATCGACCTCCGGATTTTGCCCAAGATAGATATCGACCATGCGACGATACCGAGCAAGCTTGGCAGAATCCACCGCCTGCTCTGGGATGAGATCTGGACCACCGCAAGATAGCCTCGTTTTCACCTCAACAAAGACGCGCTCGCCGCTATCGTCGGCGATAATATCCGCCTCGCCAGCGGAACAGCGCCAGTTACGCTCGAGGACATCCATCCCGTGAGCTCCCAGCCAACTGGCACATAGATACTCACCCAAACGTCCGACTTCGTTTGGCTTGAGCTCGTTGTATGCAAGTTCCGTTAGACCCATGGGTATCTCCCTTCCAAGAAGACGGCTTGGAAGGGAGGATGGCGGATGGACCAAACAAAAATGGATACTGAGTCAGACGGGAACCTGACAGCGCAGCTAGAAGAGTCGAGCCGTCTCTAAGAAATTCTGGCAGAAGCTAGCACGATGAATGGGCGTAAGCCCATGCTCGCGAATTGCGGCAATATGCTCGGGTGATGCATATCCCTTGGACTCCGCCAGATGATATCCGGGATACTGGGAGTCCAGCTCGACCATCAAATCATCACGAGTTACCTTAGCGACGATGCTCGCGGCTGCGATGCATGCCACGCGAGCATCCCCCTTCACCAAAGTCTTCTCCTTTGGGTGAATATGAAGCGGGTTGCCATCAATCAAAACCGCATCAGGTTCGATCCCGGCGTCTTCAATGGCACCAAGCATGGCCTCCCTGATGGCTTTTGCCATCCCGACCTCGTCGATATGGGCAGGCGAGATATGACATATGCCAATCGCCTGGGCAACCGAACGAATCTTGCCCGAAAGTTCGCGCCGTTTCGCAGGGGTCAGCTGCTTGGAGTCATTAATGCCCCAGACCTTTGGGTCGTCCGGCAGGGCCACGGCACAAACCGTAAGAGGGCCGGCAACGGAACCTCGACCGACCTCGTCAAGGCCGAGGACGATGCCGTCTCCCCCAAGCTCGCGCATCAGACCGTACATTCCCTCGACGCGCACCCTCTCGGCACGCTGCTTTTCCACGCGCCTCTGAGCAACGCCACAAGCTCGACGAACCTGAGCCCTGGGGTCCTCGGCATACCGGGCCAGAAGAGCTTCAAGCTCGTCTTCGGTGGCGTCAGCCAACGTCGCGGCTATTTCGGCAGCAGTTGCGGGGTGAGTCTTACCGAGGGACATGCTTCCTCCAAATAAAAAGAAGGAGCCGCCCCGATGAACGGAACGGCTCCCCAACGCGCAAAACGAAGAAACTAGTCGCGCTTCTCGCGAATACGGGCGGCCTTGCCGACACGATCGCGGAGGTAGAAGAGCTTGGCGCGACGGACGTCACCGTGACGAACGACCTCAAGCTTGGCGATCTTGGGCGAGTGAAGCGGGAAAGTACGCTCGACGCCGACACCGAAGGAGATCTTACGGACGGTGAAGGTCTCACGAGAAGAGCCACCGCTCATACGGATGACGTCGCCCTCGAAGACCTGGATGCGCTCGCGGTCACCCTCCTTAATGCGGTAGTGAACCTTGACGTGATCGCCAGGGATGACCGTGGGGATATCCTCACGAATCTGCTGACGCTCGATAGCGCGAATGTAATCCATCATGTTTCCTTGTCTCTCTTGCCCAGAGGTACCGCGACCATTCGAGGTACATGGGGTTTACACACGATGGAGTAGTATAGCGAAGCGGCGATGAGCTCGCAACGTTAAAGTTGCCATCATCGCCGCTCCACCTCAAAAACAATTGGGAAGCAAACCTGGATTACGAGTTAGATGCTCTCGATCCTTGCAATAATGTCCGCACCAAGCTCTTCCACAGTCTTCTGTTCCGCGTTGAGACAGACGCAACCGAGGTCATCCATCCTCTTGGCCGCATAGACCTGCGCCTCCTCGACCTCCGCCATGACCTCATTGGCGTCCTTGTCCGCCGCAGAGCGCAGGCGAACCTCGACGAGGGCATCAAGGGAATTGACGAGGCCAAACACGCGCTTGTGGTCAACCTGCGAGAGTTCCTCCGGAAGATCGACACCCGGGTCGAGCGGGAGATTTGCAACCTTATACCCAAGGAACGAGAGGTGCATGGCCAAGGGCGTCTTTGCGGATCCGGTAAGGCCGACGAGAATAACGTCGGCCTCGGGAAGGTCCTGAGAGTTCTTTCCATCATCGTGGTTGAAGAAGAACTCCATAGCATCGACGCGTCGCTTGTAGCGGGCATCGACCGTGTGATGGGCACGAGCCTGATTCTTGGGCTTTTCCTCAGTCAATCCGGCAAGAAGCTGAACGACGGGACCGAGAATATCGACAGAGAGAATACCGCGAGCGTTGAGGTCGTTCCTAACCTTCCTACGAAGCATTGGGTCAACGATCGAGTGGAACACGGCCGTGGAGACATACTCCTCTTCATGCTCATCGAGGTAGTTGCTCACGTCTTCGGCACTTTCGATCTGAGAGAGCCTGACTACGCGCACGGCACCGTCGCTGAACTGAGCCGCAGCAGAGAGCACGACGTTATTCGCGGACTCGCCGAGAGAATCGGAGACGACAAAGACGACGGCGGCGTCATCGCGAGCCTCGTCGCCGAACTGATCAAACGTTACGTTCAATTCGAACCCTCCTAACCACGGTTGATGGGACAATCCTACCCCTCGCCGCCGGCAGCAAATCAAACAAAAGGCCGACGGCGAGGAATCTGCTACTTCTTGCGTGCAAGCTCGCCAATGTTTGCGACACCAGAGAAGACCGCAACGAGCTCGCCGAGAAGACGGAGACGGTTCTCGCGAAGGGTCTGGTCCTCGTCCATGACCATGACGTCAGCAAAGAAGGCGTCGAGCGGCTCGCGGACGGCGGCAAGAGCGGAAATGGCGGAAGCATACTCCTTTGCCTCGAGAGCGGAGGAAACGCCCTCGCGAGCAACGGTGAGAGCCTTGGCCAGGTTGAGCTCGGACTCGCCCATGAGAGACTCATCGGCATCGCCGACAATGCTCGCGTCAGCAAGGTGGGCGGCACGAGCGAATGCGATGGCGAGGTTTTCGAAGGTCTCCGGATCGTTGGCTCGGGCGTCCTCGAGGGCATGCGCAAGGGCAAAGAAGTCATCAGGGGCAGTCACGGAACCGGCAGAAACGGCGGCAACGGTGTCAGCGGAGACGCCGTCGTCTCGGACCATCTGCTGCATACGGCCAAGAATGAAGGCGTTGACGTCCGCGGCGACCTTCTCAGCGTCAAACTCGATACCCTGGTCAGAGAGGGCTTCGAGCGCCGCTGCGACGAGCGGCTCGTAAGAGACGTGCAGTCGGTCGCGCAGAATCGTAACGACGCCAATGGCAGCACGGCGAAGGGCGTACGGATCCTTCGAACCAGTGGGTGGCTCACCAATGGCGAACATGCCGGCGATGGTATCGAGCTTATCGGCAACGGCCACGACGCAGCCGCAGGTGCCCTCGGGAAGGTCATCGCCCGCAAAGCGCGGACGATAGTGGTCACGAATGCCCTCGGCGACATCCTCGCCCTCGCCGGCAGCGAGAGCGTAGTAGCCGCCCATGACACCCTGCTGACTCGTGAACTCAACGACCGCAGAGCTAACGAGGTCAGCCTTGCAGAGGTGCGCGGCACGAGCGGAGGCCGCCGCCATCTTGGCCCCGATGCGTGCTTCGTGGGTCAGCGCAAGGGCGATGCTCTCGATACGCTCGGACTTGGCGAGCACGCTGCCAAGATCCTTCTGGAAGGCGACCTTAGCAAGGCGCTCACGGAACTGGTCGAGGGAGATCTTGAGGTCCTCCTCGTAGAAGAACTTGGCGTCGTCGAGACGCGGACGCACGACTCGCTCGTTACCAGAGATGACCGTCTCGGAAACGGCAGGATCGGCGTTCGAGACGATGACGAACTCGCGGGTCAGGTTACCCTCGGCGTCGAAGATCGGGAAGTAGCGCTGGTTGGAAAGCATGGACTCGCAGATGATCTCGTGCGGGACCTTGAGGAACTCCTCATCGAACTTACCCACGAGAACCGTCGGCCATTCGCAGAGATTGACGACCTCGTCGAAGGTCCTCTTGGGAGTTTCAACCCTGCAGCCGGGACGAGCCGCCTCGATGGCGGAAATGCCCTCGCGGATGACCGCCTCGCGCCTCTCCGCTCCAAGAACGTGAGCTGCCTCGAGAACGCCCTCGTATGCGGAAGGCTCGCTCACGACGTGCTCGCCGGGAGAAAGAACGCGGTGTCCACGCGTGGTATTGCCGCTCGTGACGTCAGCGTACTCGACGGGAACGACCTCCTCGCCGAGAAGCGCGCAGATCCAGCGAATCGGGCGCACGAAAGACTCGTGCTCGGAGCCCCAGCGCTGCGAACGGTAGTTGGGCCACTCAATCTGAGCGATCACGTCGTGACCGAGGGCAGAGAGGATGGGCATAGCGGGGGCAGACGGAACGTTCTTCTCGGCGAAGACGTACTCGTTGCCGTCCTCGGCAACGGCGCGAGAAAGCTCCGAAGCGTCGATGCCGCACTTGCGAGCAAAGCCCTGGGCCGCCTTGGTGGGGTTACCGTCGCCGTCGAAGGCGATCTGCGTCTTGGGACCACGGAGACTCTCGTGAACGGCCTCGGTCTCTGTGGCGACATCGGAGACGATGGCCGCAAGGCGACGCGGGCTCGAAATAACACGAATGTCACCATGAGCAAGGCCGGCGGCGGCAAGACCGGCGGCAAGAAGCTTGGGAAGCTGCTTGGAGGCGTTGATGAGAGGGGCCGAAGGCATCTCCTCGGTGCCAATCTCAAACAGGAAGTCCTTGGTAGATGCCATTTAAGCCACCTGGCCCTTCGTGGAGTAAGAGTCCTTCTTGCCCGCGACCTCGGCGAGATAGCTCTCGCAGCAGGCCTTGGCAACAGCACGGACCCTCAGGATGTAGTTAGCACGCTCGGTCGCGGAAATAGCACCACGGGCATCGAGGATGTTGAATGCATGGCTGCACTTCATGACGCAGTCATACGCAGGAAGCGGGAGCTTGCGCTCGAGACAGGAGTGGCACTCCTGCTCATACTCATCAAACTTGCGACGCATCATGTCAACGTCAGCAACCTCGAAGTTGTACGTCGAGAACTCGACTTCGTTCTCATGGAAGACGTCACCGTAGGTCATGGGCGTACCGTCAGGCAGGTAGCTCCAGACGAGGTCATAGACAGAATCGACACCCTGGGCATACATGGCAATGCGCTCGAGGCCATAGGTGATCTCGACGGGCACGGGATCGACCTCGATTCCGCCAACCTGCTGGAAGTACGTATACTGCGTAACCTCCATGCCATCCATCCAGACCTCCCAGCCGAGGCCCCAGGCGCCCAGGGTCGGGCTCTCCCAGTCATCCTCAACGAAGCGGACGTCGTGCTCGGCGGGATCAAGGCCGATCGCCTTAAGCGAGCCCAGGTAAAGATCCTGGGAATCAACAGGGCAGGGCTTCAGGATGACCTGGAACTGATAATAGTGCTGCATGCGATTGGGGTTCTCGCCGTAACGGCCGTCTGCCGGACGACGGCACGGCTGCGGATAGCAGGTACGCCAGGCGTTGGGGCCAAGACTACGAAGAGTAGTGGCAGTGTGGAACGTACCAGCACCGACCTCCGAGTCATACGGCTGCATGACGGTGCAACCCTTATCAGCCCAATAGTGCTCGAGGGCAAGAATCATGTCTTGGAACGTGAGGGCGTTGTCTTTCATGCCTCTCCTACCTTCCTTGATAAACGGGGCTTTCGCCCGATACGTGCCACAATTGCTAGATGGTACCAACATGCTCCGGAGGCCAAAAGACGAAGACGGCCTTTGACGTAACGTTGGAAACAGGAATCGCTCCAAAGTAACGCGAATCTTGCGAGTTGGTTCGATTGTCGCCCATAACCCAGATATGACCCGCGGGCACCGTATAGGGATACGTGATAGCGCTCGAAAGTGAGGAAGACTGGGCAGGCAAAGGGTAGCTAGGCTTTCCGTCCGTATAATCCTCAGAAAGCTCGGTGCCATCAACGTAGACTTTCCCGTCTACGAGGTTGACGGTCTGCCCCTCCGTGGCGATAACGCGCTTGATAAGCGTGAGAGAAGGGTCGTCAGGGTCCTTAAAAGTGACGATATCGCCAGCCTGAGGCGAAGAGCTGCGATAGGTGAGCTTCTCCCCCACTAGACGGTCTCCGACCATGAGAGTGTCCGTCATGGAGGCGGAGGGGATGATGAAGGGCTCCGCCACGTACGCTCGAACCAGCAGGGCGACAACGAGAGCAAGGCCGGCAAAGGCCACGAGCTCGATGAAGTCCCTAGCTGCGTTGCTATTTCCGTGAGCTGCGCGCGGCATCTACTCGGCTTCCCCTTCTGGCTCGACTTGCAACATAAACCCACGCGCGAACTCGCGCTCGTCATCAGTGATATTGGCCGTTTCAAGAAGATCGGGCCTCAACCTCGCCGTCCGCTCGATTGAATTCCTGCGCCTCCATGCATTCACTCGCGCGTGGTCACCGGAGAGAAGCACTTCGGGCACAGTCATACCATCATAATCCGCGGGGCGGGTGTATTGAGCATACTCGAGAAGGCCGTCCTCCGAGAAGGATTCGTCTTGTGGGCTCATCTCGTCACCGAGGGCGCCGGGAAGAAGGCGCACAATCGCGTCCGTTACGACCATGGCGGGAAGCTCGCCGCCAGTCAAAACGTAATCACCGAGGGAAAGGGTCTCGTCGGCAAGCGAATACACGCGCTCATCCATGCCCTCATAACGCCCACACACGAAGAGGAGGCGTTCCTCACGGGAGAGACGCTCGGCCTCTCGCTGCGTGAATGGAGTGCCGACAGGCGTGAAGAAGATAACTCGCGCAGGACGATCGTCAGAAGCCTTAATGGCGTTAACAGCCTCGAATATCGGCGCAGGCTTCATGAGCATGCCCTGGCCACCGCCAAATGGCGCGTCATCGACCGTACGATGGCGATCGTGTGTCCAGTCGCGAAGATCATGGGCTCGGAACTCGAAAATGCCCTTCTTTTGAGCACGTCCCATGATCGAGGCGCCAAGGTAAGCGTCAAAGACGCCCGGAAATACGGAGAGGGTTTCGATTAGCACGTCAATCCCTCCCCTCGCCCGTATCCCAGGGCGCGAGCCCGGCTGGGATAGAAACGCCAATGAGCGAATCTCCCGGCTCGAAATCAACAATCATCTCTTCCACAACAGGAATGAGAGTTTCCCCGCGCTCGCCATCGACGACCCATACGTCATTCGCAGGGCCGGACATCACCTCAGTGATGCGCCCGAGCTCGCCGAGACGTTCGTCAACAACGAGACGCCCCATGAGCTGATAAGAATCATGAACGGCAAAGTCCGCGGGAAGGTCAGCCTCGGAGGCAAGAATCCACTTGCCAGCGAGCTCACGGGCGGCTCCTAGATCGTTGATACCCGACAAAGAGACAAGCTGACCCGTGGGCGAGGTCTCCACGTCGCTCACAACATGCCATCTCGAACCCTTAAGGGCCGGAGGCACGATAGCAACGCGGAGTCCCTCGTCCAAAACAGGAGGAAGGCCGCTCGCGGGAACCGCAACGACCTCCCCCTTTGTCCCGTGCGCTTTTGCTACACGGGCTATGAGCCTATATCCGGCTGCCACGATCTAGCCAAGAACCTCGACGTCGACAGACGCGCCAACACGCTGTCCAAGGGCACGAGCAATGGTTCGAATGGCCTTGATCTGACGACCGTGCCGGCCAATGACCTTGCCGGCGTCATCTGCTGCGCACTCGATTTCGATGAGCGTGCCGTCCTCGCGGTCGGTCACGTCAAGAGAAACCGCGTCCTCGTCATCAACGAGACCGCAAACGATGAGCTCGACAAGATCGGCGATGCGGTCGCTCGGCAGCTCCTCAGAGGCCGCCTGGGCCTCCTCGAACGGCTGAGTCTCGGCATCCATGGCTACTCGGCGTTCTCGGCCTCAGCGGCAGCAGCAGCCTCAGCAGCGGCCTCGGCGGCAGCGGCGTCCTTGGCAATCTGCTTCTTGGACTTCTTGACCTTCTTCTCAGGGGCAACGTCGCCGGCGCGAACGATGTCGATGAGGTGGGCGACGGCGCTGGAGGGCTGGGCACCCTTGGCAACCCACTCGTCGATCTTCTCAAGATCGAGGGTGATGGTCTTCGGGGTGGTCAGCGGGTTGAAGCGGCCAACCTCCTCGATGTGACGACCGTCACGCGGCATGCGGCTATCGGCGACGACGACACGGTAGTACGGGCGCTTCTTGGCACCGAAACGGGCCAGGCGGATCTTGACTGCCAAAGGTAACTCCTCCTTACGTGCGACGCGAGCAGAGTTGGCGTGGCGTCGCAAAACCAAACAAGCGGTTTCTGATAATACGACAAAGTGCAGGAAGTTTGTAGTGGAATCATGGGTTTTAGGCAACCGGGCGCTGTCTGGCCCCCATCGAAGGCGATACGTGAGGATTGCGTGACGCTTGCCAGGCTTTCAGGAAGCTTCAGGCTCGCTTCAGCCTCATTCATAGAATGAGTCTAATCGCGAAAGGGGCCAGAATGAACATCCTTGTTGTGGAAGACGAGAGAAACCTCGCAGATGCCATCTGCCATATTCTTGAAGGCGACGGCTATCACACAGACGCTGCCTATGACGGCAGGAGCGGTCTGACCTATGCTCGAAGCGGCAAGTACGACGCCGCGATTCTAGACGTTATGCTTCCTGGGCTCGATGGATTCGGAATCGTCAAGGAGCTCCGCAGCGAAGGTAATTCCCTGCCCATCATGATGCTGACAGCAAGGACCTCGACCACCGATAAGGTCGACGGCCTCAATCTTGGTGCCGATGACTATATGACGAAGCCGTTCGAAACTGCGGAGCTACTCGCGCGCACGCGCGCCCTAACCCGTCGCCAGGGCGAAGTAATTATCAACGAACTCACATTCGCCGACCTCAAACTAGACCTCAACACGCACGAGCTGTCTTCAAACGAACGCCATGTTCACCTTTCTCAAAAGGAATTCGAGGTAATGCGCCTGCTCATGAGCACGCCTGGCAGAATCGTGTCAAAGCAGGATCTCCTCACGCGCGTATGGGGAACCGACGGAGAAACGAGCGAGAACTCCGTCGAGGCTTACGTGAGTTTCCTGAGGAAGAAGATCTCCCATGTAAAAAGCCCGGTTCAGATCACAACGCTCCGCATGCTTGGCTATAGACTTGAGGTCACGGAAGCCTAAGACGGGGATAGCCTCGGCTGGTGTTCGGTCGTGCGTCATCGCGCTTCTCGTCAGGCGCAGGCAGCTGCGCGGATGCCCCCAACGGGAGGAATCGATAGGATAGCTCATGCCCATGCTAAAGCGGCTTCGCATACGTCTCGTCGCTATCATTGTTGGCCTCGTGGGGGCGGTATTCCTATGCATGGTAGCCCTCACGTATATGAGTTCGGAAGCCTCCCTGAATACGCTCGTGGACCATTCGCTCGCGGATGTCCTGCAAGAGCGCTCCGGTTTTGATGCTGGCGCAGGGTCCGATGAGCCGATGGGTATGGACCGACTTCCCGTCATCTGGGTTGACATAGCATCGGGCGGCTTCGTCCTGGGAACGAATCAGGAGCAAGTGTCGATTGACGCAGACCTGCTCAGAGAAACCGTCGCCAACGCTTTGGAATCTGGCCAAACATCCGGCAAGGACAAAACCAACCACATAAGCTGGCGAATGAACTCCTCCAAATTCGGATGGAGAATCGCCATCGCAGACACCTCGAGCGTTGATGAGGAGATTTCGAGTCAGCTTATAAGGTCGCTCGAGCTTGGAGCCGTCGGCATCGTCGCAATCGTTCTTATTGCTTTACTCCTATCCCATTGGGCGCTTAAGCCCGTAGAGCGCGCCTGGGAGCAGCAGAAGCAATTCGTCGCGGACGCATCCCACGAGCTAAAAACGCCACTTTCGGTCATCCTGGCGAACACCCAAATCCTCATGAATGACGAGTCAAAAATCCCGGAAGAGTCCCGACGCTGGATACGGGGGACATCGGACGAGGCAGAGCGCATGCGCGGCCTCGTGGAAGAGCTTCTCGAGCTCGCAAGAACCGAAGGCGGTGCCAGCAGTGCGAAGGCGAACGCTCCCGTCGACCTAAGTTCGCTTGTCGAGGGAGATGCATTGCAATTCGATGCCGTCGCCTACGAACGCGGCTGCGAAATCGAAACGAATGTCGTCGACGGTATTTCGGTCCTGGGAGACCAAGATCAACTCGACCGCCTGTTAAAGACGCTCATCGACAACGCTTGCAAATATGCGGCACGCGGCACTCAGGTCAAAGTAACGCTTGAAAAGAACGGCTCGCATGCCCTCTTTGTCGCGACGAACCAAGGCGAGTCCATTCCCGAAGAAGACCTGCCCCGTGTATTCGACCGCTTCTGGCGATCAGACAAGGCTCGCGCGAGGTCAACGGGAGGTTATGGCCTTGGCCTGGCAATCGCGAAGGGCATTACGGAGTCACATGGTGGCAAAATATGGGTGACGAGCGATGGCGTACGAGGCACGAGCTTCTATGTGAAGCTGCCGATTAACGAAAGGGTCTAGTATGGAGCCTGCCGCAAAAGCCCTCTCAGTCCCCTGGGACGGCCCAGCGATTGGCCTCCTCGACCTCGACGCCTTCTTTGCGAGTGTCGAACAGCTTGACCATCCTGAATGGCGCGGTAAGCCCGTAATCGTAGGGGGTGACGCAGATCGCCGCGGGGTGGTTTCGACGGCCTCGTACGAAGCCAGGCGATATGGCGTGCATTCTGCCATGCCCGCGGCGACAGCCCGGCGCCTCTGCCCGGACGCCATATGGACGCATGGAAGCTTCACGCGATATCGCGAGATCAGCAACCTCGTCATGGATATCCTCGTGGACGAGACCCCGTTGGTGGAACAAGTCTCGATCGACGAAGCGTTCTTCGACATAACACCTGGACGCTATTCCAGAGAAAGCCCCATCGATATCTGTAGACGCATTCAGAAGCGCGTAGCCTCCCTTGGAGTCACGTGCTCCATAGGCATAGGCGTCTGCAAGACCGTGGCAAAAATAGCCTCGGAAATGGAGAAGCCCCGAGGGCTCACCGTCGTGCTTCCAGGTACGGAGGCGGGATTCCTCGCTCCCCTACCCGTGCGTTCAATGAGCGGGATTGGGCCATCGGGCGAGGCGAAGCTCATCCGCATGGGAATCAAAACGCTTGGCCAGCTCGCCGTCGCAGACCCCTCTCTGCTCGAACGGGAGCTCGGGTCACTGGGAGCAGCGCTCCGCGAGCGTGCCGCGGGAGCCGAACGCTCCCGAGTTGGCGAACGAGCCGTTGAAGAAGATCCGAAGTCCATTTCAAACGAAAGGACCTTCGCAACAGATCTGACGAGGGAGGATGAGATCCTGCCCTCACTCGATGCGCTTTGTGCGATGGTGGCGAGGCGGCTGAGAAGAAAGGGCCTCGCGGGCTCAACCCTCACGGTTAGGATCAAGAATACCGCCCTAAGCACGCGCTCCGCCCAGTCGAGGTTGCCAGAGCCGACGGATGACGAAAGCGCGATGTCTCCCGTCGCACGAGAGCTGGTAAGGCAGCTCTGGAGCGAAGGTGACCCCGTTCGCCTCCTAGGTGTGGGCATCTCCAACTTCGCAGAACAGGGCCCCCGACAGCTTGACCTGTTCGAGGACCCCGAAGTTGAACGCCGCAAGTCTGCGATGCGGAAGCTCCACGTGGCAACAGACGCTCTCAAAGAACGATTTGGCGACGATGCGGTGGCCTTTGGAAGAGAAATGAAACTCAAAGGAGCCACAACAAACACGCAGCCCCAGCACAAAGAGGATGACTAGTCCTCCAAGGCGAGCTCGAAGCGCGGCGCGTCTCCCCAAAGGTGCTCGATGCGGTAATAGTCCCTTGCCTCGGGAGAGAAGACGTGCACGATAACCATGCCGTAGTCCATGAGAATCCAGCGGCCATCGGCCCTTCCCTCGATTGAAATGGAGCTAAGGCCAAAGGCAGCGTGAATGCGTTCCTCGACCTCGTCAACCACGGAGTCCGCAAGACGAGCATTTGCGCCGGTGCAGATGACGACGGCATCGCACACGTCAGAGATGCCGACAAGATCGATGGCGACGATGTCATCGGCCTTCTTGGCATCAGCGGCGGAAACCGCGACAGTAACGAGATCGCGAGAGTTGAAGTCAGTCGACATGAATCTCCTTTAGTTGGCCGCGCGCGAAAGCACGAGGTCGTTGTAGATGTTGAGAGTTCCAGGATAGAGATAGCGCCTCGTGTCTATGACGTAGGACACTCCGTCAGCGAAGCTCTCCCAGAAAAGGTCAGGAAGGGATATCGAACCCGCATGAGTTCGCTGCGAGACTATCGCCGGAGCGTTCTTGCGGAACGGCTCTATGCCGTCGGCAACGAAAATGACCATGTCAAGGGGGCTCATATGCGAGTCACCAAGCGTATGGCGCTCGATTGCCTGCAAAACCTCGCTCGTGAGCTCGGGAAAATTGCCAGGAAGCTCTCGAGCGGCGACCATTCCGTGCAGAACCGGCTCAACGAGAGAATAGTCAACGCCCAGATCGATACCGAGGGCAGAAGCCCTACCCAAGAGCTCATCCTTCGGAAGCCCCTTAGACCAGTCGTGGAGAATGCCAGCCACTCTGGCCGGATACGGGTCGATGCCA
This sequence comes from Parolsenella sp. LCP21S3_E11, assembly GCF_052118165.1. Taxonomy (NCBI): domain Bacteria; kingdom Bacillati; phylum Actinomycetota; class Coriobacteriia; order Coriobacteriales; family Atopobiaceae; genus Parolsenella; species Parolsenella sp. LCP21S3_E11. Next base: position 130,347 of record NZ_JBQKHS010000006.1, on the reverse strand, counting down.
TAGGCGAGAGCGAGTCGCTCGGCAACAAGGCCCACCGAAAGAGAATGCGAGAAGCGCTTAGGCTTCCTTTCGAGTTGCTTCGCAAGCGCCGCCTCGTAGCTGTCGATGGCGACGACCTCGGCATCACTGTACGCCGGAAGCTTCTTTGGAAGCCAGGAGACGTCTAGACCTTTCCATAGCTTGCAGTCGTTCTTCTTGCTCATGCGCCCTCCGTGCTCATGCCACCCATGAGGCCCAGAGCATCGGGTGCCACATATGGTGTTCGCGCCGCATCATACAAGTGGCGCTTCTCGATATAGCCGACGACGGAATCACTCGTCAGGTAGCGAAGTGACTGGCCCGCCGCAACTCGAGCGCGAAGATCGCTCGAAGAAATCGCAAGCGCTGGAACCTCAAGATAGTGCACCAGGAAACGAATCCCGGATTCCGCGAGACTCGCCCTCACGTGCTCAAGATCATAACCAGGGCGAGTAGCACCAACCAAATGCGCAAGTGACGCGATACGATCGGCATCGTGCCAGCTCAGAATGTCGCTGATAGCATCCGCGCCCGTGATGAAATAGATCTCCACGTTATTGGGATAGTGATTCCTCAATAGCTCGAGGGTGTCTACGGTGTAGGTAATGCCAGGCCTATCAACCTCAAGTCTGCTCACGAGAAAGTGAGGATTATCTGCGGTTGCCAGCAGCGTCATAGCGTGACGATCCTCCGCGCTCGAGACATGCCTGTCTTGCTTAAAAGCAGGACTTCCGGCCGGCACGAACACGACAAGGTCGAGGTTGAGGTCATGGGCCGCCTGCTCGGCGGCAACAAGGTGCCCATTGTGGATAGGATCGAACGTGCCGCCCATAACTCCAAGGCGATACGTGCGCGATGAGTCCCTCCCCAGCGCAGGAAGATCCGAGACGAGCTTGGCGACGACATCACCAGGAAGAGCTTCCTTGCCCGCAGACATTAGGCACGCACCTGGCCGTCACCACGAAGGAGGCACTTGGTCGTCGTGAGGGCAAATGCCCCCATGGGGCCACGGGCATGCAGCTTTTGAGTCGAGATGCCAATCTCGGCGCCCAGGCCAAACATGCCACCGTCAGTGAAGCGCGTGCTGGCATTTACATAGACCGCAGCGGCATCAACGCGCGCAAGGAAAGCCTCCGCGGCATTAACGTCACGAGCGACGATGCACTCAGAGTGCTGAGTACCAAATCGATTGATGTGCTCGATTGCGGCATCGATGCCGGGAACGACGTGAACGGCAAGGTCAAGCGAATCGTACTCGCGCGCCCAGTCATCCTCTGTGGCCGCAACGTACTCAGAGTTCTCGTTAAGGCCGTTCTCGACGCACGCAGCCAGAGCAGCCTGGTCCCCATGAACCATGACGCCCCAAGTGAGACAAGCCCTCACGAGGCTCGGCAGGAATTCGCCCGCAACGTCCTCGTCAACAAGCACCGTCTCGATCGCATTGCAGACTCCCGGCCTCTGGGTCTTTGCGTTTTCGATAATGGAAATAGCCATATCGAGATCGGCAGAAGAGTGAACGTAGACATGGCAATTGCCCTCGCCCGTCTGGATCACTGGGACGGTCGCCTGCTCGACGCAAGTGCGAATGAGCGAGTGACCGCCGCGCGGAATGAGGACGTCAACGAGTCCGTTGGCATGCATAAGTTCAAGCGTCTCCGCTCGATCCGAAGAGCCAATGATGCATGCGCAATCAAGAGGGAGTCCGGCAGATGCAATGCCCTCACGACAGGCCTGGGCGATAGCCTCGCAGGAATCATGAGCCGCGGAACCGCCACGAAGGACCACGGCATTGCCAGAACGCAGCGCGAGGCAGATGGCGTCGGCAGTGACGTTGGGCCTAGCCTCGTACACCATAGCGACGACGCCGAGGGGCACACGAACCTGAGTGAGGCGAATACCGGAGGCAAGCGTCCTGCCGCCAACTACCTCTCCGATGGGATCGGCTTGGGAGGCAACCTCTCGCATGCCGGCAACGATACCGTCGATGCGGGCTTCATCAAGCATCAGGCGATCAAGCAAGGGACCTGGCATGCCGACCTTGCTACCGCGTTCCATATCGCGGCCGTTGGCCTCGAGAATGACGGACCTAGACTCGCTCACGGCATTTGCTGCCGCAAGAATCGCCTTGCTGCGCATTGAGGCGCTTGCCTGGGCAAGCACGACGGAAGCGCCATGTGCGGCGCGAGCCTTATCGATTGCCTCGGACATATCGTTCCCTTCAGTCGTAAGCGCGTGAAATCGAGATTAGAAGACAAGGAGCTCGTCCCTGTGGATGACGGGGCAGTCGTCACGGTCGGGCCAAAAGCGCTTAATGACCTCAAGCCTGAGGCCGTGAATACGCCAAATGTCATCCGAGGAGTAACGCGTGATACCACGAGCGATAAGCTGGCCTTTGGAATCGAGCACGTTGACGGTATCTCCGGCGTCAAAGGTTCCATCGACCCCGGTAACGCCCACGGGAAGAAGCGAGGCGCCATCCCTCTCGAGCGCATACACAGCACCATCGTCGACCGTAATAGAACCACGAGAAAGGCCCGCAAGGCCAATCCAGAGCTTACGTGCCTGCTCGTGACCCATGCTGGCCGGACCCTCGAACCGAGTGTGGCGACCAGTCCCGGCGACGGCGGAAAGAAGCGCGCCCTCTTCCCTGCCCTTGCAAATAACCATGGGAATGCCGGCGGCTATCATCGCGCGGCCGGCTCGAATCTTAGTGGCCATACCGCCGGTCCCGTAGCTCGAGCCAGCGCCGCCCGCCATCGCAACGATCTTCGAGCTGACACGCTCGACGCGATCGATGAGCTTGGCGTTGAGATGCGTGTCGGGATTAGCGGTGTACAGGCCATCGATGTCCGACAGGATGACGTAAAGGTCTGCGTCGATAAGCGATGCGACGATGGCACCGAGCATGTCGTTGTCACCAAAGGAGAACTCACGAACGCTGACGGTGTCATTCTCGTTCACGATGGGAATGACACCCAGGTCAAGGAGGCGCTCGAAGGTGTTCCTCGCATTGAGATACCCCGTCCTATCCACCACGTCACCGCGGGTGAGAAGGACCTGCGCACACTTGATTCCATCCTCGGCGAGGACCTCGGCATAGCGCTCGATGAGTTTCGTCTGGCCCGCCGCAGCACAGGCCTGGAGAGTTGGGATATCTCCAGGACGCTCGGTAAAGCCAAGGAGGGACCGCCCGACGGCGGCGGCGCCGCTCGAGACGAGAACGACTTGGTTCCCCGCCCTGCGAAGCTCCCCCATCTGAGAGCAGAGGGAACGCACGAAGGCGAGATCAAGCTCGTTATCCGAGCCCATAAGGGTCGACGAGCCAACCTTAAATACGATCAGGGACAAGGACTACTCCTCCTCAGCCGCATCGGAAGAGGGCGCATCAACAAACGAAGCCTCATCGGAATCGTCCTCAACAGACGTAGCGCCATCGAACGATGCGTCAGCGTCAAGCTCGCCGAGGCCTTCGCAGCCAGCAGAAAGCTCGCCGACCGTCAGCACGTCATCGTCCCAGTCGCCGTCGAACACAAGCTGAGGTTCATCCTCGCGGAGCTCGGCATACGCGTCAACGTCATCCTGCGAGTAATCAAGGTCATAGCCCAGGATTCGAACGGTATCGCCAGACTTAACGCCCGCCTTCGCAAGCATGTCATCAAGGCCCATGCGATCGAAGCGATGCTGGAGGTAGGCAATGGCCTCCTCGTTGTCCCAGTCGGTCTTGATGACCATGCGCTCGACGGCGGTGCCGCGAACTCGCCAGACGCCACCACCGAGGTTCTCCACCTTGATGGCATTCTCACGGCGAGTCCTCTTCTCGCTGAATACCTCATCACGGACCGGGCCCTGCTCGACCTCGCGGTCGGCACGGAGACCAGAAACGAGGTCAGCGACGGTGCTTTCAAGCGCATCGATGCCCGCGCCCGTCACAGCGGAGACGGCAAAGAAGGGGTGACCGTCCGCCGCGACGCGACCGCGAAGCGCAGCGAGGGCCTCACTCGTTCCGGGCATATCGCACTTGTTAGCGACGACGACCTGGGGCCGCTCGGCAAGCTCGGGCGCATAGGCTGCGAGCTCGCGATTAATGATCTCATAGTCCTCTACGGCGTCACGGCCCTCATAGCCGCCCGTAAGGTCGACGACATGCATAATCAATGCAGTGCGCTCGATGTGCCTGAGGAATTCATGTCCGAGGCCCTTACCCTCGCTGGCGCCCTCGATAAGGCCGGGAACGTCTGCGACGACAAAGGAACCGGCCTCGCCGGCCTTAACGACACCAAGGTTGGGGATAAGCGTCGTAAAGGGATAGTCCGCCACCTTGGGACGAGCCGCGCTCATACGAGCAATGAGGGAGGACTTGCCCACGCTAGGCATACCAACAAGCGCGGCATCAGCCATAAGCTTCATCTCAAGCTCAATCCAGTGCTCAAAGGCGGGCTCGCCCTTCTCAGCGAATGCGGGAGCCCTGCGCACGGACGTCACAAAGTGGATGTTGCCCTTACCGCCAGTGCCACCAGGGCCGACTACGGCGCGCTCGCCGGGGCGAGTGAGGTCCGCAATCTCATACAGGGGCTCCATGGTCTCAGGATCAAGCTCGCGCACAACGGTGCCACAGGGAACCTTGAGAATCAGGTCCTCGCCGTCCTTGCCGTGACGCCTGGCCCCCTGGCCATGGGTGCCGCGCTCCGCACGGAAATGATGCTTGAACCGATAGTCAATAAGAGAGGAAAGCTGAGGATCGCACTCGAGAATAACATCCCCGCCGCGACCGCCGTCTCCCCCATCAGGACCGCCCTTGGGAACGAATGCCTCACGACGGAATGACATGCAGCCGGCTCCGCCGTCGCCACCCTTTACGTTAATGCGTGAAATGTCGGTGAACTGGGACATGCGATCCCTTCCAAACTGGAATTGAAGCTTACGAAAAAGGACCCCCGGCGATAGAGGCCGAGGGTCCTTTGCTGCCCAAATTGGGTCGAGGAAGCCCTTAAGCCTCCTGAGCCGGACGCACGTGCACGCGGTGCTTGGCGCCCTTCACAAACTCGACGGTGCCGTCGGTGAGGGCGAACAGGGTGTCGTCCTTGCCGCGACCGACGTTCTCGCCCGGCGTGATGTGCGTGCCGCGCTGACGAACGATAATCTGACCGGTCTTGATGGACTGGCCGCCGAAGACCTTGGTGCCAAGGCGCTGAGCCGCAGAATCGCGACCATTACGGGAGCTAGCCTGACCCTTCTTGTGTGCCATTGATGGTACCTGCCTATCTAGTCGAAACTAAGGGAACGCGCGCTACTCGGCAGCGTCCTCGGTCGTGGCGGCCTTCTTGGCCGTCGAGGTGATGCGGGGCATGCTGCAGACCTCAAGACGAGTGAGGTTCTGACGGTGACCCTTCTTGACAGAGTGGCGCTTGCGCTTCTGGAACTTGAAGACGAGCTGCTTGGCGCCCTTGTGCTGGTCGACAACCTTGCAGGTAACCTTCTTCTTGGCAAGCTTGGCGGAGTCGACGAGGACCGTCTTACCGTCATTGAGCATCAGAACGTCGAGCTTGACCTCGTCGCCAGGCTGCGCATCAAGCTTCTCGACGTCGAAGACGTCGCCCTTGGCAACCTTATACTGCTTGCCACCAGTCGTGATGATTGCGTACATGTGAGAGCCCTTCATTGCTGTGGTGAGTGCAACAGTTGGAAATAATACGCTAGGAAATAGGTACCGTCAACGACAAAAATGCGGTTGTTGACGGGCTTTCCACGCTTTCTCCGCCTCATATCTAGCGATAAGCGCCCGTCCGACAGCGGCGGTGCCTCCAAAGGCGACGGTGGGACGAACGAGAAAGCCCAAACCGGGAAGATTCTTACTCAAATAACGAGCTATGCCTCGACAAGCGAAAGCGCTCGCCACGACGAAAGCAATGTCTGCAACCCGCCCGGAACTGACACCGCAGCCGTGAGCGCCGGCGACGTCTAGCGCCATAAGAGCCTGATTGGCGGTGAGCAGCGGCATTTCTGCGCCGCCACTCAAAGGCAGAATCGAGATAGCCGCATTTTGGGCACAGCGCCTCGAAACGCAAGCGAGCGAAACGGCATGACGGACAAACGGGAAGTTAGTCGCGAGGGCGATGTCAGCGTGACATGCTTCCGCCATCCAGGTCGCCAACTTCTCAAGCATGGCATCGGTCGACGTGGCGGCAATGAGAGCGGCGCCTGAAACCTCATGGGGCTCGGGTGCCTCGACGCTTGTCTCGACGACTATGGCGCACGGCACCGCCATCGAAGTGAACGCCCTTGAGACCTCCGCGGCAATCCCGGAAGTACCCGCGACGACAATGGCGAGGTCACAATCCGGGTTGACACGAACAGGAGCACCGGGACGCACTACCTCGACGTGGACGAGGCCAGTCGCAGTCCGGGGCATAAGAGCGTCGCGCAGCGAGCAGACGAGCTCGGACGGAGCCCCCTCCTCCAGCTCAATAGACACGCGAACGCAAGACCGACGAGAATTCTCGGCGGCACGGGCGCCATCAACAACCTGCCTTACGGCGCCAAATGGAATGTCTGAGACCTTTGCCAAAAGACGCCCTCCTTAGGCCGACTTCGTACGGTGCAGATAGACGGATTGCACGATGCCCACCGATGCAACCTGAATAACCATAGAAGTGGATCCATAGCTAACGAATGGCAGTGGGATACCAGTGATTGGCATGATGCCAATGCACATGCCGACATTCTGAAGCAACTGATAGCTCCACATGGCAATGACGCCGGCAAGCACGAGCTTCGCAAACGGGGCATCGACGCGCATCGCAAGGGCAAGAGCCGAATAGATGAGCCAGGCATAGAGAGCGAGCAGGGCAACGGCGCCAACGAATCCGAACTCCTCAGCAAGACGGGCGAAGATAAAGTCAGTGTGGTTCTCCGGAAGAAAGCCACCAGCAGACTGAGTGGCCGCCCCAACGCCCTTGCCAAAGAGACCGCCGGATCCAACGGCGATTTTTGCCTGCTGGAGGTTATAGCCAGCGCTCGTGGACTCAAGACTGGAATCCGCAAACACGAGTAGGCGATTGAGCTGATATTGCTTGAGCGGAAAATGGAAATTTATCGAACAGAAAATGATCAACGCGCAGCCCGCGACGAACATCGCGAGCGTGACGAGAACCCATTCCCGCTTCGCTCCGGCACAGATGATGATCGCAGCACCCGTCACGACGATGATGAGACCCGTGCCAAGGTCAGGCTGCGCCATAATCGCGGCAAAGGGAACAAGCAGCGTGCCGCAAAGCTTCACGTAATCTCGAAGCTCCTTGATGCGCCCGTTATACTGCGCGGCAAGAGATGCCATGAGGAAGATGGTGACGAGCTTGCCAATCTCTGACGGCTGGAAGCGCAAGGGACCCAACTTAACCCATCCGGTCATGCCGTTAGCAGCGCTCGCTAGTCCGGGGATACGCGGGGACAGCATGAGGACGACGTCAATCACAAGAAGCCACGTACTCATATTTGCTAAGGCTCGATAGTCATAGCGCCACACGAATGCAGCCGCGACAAGACCAAGTGCGGCTCCAACAGCCTGTCTCGGCAGAGAGGCGTAGGCATTGGATAGGGACGCGCTCCAAACGACCACGAGCCCATAGGCAATGAGCAGAAGCGCAGGAATTAGGTTAGCCCAATAGATCTCGGAGAGCATGCCGCCCTTGCCCGGCATGCGCGCGTGCGCAGCCCCCGGCTTCTTGCCGGCGTCACCTCCGAATAGAGATGAGACGATAGAACCAAAACCAACGCCACCAGCAGAATTCTGAGCCATCTTCCCCTCCTCTACCTAGTTCCGTCGCTGACTTCGGTCGTATTAGTATCAGGCTCTCCAAAGAGCTGGCCGAGTATGTCTCGGCAGACGTACATCGCGGAGACCGAACCGTAGCCGCCGTTGTCAATGACGGCGGAGACAGCGTACTTCGGGTTATCCGCGGGGGCGTAACAGCAGAACCAGCTCGTAGGCTCCTCGTTGCCATGCTCACCCGTGCCGGTCTTGCCCGCAACGCGGGTGGTCATATTGGTGAAATGGGCCGTCATCGACTCGCTCTCCTCGTAAATGACTCCCTCGAGTCCCGAGTGCACGAGGTCGAAGCTCGCCTGCGGCTCGCTGGGCTCGAGGTGGACCTTGGGCGTGTAGTCGCGCGCTGAAGAGGTGTCGCCGCGGCCGAGCACGCTCTTGAGGACATGCGGAGTCCAGATGGTGCCGCCGTTGGCGATGCCCATGTAGGCGCAACACATCTGGAGGGGTGTGACGAGGATATCGCCCTGGCCGATGGCGATGTTCGTGTAGTCGCCGCCGTTCCACTTTCGATCCGCGTCGGACCAGCTCGTGAAGTAGTTCCACTTCCACTCCGCGTCGGGAACGCGCCCGGAAGCCTCACTGGGAAGGTCGATTCCCGTCTGCGAGCCGAGGCCCCACTTGCGGAAGGTCTCCTGCATTCCGTCCTGCTTGTCCTCGTCGAGGTTGTAGAAGGCCTTCGCGATCTCGTAGAAGACGACGTCACAGGAGTAGGTGATGCCGTTCCTCAGGTCAATCGCCCCATGGCCGTCGTGGTCCCAGCACCACTTGCCGTTAGCCTCGCCGAAGCCCGTCCACCAGCCGTTGCAGACGTAGCTCGAGCCGGCGTCTGCGACACCATAGTCAAGGGCGGCGAACGTCGTGAGCGGCTTGATGGTGGAGGCGGCAACGAACTGACCGGCGACCGCACGGTTCATGAGAGGGTTCGCCGCTTCGTCGGCAGAGAGCGCGTCCCAATCGTCCTGGGAGATGCCGCCCACGAACAGCTCGGGCTTGAAGGTGGGGGCGCTAGCCATGGCGATAACCTCGCCGTTGGTAACGTCGACCACGCAGGCGGCTCCGGACTTACAGCTCTCGATGCCCCCATCGCGCTGCTTCTTGATGATCCTGGCGAGCGATTCCTCGGCCATGCGTTGCACGTCGACGTCGATGGTCAGCATAATGTCACTACCCGCCTCCGCCGGGACGGAGGTGGAGTAGTCGGTCACATTGCCGTGAACATCGACGTAGACTGTCTGCTCGCCACGGACTCCCTGGAGCACCTCCTCGTACTGATACTCGATACCAGCCTGGCCGGTGGTGTCACCGGACTCGTACGTAATACCAGCATTCGAGGTCTTGGAGGCGTTGATCTGGTCCTCCGTCACGGTGCCGGTATACCCAAGTAGGTGGCAACAAACCTCGCCCTGCGGATAAGAGCGCTGAGTGCGCTGCTCAACAGTCACGTTGGGGAAAACGTCCGCATGCTCCTGAATGTAAGCAACGGTAGTACGAGGAACGTCGATGCATATGGTGCGCGCGCTCTGAGCGCTCTGCGAGGAGTCCGTAGCCCTTCGCTTGGCTGCCATCGAGGGCATGCCGAGGACAGCCGCGAGCAAGTTGAGCTCGATGTCATCGTCCGCGACCTCAGCGTGGGCGCAGACGGTGAGGCTCGGACGATTGGTGACGAGCTCGACGCCGTTGCGGTCTAGGATGCGCCCGCGAGGCGCGAACGAGGTGACCGTGCGCGTGCGGTTCGACTCCGCCTGACGCGAGTAGTCGTCGGACCCGACAATCTGCATGGACCAGAGACGCGCAAGCAGAGCGCCGATGACGCCCCCAGAGAAGATGCCCAGGCCAATGAGGCGACGCTTGAACATCTTATCGGGACTGGCGTCATTACCGCCGGCCGCACGCGGCGCCTGGCCACCGATATCAAACTTAAGGGAGGAGGAACCGGAGTGTAGGAGCAAGACGAGCACGACCGCTACGGCAGCGGCAATGATGACTATGAAAATGAGAGCAAGAGTAGCCGAGGTCATCGTCTACAGACCCTTCGTGGAAAATCGCGCGCCGCGATGAGAGCTCTTGCCCTTACCGAGGCCGGAGGCGGGAGCACTCGACCGAGACAGGATGACCGCGACGATAAGGAAGGCGAGCACGTCGAGAACGGACCCAGGCAGAGCACGCAAGAAAAGTGCGTCGACGAGAGAGCTCGACTGACCAAAAATGAGAATGACGATGCCATAAACGACATTCACGAGCAGCGTCACGGGAATGAACAACGTGATTGACGCGACCAGGTCATCGGCAACGCGGCTACGGCCCATCGCCGCAAGACCAAACCCCACGATGGTAAGAATGAGAGCCATGAGCCCAATGGGACCCGATCCCGCGAGGTCATAGAAGGCGCCAGAAGCAAAGCCGACCACGGGGGCCATCTTGACGCTACCCCCAAGGCACACGCAAGCAACGAGAACGAGGGCGAGATTGGCGCGGCCTCCAAGGAGGGCAACGTTGGGGACGAAACCAATCTGGAGAACAGCGAGGACGATGGCAAGGATGATGGCCAGACGCTTGTTCTTACCAGTATCGTTGACGATCATGCTTACCCCCCTATTCCCCACTCGAATCGCCGTCAGTACTAGAACCGTCATCGCTATTTGCGGAACCATCTGTTGTGGCAGACGCCGTGGCGGCAGAAGTAGAGGTAACCGCCTTATCCTGGTCGTTAGCCGACGCCGTATCCTCCGCACTCGCCTGCTGGTCATCGTTAATCGAGGTAATGACAAGGACCTCTTCTAGGCTTGAAACAGTACACAGGGGATCGACAGAAATATCGTAATAGAGAGCGCCAGAGGACTTGGTTACGTTCGTCACGGTGCCGACGGGCAGACCACGAGGATAAACGCCGCCGAGGCCACTCGTGATGATCGTGTCTCCTGTGGCTACCTGCTGATCGGAACGAACAAGCGTCAGACGAAGGGTCCCATCCGCCGACCCGACAAGTTGACCTTGCGCGCGGCTCGACTGAACCATGCAGGAAACCCCGGAGGATTCATCGGTGATAAGGCGGACAACTGCCGTCGAAGGGCCGCATTCGCTGACCTGGCCAATCACACCCGTAGAGCTTGTTACGGGCATGCCTACGGCGATGCCAGAGGTCGACCCCTTGTCTATGGTGATGGTCGAAGTCCACGAGTCGCTCGACTGGGCAATGACGCGAGCCGCGGTGGATGTCAGGCTGTACTCGTTCCTAAGCTGGAGAAGCTCCGTCAGGGTATTCGCCTGCTGCTCATACTCAGACAGCTTGGCCACCTGGGCCTTGAGCTGCTCATTCTCGTCCCGCAGCTCCGAAAGGGTCTCGGAGTCTGCAGTGAGATTGCCAACGACGTTGCCGATGCCAGAGACGGGAGAGGCGGCGAATGAGCCCACGACGCGCACGGGCGAAGCCACGGCCTGGAAAACGCCACGAATCCCATGAAGCACGCCGCTATCACCCTCGCGCGCCCCGACGACAAACATGAGGAGCGACACGACGGTAAGGACAACAAGCGAGCGCGGGACCCCCGAGGAGGACCCGCGCCCAAGAGATGAGCTGGGGGCAGAAAAGCGCTGAGCCATCGGCAATTCCCTACTTACCAGAACTCTGCACGAAACCGCCGGACAGAGCATTGGCCTCAAGGACCTTCGCACAACCAAGAACGACATTCTCGAGGGCAGTGGGGCTCACGTTAACGGGAACACCCGTCTCCTCGCGAAGGCGCTGATCAAGACCGCGGAGCATGCCACCGCCACCGGTAAGCATAATTCCGTAGTACATAAGATCGCTCGCGAGATCAGGCGGAGTAACGTCAAGGGCATCCTTGACAGCCTTCGTGACCTGGTCAAGAGGGGCATCAAGCGCCCGACGAATCTCCTCGGACTCAATACGAACGGTCTTAGGCAGACCGCTCATGACGTCGCGACCATTGACCTCAACATCAAGCTCTTCCTTAAGGGGCGCGGCAGAACCGACCTTGATCTTAATATCCTCAGCCGTGCGTTCACCAATGGAAAGGTTGTAGGCATCGCGAACATGCTCGAGAATGACCTGGTCAAACTCGTCCCCTGCAGTGCGAATCGACTGCGAGACGACAATGCCGCCCATAGCGATGACAGCAACCTCCGTCGTACCACCACCGATGTCGACGACCATGGTGCCCGTCGGGTCCTCGATGGGCAGGTTGGATCCAATGGCAGCGGCCATCGGCTCCTCGATGAGGAATGCCTGACGAGCGCCCGCTTGAATGGTGGCCTCAAAAACGGCGCGTTTCTCGACGGAAGTAACACCGGAGGGGACGCAGACGACAACGCGGGGACGAGGACTCCAGGGGTAACGACGCGTTGATGCCTTCTCGATGAAGTATCGAAGCATTACCTCGGTAACATCGAAGTCGGAAATAACGCCGTCCTTGAGGGGACGAATGGCCGTGATGGAGCCGGGCGTCCTGCCGACCATACGCTTGGCGTCAGCACCGACGGCAAGGACGCGCTCCTCGCTCTGGTCAATGGCGACCACGGAAGGCTCATTGATGACAATGCCCTCTCCACGCACGGAGACAAGCGTGTTTGCCGTGCCGAGGTCAATGGCAAGATCGCCACCGTACTCGCCAAATATGGAGTCAAAAAACGACATGGCACCAATTCCTAACTTGGCGGCAACTTTGCCGCTCGGACTATTGCTGCAAGAATACCCAGAAGCTTACTGGGCAGACACCTCAGTGGTCTCCGCGCTGGATTCCGTCGAGGCCCCCTGGGACGCAGCGGCGCCAGTGGAGACGCTTGAGTCGTCAGGAGCCACCTCTCCGTCACTAACGGTGGTCGCAAGCGAACCACTCGCAGCATCAGAGCTGGATCCCTGGGAAGCAAAGGTGAGCTTAACGCCCGTTACCTTCCAACCCAAGCCATCACGCGCGAGAGAGACAGAATAAGACTGGTTACCGCTCGAGGCGAGGCTGGCGTTAACGAGGACCGTGCTCTGAGCCATAGAACGATCGACACCGGAAACGCTGCAAGTAGCACCGCGAGGCATGATGGATTCGATGTCCTTACGAGCGTCATCGGTGATAGAGCTCGAAAGGTAGGGAGCGATATCGCTGCCAGAAGCGCCGGCGCTAAACATGTCAGAAACTACGGCCTCCTGGGTGGGCCAGCCATAGCCCTTATAGTAGGCAAAGCCACCAACGCCACCAAGAATGGCGAGAAGAAGAAGGATGAACAGGACCACCTTGAGACCGCGGTGATTGTGCTTGCGACGCATCTTGCGATCGTCGCGATCGGCCTTCATGAGGTCCTCCTCCGTGACGGAGAAGAAGCCCGTATCCTCAGGACTCGGAATGAACTCGCCGGAACGGCCCATCGGGTCCAGTGGATCATATGCCGCACCCTGAGAGTAGCCCTGGTTAACGACAGCCTGGGATCCAGACTGGTCCGCGCCGACTAGGCCCTGGTTGCCATAACCGGCATTGGCGAGCATCTGATCGGTCTCGGAGGGGCCAGAACCCGCCGCGGCAGAGAGAGCCCTTTGAGCAGCAGAGAAGGCAACCTGCTGCTCAGGCGTAAGGGTGTAGTTGGAATCAGCAGCCGCATGGTTGAACGCATCCGCGGCCTCTGAGATCTTGTTGCAAGCCATGTAGGCCTGGCCGAGCTCCGCGTTGATGGCGCCCGTGCTAGCACTCGTAGAAAAATCGAGGGCCGTACGATATGCATCAATGGCATCGTTGGGTCGTGTGAGCTGCATAAAGCAGGCGCCAAGCTTCACGAGAGACTGGGCCGGATCGGGATTCTGCTCGTCAATCGCGGCAGAACGCCAGGCACTCGCAGCCTCAACGACGAGGCCGCGCTTCTCGAACAGCTTTCCAAGGGCAAGATACGCCTTGTACGGCGTGGGATAGCTGGGGTCAGACACCGCAGCCTGGAAGCACGCCAGGGCCGCGTCATCCTGACCAGCGGCGACAAGCGCACGACCACGGTTGCAGTTAAGAGCGCCGACATGGCCGTATGCGGCGTCAGAGAGTGCCTCCGCATACGCAGCTGCGGCCTCAGCATAACGGCCGAGCTTCATAAGGGCATTGCCACGAAGGTGGTCGGCCTCGCCAAAGGCCTCACCGGAGGACTTGGCGTTCGCAAGAGCGCTGGCAGCTCCAGCCCAATCGCCACGCTGGTAAGAGTCCTTGGCAATCCTGAAAGCTTCGGTATTCATAGGTCATCCGTCCCTTGGGGTTCTAGGCCTCGTGACTAATGCGAATGGACTCAATGTCGTCACCCGCGCGCAGCGCGCCAATGACATCGAGGCCTTCGATGGTCTGGCCGAAAACCGTGTAGTCATTATCGAGCATGTGCTGGGCGCCAAGGCAGAAATAGAACTGCGAGCCAGCAGAATCCGGGTTAGACGAGCGCGCCATCGCAAGGGCGCCATCTTCGTGGCTGTTGCGAGGATTCGTATTATACTCATGGACGATGCGATAGCCAGGGCCGCCAGTACCCGGCTGGCCATCAGGGCCACGCATACCGCGAGCGACCTCGTCAGAAGTCATGTCACGGGTGTTAGGGCAGCCGCCCTGAATGACGAACCCGGGCACGTAGCGATGGAACTTGAGCCCGTCATAATAGCCGCTCATGGCAAGCTCGCAGAAGTTGGCTACGTGAATGGGAGCACCCTCGGCGTCAAGACGCACGCGAATCGTGCCCTTCGAAGTGACTACGGTAGCAACCTCATCACCAGCGCAGACATACTCGGGCGTGTAGAGAGGATCGGGCATACCGAACATGTGGCCTCCATGCATGTGGACGCGCGCCATATAGCGCGAATTCAAACAAATCTATCTAGATGATTCTAGCAGCACGAGAGACTGTTCACACATTCGGCACGCCACATTGAGACGCGAAGCGCCCGAAGAAACATATAAGCCTCCTCGGACGCTTCTAGCGGACACTATTTTGAAGGACCCAAAAGGCCGCTTTTATCTCTGCACCGGCTTCCACGCGTCATAGTTCTTCTTGAACAAATTGACGTATGCCTCAGAGCCATCAGACTCCCTGTTCCCGACCATGGGAGCGAGAATCTTGCTTTTATCGGCAGCCGGATCAGAGGAAGCTGCAGAGACCTCCCATGCGTCATATATAGCCTCGACGCGGTTCCTGAGCCAGCTTGCCAACGTAGAGACGTTAGTCCTCTGGTCCGCATAGGTACCCGTCGTCACCACATCAATGTTAGAAATCGTCGTCGCCACGTTGCTGGCGTCAAGCGAAAGCTGCTTTGCCTCCTCAAGGGCAGCGGAGCGATCCTCAGAAGAACCCGAGATACCCGTGGTGTCGAGTCTCGATTCAAGGTCATCCGCCCTGTCCGAAATATCCTTAAGGCTCTCATAAGCCGAGAGGAGCGAGTTGTATGTCAGGTCGTCGGCGCTTTCGGCCGACGTCGCACCAGAAACCTTATCCTGGCCCTGCAAGGCGGATATCGTACCGGGGAAACCTGCCTGCGAGGTGTCCGCCGGCGTCGTCGCGCGAGTGTCATTCAGGTTGGGGTTCCACGGATGAGTAATGACAAGCGTAAGACCACCGACAAGGAGCAAACTCGCAATGGCGGCGAGAGCGAAAACCTTCGTGTGAGGCAGCCTCTCGCGGCCATAGGCAGATTCTGCCGAGGGATCAGGCTCCGAAGGAATGGCGCTTTCAATACGCGGCAGCGAGGACGTGCGCTCGCGCTCGAGCGCGCGATCCTCGGCACGCCTATGCTCCATCTGCTCTGCGGCCGAGTTAACGCGAGACGCATCGACCGGCATGCCGCACTTAGGACACGTGGTGGCTCCCGCGGGCACGAGCGCGCCGCAGGAGGAGCACCAGGTACCCGTAAGTTTGGGCATCACGCGAGTCATGGCAAGGTCCGCGTGACAAGCTGGGCAGACAGAGAGCCCGTCAGGTATAACGGACCCGCAAGAAGGACAAATCACGAAAGCTCCTCAAGAACATAGGGAAGAATGCCGCCGGATGCGAGGAATCTACCCTCAAGGGCGGTATCTACGCGCACGACACAAGAGAACTCGACAACCGTACCGTCTTGCTTCGTGGCTCGAACGTTGGTGGTACGGCTCGCGGGAAGACCCGACGAGAGGTCGACGGCGTCAATCTCGTACGCCTCGGTGCCATCAAGCCCAAGCGAGGAAGCGCCCTCCCCCTCGACAAACTCGAGAGGCAGCATGCCCATCTGGACAAGATTCGAGCGATGGATGCGCTCGAAGCTCTCGGCTATCACCGCGCGCACGCCGAGAAGCATCGGACCCTTTGCCGCCCAGTCGCGGCTCGAACCAGAGCCATACATACGGCCAGCGACGATGACGAGGGGCACACCGGCACGGTTGTAATCCTCGGCGGCGTCAAATACCCTCACGACCTCGCCAGAAAGCTGGTCAAGCGTAAAGGGACCAGGACGGCCGGCAAGCTTGTTCTCGAGCTTCACGTTGGCGAAGGTTCCTCGCGCCATGCACTCATGATTGCCTCGACGGGCACCATAGGTGTTGAAATCTGCCTGCTCAACGCCTCGCTCGTTAAGATAGCGCGCGCAAGGAGAATCAGCGGCGATCGCGCCTGCCGGAGAGATGTGATCCGTGGTGACGAAATCCCCAAAGAGGGCAAGGGCACGCGCTCCACAAATGCCAAACTCCTGCTGGGACTGAGCCATCTCGAAATAGGGCGGACGGCGTACATAAGTCGACATCTCGTCCCAACTGAACGTGTCAGTCGCCGACGCCTCGATAGAGCGCCACGTGGCATCTCCCTCCATAAGGCCCTTCATACCGAGGGAATAGACCTCTGGAGTAAGGACCTCAGAAAGAACGGCGTCGATCTCCTCGGTAGACGGCAGGATGTCAGAAAGCATGACGGGAGCGCCAGATGCGTCCGTACCGAGCGGCGTGACCGTAAGATCGACGTCCATCGTGCCGGCAATCGCATAGGCCACGACAACCGCGGGCTGCGCGAGGAAGTTCTGTGCCACATCGGGAGAGATACGACCGTCGAAGTTGCGGTTGCCAGAGAGGACGCTCGTAAGCTCGCAGTCGGCTGCGATCGGCTTGAGAGCGGGAAGGATATCTCCGGAGTTACCGATGCAGCTCATGCAGCCAAACCCACAGGTATAGAAGCCAAGCGCCTGAAGGTCGCCGAGGAGGCCCGCGCGCTTGAGAATATCCGCCGCGGCATGGCTGCCAGGCGCAAGGATACGCTTGACCCAGGGCTTAGCCTTAAGACCCGCCTTGTGGGCGGCACGGGCGGTGAGGCCGGCGGCGACCATCATCGCCGGGTCTGTCGCCGTCGTGCAGCTGGTGATGGCGGCAATGGCGAGCGTGCCGTGTCCAAGGTCATGCTCCGCGCCATGGGCACAAGTAACGCGCCAGGTTGCGGCGGCATCGCCATGGCCGTGCTTGGCGGCATTCTCCTCGAAGCGAGCCTTGAGATCCGCGGGCGTCACGCGGTTGTGAGGCCTCGAAGGACCAGCGAGCGAGAGCTCGACCTCAGAGAGGTTGAGCTCGACCACGCGCGCATAGGTACGGCCGCTAACGCCGCCGAAGACGCCCTGCGCTCGAGCGTAGGCCTCGACAAAGGAGATCTCCGCGTCATCGCGACCAGTAAGGCGCAGATAGTCAAGAACGTTGTTGTCGATCGGGAACAGAGTAGAGGTAGCGCCGTATTCAGGCGTCATATTGGATACGCAAGCGCGCTGAGTAACGGAAAGCGTGGAAACACCCTCACCAAAAGCCTCGACGAGACAACCCACGACGCCCTCGGCGCGAAGCCTCTGAGCAACCGTAAGGGCAAGATCCATAGCCGAGATGCCGTCACGCAGGCGACCCGTCAGATGAAGACCGACGACCTCGGGGACGCGAATGGTGATGGGCTGGCCGAGGGCCGCCGCCTCGGCCTCGATGCCGCCGACTCCCCAGCCAAGGACGCCGATACCATTTGCGGTGGGGGTGTGAGAGTCCGTGCCGACGACGGTGTCGAAGCACGCAAGCTCGCCCTCGCCCTCCCAAAGGGCATCAGTGGAGACGACCTGGCAGAAACGCTCGATGTTGAGCTGATGGCAGATGCCTCCGCCTGGCGGAACGATCTCGACGTTGTCAAACGAGCGCCCAGCCCACTTGAGGAACGAGAAGCGCTCGCGGTTGCGCTTCGCCTCGATAGCGAGATTCTCGGCGGCGGCAGTCGGACAGCCCGAGACATCGGCGGCAACGGAATGATCGATGATAAGCGTGCAGGGAATGCGAGGATTCACGCGCGAGGGGTCTCCCCCACGCGCCGCCATGGCGTCACGCATGGCGGCAAAGTCGACAAACACCGGAACGCCGGTGAAGTCCTGGAAAAGGACGCGGGCGGGCGTGAACATGACCTCGTCACCAGCCGAGCCGGAGCGGGCAGCCGCAAGAACTCGCTCGGCCGAAGCGATGGCCGCCTCGTCAGTCTCGGCTCGCCTAACGACGTTCTCGAGAAGCATGAGAAGACAAGCGGGAAGCTCAGATGCTCCGGGGATGCCAGAAACGTCGATATAGCCCCTGCTAATGCCAGATACATCGAGGGTCTTAGGATTCCTTGCCGCCACAACGGCACTGGCAAAGGTCTCACTTGTCATGAGCATCACGTCCCTTGTCACTATTCTCGATTGCATTCATGAAACGCGCGTAGCCCTCGTCCTCCGTGGCAAGAGCAACACCACGGCTGAAGAGGTAGTTGAAGAGGAGAAGCGAGACCACTCCGATGGAAGCGATCGCGACGATCATTCCAGACGTCGGAGAGACGATACAGAAGAACGGGCCCGCGATAGTGCAGCCAAATACAACGATGGCAACGACGACGGCAAGTAGAGCGCCCCTAAGCGAGTTGAGCGGCAGAGAGATTCGAACGACGAGACTGAAGCCAACCAGGCACGTCAGGACCACGCACACGGTGGAGATCTGATCGCGCGTTAGGCCGAAATGCTCCAAGAACCCTGAGGCTACGCCCACGGCAAGAACGATCGCGAGGGACGCGGGCACAGAACGAGCGAGCACGTTGCCGAGGAAGTTACCCCTCACACGCTCACGGTTGGGCTCCAGGGCCAGGACGAAGGACGGTATGCCGATGATTGCGGTCGAGATAAGCGACATCTGAACCGGTTGGAACGGATAAGGAGGAATGAAGGCGCATAGAATGGCCAGAACGGCGGAGAAGACGGTCTTGACGAGGAAGAGCGAGGCGGACCTCTCGAGATTGTTGATTGAACGGCGTCCTTCCGCGACGACGTCAGGCATATGAGCGAAGTCGTCATCCACAAGAACGACCTCGGCGACATTGCGAGCCGCGTCGGACCCAGATGCCATGGCGACAGAGCAGTCAGCCTCGCGAAGCGCCAGAACATCATTCACGCCGTCGCCCGTCATTGCCACGGTATGGCCCGACCTGCGAAGCGCAAGGACGAGCTCGCGCTTCTGCTGGGGGGTCACGCGACCAAACACGCGGTACTTTAGCGCCGCGCGCTTGACGTCCTCGGGAGTTACGAGCGTCGAGGCGTCAACCCACTTGTCTGCATCGGGCACGCCAGCTTCGGCGGCAATGCTTGAGACCGTGCGGGGGTCGTCGCCCGAAATAACATTGAGCTGCACCCCCTGCTCCGTGAAGTACTTAATCGTTGCAGGAGCATTCGTTCGAATATGGTCGGAAATGGAGATGATTCCGAGAGGCCTAGGGACACCAAGAATTGCGTCCTCGCCGTCGAAACCATCGCACTCCGCGAGAACGAGCACGCGCTCCCTCTCGCCCGCAGAAGCGAGCGCGGAGGAAATCTCCCGGGGCACGCCGCCCGCAAACACGAACTGCGCCGCGCCCATGACCAGCGCTCGGCCATCAGCGGTAACGCACCCGGAATACTTGCGCGCACTCGAAAAGCCCACGACGCGCTGGTAATCCGGAGTGTCGATGCTCATCTCATCAGCATGGCGAAGGATGGCGGTAGCCGTCTCGTTGGCGTCATGGCTGCTAGCACGGCTAACACACGCGGCCGCAAACTCGACGTCGGCGGAGCTGTGACCTGACACGCCAATGGCGCGCTCGAAGTCCATGGATCCAGACGTAATGGTTCCGGTCTTATCAAGGCAGAGAACATCGACGCGGGCGAGCATTTCGATGCAATAGAACTGCTGGATGAGAACGCTCTTCCTCGCAAGCCTTGCAGTAGAGATGACGAGAACCGTGGAAGTGAGAAGAACGAGACCTTGCGGGATCATGCCAACAAGCGCAGACACCGTAGTAAGAATCGCGTCATTGAGGCCATATCCATCCTTAAGCGTGCGAATAAACAAGGCAAGGCCGATGGGAGCGAGGAGCCACGTAGACGTCCGGATGATCATCTGGAGCGTCGCCAAGATCTCGCTCTTGGTGTTCTTGATGTACTTGGCCTCGGCGTTTATGCGAGCGGCATAGGAATCCGCACCAACATCCGTCACGCGCGCAACAACGCAACCTGAGTCAAGAAAGCTACCGCTCATGAGCCTGTCGCCAATCGACTTGGCAACAGGCTTGCTCTCGCCTGTCAGCAGGCTCTCGTTAAGGCCAGCCCCTCCCCAAACAACCTCGGCGTCAGCAGAGACCTGGTCACCGCGTCGCAAAACGAGCAGGTCATCGAGAACGACCTCGGCATGCCCGACTTCGACATCCCCACCATCGCGACGAACCGTGACGGGGCACTCCGCCAGAATCGAGAGCTTGTCGATGGTCCGCTTGGAGCGGATCTCCTGGACAACGCCGATAGCGAGGTTAGAGAGCACGACGCAAAGAAACGTAAGATTGCGCCAGGCGCCCGTGTACACCACCAGACAGGCAAGGATGATGTTGATGCCGTTGAACAGCGTGAACGCATGAGTCGCAATGATCTGAGGGATGGTCTTAGTTTGCGGACCAGCGTCAGCGTTGACGCGACCGTCGGCGACACGGTCCTCGACCTCGGCCGAAGAAAGACCCCTGAACTCAGGTGCGACGATATCGAAATCTTCCGTACCCAGTGTAATCATGCCTCCGCTCAATAATCCGTAAGTTCTTATTGTACGGACTAGCGAGTCACATAAATCGAAAGCTAAAAACACTTACATACTTGAAACGTTGAAGAATCAGGCAGCCATCCCCGCCGAATTGCGCTACATGCCCTATACTCTCTTTCGCACACGCGCATAGCGTCGCATGCTCTCTTAGCTCAGCTGGATAGAGCGTTCGCCTCCGGAGCGAAAGGTCGCGGGTTCGAATCCCACAGAGAGCACCATTTGTTTAGCCAGGGCCCCTGTCACGGGGCCTTTCTTGTATGCGGTCATTACATCTCTGTTTCGCGCGAAGTTCCAATCTGACGCTGTAGTACCATCAGTCAACTAACTAAAACTCGGGTTGACCCCAGATAGCGCCAAAGGAGAATCGCATGATCGCCGTCGTCAAGGACACCGCCACGCCAGAGCAGCTTGACCACTTTGTCTCCTGGATTCACGGCAAGGGCCTCGACGCCCATGTGTCCAAGGGCTATAACGCGACGATCGTAGGCCTCGTGGGCGACACCACCCAGATTGACCCGTACCTCATTGAGGGCATGGATATCATCGAGCGCGTCCAGCGCGTCTCCGAGCCCTTCAAGAAGGCCAACCGTAAGTTTCACCCGCTCGACACCGTCGTCGACTGCGGCCACGGCGTGAAGATCGGCGGCGGCACCTTCCATGTCATCGCCGGCCCCTGCTCCGTCGAGGGCGAGAATCTCATCAACATCGCCCGCCAAGTCAAGGCTGCCGGCGCCACGCTTCTTCGCGGCGGCGCCTATAAGCCCCGCACCTCCCCTTACGCCTACCAGGGAATGGGCGAAAAGGGCCTGGACCTTCTCTGTGAGGCTCGAGACGAGCTCGACATGCCCATAGTGACCGAGATCATGGACCCTCGAGACGTCGACACCTTCATGTCTCACGGCATCGAAGTCTGGCAGATCGGCGCCCGTAACGCCCAGAACTTCCCCCTGCTCAAGGAGGTTGGCAAGACCAAGGCCGCCATCCTGCTCAAGCGCGGAATCTCCGGCACCATCGACGAGCTCCTCATGGCTGCCGAATACATCATGAGCGAGGGCAACCCCAACGTCATCGTCTGCGAGCGAGGCATTCGCACGTTTGAGACCCACACGAGGAACACCTTCGACCTCTCCGCCGTCCCCGTCCTCCATGACCTCTCGCACCTGCCGGTCTGCGCCGACCCGAGCCACGCGACGGGCCACACGCGCTATGTCACCCCGATGGCACTCGCCGCAACCGCCGCAGGCGCGGATTGCCTAGAGATCGAGGTCCACGACGACCCGAAGCACGCTTGGTCCGACGGTGCGCAGGCACTCACGCCCGCGCAGTTCAAAGACGCCATGACGCGCATCGCCACCGTCCGCGAGGCAGTCACGATGGAGGTCGAGTAAATGATGGTGGAAGGCAACGCTCATCCCGAGGCTGATTCCCCCTCGATCGTCCCCGGCCGCACGGGCATCGTTGGCCTAGGCCTCATCGGAGGTTCATTCGCGCGCGCCCTGGCCAAGGGCGGCCACGAAGTCTATGCCTATGACCCAAACGAGGAAATCACGAGCTTCGCAGCCATCGAAACCACTTCCGGCGTTCTCACCGATGAGCTCATCGGCACCTGTGAGCTCATCGTTCTTGCCTGCTACCCAGAGGCGTGCGTTGCCTGGCTTAGGAAGCACGCGAGTCTTGTGAACCCAGATGCCATCGTCATCGACACTGGTGGCGTGAAGCGCTCCATCTGCGAGCCTTGCTTCGAGATCGCCCGCGAGTCGGACATCACCTTCATAGGTTGTCACCCCATGGCGGGAACCCAGTTCTCAGGCTACGCGCACTCCCGAGCAAACATGTTCGAGGGGGCGCCGATGGTCGTCTGCCCAGCGCCCGAGGTGAGGGGTGTCGAATGCCTCGCTCTCGTAGACCGGCTCGAAGGCCTTCTCGCTCCGTGTGGGTTCGATAAGTTCACGGTTACCACACCCGAGCGTCACGATCGAGTCATCGCCTACACCTCGCAACTCGCGCACGTGGTTTCCAACGCCTATGTCAAGAGTCCCACGCTAGGACTCCGCGACGGCTTCTCTGCCGGTTCCTACAAGGACCTCACCCGCGTGGCGAGGCTCAACCCAACGATGTGGTGCGAGCTGTTCCTCGATGACGCCGACAACCTCGCCAGCGAGATCGGAACCATCATCACCGAGCTCTCCAAATACAAGGATGCTCTGGAAAAGCGCGACGCCGAGAGGCTCACCGAACTTCTGGCCGAGGGCGACCGCATCAAACGCGCCGACCTCGCAAGGGAGGAGGAGGTCTAATGGGCTCAGCCTCCAACGACGTGATCGTTCGCGTTGACACAACGTCAAGGTCTTACGACGTCCATGTGACTCCCGGAGTCATCACCCGCGTGGGCGAGCTCGTACGAGAAGCCGCCGGCGGTGAGAATGCCTTCATCGTATCCGACACCAACGTGGCCCCGCTCTACATGGACCAAGTTCGCGCCACTCTCGAAGTATCGGGCTATACGACGTCCCAATTTGTCTTTGAGGCGGGAGAGGCTTCCAAGAGGGCAGCGACATGGGCAGCTTGCCTCGAGGCGATTGCCGCAGCGGGACTAACCCGCGACGATGTCGTCGTTGCCCTTGGCGGAGGGGTCACGGGAGACCTCGCGGGCTTTGCTGCCGCCTGTTACATGAGGGGCTGCTCCGTCGTCCAGGTCCCCACCAGCCTTCTCGCGATGGTCGATTCATCCGTCGGAGGCAAGACAGCGATTGACCTGGAGGCAGGCAAAAACCTTGCCGGCGCCTTCTGGCAGCCTCGAGCAGTCATCGCAGACCCCAATTGCTTGAAAACCATTCCGAAAGACCTCTTCCGAGACTCATGTGGCGAGGTCATCAAGCATGGTGTACTTGCAGACCCGTCCCTATTCGATGACCTCGAAAGCGAGCCTCTTACCTCCGAGGGCGTCCCGACCGAAAGGCTGGCGCGCGTCATCGCAAGGAATGTTGAGATCAAGCGCGACGTTGTCAACGCCGACGAGCAGGAGCACGGCATTCGCCAGACCCTCAACCTTGGGCACACGATCGGTCACGCCATCGAAGCCGCAAGCAACTTCGCGCTAGGGCATGGCACCTGCGTCGCCATAGGTCTCTGCGCCATCGCTCGAGCTGCCGCCGCCGAGGGAATCTGCGACCCAGAGGTTGCAACTCGCATCGAACGAGTCGTCTATGCACATGGGCTCCCGACAGATACACGCCTGCCTCATGACATCATCGTGAACCTTGCGATGTCAGACAAGAAGCGGCATGGTGACGGCGTAAACGTCATCTTGCCCACCCGCATTGGCAAGGTCGAGATTCGCCGCGTAAGCATGGCCGAATTCGCCCGCCTCGTCGATGAAGGCTGCGGCACCGCACGTATCGGCTTCGCCGCCGAAGACCAGAGCCAGTCCAGCGTCAACTAGGAGACTTCGTCAATGGACGTAACCATCACGCCGCACGAGCTCGGTGGCCAAATCGAGGCCATCGCGAGCAAGTCGATGGCCCACCGCTTGCTGATCTGCGCCGCCCTCTGCCCGGGACCCACGACGATTCGCTGCACGACGTCCTCGAAGGACATCGAGGCGACCATCGCTTGCCTGAACGCCCTCGGCGCCGAGATCGAGCGCGAGGGTGACCTCCTTCGGGTAACGCCCCTACCGGGCGCGCCGGTCTCTGACAACATCCGCGTCGGCACGCGCGGCGCGCTCCTCGACTGCGGCGAGTCCGGCTCAACCGAACGTTTCATGTTGCCTGTAGTCGCAGCCCTCGGCTGCGACGCTGCGCTCACGGGCCACGGGCGCCTTGCGGAAAGGCCGCTCTCGCCCCTCTACGAAGAACTGATCGCTGGAGGCTGCGACCTCACCGAGCAGGGCACCTTCCCGCTCAAGGTTTCCGGCAAGCTCCGCAACGGGCGCTTTGAGCTCCCCGGAAACGTGAGCTCGCAATACGTGAGCGGCCTTCTGCTCGCGGCTCCCCTTCTTGCGGGCCCCTCAGAGGTTCGCGTGACGATGCCCATCGAAAGCCGCCCCTACGTCAACCTGACGATCAGCGCGCTCGAGCAGTTCGGGGTTCACGTCACAGAGACCAGCGAGCGCGACCAGAACGCCGACTATACCGTCTTTGCCATCTCCCCCTCCACCCCATATCGCTCCCCTGGCGAGGTCTCCGTAGAGGGAGACTGGTCTAACGCGGCCTTCTGGCTTGCCGCCGGAGCGCTCGGACATGGCGTCTCCGTCGAGGGCCTCGACCTTGCCAGCCGTCAGGGCGACCGCTCCATGCTCGCAGCGCTAGCGAAGCTCGGAGCCCAGGTCTGTCGCATGCGTGGGGTTGCCACCGTTCACTCCGGAGCTCCCCAGGGTTGCGAGATGAATGTCGCGGACTTCCCCGACCTCGTCCCACCGCTAGCAGCCGTAGCCGCGCTCGCGCCTGGCAAGACGCGTCTCACCGGCTGCGCGAGGCTCCGCCTCAAGGAGTCCGATCGTGTGGAGACCGTGGTAGCAGGTCTTTCCGCCCTTGGCGCCGATATCGCCAGCGAGGGAGACGACATCGTTGTCCACGGGCGTGACAGCCTCCCCGGTGGCGTCGTTGACGCCGCCAACGATCACCGCATCGCCATGATGGCCGCCATTGCCGCCTCTCGTTGCACCGGGCCGGTCACCATTCTCGGGGCACAATGCGTCGAGAAGTCCTACCCCAAGTTCTTTGAAGACTACCGACAACTCGGCGGCGTCGTCGAAATCGCCTAGGGAGGCTTGCCATGTCTTCGACCATTGGAGATAGCGTTCGCGTCACCGTGTTCGGCCAGTCTCACTCCGAAGCGATCGGCTGCGTCGTCGAAGGTCTTCCTGCGGGTATCGAGGTTGACCTCGAGGAACTCCAGGCCTTTCTGGACAGGCGCGCTCCGGGACGAGGTTCCACATCGACGGCCCGTCGCGAGGCAGATAGGCCACGATTCGTCTCCGGCCTTACCAACGGACACACCTGCGGGGCACCACTCTGCGCTGAGATCCAGAACACCAACACGCGCAGCCAGGACTACGAGGGACTTCGCCGCGTCCCCCGTCCGGGACACGCAGACTACCCGGCGTTCGTTCGTTATGGCAATCACCATGACGTTGCTGGTGGAGGGCACTTTTCCGGGCGACTCACAGCGCCGCTCTGCATCGCAGGAGGAATTGCCCTCCAGGCTCTCGAGTCCAGCCTTGGAATTAAGATCGTCGCCCACATTGCCCAGCTTGGCCCCGAGAAGGCCACTGACGACCCTTTGAATCCGCTGGTCTTCTCGGAAGATCAGCGCAAGTCGATTCTCGCCAACTCCCTCCCCTGCGTGAGTAAGGCGGCGGCGGACGCAATGTACGAGAGCATCATGGCCGCCAAGGCGGAGAGGGATTCCGTAGGTGGCGTTATCGAATGCGCCGCCTACGGAATGCCCGTCGGAGTTGGCGACCCGATGTTCGATGGCATCGAAAACCGCATCGCGAAGGCGGCATTTGGCATCCCGGCAGTAAAGGGAGTCGAATTTGGCGCAGGCTTTGCCGCGAGCACCCTTCGCGGATCCGAGAATAACGACCCGTATCGCTACGAGCACGAAAGCGTAGTGCCACAGACGAACAACGCCGGCGGCATCCTCGGAGGCATCACCACCGGAGCCCCGATCATCTGGCGTTGCGCGATCAAACCAACGCCATCGATCGGCATCGAGCAAGACAGCGTCGACCTCGCCACGGGCACAAACGCCCCCCTCAAGGTACGTGGCCGGCATGACCCTTGCATCGTCCCGCGTGCGGTCCCCGTCGTCGAGGCTGTTTGCGCCCTCGCTCTTCTCGACGCCCTCGTAGAAGAGGGTAAGTTCCCCATGCCCGCGCCCGAAAAGCTGAGCGTCGACTCGACGCAGGACGCGATCTAGCCCCACATCCATCGACAGGAGCACCATGCAAGATCTCTCCGAAATCAGAAAGCGCATTGACGCCATTGATACGCAGATCTGCGATCTGTTCAGCCAGCGCATGCAGTGCACGCACGAGATCGCGGAGTATAAGCGCGCCAACAACAAGCCTGTACTCGATAGGGGGCGCGAGCGCGCAAAGCTCGCCGATGTTGCGTCGAAGGTTCCGGAACCCCTCAGGGATTACTCACAGGTCCTCTTCAACCTGATCATGGAGATCTCTCGCGCGCAGCAGAGTGCGGAGAATAACCAGGACTCTCCTCTTGCCGGTCAGATCAGCAGGGCCGTATCTGATACGCCGGCATTGTTCCCCCAGTCAGCATTCGTCGCCTGTCAGGGCGTCGAGGGGGCCTATTCCCAACATGCCGCAGACAGGCTCTTCAAACACGCGACTATAAGCTATTTTGAGGAGTTTGAGGGAGTCTTCCGCGCCGTCGACCAGGGCTTTTGCAAATATGGCGTACTCCCCGTCGAGAACTCGACGGCCGGCACCGTTAATCAGGTGTATGACCTCATGATGCGCCATAAGTTCTCGATCGTGCGCAGCGTGAGGATTAAGGTCGATCACAACCTGCTCGCACTCCCCGGTGCCAAGCTCGAAGGCATCCGCGACATCTACAGCCACCAACAGGCAATCAACCAAAGCCGGCAGTTCCTCGACTCGCTGCCCAACGTGACCGTTCACGTCGCCGAAAACACCGCTGCTGCCGCCAAGATGGTTGCCGAAAGCGGCAGAACCGACGTCGCCGCCCTCTCAAGCCGTTCCTGCGCCGAGCTCTACAACCTCGTCGCACTCGCTCGCAACGTACAGGACAGCGACGCCAACTATACACGCTTCGCTTGTATCGCCAAGGACCTCGAGATCTATCCTGGCGCCGACCGCACCTCTCTCATGGTCGTCACCAAGAATGACCCGGGCAGCCTCTACAAGGTTCTTGCGCGCTTCTACGCCCTCGACATCAACCTCGTAAAGCTCGAGAGCCGACCCATCCCCAACTCTGACTTCGACTTCATGTTCTACTTCGACGTAGAGTGCCCCGTCGCCGCGCCCGAGTTCGCCTCGCTCATCGCATCCCTCGATGACGTATGCGAGGAGTACCGCTATCTCGGCAGCTATTCGGAGCTTGTCTAATGAGCGGCAACGTCATGTGGGACGGCACGTCACCCATCACCTACGGTCTTCTCGGACGAAAGCTCGGACACAGCTGGAGCCCCGTCATTCACGAGCGCCTCGGAAGCGTTCCCTACGTCCTGATAGAGCGCGAGTCCGATCAGGTTAGGGATTTCATTGTCAACGGGACTTGGCGCGGACTGAACGTGACCATCCCCTACAAGCAGAATGCGGCGCACCTTGCCGATGTCAGGACCACCCGCGTCGAGCGTCTGGGCGTGGCCAACACCCTCGTACGCCAGCAGGATGGCACCATCCTCGCGGACAACACCGATATCCTCGGCTTTGCCTGGATGTTAGAGCGGTTCGCAAACCGAGAGTTCGACAAGACTGCAAGCGAGCTTCTCGCCGCAAAGAGCGTTCTCGTTCTTGGATCCGGAGGCGCCTCCCAGGCGATTCGTGCCGCGTTGGAAGACGTGAACGCTCATGCTAGCGTAATCTCGCGCACG
Organism: Parolsenella sp. LCP21S3_E11; assembly: GCF_052118165.1. Classification (NCBI taxonomy): domain Bacteria; kingdom Bacillati; phylum Actinomycetota; class Coriobacteriia; order Coriobacteriales; family Atopobiaceae; genus Parolsenella; species Parolsenella sp. LCP21S3_E11. The sequence continues at coordinate 101,838 of NZ_JBQKHS010000006.1, read as the reverse complement.
GGCGTCGACACCTACGAGACGCTTTTGGAGCGCCACAGCGACGCCGCGCTGATCGTGAACACGACGCCCGTGGGAATGTATCCCAACTGCCCCGCCTCTCCTGTTACCAAAGATACGCTCTCGCAGATGAAGAGCCTCATAGGCGTGCTCGACGTCGTCTACAACCCGACGAGGACGGGCATCTGCCTTGACGCGGAGGATCTAGGCATCGCAAACGAATCTGGCCTCGCGATGTTGGTTGGTCAGGCCCTTTTCGCAAGCGAGCTCTTCCAGGGGTGCGAGCTTGATCATGCGCTCGCGACGGACATCCTAGACGACATCCATGCAAGCACGGGCAACATCGTTCTTATCGGCATGCCCGGTAGCGGGAAGTCATCCTGCGGCAGACAACTCGGCAAGATTTGTGGGCGCGAGCACATAGACCTCGATGACGCATTTACCGAGCGCTTTGGCAAGTCTCCCGCCGACGTCATTCGGGATTCAGGCGAGGATGAGTTCCGAGAGATGGAGACGGATGTACTCTCCACCTATGCAAGCAGGAGTGGGCTCGTGTTGTCCACAGGCGGAGGGGTCGTCACAAGACCGGAGAATTACCATCTCATGCACCAAAACGGCACCATCGTCATGCTCGACAGGCCTTTAAACGAACTATCGAGCAAGGGAAGACCCATCTCCCAAGCATCGGGAGTCGAGGAGCTGGCGAGAAGGCGCATGCCACTCTATATTTCATGGGCGGATGTTGTGGTCTCGTGCACGGGCTCGGCTCGTGGAGACGCTTTGGAGATTATCAAGCGATTGAACATCTAAACAACCGCTCACCCGCCGAATGTTAACCGTCGACAACTTGAATCGCAATTCTCGAGTGACGATGCGGCCATTTGGTGAGAACGTAATGAACTATATATAACGATTGAGGGCATTGTTTCAGGCCCATCCAATTAGCAACGAAAAGTACGTGGGGGAAAGAGCATGAACTACAAGGACGTGGCCACCAGCATTCTTGCCGCTATCGGAGGCAAGGGCAACGTCATGAGCGTAATGACATGTCTCACGCGCCTCAGGCTCACCCTCACTGATCCGTCTGCCGTTGATACGGATGGCCTTCGCGGCATTCGGGGCGTACTGGGCACCACAACACGAGGCACCTCCGGCATTGAGGTTGTTCTCGGGCCTGCCTCCATTGAGGGGGTCTCACGCGAGTTTGCGATTCTGTCTGGAATCGAACTTAACGAAAGTGGCAACGCATGCGCCAACCCGCTTGTAATTGACAGCGAATCGAATCATGACGAGAAACATGATGAGGAACCTGCGAAGGGCTCGCGAGTAGAGCGCGTTGTCATCACTCCGGGAAGGCGCATGTCCTACCGCGCCCAACAGCAAGCTGCCATTGATGACAAGAGGCTTGAGGAGGAGGATCTCGACGCCCTGCGCGCCTTCCTCGACAACTCTTCAACCAAGGTGAGTGATTCCCCAGCGCCCAAAAAGACCGGAGGTCGCTCGCTCCTCGTGATTAACGGCCCGAACATCAATATGCTTGGCATTCGCGAGCCGAGCATCTATGGAAAGGCTGACTACGCCGCCCTAGTGCGCACCTGCAAGGCAGCTGCCGCAGAAGCTGGCTTTAGGGATATCAAGTGCTATCAGAGTAACCACGAGGGCGCAATCGTCGACGAGATCCAAGCCGCCCTTGGGACGTACGACGGCATCGTCATGAACCCCGCTGCTTACACGCACACCTCGATTGCGATTCTTGACGCCCTCAAGGCGGTCTCCATCCCCTGTGTCGAGGTCCACATCTCTCACGTCGAAAACCGCGAGGACTTCAGGCAAGTCTCCTACGTTCGCCAGGCCTGCTTTGAGACTGTCACCGGCATGGGAATCGAGGGCTATCGCAAGGCAATCCTCGATCTGGCGGCCCACCTCGGAATGTAGCGCCGCGAAGAGCCCGGACTCACCACAACCACGAAGGGCCTTGCAGCCAACCCTCGGCTGCAAGGCCCTCTTGCTTGCGTTGCCAGCCCAAGCGCCGATTCGCCTAAGCGCGTGACGTCAGGGTTGCGAAGCACTACATCGAGCGCGTGGAGTAGACCTTCTCATCGACCCAGGGCACGATCTCGCCGGACTCGCGCGTCTTAGAAACGTCGATGAGGCGCTGGTTGGATGACCCGCGGAAGCGAAGCGTGATGTCCTTCTCGGCCGCAACGAATGGCCCATCAACGAGAACGTCGATGCAACCGAGCAATTCGTCCGTGACATTCTCGAGGTATCGCTTGCCACCAGGCACAAGGTCGCGGTCGTAGACGTAGCCCGTGTAACACCAGATGTCCTTCTCGGGCAGCTCACGGATAACGAGCTCGCACAGCGCGAGGAGTTCCTCCTGGTGCTCAGGCTCCATGGGGTCACCACCCAGAAGCGACAGGCCACGAACGTAGGAGGGTCGAAGGCTCTCGATAATCTCGTCTGCCACTTCTCGCGTGAAGGGCTTGCCGAACGTGAAGCTCTGCGCCTCGTCGTTGAAGCATCCCGGACAGTGAACACGGCAGCCCGAGACGAACAGGGACGTACGCACGCCAACTCCGTTTGCGATGTCACAGTATTTGATGGCTCCGTAGTTCACGGCTCTCCCCCATGGTGTTTCGAGCTCTCGGTACACAAGAGGGCCCCGCAAGGCTCATGCCACGGGGCCCTCCGAATCTAAAGGTGCATAACGCGGTCGCGAATCTCCTCGGTGCGACCCTGGTTCCAGAACTGCGTACCGATATAACCACAGGTACGACGGGCAACATTGAGCTTGCTCTGGTCACGGTTGCCGCAATGCGGGCACTCCCAGACGAGCTTGCCGTCATCTTCGACGATCTTAATCTCGCCGTCGTAGCCGCACTCCTGGCAATAGTCGCTCTTGGTGTTGAGCTCGGCGTACATGATGTTGTCGTAGATGTACTGCAGCAGGCTCATAACAGCCTCGAGGTTGTCCTGCATGTTGGGAACCTCGACGTAAGAGATGGCTCCGCCCGGAGAGAGGCGCTGGAACTCGCTCTCGAACTTGAGCTTCGTGAAGGCATCGATTTCCTCGCGGACGTTCACGTGGTAGCTGTTCGTGATGTAGCCGTGGTCGGTAATGCCGGGCACGATGCCAAAGCGGCGCTGCAGGCACTTGGCGAACTTGTACGTCGTCGACTCAAGAGGCGTGCCGTAGAGAGAGTAGTCGATGTTCTCGGCCTGCTTCCACTCGGTGCACTTGTCGTTCATACGCTGCATGACGGCAAGGGCAAACGGCGTGGCCTCCGGATCGGTGTGAGAGTGACCGGTCATGAACTTCACGCACTCGTAGAGACCCGCATAGCCAAGGCTGATGGTAGAGTAGCCGCCGTACAGCAGCGGGTCGATCGGGGCGCCCTTGGGCAGACGCGCCAGGGCGCCATACTGCCAAAGAATGGGCGCGGCATCAGAGAGCGTTCCCCTAAGGCGATCGTGACGGCAGCGAAGAGCCTTGTGGCAGAGCTCGAGACGCTCGTCGAAAATCTTCCAGAACTCATCGACGTCACCCTGAGACGACAGCGCTACGTCCGGAAGGTTGATCGTAACAACGCCCTGGTTGAAGCGACCGTAGTACTTGGGCTTGCCCGGCTGATAGTTGAGGGCGCGGGCAACGTTGTCATAACCATTGCCCGTGCGATCCGGCGTGAGGAAGCTGCGGCAGCCCATGCAGGTATAGCAGTCGCCATTACCCGGGGTCTCGCCCAGGGAGAGCTTGAGCTCGCGCATCTTCTTCTCGGAGATGTAGTCAGGCACCATGCGCTTGGCCGTGCACTTGGCGGCAAGCTGCGTCAGGTGGTAGTACTTCTGGCCAGGCCTGATGTTGTCATCCTCGAGCACGTAGATGAGCTTGGGGAACGCGGGCGTGATCCAAACGCCGGCCTCGTTCTTAACGCCCTCATAGCGCTGGCGCAGCGTTTCCTCGATGATAAGTGCGAGGTCATGCTTCTCCTGGGCGTTACGAGCCTCGTTGAGGTACATGAACACCGTCACGAACGGCGCCTGCCCGTTCGTGGTCATGAGCGTGACGACTTGGTACTGAATGGTCTGGACGCCACGACGAATCTCGTCGAGCAGGCGAACCTCGACAACCTCGGAGACCTTCTCCTCGGAAGCCTCGACCCCAAGCGTCGCGAGCTCGCGCAGGACCTCACGACGAATCTTCTGACGGCTGACCTCGACGAACGGGGCGAGGTGCGTCAGCGAGATGGACTGGCCGCCATACTGCGAGGATGCGACCTGGGCGATGATCTGCGTGGCGATGTTGCACGCGGTCGAGAAGCTGTGGGGCTTCTCGATGAGGGTACCGGAAATGACGGTGCCGTTCTGGAGCATGTCCTCGAGGTTCACAAGGTCACAGTTGTGCATGTGCTGGGCATAGTAATCCGAGTCATGGAAGTGAATGATGCCCTCGTTGTGAGCCTCCACGACGTCCTCGGGCAGAAGCATGCGCATAGTGAGGTCCTTGGAGACCTCACCGGCCATGTAGTCACGCTGCACGGAGTTGACCGTGGGGTTCTTGTTCGAGTTCTCCTGCTTGACCTCTTCGTTGTTGCACTCGATGAGGGAGAGGATCTTGTCATCCGTCGTGTTGTTCTGGCGCTTTAGGCCCTGAACATAACGATAGGTAATGTAGTTGCGAGCGACCGAGAAGGCGCCCTTGGCCATGATCTGGTCCTCGACCATGTCCTGGACTTCCTCAACCGTAACGGTGTGACCGCAGGCAAGAGCCTCAGCCTCAACAGCGTCGCCGGCATCGAGAATTTGTTGGTGCGTGAGACGCTGCTCGGGCGGAACGGTGATATTGGCACGCTCGATGGCGGAGACGATCTTGCTCACATCAAAGGTGACCTCTGAGCCGTTTCGCTTGACGATCTTCATTGCATGCCTCCAATTCAAGTCGCGGACTGGCCGCGAAGCAAATCTGTACGCAAAATAACGCTTCGAACACCGGGTGCGTTAGGATGGAGCCTGCCATGCTCGCGTCCGGCAGGCTCCATCCTAACGCACCAACAAGACAAAAGAAGACTTGACATTGGCAAGTTGTATACAACCCGCTGGCGGTTTAAATTCTTATACCCCAAGATATTGTGTTTCAGCAGGTCTAGAGCCTATGGAATAAATGCAAAGAAAACAACTATCGCCCATCTTTCGGCGAACGGCCTAAGTCCCCACACGAGGAGCTCAAGATTCGACCTTCAGTCGGGGATGGCGTACCATTGGACAGCATATGACGACCATACTCCGGGATTACAGACCGGAGGATTAACACAATGGCGCGCAAAGCGCCGGGAGGAAGAGACATGCCCAACGAAGGAAGCTATGAGGTTGCCCTCGAGCGCAGCGACCGCATCCGCACGGACCTGCCCGAGCACCCCGAGCGTTACACGATGCTCACCGGAGACCGCCCGACGGGTCGCCTCCACCTCGGCCACTACTTTGGCACCCTGCAGAGCCGCGTCGAGCTTCAGAACATGGGCGTCCACACCAACGTCCTTATCGCGGACTACCAAGTCATCACAGATCGTGATACGACCGAGCACATCCGCGACAACGTCTACAACATGGTCATGGACTACCTCGCCTGCGGTCTGGACCCTGACAAGACGATGATCTACACGCATTCCTCCGTGCCTGCGGCAAACCAGCTCATGCTGCCGTTCCTGTCGCTCGTCTCCGAGGCAGAGCTCTCCCGCAACCCGACGGTCAAGGCCGAGATGGAAGCCAGCGGCCACGAGCTTACCGGCCTGCTCCTCACCTATCCCGTCCACCAGGCCTGCGACATCCTGTTCTGCAAGGGCAACGTAGTTCCCGTTGGCCGCGACCAGCTTCCGCACATCGAGCTCACGCGCACCATCGCACGCAAATTCAACAAGCGCTACTGCAAGGATACCAAGCCCGTCTTTCCGATGGTCAACGCGCTTCTTTCCGACACTCCCCTGCTCCCCGGCCTTGACGGTCGCAAGATGAGCAAGTCCTACGGCAATGCCATCTCCATCTCCATGACGCCCGAGGAGACGGCGGAGCGCATCAAGAAGAGCCAGACGGATAGCGAGCGCATGATCACGTTTGACCCCGAGAACCGTCCCGGCGTCTCCGGCCTGCTTTCCACCGCCGCCATCTGCACGGGCCGCTCCGAAGTCGAGATCGCAGAGGAAATTGGCATGAGCGGCTCTGGCGCCCTCAAGAAGTATGTGACGGAGGCTGTGAACAACCGCTTCGCCGAGATTCGCGAGCGTCGTCACGTCTACGAGAACGATCTTGACTACGTGAAGGACGTCCTCGCCGAGGGAAACCGCCGCGCCAACGAGATTGCCGAGGCCACCCTGGCCGAGGTCTGCGAGGCCATGGGGATGACGTACTAGGAAGTCACCCCAACGTAAGGCAAGGGGCCCAGCCCCTCGCTTCTCCACTCAGACAGCTCTTGCCGCAAGAACGGCGGCAAGAGAACTCGTGGCGAAGCGAGGGGCTGGGCCCTAACTTGTAGCAACACCTCGCGGGCCTCGCGGCGGACGGGGTTGCCCTAGAGGGCAAAGCTACTTGAGGAAGGTGTCGGGGAAGAGGACCTTCTCGACGAGGTCGCAAGCGGTTGAGATGCAGATGGGGCACGGGACTGCGACGGAGCCTTCGCCTTCGAGGCCCTTGAGGACACGGCAAGTCACGGAACCGTTCTTCTCCTCGAATCGATTGAGAAGCTCGCGAGAGAGGGCGTAGCTCGCCTTCTTGGTGGACGGGTTCTCGAGGTTGCCGTCGCTCGTGGCGAGGCTTGCGAGGTAGACGGCACCGGAAAGCGCCCCGCAGGTGCCAAGCATCCCGCCCATGCCAAGGCCAAAGGCCTCGGTCGAACGGAAGGCCTCCTCCTCAGAAACGCTAACGAGGTCGCAATAGGTGCAGGCAACGGCCTGGGCGCAGTTGTAGCCTTTCGTGTGGCGTTCTGCTGCAAGGACGGCTCTAGATTCCAAAACGACTCCTTTCGCCGCGTATCACGCGACAACAATCAAGCCCGGCAACTCGAGGCACCGAGCGCAGACGAATTAAAAATCCCCGGCGGCACCGCTACTCTGAGTCCGCGGGAAGAAGGCCCATGCCGAGATTCTTGCCTCCGAGTACATGCATGTGGAAGTGCATGACCGTCTGGCCCGCATCCGCGCCCGCGTTAGAGATAACTCGGTAGCCAGACTCCTCGAGACCCTCTGCCTTCACGACCTCAGAGATAGCATGGGTCATGGCAGCGAGAGTCTCGGCGGGAACGCCATCGCAGATGTTGGCATAGTGCTTCTTGGGGATAACGAGAACATGCGTCGGGGCCTGAGGGTCGAGGTCGCGGAAAGCAATGACCTCGTCATCCTCGAATACAACGTTGGAGGGAATCTCATGGTTGGCAATCCTGCAGAAGATGCAATCAGACATCGTTTCTCCTAATCTTCGTTTATGGCTGCCGTCGTATCAGGTGCGACGACCTCACTGGTGGTATCGAGCAAGACCTTAACCTTCTGCTCAGCGTTGGTAAGACGCTCGCGAAGGCTTTTCAATAGCTCGACACCACGAGCATAACGCGCAAGGGCGTCCTCAAGCTCAAGATCGCCGCTCTCGAGAGAACGCACGACCTGCTCAAGCTCAATCGAAGCCTCCTTGAAGGAAAGTTCCTCGACTGGAGTCTCCAAATTCTTATCCGCCATATCCAACCGCCTTTCCGCCGGCAAACACCAGCTATGTCGAATTTAATCACAGGTTCCAGTAACGGAAGCTTCGAAGCTACCTGCCCCGACACGGACGCTAACAGAGTCTCCAACGGCCAAAGACGAAGCGTCCGTAACGACATGCCCGGCCTCGTCGCGAGCGATGGCGTATCCGCGCCCGAGGACCTTCAAAGGCGAGAGCGCGTCCAAAGTCGCCGCCATGCTTGAAACCATTGCCTCGTGAGGACGAAGCATGCGGGATGCCGCAGCGTCGAGGCGAACAGAATAGTCTTCCAATGAGCTAGCCTTACGACCCAAGGCACGCGGCAAAGCATCAACCAGACGCTGCTCAGACTGCATGAGGGCGACGGCACGATCATAAATGAGGGACTCCGGATTCGTGAGGCACCGGCGTTTGGCAAGGCCATCGAGCCGGACCCGCTCGCGATCGAGAAGCGTCGCCATTCCGCGCACAAGCGAAGTATCGACCTGCTCGAGAGAGCGTTCATCGGCGGCGAGCGCAAGGTCCATAGCTCGCACCAAGCGCTCCCGACGCCCGTTAATCGAGGTCACAATCTCATCGAGAGCCGGAGCCACGCTTTCTGCGGCAGCCGTAGGCGTTGACGTTCGACGGTCCGCAACATCATCGCAGATCGAGTTGTCTGGCTCGTGGCCAATACCCGTAATGACGGGAACGGGACAAGCGGAAACCGCACGAGCGAGGGCTTCGTCATTGAAGGTCATGAGGTCCTCATAAGAACCTCCGCCTCGGACAAGCAAGATTGCGTCTGGCTCAGAAGCCGCGGCAACCTCAAGAGCGCGGATGATGGTGGCGGGAGCGCGGGGACCCTGGACCTGACACCCCACGGCATCAATCTCGACAAGTGGGTTGCGCCGCCTGAGCGTCCGCTTGACATCATCGATCACGGACCCGGAAAGGCTCGTGACCACGGCAACACGCGTGCAAAAACGCATGATGGGCCGCTTGCGAGCCGGATCCATGAGGCCCTCGATCTTGAGCTTCTCTCGAAGAAGAGCAACCTGTTGCCTCAAAAGCCCCTCTCCAGAAACGGAGATGCGACTCGCAATAAACGAAAGCCTGCCAGAACCGACGTAGACATCAAACTTGCCCCGGAGCTCGAGCTGCATGCCGTCACGCAGCTCGATGCCACTCGATGCATAGACACCACGCCATACGATGACGTCCATCGCAGCAGACTCGTCCTTGACTTGAAAGTAGCAGTGGCCAGACCGAGCGTTGGGGCCCCTAAAGCCCGTGACCTCACCGGTCACGAGGAAGGAACCCATCTCCCCCACACGAGCCTTCGCAGCGCCCACGGCGGAGCTCACCGAGATTGGCTCTCGCGATGCAGCGCCAAGAGCAGCAGATGCGAAGTCTATGCTGCCGCTCGTCTCCTCGCGTCCCCAGGCCATCTAGTCATTCCTCCGCTGAACACGAGAAAGGTAGTAGAGAAGCTGAAGCACGGACACAAGCGCGGCAGCAACGTACGTCAGTGCCGCCGCGATAAGCACCTTACGCGCGCCGCGGACCGCAGTCTCGCTCATGCCGCTGCGCTCGAGATAGGCAACGGCGCGACGAGAGGCATCGAACTCGACCGGAAGCGTCACGATCTGAAAAATGACCGAGAAAGCAAAGAGGATGACGGCAAGCTGTACAAGGCCAGCAAGGCCAATGGCCGCACCAGCGAAGAACACGATCATCCATACGTTGGACGTGAAGTTAACGATAGGCACGAGAGCGGAGCGAACCTTCACCGGAATGTAGCCCCTTGAATGCTGGACCGCGTGGCCAGCTTCGTGACAAGCAACGGCCGCGCTCGCCACGGAGCCGCCGTTCAGGTTGGCTCGCGAAAGGTTGAGAACGTTCGAGCGCGGATCGAAGTTATCCGTTAGCTCACCCGCGATGGACTGAATCCTCATACCGGAGACGCCTTCGTCAGCAAGCATACGCTCTGCTACCTGGGCTCCAGTAAGCCCGCAGTCAAGCCCGACTTTAGACCACGTCTTATACGTTGACTTGATATATGACTGCGTGACAAGGCCAAGCAGGGTAGACACAAGAACCAAGACAAGATACGAGGTGTCATACCCCATCCCGTAGCCCATGCCGTAGTACATACGAACCCCCAATCAGTGAATTTCTTTGAGTATGTACCCAAAGCCGGACACAAAAGGAGCCGGACTCCTCACCCGGCTCCCCAAACATTAGATTCGCTATGTAGCCTAAAGAATCTCCACTCGACCGTCCTTGACGGTCAGGCCGCAGTCGCCCAAGAGGAGTCCCCTGAGCTTCTCCCCCGCGATGTCGCGTCGCCATCCAGAGGCGAGAGACGCATCCTCTCTCCCGGCCATGAATTCAAGGAGGTCTTCGCGCGTTGCGATGAGCTGCGCGGCCACGCCGGTCTTCTCGGAAATGATGCGCACCATGGCGTACATGAGGTCGATGACGCACTCCTGATCGGCAGACGGGCGCGAGCGCTTGGGAAGACTCGGACAATCGGACGCTTGGCATGCGGCGCCGCGCGATATGGCATGAACCAGTGCATCCGCATCGCGCTCAGACAACTGCTCGGTCCCGCGAATACGACGCAGCCGTTCCGTATCCACCGGTCCGCGCTTGCAGATCTCGAGCATCACCTCATCAGAAAGAACCCATTTGCGCGGGATGTCGCGCTTGGACGCCATGCGCTCTCGCCAAGCGCAGGCCTCGCGCGCCACGGCAAGTTGACGTCGGGTGAGCGACGAAGCTCGCTTGAGGTGGCGAAACGCGTCCATCGGCTCGTGACGGTAATGAGACGGGTCAAGCAAAGCCTGCATCTCGGGAAGGACCATCGAGAGACGATCGCGCTCGACGAGCTCGGAGAGCATCGTCTCATAAATACCCGGAAGGTAGCGCACGTCATCTTCTGCATACGTAAGCTGCTCGGGATCAAGCGGACGACGAGACCAGTCCGTTAGGCTCTCGGCCTTGGCGAGGCGAACGCCAGTGTAGGCCTCAACGAGGCCTCCGTACCCAAGTTGCATGCGCTGGCCGAGAAACGCGGCAGCAAGCTGCGTGTCGAACAGAGGAGCCGGAACACATCCCAGGCTGCCATCGATGACTTCAAGGTCTTGGGAGCAAGCATGAAAGACCTTGGTAATAGCCGGGTTCTCAAACAGCTCTACCACCGGAGAAAGGTCTGAGATGGCAATCGGATCAACGGCGGCGATATCATCCGCCGACGTAGCGAGCTGAATTAGGCAAAGACGCGGACGATACGTGCGCTCACGAAGAAACTCAGTGTCAACGGCAAGCACGCTCGAGGAGGCAGCGCGCTCGCAAAAGCGCCTGAGCTCCTCCGATGTGGAGATGAACAAAACGTGACCCCTCAGCCCCGTCGCATCCGTAAAACGACCGGGCAAAATCGGCTACCATGGCTGTGGCCCCTTTGGGCCCACAGACAGGAGGATACCATCCATGCGCTGCCTCATTGTTCATAATCCGCGTTCTGGCTTCGGGTCAGACGCGGTCTACGCATTTGAGCGCGAACTCGTTCGTCCTGGCGACGAATGCGTGCTGCGCGTCCTTGACGACGAGAACGTTGACGAGAAGGCCCTCGCCGATGCCGAGACGTTCGACGTGGTTGTCATCTCAGGCGGCGACGGGACGATTTCGAACCTCCTCTACATGTTGCGTAATCGCGCGGTTACCACCTGCGTGTTTCCGTCTGGCACGGCAAACCTCCTCTTCGCGAATATCGGCAACTCTCCAGAGCCGGCCGCCCTCGCCCGCGCCTGCCGATGGGGAGACACCATAAGCGCTGACCTCGGCGAAGCAAGCTGGGAGAGCGCGGGAGGCCCAACCAAGCGCGGCTTTTCCATCATGACCGGCACTGGATTTGATGCCGAACTCATGGCTGCCGCCGCGCCCAACAAGAGGACGATGGGCGAAGTGGCCTATTTCATGGCCGCCCTCTCGGACCCGACACCCAAGGTCAATCACTTCACTATCAACGTCGACGGAGAAACCTACGAGCGCGACGGAATCGCCTGCCTCGTCGCGAACAATGCCATGCTCCAGCTAGATGTCGATGTGGTCCCCGGATGCGTCATGGACGATGGCCTGCTCGACGTCATCGTTCTTGAGGTGAGCGTCACGGCACAGCTCATTCGACCGCTCATCGCCAGCCTCGTCGACCCGAAGGGCGAGCGTGGCAACAGGCCTCGCATCGAGACCTTCAGGGGCAGAAGTATCGAGGTCAAGACCTCCGAACCCATCCCCATGCAGGTCGATGGCGAAGTCGTCCCCGACATGGTCACCAGCTGGCACGCCGAGGCACTTCCCGCCGCATGCGAGCTCGTGGTGGACGGCCTCTCCCGCTACCAGCCCAGGATTCGCCGCACGAGCCCCAAATTCCCCGTTGCCGCGCAGCTCGCCTTCCCCGAATAACGCAAGTTGCACGCGGCCCGAGGCCCCCGCACGCCTTTCCGCGCGCCGCTTAGCAGGTCGACAATGTCACCAACAGGCCCCGCCCCCGGAGCCCCGCAGCAGACATTCTCCGACGCTCAGCAGCCCGAGGCCCCCGCACGCGTTTACGACGCGCCAAGCAACTCGGCGACAACGTAAACAAAAGGTTCCGCCCCGGTACCCCCGCACAGACATTCTGAGACGCGAAGCGTCGAACGTCTGAAGGGGACGCCGGGGCGAAACCGTCAGGTCAATGATGCCTCAGAACTACTTAGCGCTCTCCGTGGAAAGCGCGATGCCCTCAAGATACTTGCCGTACTCGGTCTTGGCGATTTTGGAAGCCAGAGACAGCAGCTGGGCGCGACCGATCCAACCCTTACGGTACGCAATCTCCTCGATAGAGGCGATCTTCGTGCCCGTAGACTGCTGGACGACACGGATGAACTCGCCCGCATGGAAGAGCTCGTCAACGGTGCGGGGGCAGAACCAGGCAAAGCCCTCGGGCAGCGTGGTGGTATAGAGCTGCTTGTGGTCAAGGTACATCTGGTTGAGATCCGTGATCTCAAGCTCGCCGCGCGCGGAAGGCTTGAGCTTCTTGGCGTACTCGACGACCTTGTTATCGTAGACGTAAAGACCAGTGGCGACGTACTTGGTGCGCGCCTCTTCCGGCTTCTCCTCGATATAAGTGACCTTCTTGTCCTCGCCAAAGTCAATGACGGCAAAGCGCTCGGGGTCATTCACCTGATAGCCAAAGACCGTGGCACCCTTGTCTCGATCGAGCGCCTCGCGAAGGTTCAGGTCAAATCCCGAGCCATAGAAGATGCTATCCGCGAGAATGAGGGCGACGCGGTCGTCACCGATGAAGTCCTCGCCGATGAGGAATGCCTGAGCGATGCCATCGCGACTGAACTGGGCCTTGTAGCTGATGTTCATACCGAGCTGCGAGCCATCGCCGAAGTGGGCCTGGTAGGAAGCCATATCCTGAGGGTTCACGATGAACAGGACATCGCGAATATCCGCCTTCATGAGCGTGGCCAGGGAGTAATAGACGAGCGGCTTGTCATAGATGGGCAGAAGGTGCTTGGAACCCGAGAACGTCATGGGATACAGGTGCGTTCCGAAGCCACCAGCAAGGACAATACCCTTCACAGTTATGCCTCCTTGAGTCGCATACATGTTCAGGGAGAGTATACCGCCAGGCCACGCGTTATACTGTCTGACGTATGTGAACAAATAACGAGAGGACTATCCTCATGTCCGACAGCACCACGCCAGTACGCGTTCGATTCGCCCCCTCGCCCACCGGCAAGCTCCATGTCGGCGGCGCGCGGACGGCCATTTTCAACTGGGCCTTCGCGCGTGCGAACAACGGCACCTTCATCCTTCGCATCGATGACACCGACCCGACGCGCTCGACTGACGAGAACACCCAGGTGATTCTCCGCGCCATGCGTTGGATGGGTCTCGATTGGGACGAGGGCCCCGAGGTAGGCGGAGATTTTGGTCCCTACGCTCAGACGGAGCGCCTAGAGATGTACAAGGCCGCCGCTCAGAAGCTCTGGGACGAGGGCCGTGCCTACCCCTGCTTCTGCACCACCGAGCAGCTCGCCGAGGACAGGAAGGCCGCCCAGGAGCGCAAGGACCCCTTCCAGGGCTATCAGCGCCGCTGCCGCAACCTCGATCCGGCCGAGGCGAAGGCCCGCATCGAGGCTGGCGAACCCTACGTCCTTCGAATCAAGGTCCCGGAGGACCGCGGCGACGTCGTCATCCACGATGCCGTCCACGGCGACGTGACGTTCGATGCCAAGGAGCTTGACGACTTCGTCATCTTCCGCTCCGACGGAACGCCTACCTACAACTTCGCCACCGTCGTCGACGACGCCGCCATGGGCATCACCCACGTCATCCGCGGCGATGACCACCTCTCCAACACCCCGCGCCAGGTCATGGTCTACGAGGCCCTCGGGGCTCCCGTTCCCGTCTTCGCGCACATTTCCATGATCCTTGGCGCGGATGGCAAGAAGCTCTCCAAGCGCCACGGTGCCACGAGCGTCGAGGAGTTCCGCGATGCCGGCTACCTGCCGGACGCCTTCGTCAACTATCTCGCACTTCTCGGTTGGTCTCCGGACGGCGAGACGACCATCGTCCCGCGCAACGTGCTCGCAAGCACATTCTCCCTCGACCGCGTCTCGAAGAACCCCGCCACGTTTGACCCGGCGAAGCTTGACTGGATCAACGCCGAGTACCTCGCCGCAATGAGCGATGATGAGTTCGCCGAGAAGATCATGATTCCCGAGCTTCTCGAGGCCGGCCTCATCAAGGACGCCAACGATCGCACGCCCGAGTGGTTCGCCACCCTCGCCTCCGTCGTCCGCCCACGCACCAAGCACCTTGGTGACGTCGCTGGTATCTGCTCCATGGTGTTTGACACGGCAGAGACTCTCCCCTACGAGGAGAAGGCCGTCTCTAAGGGTCTCGCCAAGGAGGGCATGGCGGCCATCCTCGACGCTGCCATCAAGGCTCTCGAGGGCGTCTCTTCCGATTCCTGGAACGCCGAGGCTGTCGACGCGGCGCTGGAACAGCTCCCTGACCAGCTTGACGCCAAGAAGCGCATCGTCTTCCAGGCGATTCGAGCCGCCATCTGCGGCAACCTCGTGAGCCCTCCGCTCGGCGTCGTGATTGAGCTCGTCGGCAAGGCTGATGCCCTCGCCCGTCTCGAGCGCGCAAAGGGCATGGCACTCTAGCCCGGACGTTTAAACAGGCCGGAGCCGAACTGCCATGTAAAGCCCGCACTTGATTCATCGTGTCACCAGGCCCCGTCGACGCAACTGCGCCGGCGGGGCCATTTTTATGCGCTGAGGGAATTCCGCAAAGCGTCTAGACACAAGAAAGCTCCGAAGGAAATCGCGAAACAAGAAAGCCCCGAACCGCGAAGACGCGGCTCGGGGCATTGGCTACTCAATATTACTGCGTGCAGGAAGGGCTCGGCCTAAGCCACTGTCTGTGAACAGCCTATTTATTGGCTCCAGACTTGCGAGATGAGCCCTTAACAACAAACTTGGTCGTCTTACGTGGAGGATTAGACGGATTGTAGCTCACGGCACCGCGCGCCAAACGCACCTTCCTCTTCCCACCGCGACCAGACCAGCGCTGGACGCGGTGATAGATGCTTTCCGTGCTCGTGCTCTTAAGGCCCAGGAGCGGAAGCGCGGCGAATGTCGGGAAGAAGAACGTGACTACACGCCAGACAAGAAATCCGGCAGTCGCATACCCACCAAACATCGGGCCGAAGAACAGGGCGAATCCTCCCTCGGCTCCCCCGGTGCCGCCAGGAAGAGGTACGGCAGTGGCAACAAGCTGAACCATCGAGCCCGCGGCAAGACAGGTAAGGAAGTCTGCCTCAAGACCAAAAGCATGAATGACGAACCAGGGAATCGTATAGAGAAAACCAAGCTGGCACATAGTGATGACAAGTGTGATCACCATGTCGGGAATGTTGGCAGCCGAACGACGAAACGCGGTGGAGAACTGATTCACCTGCACGTTGATCATGTCATTCCACTTGTCGTAGTTCTTGACCCACCCATGGCCATTGACCCAGCGGAGCAGAGACGAACCCGCGCGCCTGACAAAATTAGGGCACAGGCAGACAATGAAGAGGCCGATCAACTCAAGTGCATGACCCGCAAAAACAAGCAGGTTAAGAAGGACGATATCACCGTAGGAGTCAAGGAAGAAGCCAAGCTTGGCCCAGAGCATGATGCCAGCGAAGAGGACGACACCGAGCTGGAACATGATGAAGCGCGTGAACTGCGTGGCAGAAGCCGCGCCAACAGAGAGGCCGGCCTTGGTGAGTTGATAAATCTGAGAGGGAAGCGCACCCATCTGCATTGGCGTGAGGTTGCCGAAGAAATTGCCGGAAGCCTCCACTGCCATGAGGTCGCGGAAGCCCACGGGAGAGTCATGGTCGAGATACACAGCAACGGCGTAGGCAAGAGAGCCAAGCATGAAGTACATGCAAATGCAGCCAATGGCGCCAACGAGCCACGAAGCCTCTACGTTTTGGAAGGCCTCAACGAACGAATCGATTTGTCCCGAGAAAAACAGGAAGGCGACGTAGGCAGCAAAGACGAGACCGATGAACTGGGCGCCCTTAGCCGCCTGCTTCTTGTCAGGGTCCTGAGGCCGCTCCTCAGCAACCGATCCCTTATGCATGGGAGCAGGAGCTCCGGCTAGTCTGGGCTTAGGGGCATGAGGCCTGTGCTTGGGAGCGCCGTCCACATGGGTGGCCTGCTCCGTCTTGATGTTGTTTTCGGGGTTCTGAGCCATGCGATTCCTGAGTCTGGATGATGTCGCATACAGCGCGAGCGCCGTGCGGCCATTACTTGACTAGTGTACCCCACGCGGCAATTCTTCCCGACACCCACACCATAAGCACGAAAACAGCCGGCCAGGGTGTCGCCCTGGCCGGTTGTCAACTTCTAGCTCAATGAATGATGAAAGCTCACGCGTTCACAAAGACAAGCGCGTTCATAAGGAGCCCGCTTCAAGAGAGCACGCACCTCTGCCCTACTCCGCCACAGGCGCATCCTCGGGAGCAACGGAGGCGCTGCGCTCCGCGCGAGCGCGCTCGACAGCGGCAAGCTTCGTCCTGTAAGCTGCGGCAAGAATGTCGACGCAGCCCTGGCGACCAAAGCGTGCACGGTTAACGACGACGTCCTTGCCGGCATGAAGCGTCCACTTGCTAGCAGAATAGCGCTTGTAGAACATCTCGCGGGCGCGCTGCATGCGCTTAACCAGCTTGCGAGCCTTCTTCTCAGAGATGTCGCGCTTCGAACGGACGATCTCGATACGAGCCTCAAGCGGGGCGGTTACGAGCACGGTAATGAGATTGGGATTATCGCGAAGGATGTAGTCAGACAGACGGCCTTCGATAATGCAGCTCTCGCTCGACCCGAGGTCACGAATAACGCCCTCCATCTGCTTGAAGAGCTTATCCGCAACGGATCGCGCGTCAACGCGATCGGGAAGGAAGGCAGCAACCTCTGCCGCAAGGCTCTCGTCATAGGCGGCGATCTGATCCGTCGTCACTCCGGCACGCATGGCAGCGCGCACGAGAACCTCGTTGTCATACAGAGGTATGCCAAGTTCGACTGACAGCATCTTGCCAATCTCGTGGCCCTCCGCACCAAAGTCGCGCGCAATGGCGATGACTACGGGATAGGTGGAGATATCAGGGCTTACCTCAGAGAAGTTCTCGGTCATGGTTGCTCCTTTAGGCCGCGACCTGGCGACGCTGGTAGGCACGAACGAACAGGGAGATGCCGAAGTTCAGGGCGAAGTACAGCAGGAACACAAAGCCATAGACAAGGAGGACCTCATTAAGGCTCTGGGTCTTTGCCATAACTACCTTAGAGGTATACATGAACTCGGCGACGTTAATGCCGGCAAGATAGGAACTGTCCTTGATGACCGTCGTGCACTGGCTGAACAGAGCGGGGATGATCATCTTGAACGTCTGAGGCAGGATGATGAGGCGCATGGTCGCGAAGAACCCAAAGCCCTGGCTCTGGGCAGCCTCGAACTGGCTCTGAGGAATGGAGTTGAGACCTCCGCGGACGATCTCCGCCATTACGGCCGAGGTAAAGATCGTAAACGCAAGAGTGGAAATGAAGACGTCGCTACCCTTGACCGTGAAGTAAATGAAGAGAATCCAGAGAAGGTTAGGCGTGCAGCGGAAGAGCTCGATATAGGCGCTGACGAGAAGTGAGAACGGTTTGGCAGCGTATGCCTTCACAAGCGCAAGAACCGTGCCGAGTATAAGCGAGAAGAAGATTGAGAGAGCGGAAATCTCGAGCGTCTTGACAAAACCACCGAGCATGAACATGACGTTTGCTGAGCTAAATACCTCCATGACCTACGCCTCCTTCGCGGTCTCGGGCGTAACGCCAGGAATCACCTTTGCGCGCGGGCGCCTCTTGGAACGAGCCTCGAGCCACTGGACGAGAAGCGCCAGGGGGAAGCAGATGATGAAGTACAGAACGCAAGCCATGATGTAGCCCTGCAGATAGCCATACGTGGAGACAAAGCCATCCGCGTTGTACATCAGATCGCCGCCAGCGATGAGGGCGAGCACGGAGCTGTTCTTAACGAGGTTGAGAGCCTGGTTGCACAGCGGAGGGAGGATCACCTCGAAGGTCTGGGGCAGAATGATGTACCCATAGGCCTGAATACGAGAGAAACCCTGTGACAGGGCCGCCTCCATCTGACCGCGAGGAACGCTCTCGATGCCCGTACGAATGACCTCGGAGATGTAGGCCGCATGATACAGTCCGACGCCGATGGCTCCAAGCGCGAAGGCGGAGGTACGAACCGGGCTATCCGTATGAAGGATGACCTGCAGAATCTTGGGCCCCGCCATGTACATGAAGAAGACCTGCACCGGCAGAGGCGTGTTCTGGTAAAACTCGACGTAGACACGGCTGATGGCCCTGAGAACGTTAGAGCGCGTCGTGGAGAACACGCCGAGAATCGTGCCGAGAACGATCGAAAGCATCAGGCCAGCAAACACGACCTTGAGCGTAAGCCCGAATCCCGACCAGAGATCGCCCATGCTGGCGAGGGTAAGCTCCCATCGCTTCACATCGAGGAGTCCGTCTAGCATCTCTATCCCTTCGTCAAAACATACATCGTGCCGCCCAGGCTAAAGTCCAGGCGGCACGGAAGCCCGGCCCCATAAGGAGCCGGGCGAAGCAATCCTAGAGCAGGCCCCAAGCGGAGACTTCCTCGTCAATCCAGCCGTTGGAAGTAACCTCCTTGACGACTTCTTCGGTGACCTCGGAGAAGTCGCAGCCCTTCTTGGTGGCGATACCGTAATCCTGGGCGCCGAACTCGATCTCAGGCTGCAGAAGCTCCTTGTCATCGGTCGTGTAGGTCTTCAGCGTGGAACGATCCATCGCGAAGGCGTCAATCTGGCCGGCGTCAAGGGCGGAGTTGATGGAGGGGTAATCCGGGTACTCGTCAAAGACGGGCGTGGCGGCAAAGTTGTTGTCCTGAAGCATCTGAAGGACGAGGTCCTTGGTGGTCGAGCCCTGGGAGACGCCGATGTGCTTGCCATCAAGGTCGGCCATGGTGGACATGGAGCCCTTCTTGATGAGGATGCCGACGTGGTCCGTGCGATAGGGATCGGTGAAGTCCCAGTCCTCCTTGCGCTTGTTCGTAATGGTGTAGGTGGCGCAAATCATGTCGAGGGTGTCGTTGTCGATAAGCGGGCCACGGGTCTTCGGGGTGACATCGGTGAACTCGCAGAGATCCTGGTCCTTGGCCTCCTCATAAGAGACGTCAAAAACCTTGGTGGCAACCATATAACACAGGTCAATCTCAAGGCCCTCGTACTTGCCAGTGGCGGTATCAAGCAGGCCGTAACCCACGACGTCCTTCTTGACGCCGCACTTCAGCTTGCCGCGATCCTTGATGGTCTGAAGCTTGGAGTCAGACGAGCTGGAGGAGCTACCACCGCAGCCAACAAGGCCAAGGCCGGCGATGGCGGCGGAGGCACCGAGGGTTACGACGAACTGACGGCGAGAGATGTTCTTCATGGGATACCCCTTTCAGTTGCAGGTAGTCATCTACTTCAAAATCGGCGCGACCACCGCTTGCCAGCCCGTTCACACGGGCAAATTCACTTGCAAAATGGTCTTCGGACGAAAGAAGAGCAGACCCTGAGTTAGCGCAGAATCTTGGAAAGGAAGAGCTTCGTGCGCTCATTCTGGGGATTCTCGAAGAAGTGCTCGGGCGTGCCCTCCTCGATGATCCTTCCGTCCTCAACGAAGATGACGCGATCGGCAACCTCACGAGCAAAGCCCATCTCGTGAGTGACGCACATCATCGTGATGTTCTCCTGGGCGAGCTCGACCATGACGTTGAGGACCTCCTGGACCATCTCAGGATCGAGCGCGCTCGTCGGCTCATCGAACAGGATGATCGGCTGCTTGGTGCAAAGGGCGCGCGCGATTGCAACGCGCTGCTGCTGACCACCAGAGAGATTCTGCGGGTACTCCCCCGCCTTCGCCTCTAGGCCAACACGCCTGAGGGCAGCCATGGCAGCCTCGGTGGCCTCTTCCTTGCTCTTCTTCTGGAGCTTGATGGGCGCAAGTGTGAGGTTGCCGAGAACCGTCATGTTGGGATACAGGTTGAACTGCTGGAACACCATCGACGAGTACTTGCGCGCCATCTCAAGGTGGTTCTTGCGCGTAAGCTCAGTACCATCAATCGTGATAGTGCCGGTGGTGGGCTCCTCAAGGTAATTCACGCAACGGATGAGCGTAGACTTGCCGGAACCAGAGGGCCCGATGATAACGAGCTTCTCGCCAGCCTTGACGGTGAGGTTAATATCCTTGAGGATGTGGACGTCTCCGAAATACTTATTGAGACCACGAATCTCAATCATGTTCTTGGCGTCAGCCATGGGATTCCTTTTCTCGGATTGTCTTGTCTGAAGACTCTACGGCACCGAATCGTGTTCAAGTCTTTTTTATACCCGATTGTCATGAAGCCGAAACACGCCATTACGCAGGTGTTATCAAGTAGGAGCCAAATCTACACGCGTTTATGCGAAAAATCGTATCGACCACACCGCCCGACAAGCTAGTGTCGCCCCTCCTGCAGAGAACACGAATGGCGATGACGTTAGCGGCGCCTCCTCCTGTGGCGAGCTCGAATGACGCTAACGTCGCCTCCTCCTGTGGCGAGCCCGGATGACGTTAGCGATGCTTCCTCCTGTGGCGAGCCCAAATGTCACGGAAGACAAAGAACGCGATGACGAAGGCAATCAGATAGCACACGAAGGCGAAGCCGGGAACGTCAAAGACCATGAATCTTGCGCCGCCAGGCTCTGTGCTCATGACGATCGCACTGGCGGCGATGAGGAAGCCAACGCACAGTACGCCAAGGGTTAGGCGGTCCGCGATATGGGAGAGGTCGTCGATGGGGTCCTCAGAACCGACGAAATCCATGTTGATCTTGAGTTGGCCTCGCGTGAGCATGCTCATGGCAAGCTCCGCCTGAGCCGCGGCGCCTAGAAGACCCTTGGTCGCGGCTTTGCTACGTATGGCGAGCTCTCCCACGTCACGCTTGATCTTTGCCGAGCGATCCGTATGGACTCGAATGTGCTGGGAGATGATGTCGATCATGTTGACGCCGGGCAGAAACTCGTCAAGAACGCCCTCAAGCGTCACGAGGCCGCGCGCCATGCTCGTGATCTGACCCGGCAGTTCGATGCCATTCCTCCGCGCGAGCGCGATGATGCGTCCAAGGAAGCTGCCGAGATCGAGCTCGGATAGGTTGACCGTGCCAAACTCATCGACAACCTCGTCGAGGTCAGTGAGGAGCTCGCCATGATCCACGTCCTCGGGACTCGTCGAGGAGAGCCTGAGCAGAGCACTCTTGAGCTTTGGCGTGTCCCGCTCCGCCACCGAGAAGATCATGTCACGCATGATGCGTCGAAGGCTTGGGGATAGGCGGCCCGTAATGCCGAGGTCAAGAAAGACTATCTGCCCACCAAGGACCTCGATGTTACCCGGATGCGGATCGGCGTGGAAAAAACCGTCATCGAGAAGCTGGGAGGCGTAGTTGTCCACAAGCTTGGTGCCAATCTCGGTGAGATCGTAGCCGGCCTCGACGAGCTTGGCGGGAGTCGAGATGGTGATGCCGTCGATGTACTCCATCACAACGATGTGCTTCGTGCAGAGGTCCATATAGGGCTTGGGGCAAGTCACGAACTTGCAGCCCTCGTTATTACGCCTGAACTCCTCGAGGTTGCGTGCCTCGACGAGGAAGTCCGTCTCCTCCCGGAAGGTATCCCACAGCTCTTCGACGACGCTTGTGAGGTCGAGGAACTGCTCGCCCTTGAAGAAGGGCATCAGGTGACGTACGAGAGAGCGCATGATGTCGATATCCTGTGCCATGACCTCCTGAACGTGGGGGCGCTGCACCTTGATCGCAACGTCTTCGCCCGAGGAGAGGCGTGCACGATGGACCTGTGCCACCGAGGCGGAGCCCAAAGGCCGCTCGCCAATAGCATCAAATATCTCGCCGAGGTCCCCGCCATATTCGCTTTCGAGCACGGCGAGAACGGTCTCGTACGGCATTGGCTCGACATCGCTCCTAAGGCGCGTAAGCTCCTCGCAGAACTGCTCCGGGAGAATCTCCGAGCGCATGGACAGGATCTGCCCCGCCTTAACGAAGGTAGGACCAAGCTCCTCGAGCATCCGGCGGAACTTGACGGGCGTGATGCCGCCGAGAACATCGTACTTGCGGACAATCGCAAATATCTGGAGCAGACGCGCATGCCGGCGCTTCCGCGAGACCCCATAGCGGCTCGCATCATTTCTGCGAGCACCTCGAAGAAGGCCGATCGTCACGGAATCAGAGTCGTCGTCAAGCTCGCCTTCGACGCCGGCGAGCGCGGCCTCCCACATTGCGTCCTCAGCCTCAGCCGGAGTCGCATCGGGACGCAACGCGTCTTCTGGGCTCCTCATCTCGTCGGGAGAGCCTGAATCGCGAGCGCAGTCAAAAGAAGCCGGCCTTTGCGTCATCGAGGGCGACGTCGAGCCATGAGAAGCCGCCCCCTGGCCGGAAGCGTCAGGGGCGGCGGCTCTCTCGTTCTTTTCGAGGTCTTCGTTCAAGCCTCGCTACTCCTTTGCGGCGTCTTCGACAGAGTCCGCCTCAACGGGAACCTTGGTTGCCGCAGAGGCCTTGGCGTCAAGGTCGCTCGCAAGCTCCTTGGCGCGGTCGATGAAAGCCGCGCGCTCCTCAGGGGTCATCGTGGACAGGCGGGCGCGAAGAACGGAATCCTGGGCGCCATCCACGGTCTCCTTAGCCTTCTGGGTGAGCTCTCGGTTGAGGTCCTTGCCCTGTTCAACCGTAAGCTCGCCCTTCTTGACGAGCGAATCCACGAGCTCCGTGGTCTTCTCGGCGCCCAGGGCGACGGCACCCACGCCAGCAAGAAACGCCTTACGAATGCCCTCAGTGATATCAACCATGATTGCCCCTCTCCCGCACTCGTGCGCGCGTTGTCGTTAGCCCGCTTGTACCCAAGCGAGGCCAGACGGTATCGGTCGTATCCGCAAACGGAGACAGATGGCATCACGGCAGTGGCAGATAGCGACCGCCGCGCCATCCCAGGCTGGCTACTCGCCCAGGAGATAGCGGCCCATCTGAGAGACGCTCATAGCGATAGCCGTAGCACCGGCGTTTTCCAGCTCTCCCGCGGGAGCGGTGTCGCCAAGGTAGACGCCGATAGAGTCGACGCCCGTCGCGACGGCGCCCTCGATGTCATAGTGCCTGTCTCCGAGCATGACGGCATCCTCGGGCTCAGCGTCGAGGCGGCGCAAGGCCTCAGCGATAAGGCCGGCCTTTCCGGGGTCCTTAACCCCCGTCTGGGTGACGACCTCCTCGAAGAGCTCCTCGATGCCAGTCTGCTGAAGGGCCATGCGGACGAAGCGTTCCATCTTAGAAGACACGATGGCGAGTCTCTTGCCTCGAGCCTTGAGCTCTGTGAGCAGCTCGCGAACGCCGTCGAACAACGGGTTTCTCTCGGGACCGAGGCCCGCGTAGATCTCGCGATAGCGACGAGTGACCTCGGCGGCGTCTTCCTCGGAGAGGCCATAGACGAGCGAGTAGGCAAGCGGAAAGGGAGGGCCGACGAGCCTTCCGGCGTCGCCGATCTCCTCATCGGTCAGGCCCCATTCGCGAAGCACCTGAGTTGCCGTTCTCACGATGCAGGGCTTCGTGTCCGCAAGGGTGCCATCAAAATCAAAGAGCACGATGGGCTTCTCGGCCAGACGGCGAACGCCCGACGCGAGGCGTTCGGCGGCGCAGTCAAGAGGGCCCTCCGCACGGAGGACCTTAAGACCATGCCTAACAGGCTCGATCACGGCAGCGAGGTTCTCCACGGATGCCTTGGGAGAGCCGGGAACGTTGACGACGAGGGTGCGGCTCAGGGTTCCGGCCGTAGCGCGAGAGAGCCAGGCGAAGGGCGTTATCTTGGCGGAAGCGGCGCGCATTGCCTCGCCGATGCCAGGCACGAGGCGGTCACAGACGTCAGCCGTAACATCGGGCGTTACGTCACGAGGAGAAAGGCCCGTACCACCCGCCGTGACAACGAGAGCGACACCCGAAGCGGCGGCACCGCGAATTGCGCGCTCGATACTCGCGCGCTCGTCCGGGACGACGCTGGAGGGTACCACCTCAAAACCGGACTCAGAAAGAAGGGCCGCCACGGCGGGACCCGCCTCATCCCTATAGACACCAGCGCTCGCACGATCGCTCACGGTGATGACGGTGGCGGTATAAGACGAGATGACGTCCTTGTCATGGCAGCTCATGCGCACTCCTACTAGCCAAGGCCTACTTGCCGAAGGGGCAGATTGGGTAATGGCACTCCTCGCAGCCGAGACAGAGGCCGCCCTCTGCATAGGCGACGATATCCGCACGCGTCAGGCGAACGCCCGCCGCGATGCGAGGCATGATGAGGTCGAGAATCGTGGCTCGCGCGAACATCACGCAGCCAGGAAGACCGAGCACGGGGGTGCCGTCGTCATAGTATCCCACGAAAACCATGGCACCCGGGAGCACGGGCGCGCCATAGGTCACCATCTCGGCACCGCTCTCCTGGATGGCGCCAGGGGTGTTGTCGTCCGGGTCGACGCTCATGCCGCCAGTACAGACGACAAGGTCAACGCCGGCCGCGCGCACGCGCCTGATCGCGGCAACGATATCCTCGACATCGTCACCGGGCATCTCGTGGGCAACGCACTCCATGCCGTACTCGGCGAGCTTGCTCTTGACGACGGGAGTGAAGGAGTCCTCGATAAGACCCGCGGCAACCTCGCTGCCCGTGGTGACGATGCCAACGCGGCGGAGCTTGTAAGGAAGAACCTCGCAGACGGGCCCCTCGCCAGCGCAAGCGTCAGCCGCGCGGCGGGCCTCCTCAAGCTTTGACCCCTCGATCACAAGCGGAATGACGCGCATTCCCGCGAGCTTATCACCCGCATGAACCGCCGTGTTACCGGCACGCGTGGCTACCATGACCTGCGTCACCGAGTTAACGGCGGCAAGCGCACTGCTGCGCACGCGGAAGCACCCGTCATAGGCGGCGCGCAGCTCGATTTTGCCCTCGCGGATCTCAGGCGAGCGGACGCAACCGTCACCCTCCATGATCTCGCAGAGGCGGATGGCGGCGTCATCCTCGTGGAGCATGCCCGGCTCGAGCTCGAGCACATAGACGCTGCGCTTGCCCATCGAGAGCAGCACGTCGACGTCCTCCGGAGCCACGACGTGGCCCTTACGGAAACGAGCTCCCTTGAATTCGCCGGGGATGATCTGGGTCATGTCGTGACAGAGCACGTGTCCCACGGCCTGCTGAACGGGAAGTTCCCTCATTAGCGGCTCACCTCCATGACGTGCACCTCGTCGCCAGGGCGAACCTCTCCCCCTCGAATGACAACGGTAAAGATGCCCTCGCTCGGCATGGCGCACTTTCCCACCAGGCGCTTAATCTCGCAGTCGTTATGGCATTTCTTGCCTATTTGCGTCACGGCAAGGAGCGCCTCTCCGGCGGAAATGACCGTACCCACGGGAAGTGCCTTGAGGTCGAGACCACGCGTGAGGATGTTCTCCGCGAAGTCGCCCGCCTTGAGATTGGGCAGAACCTGGCGCAGCTCACCAACGGCCTCATTCGGCAGCAGGCTCACCTGACGGTGCCAGGCTCCAGAATGCGCGTCGCCAACGACGCCAGTGCCCACCTCAAGCTCAATGGAATCAACAGACTGCTTGCGAACACCCTTCTCCGCGCTCGTGCAAACAGCAATGACCTCGCCCGCAAGGGCTCCGGGCGAAACGACGGACTCTCCCACGCTACTCTCCCCTCACAAAATGGCCGCTACGGCCCCCAACCTTCTCCATAAGGCGAACAGCCGTGATCTCCATATCACGCTGATGCGACTTGCACATGTCATAGATAGTCAGCGCGGCCACGGACGCCGCGGTGAGCGCCTCCATCTCCACGCCCGTCTCCCCCTTGCAACGAGCTGTGGCCTCGATTGCGATCCCGTCATCCTCTAGACCGAAGTTGATATCCACGCCGGATAGCGGAATCTGGTGGCACATCGGGACAATCTCCCACGTGCGCTTTGCGGCCATAATGCCGGCTACCTGAGCGACAGCAAGGACGTCGCCCTTGCGTGTGCCACCGGTCCTCACGAGCTCAAGCGTGCTCGGAGCCATGAGCACCTTCGCGGCGGCGCGCGCGACTCGAGACGTCACAGGCTTGTCGCCAACGTCGACCATGCGGGCACGGCCCTGCTCGTTTACGTGCGTGAACTCGACATCGCGAATGCTTGCCGACGTGGTCTGGGAATCCTCCACCCTAGCCCCCTATCTCGAACATGTCCCTCGGGGTCTCGCTCGAGCGAAGCCCCGGGACGAGGTTGTGATGAGCCGGCTTGGCCTCGATGCCACGGGCGATGGCGCGTTCGAGCTCCAAACCATGCAAGCCGCGAAGAGGCGCTTCGGCGGCGGAGTGAAGGCAGGGCTTCAGCCTGCCGTCCGCCGTGACGCGTACCCGGTCGCATCCCGAGCAGAACCTGTGGCTGACGGCGCGAATGAGCCCGACACGCCCGAGAAACCCCGGTGCGGAGTAGAGCTCCGCCACGCCACCCTCGCCAACACGTTCGAGCTCGGGCACCGCTTCGAGGACGACGTCGCCGGAAACGAAGCGTCCCTTCGGCCAGTGGGCGCACTCTCCCATGGGCATGAGTTCGATGAAGCGAACCTCAACGGGCTCCCTCCGTGCGATGTCAACGAAGTCCGCCGTCTCATCGTCGTTCACTCCGCCCATGAGCACACAGTTTATCTTTGGCGGAGGGAACCCGGCCAGCCTTGCGGCGCGTATTCCGTCCAGAACGTCCGAGAGCTCGCCGACGCGTGAAATCTCCCGGTAGCGGTCGGGGCGAAGCGTGTCGAGCGAGATGTTAAGGCGAGTTAGCCCGGCGGTGCGAAGGTCGTTCGCGAGGGGTGCGAGCAAGGTTCCGTTCGTCGTCATGTCGACCTCGTCAATGCCTTCTATGCCGGAGAGCATAGCGACAAGGTCCACGATTCCTCGCCTCACCAGCGGCTCTCCGCCCGTTACGCGAACCTTGCGGACGCCAAGCCTTGACGCGGCCCGGACGATCTCCGCCATTTCCTCGAACGAGAGGACCTCTCCATGAGTGTGATGGGCAACGCCCTCGCAGGGCATGCAGTAGATACATCGGCAATTGCACTTGTCCGTGACGGATAGCCTCATGTAGCTGATGGTTCTTCCGAAGGTGTCTTGCACGTTCCCTACGCCTCCAAGCACATGACGTCAGACGGGGCGACCTCAAGCGTAACGCGTGAGGGGTCCTCAAGCGAAGCCCACGCCGCCTTCTCGAGCTCGACGCGGAGCATGCCGCCGCCAGGAGTTGAGCACATGACGATGGTCGAGAAGACGTTGTCGATAACGCGCGCCACCTCGCAGGGGATGAGGTTGACGGTCTTGTCGAGCTCGCCGCGATTTGGCGCGGCCACACTCCCAAACCCCGTGGGCGCGTCACCAAGGGTATCCACAGCTCGACCATCAGCCTCGACGACCCTTAGGAAGTGCGCGCGGAGGCCAACGTGGTCGCAGCCCCCGACCGGACGTGCGCAATCAAGCGTAACGCCCCAGTCTGCGCAGGCAAGGGAAGTCTCTCCCACCGGCGACGCCGCACTCACGTTCTTGCAACCGCTGATGAGGGCCTCCGCCAGAGTCGCGGGGGTATCGAACAGCTCGCGGGTGGGCACCGTGCGACCGCTCTTGCCATGGTCGAACACGCAAACGCGCTGGCTCATGCGATACACCTCGTCACGGCTGTGCGTGACG
This sequence comes from Parolsenella sp. LCP21S3_E11, assembly GCF_052118165.1. NCBI lineage: Bacteria > Bacillati > Actinomycetota > Coriobacteriia > Coriobacteriales > Atopobiaceae > Parolsenella > Parolsenella sp. LCP21S3_E11. Next base: position 73,712 of record NZ_JBQKHS010000006.1, on the reverse strand, counting down.
AACACCACGCCCCCGGGAAACGCGCGAAGCGTGTCTGTGAGCTCGAGCTCGAGCTGCCAGCGCAGGTAACCGTCAAGTGCACTGAAGGGTTCGTCGAGAAGGAGGAGCTCCGGATCGTTCGCCATGATGCGCGCGAGGGCGCAACGCTGCTGCTGGCCACCAGACAGCTCGGCCGGACGCAAGCCCTCGAGGCCCTCCAAGCGGAAGGCTCGAATCTGCTCCAAAGCCCTCTCGCGGCGCTCGTTGCGAGATCCTCCTCGCGCGCCCGCCATGACATTGTCGAGGACCGTCATCGTCGGGAACAGCGCGTAGTTCTGAAAGAGATAGCCCACGCGCCTATCCTGCACCGGCACGTCAACGCGCGCTTCCGAGTCAAACAGCGCGCGACCGTTCAAAACGATACGGCCCTTGTCAGGGCGCTCGATACCGGCGATACACTTGAGCGTCACGCTCTTGCCGCAGCCGGACGCACCGAGAATCGCAAGCGTCTCGCTCGGGTCATCCGCGCTGAAGGACACGTCGAGGACGAAGTCGCCAAGGCGTTTTGTGATGTCAACGAAAAGGCTCATGCCCGCCTCCCCTGCGTACGGGCCCTACCCTCAAGCCAGTTCATAGCGAGAAGGACAACGGCCGATATGGCGATGTTGACGAGCACCCATCGAAACGCAAGCGCGTCATCACCCGTGCGCCACAGCTGATAGACGGTCGTGGAGACCGTTGCGGTCTGGCCGGGCGTGTATCCCGCAACCATGGCCGTGGCCCCGTACTCGCCGAGGGCACGCGCGAACGCGAGGACCGCCCCCGCGAGAATGCCCTGGGCGCAGCCGGGAACCTGGACCCGCCAGAACGCCCACGTGCGGCTCTTGCCGAGGGTGAGCGCGGCGTGCGTCAAGGTCTTGTCATAGGCCTCGAAGGCGCCGCGAGCCGTTCGATACATAAGGGGAAAGGCAACGACGACGCACGCGAAGATCGCGCTGTACCACGTCATGGTGAGACGAACCCCAAAGACCTCGAGCACCCAGGCGCCGACGGGACGCCTGGGTCCGAGAACGAGCAGGAGCAGGTACCCGACGACGGTCGGCGGCAAGACGAGTGGAAGCGTGAGCACCACATCGAGCAGGGCCCTTACCGTTCTGGGAAGCTTCGCGATCACGCACGCCGCACCGAGACCCAGGAAGAACACGGCCACCGTCGAGACGGCAGCGATGCGCAGCGAGTTTATAAGCGGGTACCAATCCATGGCTCAGATCCTATCGACAATTACGCGGACAGCGGCTTGAAGCCGACCTCCTCGAAGCAAGCGGAGGCCTCTGAGCCCTTGAGGAACTCGAGATAGGACTTGGCGGCGTCCTCGTGCTTCGTGCCCTTGACGATGGCGATCGGATAGACGACCTCGCCGCACATATCCTTGGTAGCGCAATCGACGACCGTGAGGCCTGCAGATACCGCATCGGTGCGGTAGATGACGCCACAGTCGACAGCCGCCTCGGATACCTGGGTCGCTACCTCCTTGACGTTAGTACCATAGGTGATCACGCCAGAATCCGCGAGTTCGTCCTCGTTGAGGTTGAAGTACTTCAAAATTTTCTGGGTGTACTGTCCAACGGGAACATCGGAGTTACCCATGGCGAGCTTGACGTCGCCAGCCGTGAGGTGGTCAGCAAGGTCCTCGAAGTTCTGGATGCCCTTGGGATTGCCTTCGGGGACAACGAGTGTGACCTCGTTCTGAAGAATGTTGAAGCGCGTATCGGACTCGATAAGATCAAGGCCCTCGGTGTTGACCTCGGGGTCTGCGGTGGCATCGAGCTGGTTCATCTGCTTTTGTCCGGCGGAGATGAAGACGTCGCACTCGGCACCTTCCTGAATCTGGGTCTTCAGGGTACCGGAGGAATCGAAGTTGAAGCTAACCTCGGTGCCAGCGTCCTTCGAGAAGGACTCAGTCGCCTTGGTGAGGCTCTCGGTCATGCTTGCCGCGGCAAAGACGATGAGCTTCTCGTCAGACGCAGCGGACGTCGCCGCGGCGGGGCCAGAGCTGCCACATCCGGCGAGCCCGAGGCCAGCGACGGCAGCGGCACCCGCCCCGATAGAAGCGATTGCCTGCTTGCGAGTGATGGATTTCATGAAGATCTTTCCTTTCAGCCGTGCGTTCCGTGGGCAATCTATGCGATTCGTTGTTTTGCGAAATACACAACGGTCGCCATGTTTACGCACGACGCTACGGTTGTCGTGCAATGAGACCCTTCTTACAGGTAGCTGGGGCAGCCCATCGCCCGAGAAACACGATGGCCCGAACGGACTTCGATCATCTTTGCGGCAATTGAAACCGCAATTTCCGCGGGAGTCACAGCACCAATAGGCAGGCCAATGGGAAGATCGACGGCAGCGACCTCATCCGCAGAGACGCCACGCGAGGTGAGCACGTCTTCGAGGACTCGTCTCTTGTTCCTGCTACCCATGCAGCCGAGATAAAGCGGATGGGCCTCGACTACTTGTGAGACGACGTCTTCGTCAGCCGCGTGCCCATGAGTCATGACAACGACGTAATCGCGATCACCAACCGTGACGCTCGCAGAAATATCCTTGAAATCGCCGAGGATGACACTCGAGGCGGCCGGAAAGTTCTCGACGCGTGCCACCTCCGGACGGTCGTCAACAACCACGACGTCGAAATCGATCGCGGCGAGTGCCGGCACGAGCGCCCTGCCGACGTGTCCCCCGCCAAAGATGACGCAACGGGGAGCGCACACCACGGGCTCGAGATAGCAGTCGCCCTCCATTCGCGGAGTCGAATCAGCCCCTGCGGACCCCCCAACGGCAGCGACGGGGACGGAGGCGGACCAATCAACGACAAGCTCGACAGGTGTCCCCGCGTCGGCGGACTCGATAGCGGCCTCAAGCGCCGGGATGTCGCGAGACGATAGACGGCGAATGCCGATGAGCTGAGAGCCCCCGCAGGCGATATCAACCACACCTCGCTTGAAGTTCATTCGCAGGGCGGGCTTGCCAGAAAGCACGTCGTGGCAGAGCCTCTGGCTTTCGAGCTCGGGAGAGCCACCGCCAACCGTCCCCAGAAAGGAACCGTCCTCGAGAAGCACCATCCGGGCGCCGGCGGCGCGGGCGGCCGACCCCGAAGTAGATAGCACGACGGCCTCGGCAACGGGCCTTCCGGCCTCAAGCTCCGCAAGTTCGCGGCGGAGAAGAGAGATGCCTTCCATCCCTAACCCTCCAACCTCGAGGTGAGCATGCAAATCGCCTCGAGCACGCCCCCACCAACGGCGCGGGCCTTGTCAGACGAGGAGAAACAGTGCGAGCGCTCACAACGCGGGTCGATGTCGCCGGACTTCATGCCCGCCGTCACCTCAACGCCCTCCTGGAGAAGGCCACGCAGGACACCGTTGATAGTGCAAGTCATGGGAACGCCGGACACGGTTGCGGCAACCTGGCCGGCGCGCACGACGTCGCCAATCTGGAGGACCGGCTCAAAGACGCCGTCTGCGGGAGCGCGCAGCACGCGGTCCGCAGAATGACCAGCGATGACGCCAGGGATACCGGTGTTGGGGGCAGCTGGACCATCCCAGATGACCTGGCCGAGGAAATGCCCTCGATTGGTCTCGACGACTGCATCGCAATCCTTGCCTGCATAAAAGCCCGGGCCAACGCCAATAACATACGGAGCCATGGACCGTTTCGTGCCGAGGTTCTTCTTGGCGAGGATGGCATCGACGACAACCTGAGGCTTCAGCTCCGAAATGCTCTCGCCCTCAGGGTCGACGAGAACTGCGACGTCGCCGCCGACGACGATCGAACGAGCCTCCGCGCAGGAGCTGGCAAGACGAGCGCAAACACCCTCGACCTCACACGAGCCAAGGCGGATGGCCTCAGAAAAGCAGACGGTACGGCGGATGGAAGTGGGGACCGCAATGTCGCACATGACGACCTTGCACCCGGCGCGCCTCAGGCGAAGCGCGATGCCGGTAGCGATATCCCCCGCTCCCCGAATCTCAACGAGCATGTAACTCACCGTTCCCCAAAGACAACCACAATGGTAAGCAGTTTTCCGCTATGGCAAAGCGTAGTCATCATACGACAACAACGGTATACCAACTTTGAGTTAGGGTTGCTAATGAATTGTTATCGTGGCATCAAAAGCACTGCGAGCGCGCCGAATCGACATGCGAACGGCACAATTTGGTCCGTCATCGGCGGAGGTGGCAAGACGACGCTGCTGCGCTCACTTGCGGATGAGCTCGTCGCCGAGGGAAAGACCGTAATCCTCGCCACAACGACCCATTTCCTACCCTTCAGCGGCATCGACACCGTTGTTTCCGCTGACGAGTTTGAGGTCGCCCGCCAGGTCAAGGCCCAACGAGTCATCTGCGTTGGCACGCCCGCTCACGAAGCGAGAAATGCGGGCAAACTGGCTTCCTCGCGGATCGCACCGCAAGATCTCGCAAGCCTCGCAGACTTCGTACTCGTCGAAGCAGATGGCTCGAGGCACATGCCCGTCAAAGCACACAGCAATCACGAGCCCGTCATTCCGGGGGGCAGCGACCTGACGATCATGGTCGTTGGTGCAAGCGCCTTTGGCAGGCCCGTGGCACAAACCGTTCATAGGGCAGAGCTCTTCTGCGAGAACTCGGGGTGCGAGCAGAATGATGTGGTTACGCCAGAGCTTCTCGCTCGGCATCTTGCCACGGAGGCCAGGAGGGGTGCCGTAGACCCAAACCTGATCATAGTCAACCAAGCAGAAAGCCCTGAGACAATTGAAGCTGCTCACGCCTTTTACGAGGAGCTCATCGCCATGGGCATGAAGGTACCCATGCTCGCGGGCAGCATCCGCAGACACGACCTCGCAGAGATCCGGTAGCTAGACGATGACATCAGCCCGCGATGGCGCATCGCCTGCCCGTTAGCCCAAACACTAGCGAGCAGGCGATGTGTTGGCGCCGCTAAACCACACGGAACGCAGTTAGCCTTGCGCAATCTCTCGAACGGCCTCGATCGCCGTGTCTATCTCATCCTGCGTAGTGAACCAACTCGTGGAAAAGCGAACCACACCCTGCTCACGCGTGCCGAGCGCCTCATGCATGAGAGGCGCGCAGTGGGCGCCCGGGCGCGTCGCGATGCCCCAGCCCTGCATAAGCATGTCCGACACGTCGGCGGACGAGATGTCTCCGACGTTGAGGGATAGGACACCCGCGCGGAGAGGAGACTCGCCAGACGAGAAGTTCTCCCAATCGCCGTAGACGGTCACGCCTTCGATATCGCTCACGCCCTCATACAGACGCCGCGCCATGGCTACCTCGTGCTCGCCCATCGCCTGGACGCCTCCGTTGGCATCAAGGAACTCGAGGCCCGCTGCGAGACCGGCTAGGCCATGCCCGTTGAGGGTACCCGCCTCGAGGCGCGTGGGCCAGTCCTCGGGTTGCATTGGGTCAAAGCTATGCACGCCAGTGCCGCCCACATTCCAAGGGCGAACGTCGAGGCCTTCGGCCACAGCAAGACCCCCCGTCCCCTGGGGACCCATCAGCGCTTTGTGACCGGTGAAACAGACTACGTCCAACCCCTGCCCGACCATGTCGATGGGGATGATACCCGCGCTTTGCGAGGCGTCAACGATGCAAACGGCCCCGACTGCGTGCGCGATGCGAGAGACACGCGCGACATCCACAGCGTTGCCGGTGACGTTTGAGGCTCCGGTCACGATGACGGCTCGCGTCCCCAAAACGACAAGGCGCTCAAGCTCCTCCATGTCCAGGCGTCCGAACTCATCGCAACCCACGTGCTCAACGAGGACGCCACGCTCGGCCGCGAGCCTATTCAGTGGACGAAGGACCGAGTTATGCTCAAGCACCGTGGTCACCACGCGGTCGCCCTCGCCCACCAGGCCATTGATGGCGCAGTTGAGGGCCGCCGTCGAGTTGGGGGCGAAGGCAACGTGATCGGCCCTTGGGCAGCCAAGAAGCCTCGCCACGCGCTCTCGGCACTCATGAATAGTGCGAGCGGCACCCATGGCACTTGAGCTCGCCCCACGCCCGGCGTTGCCGAGCGTACCCATGGCAGTTGCCACAGCGTCGACAACCTCTCGCGGCTTTCGCATCGTCGTGGCAGCGTTATCGAGATAAATCATGGCGTCGTCCTCCAAAGGCCATGCCCAGGCAGGCCCTTACTCCCTCACGAATTCAAGCAGCTCAACCGTGAAGAACCCCTCAACGGGAACGCCCGCCCCAGAGAGGGCGGGCTCGAGAAGGGCGCGATCCTCTGGCGCCGCCTTCCAAGCAAGCCCACAGCCAGCGGAGACCTGGCCGGGAACGGGAATCATCCGCCCGGGCAGGCCCTGAGACTGGCAAAGCTCCTCGCAGCTCATGGCGGCCGCCGTCGTGGGAAACGCCACAACGAGAGCGGGCCTCGGAACGCGCGGCACTAGGGCCTCACGACCACGGATGCACCAGCGAGCTTCTCGGTGATCACGTACATGTTGGTAACCTCGCCAACGGCAAGCTTGTCGGTGATGCCATAGAAATCGAGGCAGGTGCCGCAGGTGAGAATCTCGACGCCGTCATCAGCGAGGTTCTTGAGGTCCTCGAGCGAATCCGAACCCTCGCAGGAGAGATGAGCGCCGCCGTTGTAGAGCAGGATGGTCTTGGGCAGACGCGGCAGCTGCGTCAGAGAGAAGACGAAGCTTTTGAGCAGCTTCTTGCCCAGGACGTCATCGCCCGTGCCCATGGCATCACTCGTGATCTGGACGACTACGTTGTCCGCCGGAGCAGCGCAGGTAACGGCCTCGGGCTCGCCCGCGGACACCTCAACGGCACCGCTCGCCGTAGTAACGACGTGCCACTCCTTGTCGCCCGTCCGCTCGAAGCTGCTGGCGCAACCCTTGGAGGTGGCCATGCGGGAGAGGTTCTCGACGGCAATCTTGTTATCGACGATGGTCTCGACCACACCAGCTCCGCCGAGCGCGCCGAGCGCCTTCAGCGTCTTGACGACAGGTATGGGGCAGGCGTCTCCGCGAGCATCGATGACGAGCTTGTTCTCAGACATATTTGAGCTTCCTTTCTCGAAGCGAATCTACATCGTAACGTGGACGGAACGTTCTCCGCGCGCAACCGCACGGCCTATCACCGCAGCCGGCTGTCCAAGTTCCTTCAGGCGGGCAACATATCCCCCGGCCTCCTCCTCGGGCATGCCGACAAGAAGGCCGCCGGAGGTCTGCGGGTCAAACAAGACGTCCGCGAGGTCAAGCGGGACATCGGGCTCCACCTCGACGCGAGGGCCAAAGAAGTCGCGGTTGCGGTAGGCGCCGGCGGGGATGAGACCCATTGCCGCCATTTCCCGCGCCCGTGCAAGCAGCGGCACGCGTGCGGCCCATATCTCGAGCGTGACGTCGCTCGCCTCCGCCATCTCACAGCCATGGCCCATGAGCGAGAAGCCCGTAACGTCGGTCGCCGCATGCGCGGGGAGGCCGTCGAGGGCCTCGGCGGCGTATTTGTTGAGCGTGATCATAGAGTCGGTCGCTACGCGGACGCCATCCTCGTCGAGAATCCCACCCTTGTAGGCGGTTGTGAGGACACCGGTGCCGAGGGCCTTCGTCAACACGAGTACGTCTCCCTCGCGAGCGCCAGCATTCGCGAGAAGGTGATCGAGGTCCACGAAACCCGTAACGGCAAGGCCGAACTTAGGCTCGTGGTCATTGATGGAGTGACCCCCGGCGACGATCACACCCGCCTCACGGCACTTGTCGGCACCTCCGGCAAGAATCTTCCCCGCCACCTCAAGGCCGAGGCAATTGGGAAAGCAGAGGAGGTTAAGCGCAAGCGCGGGCTTGCCACCCATGGCCCATACGTCAGAGAGGGCGTTTGCTGCCGCCACCTGACCAAAGAGAAACGGGTCATCGACCATCGGGGGGAAGAAATCCGTCGTCCCCACGAGCCCCCTACCGTCGCCGAGGTCATAGACGTAGGCGTCATCAGAAGAGTCGAAGCCGACAACCAGCTTGTCACTTGCGACGCGAGGCAAGTCCGTGAGGACCTGTGAAAGGTACCCTGGCGCGAGCTTCGCAGCGCATCCAGCGGCCTCAACGAGCTCGGTAAGCTTGACTCCCGTCATGTCCATGATGTCTCCAACCCAGTTGTCGGGCTTACACCCGAATCGATTACGCCTTATCTACCCAACAAGGGCAAGCGCTCGCTCGGCGGCACCAAGCGCGCCTGCGGATCTTGCCTGCGGGCATGTCGTGACCAAAGCCCCAAGCCTCTCCCCAAGCTGGGTGACGAAATAGTCATTCTCGCAAAGGCCACCGGTGAGGAAGTATGGGACGCCCGAACCCTGTCCAGCGAGCGCCGCAACTCGTCCCAACACGCTATCCAAGACGCCATTCGCAATGTTTGCGCGAGGCTCCCCTCGACCAATCATGCTGATTACCTCGGACTCCGCGAAGACGGTGCACATACTCGAAATCTTCGTCGGCTCACCCTCGGCAGCCAGACGCGAGAGCACTTCCTGCGAGACGCCAAGCCTGTCAGCCATGATTTCGAGGAAACGCCCCGTACCGGCAGCGCACTTATCGTTCATCGCGAACTTGGCGACGCGGCCGCCACGAAGCGTGATCACCTTGGTATCCTGGCCTCCGACATCGATAACGGTACCTTCGGGCCCGAAGAGTCTCACGGCACTCACGCCATGACAGGTTATCTCCGTAATGACCTTGTCGGCATACGGAACGGCTATGCGTCCGTATCCGGTCGCAACCACGCGCGTCTCGGGATCAGCTGGATCAAAGCCAACTACTCGGAGCTCCTCGAGAGCACGGTCCGAGGCGTCCACGCTCGAAAAACCCGTGGGCATCTGCCTCGTAAAGAGCGTGTCCCCACCGCCATCGATGACGGCGAGCTTCGTTGCCGTGGACCCAATGTCTATTCCGATCCCGAACATGCCCCGCCCCTAGAGAGTCTCGATGAACGCGGCAATGCGCGTGTCGATCTGCCCCTGGTCGCCCTTGGAGAAGTCGGTCTCAATCTTCATGTAGGGGGTACCAGCGCTTTCGACAGCCGCCTGCATGCGGGCGCTCTCGACGTTGAACGTATGGCATGCGGAGAGCGCACTCTCGATAACGCCATCGACGTGGTATTTCTCGCACATCGCCAGCGTGTTCTCCATGCGGCCCTCGTTGGGGGTCATGACGGAACAATTGATCTGGAGATAGCGGTCAGAGATGGCGCGCAGGATGTCAGGCGCGTCAACGTCCACCATCATGCGAGCCGTACGCTCGCCGGAGCAATCGTCCATGCAGACGACGACCCCGCCGTTCGCTTCGATAGTGTGGCCAATCTTGTTGATGACGCCGCCCACGGAACAGCCCGTGAGAAGAATGCGCTTCGCGTCCACCGGGATCGGACGCTCGCCGGCCTCGTAAGCAGCGCGACGATCAGCAGTCACGGTCTCGAGCTTCTCGATATAGGCGTCGACATCGAAGTTAAACGTGCCCGCAAACATCGTGCTCATGAGCTCAACGCCGCTCATGACGGGAGGCTCGCATGCCTGGAGGCCATACATCGCGAGCTTTGCGGCGCGGAGACGGTTGCGCCTCACCGCGGCAGCCCTCAGGTCATCATCCGTAATCGTGACGTCATAGAGGTCCTCGAGGCGCTCCTTTAGGAGACGGCACTCCTCGTACCAGCCATCACGCTCGTAGCCGCGGTCTCGGCTCTGGGGAAGGTGGAGGACATACGTCTCCTTGAGGTCGTTCAGAAGCTCGTACATCTTCTTCTTCCCGTCGCATGTGGTCTCGGCGATGATGATGTCGCTGAAATGTGTGAACGGACACTTCTGAGAGTACGCGAAGCCAAACGTCGACTTGACGAGAGGGCAGAGGTTGGCGGGAAGGACCTTCTCCGCCTCGGGTATCACCTCGTCAGACGTGCCACAGAGGGAAACGCCCGCAGCTCCCGCGGCGTCCACGATCTCGAGCGGCGTATAGCTGCAAAGGTAGCCGACAAGGCGATTACCGGCCTGCTTGAAGTCCTTAACGCGAATGAAGCTTGCCTTGCGCTGTTCATTGAACTCCTCGAACGTCCGCGGCAATGACTGATCGTGCGTATCCTCCATGGGCGCTTAGCCTCCCTCATCTACAGACGGCACTGAATCGCGCCAAGGGCGCAACGGCAGAGACTGCTTATCCGGCAGCTGCCGTGAGTCATCGTCCAATGACACATGGTTTGGTTGCCGTACAGAATGTTAGCGAACGTTATATGCGCTTACGAATAGCGGTCTGTGAACGGTATGTCTACAAGCAACCGTTGTTGCGCAAAAGAACAATGCAACCACGTACCCGGAGGCTGACTCGACGATTTGATGATGCCGGACAAGGCTCTCCCCGCACGCACAGGCAAAATAATGCATAGCCACATCACCCTAAACGCAGGCTAGGCCTACCATGGCATCAGACATACCTAAGGAGGAGCCATGGAGTCAAACGAAGATGCTGCCTGGGAGCTCGCACGCAAGCTCGTACAAATCGACAGCTCCGATCCTGGGGCCTATGAAGGCGAGATCGAGCGTCACATCAGAACCTTGCTACGTCAGAGAATCGAAAACCTCCCCGAATCGCTCGCGTCACGAGTTTCAATCGATGAGCTCGAGGTCCTCCCGGGGCGCACGGAACTCATGGCGACCATCCCAGGCGCAACTGATGAACCCCGCCTCGTCTTCATCTGCCATATGGATACCGTGACGCTCGGAGACGGTTGGAACGACGGCATTGACCCGCTTTCTGGGCTCATTCGCGACGACCGCCTCTATGGCCGCGGGGCATGCGACATGAAGAGCGGCCTCGCAAGCGCTATGGTCGCTTTCGAAGCTACGCTCGACAAAATGGCGAGGACCGGCAAGCTTCCACGGAGAGGGCTCTCGCTCATCTGCAGCGTCGACGAGGAAGACTTCATGCGCGGCGTCGAAGCCGCCATCAAACAGGGCTGGGTCGGCACCTCGGAATGGGTTGTTGACACCGAGCCAACCGACTCACAAATCCAGGTCGCTCACAAGGGGCGCACGTGGTTCGAACTTACCATGCAGGGAGTAACCGCTCACGCGAGCCAGCCGTGGAAAGGAGCGGACGCCATCGCCGCCATGGCGATAGCCATCAGTCACATACGCCGAGAGATTGCCAGCCAGCCCGTGCATGACGAGCTTGGCCGATCAACGGTGACGTTTGGACAGATCGAAGGCGGTTATCGCCCGTATGTCGTCCCCGACTCGTGCAAGGTTTGGATTGACATGAGGCTGGTCCCACCCTGCGACACGCAGGCAGCGTCGAAGATCGTCAAAGACGCGATTGCAGCTGCCGAGAATGAGGTGGAGGGCTGCCACGGATCATTCGTCATCACCGGGGACCGCCCTGCCGTCGAGCGTGACCCCGCCTCTCCCCTACTGGCCGAGCTGCTCGAATCAACCGCCGACATAACGGGTACTTCCGCGAAAGTTGGCATTTTCACCGGCTATACCGACACCGCGGTCATAGCGGGCACGTGCCAGAATCACAATTGCATGAGCTATGGGCCGGGATCGCTCGCGCTTGCCCATAAGCCCAACGAATACGTGCCCCACGGGGATGTGCGCCGAGCCCAAGCGGTGCTCACTCGCCTCGTCGAACGTGTCTGTTGGTAGCGTTTCCACACCTCAAGCCAGGCAGCAGTCAAGAAACACAAGAGACAAAACAGCGCCCCGAGGCTCATCGAACCATCGGGGCGCCAAAGGATTGAAGCGAGTGTCCTCGTGCCGTTACCTAGCAATGAGAGGGAGCGCCGTAAGAACGACACTAGCGCAGTGCTTGGCCGCTGCCGCCTCGAACTCCGGATAGGAAACACTCGCAGAGCCGTCGGCCTTATCTGAAATGGCGCGGACGACAACGTACGGAACGCCAGCCACATAACAGACGTGGGCGATTGCCGCGCCCTCCATCTCACAGCACATACCGCCAAACTGCGAGGTGATTCGAGCCTTGGCCTCAGCTGAGGCGATGAACCTGTCCGCGGAGCAGACACGACCCTCAAAGACATTCACGTCGTCGAGCGCCCTAGCCGCGGATAGCACGTCCTCGCGAATGGAGCGGTCCGCCTCGAAAGCAACCATATGCAGGTCAGGATGCTCGCCAGGCTTGTAGCCGAGGGGCGTCACGTCCATGTCGTACTCGACGGCATCCGTAGAGACGACGATGTCGCCCACCTCAATGTTATTGTCGAGGGAGCCAGCGACGCCCGTATTGATGACGCAGGTGGCGCCAAGCTGGGAAACAAGGACCTGGGCACACATGGCCGCGTTCACCTTGCCAACGCCGCACTTGACGACGATGACGGAAACCCCGTCAATGACGCCCTCGACGAATACCAGCCCCGCGACGTCGTGCTCCGTCGCGTCCTCGACCTTACTCTTAAGCAGCTCGACCTCGGAATCCATCGCTCCGATGATGCCAACCTTGACGTTTCCCATGCAACCTCCCAAATCATCAGGCTACGGTTCATGATACCCGCCGCCCAAGCCGTATTCGCGCGCGGCAATAAACGTCATTCGAGAGGGTTCGATTGCGTCACTCGCTCGCACGAACGGAACAAAGGGGCTGCGCACCGGCATCGCGGCACACAGCCCCTTACACAAAGCACATGACGAGCGAGTTTCAATCTGAGCGATGAACTAGCTGCTAAGAGTCTCGAACGTCGCCAGCCATACCCTAGCCGCTACAGCGACGCCTCGGCCTCAGACAGGGAATCGAGGATATGCTCGTCCTTGCCGTCGTACTTGGGAGCGGGACGGAAGAGCATGAACAGGATTCCAGCAAGCGCGACGAAGGCCACGACGGTCCAGAAGCCAAAGTTACCCAGAACAGCGAGCTCCCAGAGCTGGTTGATGATGAGGCCAACAACCCAGCCGAAGCCGCACTGGTAGGCAATGGCGAACCAGAACCACTTGGGGTCATCCATCTGCTTGCGAATCGTACCGATAGCGGCAAAGCACGGAGCGTCGAGCATGTTGAAGGCAACGAACGCGCACATGGCGCCGGCGTGCATGATGCCGGAAGCATCCGTGAACATGCCAGCGAAGCCGCTCCACATGGAGAGGGAGTTCTCGGTGGCATCACCAAGACCAAACAGGACTCCGAAGGTCGAGACCAGGTTCTCCTTGGCGATGAGCGCGTTGATGGAGGCGGCGGTGGCCATCCAGTTGTCGGCGCCAAGCGGGGCGAAGAGCCAGGAGATGGAACCGGCAATGACCTTCAGGAGGGACTTCTCGACGTCGCCGTCGGCCAGGAAGCCGAACGCGCCATTGTCAAAGCCAAAGTTAGAGAGGAACCACACCACGACGGCAGCGGCGAAGATGATCGTACCGGCCTTCTTGATATACGCGCTGACACGCTCCCAAATGTGGAGCCACCAAGACTTGATGGACGGGAAGTGGTAGGACGGCAGCTCCATGACGAACGGGGTGGGCTCGCCAGCGAAGGCCTTGGTCTTCTTCAGCATGATGCCGGAGATGATGATTGCGGCAACGCCGAGGAAGTAGAACATCGGGGCGATCCACCAACCGTCAGAACCGCCGATGAGGACGCCCATGACGAGGGCGATGATCGGCTGCTTGGCTCCGCACGGAATCATCGTGGTGAGCATGGCCGTCATGCGACGGTCCTTTTCGTTCTCGATGGTCTTGGTGGCGAGGACGCCAGGAACGCCGCAACCAGAGCTCACGAGCATCGGGATGAAGGACTTACCGGAAAGGCCAAAGCGGCGGAAGACGCGGTCCATGACGAAGGCGACACGGCTCATGTAGCCGCAGTCCTCAAGGAAGCAAAGGAGAACGAACAGGACGAACATCTGCGGGATGAAGCCGAGCACGGAGCCAACGCCGCCGATGACGCCGTCGATGACGAGGGACTTGACCGCATCAGACGCACCCGCGTCATCAAGCCAGCCCTCGACGGCACCGGGAATGGAGGGAACGTAACCGTCGTAGTCCGCGGGATCGGGCTCCTCAGACTGCGCATCGACAGCAGCAAGGAAGTGATCGGCCGTGACGGCGGGGATGGTGTCCTCGGTGTCGTTGCCGTCCTCATCGGTGATCACAACGTCCTTCGCGGTCACGTCGGCGGCAGAGGCAACGAAGCCGTCAACGATGGCCTCGGAATCGGCGTCCTCAGGGTCTTCCGCAAGGGCGTCGACAGCGTCGGAGACCTCGGTCGCACCGTCTTCGGTCACGACGCCGTCATCCTCGGCAGCGGCAATAAAGCCGGAGATCTGATCACCGTAGTGGTTATCGGCAAACTCCTCGGCATCGGCCTCGTACTGCTCCTGGCCGGCAGAGTTGACGAAGAAGCCGTCAGAGAAGAGGTTGTCGTTCACCCAGTCGGTACCAGCGGTGCCTACGGTGGAGATGGCGATGTAGTAGACGAGGAACATCACGACGACGAAGATCGGCAGGCCGAGAACGCGGTTAGTGACGACCTTGTCGATCTTCTCGGAGGTGGTGAGCTTCTTCGGAGCCTTCACGACGCAAGCGTCCATGACGCGCGCGATCCACTCATAACGATCGGAAGTGATGATGGACTCGGCGTCATCATCGCGAGCGGTCTCGACGGCCTTGATGTCAGCCTCGAAGGCCTCGAGCTCGGCATTCGAAAGGCCGAGGGGCTCGATGGCGGCAGCGTCGCGCTCGAACACCTTGATGGCAAACCAGCGGTTCAGCGAAACGTCGCACTTGCCAGCGATGCCCTTCTCGATCTTGGCAAGCGCCGCCTCGACATCGTCGGAGAAGACGCGGGCAGGAGCCGGAGCAGCACCCGCCTTGCCAGCCTCGATGGCCTTGTTGACGAGGTCGTCGACGTTCGTCTCGCGCAGGGCAGATACCTGGACGACCTCACAGCCAAGTTCGCGAGAGAGGGCGGACACGTCAATGCGGTCGCCGCTCTTCTCGAGAAGGTCGAGCATGTTCAGGCCGAGAACGACGGGAAGGCCGCACTCGAGAATCTGGGTCGCGAGATAGAGGTTGCGCTCGAGGTTCGTCGAATCGACGAGGTCGATAACGGCAGATGGGCGGTTCTTGATGAGATAGTCACGCGAGACGACTTCCTCAGGAGAGTACGGAGAAAGCGAGTAGATGCCGGGGAGGTCGGTGAAGGTAATCTGCTTTTCCTTCCTCCAGTTGGCCTCCTTCTTCTCAACGGTGACGCCAGGCCAGTTTCCCACATAGCCGTTCGATCCGGTGAGGGCGTTGAACAGCGTGGTCTTGCCGCAGTTCGGATTACCTGCGAGCGCGATATACATGCGGTCTTCCATGACTCCCTTTCCTGATGTGTTGCTGGGGGCGGGGTCGGCCCCCTGGTCCCTTATGCCGGACCTTTTCAGATGGGCACGGAGATCCCCTCGAGACCGCGCCTCTCCGCTCGTGCGGAGCATAGCTGGCACCAAGCCGATCCCCGCTTACTCGGGCTCGACCTCGACCTTCTCGGCCTCATCCTTGCGGATGGAGAGCTCGTAGCCACGAACGTTGAGCTCGAGCGGATCACCGAGCGGGGCGACCTTTACGACCTTCACCTTGGCGCCCTTGGTGATGCCCATGTCCATGATGCGGCGCTTCACGGCCCCGACACCAGTGAGTGCCTTCACCGTGCAAGACGACCCAACTGGTATGTCCTTAAGCGTAGTCACCTGTTCCCTCTCTTCCTCTCTCTGCCGGCAAGCCGACCTGAAACGACAACTAGATGCGAATTCGTCTGACGTAACGCGTAACCCAAGCGAGCGAATAGACGAATTAGCAAACGAACACGTGCATGCAGATTGTGCGATCGAGACCAAGCTGGGCTCCCTTAACCCTCACGATGGACCCCGAAGCACCGCCCTGGGTAACGACCCTGACCACGGCACCCTCGACAAATCCAAGGTTCTCGAGGTGACGTCGCATTTCGGTGGTGCCGCTGACCCTCACGACGCGGACGTCTTCGCCCTCGCGTGCAATGGCAAACGGAAGCTGTGCGACTGACGCTGCAACCATAGCTGCTCCTCTAACCAAAAGTTGTCCCCAACTAACTCCATAACTAATTTGAGTAGTATGTGCTTAACTTTTGCATGAGTCAACCGTGGTGAACCGTTTGTTTTTTTACATTTGGTTATGCCGAAGACTGAGAGCCATAATCCGGAGATCGCCCTAGCAAAACCGGGGATTGCTTCAGAAATACCGGAGATCGTCCCAGCAAAAACCGAAGATTGTCCCAAGGAATCAACGAGAAAAAGGCCGCCTCGGCTTTTTGCCAAGGCGGCCCAGCAAGGTGCGGCTCAATCAAAAAGACTACCGGTACAAAGGCACAAGCCCCTCCCTACTTGAGGCGAGCGAGGACTCCGCGAATGAGGGTCTCGAAGTCATTCTCGTGATCGTGGGCGACCTTAAGAACGGATTCGTGCGTGACGCCGGCCTCGCCAGCCATGTTGGCAGCGAGGGTGACGCCAAGGACGTTCATGCCGAGGGCATGAGCCATGATAGCCTCGCAGACAAGGGACATGCCCGCATAGGAGGCTCCCAGGCTGCCGAGCATGGCGACCTCGGCGCCAGTCTCAAAGCAAGGTCCAAGAAGGCCAGCATAAACGCCCTGTTGGAGGTCGATGCCGTTATCCGCGGCGACGCCAGCGGCAAGACTGCGCAGATAGGGCGTGTAGACATCCGTCATGCCAACGAAGGGCGACTCGACGCAGGCAAGGTCCTCGTCCTCGATAAGGGGATTCGTGCCCGTAAGGTTGAGGTGGTCCGTGATCAGGCCAAGGCCCACATGGGCACGCCCTGCAATGGCGCCCGTCGCGCAGGCAAAGATGATGTCGCGACAACCGAGCTTATAGGCGTGACGCACAAGCGAGGTCACCTGGGCCGGATCATAGCCCTGATACAGGTGGACGCGGCCCGGATACACGACGACGGGCACTCCATCAATGGTGCCGACCGTCGCCTCAAACGTGTGTCCGGCAACCGGGCGAGCCGTAACCGGGAATCCGTCGATATCAGCATACGGAATTCGACGGACGGGCTTGACCGCGGCAGCGAGCGCACCCAGACCACTTCCGAGGACGATGGCAACGGGATGCTCGACGCTCGCACGGCAACCCTCGACAACTTTCTCATCAACCACGATGATCCCCTCCTTTTCGAGAGCACGGGCCGCAAAACCCGTTCCCCTCACGAGTCTCCCTGTATGGGTTCCATCGTAGACGACTCCGGAGCCACAAGCCGGACTCTTCGCCTTGAGTACGGCGAGCGGCGAAGAGAGCTCACGAGCACGAAAGGCGGCGAACCTCGCCCCGCGCACATAAGCTGCGGTTACGTCGTCCCCAGATACGGTAATAACGGAATCTCCGAGAATTTCGGCAGGCGGTCGAGGAGTGGTCAGACCTCCATCAACCTCGGGGCAAATGGGAACGACGCGTCCTCCCCCATCCCTCACGGAACGCACGAGTGCCTCTACGGACGCGCAAGGGCGAGCGCCACCGTCGTAACGGCAACGCTCGCCCAACAGGCACCTGCTTACGATAAGGTCCACAGCTCTCTTATGCGCCCAGGGTATAGATCTGGATGGAAGCACTGGAGAGGATGCCGTTCACGTAGGCAGTCCACTCGCTGCTCGACGCCGTGGCGTTGGAAGCATACTGCTTATAGGCGACAGCATAGGCGATCTGCGCCTGAGCGTACGTGGCGGAATCGGGGGTCCACGTCTCGTCCTTCAGGGCCTCGTAGTAGGGACCGTCAGTGCGCGCCCAGGTGTTGTTGGTGGCATCCCACTCGTCGCCGATGAGGTTGACGATGTAAGCCCCGTAATCGCTCGTGGCGGTATCCTCCGCGCCCTCGGCGGGAGCCGTGGGGGCATCGGGGATGGTACCCGCCTGAGTGCTGCAGACCTTCTCCTTGAGCTTGTACATGGCAGCGCTCTCGCGAACGACTTCCTTAGCCTGATCCTCGGTCAAGCCGTACTGCTGCGCAAGGGAGGCAATGTCGGACGTACCAAGGATCTGCTCGGCATAGGAGCCGATCTCATCATCTGAGACCGTGATTCCCTCGGCCTCTGCCTGCTTGGCGAGAATCTGGTTGCGAGCGACAGCGAGGGTGGAGTCGGCGTTGGGCAGCGAGTAGTTGCCGTCCGCATCCTTGGCGGAGTCGAGCGAGATCTGGGACTCGATGGCATCGCGAACGGTGATGGTCTCAGTCTTGCCGTTATAGGTATAGGAGGCAATCACCCGGTCGAGGTCGCCCTCGGAAACCGTCGTGGCGCCAGGGAACGCCGGAGACGGCGCACCGCCCCCGAGAACGAAGTGACCGACGAGCAAGCCAACGACGAGAGCGATGACGACGCCTGCGGCAAGAATCTGGACAGGAACAGAGGCAGCAGCCTTAGGAGCCTGCGAGAACCTAGCACCGCCGGAGCGCGCGCCCTGCGAGGCATGCTTATCGGAAGACTTCTTATCATCCATTGCAAACTCCAAATCAATCGAACGGCCGGGTGCGAAACCCGGCCGCGCATACATACTTTGGCAAGTCTACCCCAATGTTGGAGACGCCACGTTGACGCTAGGCAAGCTCTGCGACGCGAGCTGCGACTGCGGCACCATAGGTTCGCGTCCCAACGGAACCCTCAGTGGAGCCTGTGAGGGCACGCTTGATGTCCGCAGTGACGCTCTCACCGGCAGAGAGGACCTCGCGTACGGCAGTGCGAATGCGATGCGCCGCCTCGTTCTCTCCAAGGTGATCGAGCATCATCGCCGCGGAGAGAATCATTGCCGTGGGGTTGGCGATGTCCTTACCCGCGATATCGGGGGCACTGCCATGCGTAGCCTCGAAAATGGCCTGGTTCAGGCCAATGTTGGACCCGGGCGCGAGGCCAAGGCCTCCAACGAGGCCGGCACAGAGGTCGCTCACGATGTCGCCGTACAGGTTGGGAAGGACCATGACATCGAAGTCCGCGGGGTTTTGCACGAGGCCCATGCACGTGGCGTCGACAATCTTGTTGTCAAACTCGATATCGGGGTACTCGGCAGCGACGCGCTCGGCCGTGTGGAGGAACAGGCCGTCCGTGCACTTCATGATGTTCGCCTTGTGAACGGCAATGACCTTGCGGCGGCCGTTCTTGCGAGCGTAATCAAACGCATAGCGAATGATGCGCTCGGATCCGCTCACGCTGATGGGCTTAAGTGAAATCGCGGAGTCAGGCTTGATGGTGCCGGCCCCCTGCGCGGCAACGGCGTCGATGATAGAACGAGCGCCCTCGCTACCCTCATCGAACTCGATGCCCGCATAGAGATCTTCCGTGTTCTCACGAACGATTACGAGGTCGACGCCATCATAACGGCTACCATCGCCAGGCATCGAGAGGCACGGGCGCACGCAGGCATAGAGATCGAAGGCGCGCCTCAGGGCAACGTTCACGCTGCGGAATCCGGAACCCACGGGCGTGGTAACCGGGCCCTTGATGGCGGTGCCGGTCTCGCGGATCGAATCGAGGACGCGCTCAGGCAGCGGAGTGCCCTCTTCCTCCATGACGTGGGCGCCAGCCTCCTGGACATGCCAGTCGATGCTTACGCCAGAGGCTTCGACGACCTCACGCATGGCGGTAGAAATCTCAGGACCGATGCCATCGCCAGGAATGAGCGTAACCTGATGGGCCATAATTCCCCCTCGTCGTTATGCGGAGCGACCCGCTATTGGCTGCGCAAGCGATTCTACGCAAGAACAATTGAAGGCGAAGCAAGCGCGCGCACGGCTTCACAGAGCCGAAACCTACTTGCCGTCGACGATGGCGATGATCTCGGCAGAACGGTCCTTGACGAAGCCCCTTCCGTTCTCGGCGTCAAAGCGAATGCGCTCAGCAAGGGCGGACTTAATCTCATCGCTCGCCTCTCCCTGAACGAACTCAAGCA
The DNA here is from genome assembly GCF_052118165.1 of Parolsenella sp. LCP21S3_E11. NCBI lineage: Bacteria > Bacillati > Actinomycetota > Coriobacteriia > Coriobacteriales > Atopobiaceae > Parolsenella > Parolsenella sp. LCP21S3_E11. The sequence goes on along the minus strand of NZ_JBQKHS010000006.1, from coordinate 53,778 downwards.
TGCCGGCAAGCATATCGCGATAGCCAAGGTCACCGTGATAGCACTGGATGGCCTCGTCGAGAAGAGGCCAGGCCTTCTCGGCAGCATCGGGGGATTTGGAACCCATACGAGCAATCAGGCAGAAGGCGGAAACGCGAACGCGAGAGTTGTTCTCATCAAACAGCGAGGCCTCAGCGCCCTCGTAGGAATCCTCGACAAGCGTGGGGTCGACATCGGCGATATAACGGAGCGCATCAAGTGCCTCCCAGCGCGTCTGCGCCTCCGGACGGAACAGCGCGTCGACCATGGCCTCGGCAACAGCCGGAAGCTTGTCGCCAAGAGCGTTGGGGTCATCGGCAAGCATACTAGTGAGCGTATGGGAAGCTTCCTGGCGAGCGCGACGAACGGGGCCAGAGACCTCGTCGATCAGGCGGTCAACCATGGTAATCTTTCCAGCACCAAACCTCGCGGTGGTGGTCTTCTCGGTCATGCGGGTCCTCCCCTACTCGCAGAACCCATCGACAACGGCGGTGCCGCTTCGAGGGTCGGTGTGAATTTCAATGAGGCCAAACGACGCGGCCTCGCGCAACAGCGCCGTGAAAGAACGATAGCCATAGCTCCTCTCGGAGAACTGTGGCTGCTTACGGCGCATGGTGTCCTTAATGAGCGACGCCCGAATGATGCTGTCGGTCTCTCGCTGGAGGGCGTCGACGGTCTCCAACATGAGCTTATAGCAAGCGAGCTTCTCCTTCGGGACCCGATCCTCGTAGGCGGGAACGCCGCCAGCGGAGACGATGTCCTCATAGAAGATGAACTCGTCGCAGGCCTCGGTGAGCAAGGTGCTCGTCGCCTCGCGCATGCCCACGCCAATCACGGTCTTGTTGAACTCTCGGAGCTTGGAGACAAGCGGAGAGAAGTCCGAGTCGCCGGAGAGAACCGCAAAGGTGTCAATGTGGTTCTTGGTGAGACACATCTCCATGGCGTCTACGGCGAGGCGGATGTCTGCGGAATTCTTGCCCGTATAGGCTCGATCGGGAATCTCGATCAGCTCGATGCCCAGCTCATGCAGCGGCGTTACCGCCTCATCAAAGCGCTGCCAGTCGCAATAGGCACGCTTCACGACGATGCGTCCCTTTTCGACAAGGCGCTCGAGAATGCGTTTGACGTCCGGCGCGGGACCTAGCTCCTGATGGCCTCGACGATTGCGCTTGCCAGTACCAAGAGCAAGGTTCTCGTAGTCGATGAACACGGCAATCGTGCCCTGAGGAGCCGCGGGGATTGATTGGTCCATTTCACTCACGACTGATTACCAGCCTTCTTCTTGTCGTCGGCGACGCTCATGAGCTCTGCCTCGGCCGCGCCAGTGCGAGCTCGCTCGCGTTCCGCACGCTTGACGCGGGCGCGTTCCCGATCACGAGCGCGAGCCTCAGGGGTCATGAGGCGATCAACGAACTTCCACGGACCCACCGACTCGCCATAACCAAACTTAAGCCCGGCGATTGCACCCGCGATGGCACCGATGGCAAACATGCCGAGAACCACATATCCCGTCATCCAGACAATCATGAACAGGAAGGATCCCGCGAGAACCGCAGCGAGATTAGCGGCGAAGAAGCCAGTCGTGCCCCTCACGCGGCCTCCAGCATCTTCACCGAGGTGAAACCCGATGAAGATGCCAAAGACCGCGAACAGGATGCTGACGATAGTGATGCCAAAACCGTCACCCACGCGCTACTCCTCGCAATGGCAGCCGTCGCCATGGTCGCAGGCACACTCTTGGTCGCCGTCGTGATCGTGACCGCATGTGCATTCGTGATCGTGGCCATGGTCGTGGCCGCAGGAGCACTCGTGGTCATGGTCATCAGGCTCGAAGGCACTGGTGTCTAGCTTGCCCCAGTCCAGACCCGCCGCCACGGCGTCAGCCTGCTCGGCGTAGAGAAGGGTGAGCGCCTGGGTTCCAAGACGGCCGCCACCGATCTGATCGAGCATGTCGTAGAGCGTGAAAGCAGTCTCGACACCAGGAAGCGTAATGTCGAGGTCCTCGGACTGCTCAATGGCGAGGCCAAGGTCCTTGCGGAAGTGCTCGACGAGGAAGCCAGGCTTGTAGTCTCCCTCGAGGGCCTTGGGACCAAGGCCCGTAAGCGCGCGGGAGCCGCCCATGCCGGAACCGACCATCTCGAGCATACGGGAAACGTCAAGGCCGCCCTGCTCGGCGAGGGCGAGGGCATCGGCCATGCCGACCATGCAGCCGGCAAGGGAGACCTGGTTGCAGAGCTTGGCGGTCTGCCCTGCGCCAGCCGCGTCGAAGTAGAAGATCTTCGAGGAGAAGGACTCGAGGATGGGAAGGACCGGAGCGACGTCTTCCTCCTTGGCCCCGACGATGAGGGTCAGCGTGCCGTCGATGGCGCCCTGCTCACCGCCAGTCACCGGACAGTCGAAGGCGTGCTTGTCCTCGACCTCCGCCGCGTCGTGAATATCACGAGCGAGCGCAGGCGAAGAGGTCGTGAGGTCAATGAGCCATGCGCCCTTCTTCGCAACGCGAATGAGCCCGTCAGTCGAGAGGTAGACATCCTCAACGTCAGCGGGATAGCCGACCATCGTAAAGATGACGTCTGCATCAGCGGCTGCCGCCGCAGGGCTATCCGCCCAGGTAGCGCCTCGAGTGATGAGGCCATCGGCCTTCTCCTTGGTGCGGTTGTAGACAGTTACGTCATAGCCAGCATCCATGATGTGGCCAGCGATGGGCGCGCCCATAATGCCGGTACCGATGAAGGCGACCTTGAGGTTTTTGGCTGCAGTCATGCTGCTCCTTTCTGGCGGCGCAAACGACCGCAAATGAACAAGGATTCCCCCTCGTGGGGATCAGTTACTTTGAGCGGACCTTACGGGCAATGCGATCCGTGAAGGAGAGGGCCTCGCGACGGTCCTTGCCCCAGAAGACACACGCCACCATACCGGGGCCCACATGCGCGCCAATGACCGGCGAGACGGAGCTGTGGATGATGGGAATGTCGCGGCAGCCAGGCTCCTTGCGAATTTGGTCAGCAAGCCAGCGCGCGTCCTTCTCGGCGTCAGTGTCCACGATGCCGATGGGCATGTGCGTGATGACACCACTCGCGCCAATGTAGTTCTCTTTGAAGTCGGCAATGATGGCACGAAGGGCCTTCTTACGACCGCGACACATACCACGAAGCGTGAGGGCGCCGCTGAGGTCATAGGAGAGCTCGGGCTTGATGTCGAGCTTGCCACCGACGGTCGCCGCCGCGGGGGGAATGCGTCCACCACGCGCGAGGGCGTCAAAACTATCGAGCGTAAAGTAGCCTTGGATGTAATAGCGGGCCTCTTCCGCCCACTCAACAAGCTCGGACGCCGTGAGGCCGTTGCCCACCTGACGCACGGCTTCGATGGTCAAGAGCTCGGCCGCAGCGGAGGGACAAAGATTGTCCACGACGTAAATCTCGTAGCCGGGATGCGCCTCGCGGACAAGGTCAACCGCCTGACGAGCGGCGTCGACGCTCGAGGAAAGGCCACGAGTGAAGGCGAGGTAAACGGCAGGGACACCGTCCTTGGCCATGCGCTCGAACACCTCGAGGTAGTTGCCGGGCGTAACGGCAGACGTCGACACGTGCTCGCCGGCACGCATGCGCTCATAAAACTCATGAGGCGACATGGAGCGCCAGAGGTCATCCACGTGCTCCCCGTCCTCCATTACGAACGGGAAATGGACGATCTCGACGCCGAGGGCACGGGCGACCTCCGGGGCAAAGTCCGCACACGAGTCCACGATGATGCGGCACTGGCCGTCACGGCGATAGCTTGCTCCAACTTCGCGCGCAATGGTCTCGGGCTCTTCCCCCGCGACCGCCGCAGCCTCGAAGCATGCGACGGCCGCGGGCTCCGTAGAACCCGCGGCCTGAAGGTTTGAATTGTCAGAAATCTCGCTACTCATCCGGCTCCTCGATCTTGGGCTTAATGATTCCATATCCGCCGCTCTTGCGGCGATAAATAACGTTTACAAGGCCAGTGGTGGCATTCGTGAAGACGTAGAAGTCGTGACCGATGAGGTCAGTCTGGACGAGGGCTTCCTCCTCGCTCATGGGCGGCAGATCAATGACCTTCTCGCGAACGAGCTCTTCGTCGTCATCGCCCTCGATGAGATCAGCCAAATCCCCCGAGACAGGAGCGACGGGCAGCCCCTGAGTGCGCTGGCGACGATCAATGACCTTGGTCTTGAACTTACGAATCTGACGGGTCACCTTATCGGCGGCGATATCGATGGCGGCGTACATGTCAGGATCTGCGGACTCGACGCGAACCACGTTGTCGCGAACACGCACGGTGACCTCGCAGACTGCCGCCTCGGGATTGGAGCGATTCTTCTCGACTCGAAGGACGACGTCGCACGTCATGGGCTGAATGTCGAAGACTCCGAGAGCCCCGCCGATCTTCTCGTCAACGTAGTTGCGCAGCGCGTCAGTAACGGTAACCTTGCGACCGGATACCTTGATGTCCATAGTGCCTCCAACCCTAGAGCCAAAATGCACGTTCCGGGGACGCAAGCCCTTGGGACTTACGTCTGTACTCTCTAAATACCCAAACGCGACAAAAAAGTTCGCGAGAAAATAAATGACCGGTTACCGATTCCACCCTTCACAAGCGAACAGTCACACGCTTAGACAGACTAATCAGGCATTAATAGACGTCCACGGCATTGGCACCAGCGGTCGATCCATCCTGAATCCCCGAGGTCACGCCCTTAATCCCAGAGGAGTCAGACTCTGACCCCTCGACAGTTCCGGCAGAAAGCGTAATGCCAGAGATCTGCGAGGAATCCGTCAAGGGGCTCAAACCGCCGAGCCATCTGGCGCGAATAACGTCGCCGACTCCATTGGAGGAGATCTTGTCGAGGGCGTCTTTGACCGCCATCTGGAGATCGGTGTTAGAGGTCATAACCCCAACGCCAATCATGGACGGAGCATTGATGGAGCCGGCAAAGGCGATGCCATCATAGGAACCCGAAAGAAAGGCGCCCGAGAACGCGTCGCAGAGCACGTAGTCAACAATGCCTTGGTCAAGCGCATCAAACGCGTCGTTCAAGTTCTGGAAATCCTGCTCCGTGGCGTTGAGGTCGCTGCGCTTGAGATACTGGGCAGAAGAGGAACCCTCCTGGACGCCAATCCTCTTACCGCGAAGGTCCATGCTAGAGGCAACCGTCTCGTCGCCTTTGTGGAAGAAACCAATCGCGTCTTCGGCATAGGAGCCAGCAACGGTCACGTTCGAACGGCCCGAGGCCTCACCCATGACGACGTCGCACTCAGAGCCAAGCGAAGAGGAAGTGCTCGAAACGCTAACGAGCTTGACAGAAAGGCCGAGCTCGTCACCAAGCGCATACGCCATGTCCACGTCATAACCCTGGTAAGAGCCAGCTTGGTCAGTCATGCACATTGGAGCCGAAGAAGAACGGTTGAGACCAACCGTAAGGACGCCGTCCTCGAGAACGGACGGAGAGGAGACAGCCGGCGTAGCAGCGGCAGCGCGCTGAGATCGAGCCTCTTCGACCGTAGGAGAGGCAAAGGCGTCACTAATCGCCTCGAGTGGGTTAGAGCAGCCAGCAAGGGCAACAGTGCAAGCCACCGCAAGCAGGGAGGCGAGGACGGGCTTAGCCGCCAACGAACGTTTCATCGAGTCTCCTCGTATCTCGGGCGCGAGCGCCCACTGGGCCGGCACATGCCGGAAGTTGTCAGTGGTCTCAGACAGCTGACCTGGTATTTGACCCCACACTCGCGCACTGGAGCGTTTGCTTTGGACGCCGCGGCGTCCGCCACTCGTGACCCTCTCGCCCGCGGAGCTTTAGCCCCTCATCTAACGAACGGTGCGGCTTACTTCTAGGACGAGCCATGATCGCCAGCCCGCGCACGGGCCGACTTACGTGGATCCCTTTGCCCTCGTCTGGCATGGACTTGGGACGGCTGCGGGCGCACGCCCGCAGGGACAGACGAACGCATTGGTCACCTTTGGCTCGCAACGTATCGACTGGCCCACCGGCCCGCAACCACAGACCTGAATGAGACTTTGGAATTATAGCAGCTTAGGCATGGTGAGACTGTGAATTCACCTCCCAGGACCTCACCACGAGCGCGCGAGGGCGCAAACGGTGACATCCGCCGCTCCGGCTTCAAGCAAACAGCGCGTGCAAGCGCGAACCGTCGTGCCGGTCGTGAGGACGTCATCAACGAGCAGCAGCGAGCAACCCGTAACGTCCTCGATAACCATAACGCCGCTCTCGAGGTTTGCCTTTCTCCCCTCGCGACCGAGCTTACGTTGGTCCTTGGCGTCCTCGCGCGCGAGAACGTCTGCCAGCGGCAAGCCAAGAAAGGAGGCGAGACACTTCGCGATCGCCTCCATATGGTCAAAGCCCCTGCGCCGGAACGCCTCAGGCGTCGCCGGCACGAAGCAGATGGCATCCGTTTCGTTCGCGTCAAAGCGGGCCAAGCCGTCAGAGGCGGGTAGAGTTGCCGCCTCGTCAAGAGAGGTCGCGATTATCGCGGCGATAATCGCGGCAAGGCGCCTCTCCCCCGCGTCTTTGTGAGCAACGGCCAGCGCGCGGCCGACGCCCTCGAGCGGCAAGGCGCAGACGCACGAGCGGGCTTCCCATCCTCCGCCTTGAGGCAAGTCGCACTCCGTACAAGTGAGCCGACCAAAGGGAGCCCCGCAGTTCGGACACGCGAGGAGTTGTTCGATCCACGGGAGAGAGCACCGGCACGACTCGCAGATTAACTCCCCCGGCTCATCACAAACGACGCAGCGCGTCGGCCAGATAACCTCCATGGCGGCACTACAAACAGACCCCAAATGCACAGAATCCCCTCCATGCAAGCACGAAGGGGATTCTCGGTGACAACGATTCTATCGCTTATACGCGAGGAGGGCCTCGGCCATGTTCAGCCTTGCTCCAGGTTCAACACCAATGCCGAGAGCACGAGCTAGTTCTTCGCCGCCGAGCGAATCAGCTGATCAAGGACGCCTGAAAGCTCGCGACCAGACGCCTTCATCATCTCGGGGAATCGCGAATAGCGCGTAAGTCCCGGAATGGAGTTGACCTCGTTGAAGACAACTTCGTGCTCAGGGGTCATGAAGAGGTCCACGCGCGCGAAGCCCGAGCAGCATAGGGCCTCGTACACGGCGAAGCCCGTCTTGCGAACGAGCGCCATATCCTCATCCGAAATCTGTGCCGGGCAGCGAAGGGACGAGTTCTGAGAAGAAGCCGAGGCACCTGCGGTTTGGTCCTGGTGGATATGGAAGAACCCGCCATCCGAGACGACGGTCTCGTCCACGACGCCCATCTCGAGGCCCGACGTCGCGTCGCCGATCACGGCGCATCCCACCTCGGTGCCGACGATGGCCTCCTCAACGGAGACCTTGGGGTCGAGCGAAAAGGCGAGCTCGAGAGCGCGAGCCATCTCGTTCTCATCGGCGACCTTAGAGACTCCGTAGGAAGAGCCTCCTCGCGTGGGCTTCACGAACACGGGATACCCGCCGCATGCGCTAACGGCAGCCTCCGCATCCGCGGCACTTGCGCCGCGATAGAGGACCTCGCACTTGGGGACTCGCACGCCCGCGCTCGCGGCCAGGCGATGCGAGACGTCCTTATCCATGCAGACGGCGCTCGAGAGGACCCCGCAGCCGACATACGGCACGCCAGCGCTCTCGAGAAGCGCCTGCGTAACGCCGTCCTCCCCACCCTGGCCATGAAGCACCGGGAGCGCAACGTCCACATCGAGACGGGTCAGGGTTCCGTTTGCCTCATGACGACAAAGCCCGCCGCCGGGAACGACAACCACGGGGCACACGTCGTGCGCGGCCCATGCATCGCCCTCGTCAACATCATCGAGGACGCCCGTGTAGTTGAGCCATTCGCCATCGCGCGTGATGCCGACGAGCGTAAGGTCATATTCAAGGCCCGACAGCTCGCGCAGGACGTTGTTGGCCGAGCGAAGCGAAATATCGTGCTCGGACGAAGTGCCGCCAAAGAGAACGGCGACATGAAGGGTGCCTTCCATGCGACTCCCATCTGACACGTGGCGATTGCCACTCACAGCAGCTTCAAGTTAGACAGCACCGCGTCCCGCTTACGTGGGGCGCGGAGGACGGTAAATCATCGAAGATAGGTTAGCTCAGTCGGAAGAGCGCGCAAGCGTTATTCCACAGGGCGCGGTACGTTTCCTCGCGCAAAGAAACGCCGAACTCCGCACGAACGTCAGCAACGCAGGCAGCTTGATAAGCAACCATCGCGGGCTCGCACTCCTCCCCACGGAGCGGGACGGGAGCCATATAGGGGCAATCCGTCTCCGAGAGAAGCTGGTCGAGCGGAACCTTCGCGGCGGCCGCACGAATGTCTTCGCTCTTACCAAAGGTAACGGCGCCGCCAAAGGCAATCGAGCAGCCAAGTTCTATGAATTGCTCGACAACTTCCGGACCAGACGTGAAGCAGTGGATGTCGCAGCCAGCGGCGGGCACGCCCATCTCGCGGAGAACCTGCGCCGCCAAGGCATGTGCGGAGGCGTCAGGGTCATCCGACGCGCTCCTGAGATGCAACTCGACGGGTAAATCTAGCTCATGGGCAATGGCAAGCTGCCGTCTAAAGGCAACAAGCTGAGTCTCGACATCGACCTCGTTATAGGGACCAAAGTCGAGACCAATCTCGCCAACGCCAACGCAACGCTCCCCCGCAAGCAGCTCGCGCATGCGAGCCTCGGCCTCTGCGTCGAAATAAGGCGCGTTATACGGATGAGAACCGGCAACGAATCGCAGGTCAAGAGGCAGCTCTGGCGTGGCGAGTGGCAGCGGCTCATAACCAGGGAACGCGGCAGGCACCAGCCCGGCATCCGCAAACTTCGCCATAAGCGGCATGGCGAGATCGTATGCCTCGTCGAGAAACGACAGAAGGTCCGCCGGACTACGACGGGGGGCGGGATTATCCTCGGTGCAGCCGCAGTCATCGAAAGGATCGAGCGGAACCACAAGCAGGCGCACGCCCGCAAGCGCCGCACGCGCAAGCGCAAGGGCCGGGTCATGGCTCTTGAGCACCGTCAGATGTCCATGAGTGTCAGCAAGAGGGGCGAGTGGCGACGGAAACTCGCGCGCCTTGCCCTTCTTCGTATGAAAGAGCATGCCGTCTTCGAGCGTGAGGGCATCGGCGTTGAGCAGGGCGGCGTGGCTCATCGAGGTTCGCTCTCCCCCGTAGCGGACACAGATTGGGCGAGCGCGGCCGTCAGGCGAACGAAATCTGCCGTCGAGAGGGTCTCCGCACGTGCGCTCGGCTCCACGCCGGCAACCGGGAACGACTCGTCAAGCACGGCCTTGTCAAACCCGTTCGAGCCCATGGAGTTGCGGATGGTCTTCCTCCGCTGTCCAAAGGCTGCGTCGATCACGCGAGAGACGGCCTTGGCATCAATTCCGTCAGGAAGCTCGACGCCCCCGCGATCGATACGAACGACGGCGGAATCAACGTGCGGCGCTGGCATGAAGCAACGTGGCGGAACCTCAAAGCGACCAGTCACGTGACCATAAAGCCCGAGCTTGGCCGTATAGCCGCCATAGGTGCGGTTACCAGGTACAGACGCGATGCGATCCGCGACCTCCTTCTGCACCATGACGACGGCGCGCTTAAGGGCAGGCATCGTCTGGAAGAACTGGAGGATGATCGTAGCGGCAACGTTATAGGGAAGGTTCGCGACGAATACCGTGGGCTCGCCACCGGCAGCCTCGGCAATCTCCGCCGGTGTCACCTTGAGCGCATCGCCCATGATGAAGGCGAAACCATCGTGTTCCTCCGCGTGAGCCTCGAGAACAGGCTCGAGCTCGGAGTCCGCCTCCACGGAGACAACGCGCGAAGCCTCGCTCAAGAGGGCGAGCGTGAGGGTACCAATGCCAGGACCGACCTCGAGCACGCGCTCGCTGCCATCCAGCTCGGCGAGGGACATGATGCGCTCGATCACGTGATTGTCGATAAGGAAGTTCTGCCCCAGGCGACGCTTGGTCGCCAGGCCAAACTCCTTCAGCAGGCCCCTCGTAGCGGCCGGGCTTGCAAGCGGGGATGTGGTCATTGGACCGTCCAATCAAAAGAGCGCCCGCGGCCGCCAGGGCAAGCCGGGCGGTCGCGGGCACAGCGTCAAACAGCTAGATTACTTGTCCTCATCGAGCTTGAGGCGCGGGAAGAGGGCCTCACCCTTCTCGACGGGAGCGCCACCGGCCAGGCCGCCCCAGGCGCAAGCGCCGGCGAGGTCATCGGTGCTGGCCTCAGACTCGGCACCGATACGGCGGAGGGCCTCGGCGCTGGTCTCGGGCATGAAGGGCGCAAGCAGGTGCGCAGAGATGCGGATGGCCTCGAGCAGGTTGTAAATCACGAAGGCGAGCTCGTCAGCCTTGGCGGAATCCTTCGCGAGGCTCCAGGGCTCAGAATCCTCGATGTAGTGGTTTGCCGCGTGGACGAGCGCCATGACCTCGTCCTTAGCGCCAGCGTAGTCGAAGACGTCCATGCGCGCGGAGTAACGCTCGAAGATGCCGTCTGCGACCTCGGCGAGCGGGTTGGCGAAGGCGTCGGCGCTCGCAGGCTTGGCGGGGGCACAGCCGTCGAAGTACTTCACGCTCATGTTGGCAGAGCGACTGATGAGGTTGCCCCAGCTGTTAGCGAGGTCAGCGTTGTAGACCTGCTCCATACGCTCGAAGCTGATGGCGCCATCCGTGCCAGGAACGACGTCCGTCATGAAGTAGTAGCGATAGCCCTCGACGCCGAGAAGATCGATGACCTCGTGCGGGGCGATGGCGTTGCCGCGGCTCTTGGACATCTTCTCGGCCTTGCCGGTCTCCGAGTTGCGGACCGTGAGGAAGCCATGGGCAAAGACGTGCTCGGGAAGGGCCTCGCCAATGGCCATGAGCATGGCAGGCCAGATCACGCAGTGGAAGCGAATGATGTCCTTGCCGACGACGTGCGTGTTCGCGGGCCAACGGTAGGCAAACTCGGCCTTCGCCTCGGGGGTATCGACGCCGTAGCCGACAGACGTCATGTAGTTGAGGAGAGCGTCGAACCAAACGTAGGTGACGTGACCGTCATCGAACGGAACGGGGATGCCCCAGTCGAAGCTCGTACGGGAGACGGAGAGGTCATTCAGACCGCCCTCGACGAAGCTGCGCACCTCGTTCATACGGAAGTCCGGCTGGACGAAGTCAGGGTGCTCGTCATAGAGCTTGAGGAGGCGATCCTGGAACGCGGAAAGCTTGAAGAAGTAGCTCTCCTCCTTCACGCGCTCGAGCGGGCGATGGCAATCCGGGCAGAGGTGGGCGCCGAGGGTGCCGTTCTCCTCGTCGCCCTTCTCGACCTGGGTCTCGGTGAAATAGGTCTCATCGGGCACGCAGTACCAGCCGTCATAGCTGCCCTTGTAGAGATAGCCGGACTCCTTCATGCGCTCCCAGAGGTACTGCACGGCCTTGTACTGGCGCGGCTCGGTGGTGCGGATGAAATCGTCGTTGGAAATCTCGAGCCTCTTCCAGAGGTCCTTGAAGTGCGGGGCCTGGGAATCAGTCCACTCCTGCGGGGTCATGCCGTGCTTCTCGGCAGCCTCGGCTACCTTCTCGCCGTGCTCGTCCATGCCGGTCAGGAACTTGACGTTATAGCCGGCGGCGCGACGGTAACGAGCCTGGACGTCAGCCAGGATGGTGGAGTACGCGGTGCCAAGGTGCGGATCGGCGTTGACGTAGTAGATGGGGGTGGTGACGAAGTACGAGGGCTTGTCTGCCATATGTGGAACCTCTTCTTAGGACGTGCGTCGGCAAATGGGCCGGACGCAGGCGAATGAGCCGCGTGACATTGTATCGCGAGAGTGCCGTCGCGCGGCCCGAGAGCGTAAGGACTGTTCGCGGTCAATAGGAGGAGGGTATCTGAGCGTCTTCTCGTTTGAACGAGCAGCGACTGGGAGCCCTCCCCTTCATGCTATTAATCGCGCGATTTGGTCTACCATCAAGACCGGTCCGATGAGAGGAGTTCGGGACGTCCGTTTGCATGCGGCCTCGAAGAAAGGTGGGATACCATGACTGCGACGCTTAGAGACTGCGTATATGGCCAGGCCATCGGTGACGCCCTTGGGGTGCCTTTCGAATTCCGTCCTCGCGACAGCTATGAATGTTCAGACATGGTTGGCTACGGCACCCACCACCAGCCGGCGGGCACCTGGAGCGATGATACCTCGATGGCGCTCGCCATATGCGACAGCTATCGTGAGCTCGGACGTATTGACACGGACGACATTCGGAGTCGCTTCGTTTCCTGGTACCGTGACGATGCCTACACCTGTGACAGGCTGTTCGATATCGGCAACACCACGATTCTTGCGCTCAAGCGTGGTACAGGTCTCTCGGGCGAGCGTGACAACGGCAACGGATCGCTCATGAGAACGGTCCCGCTTGCCTTCACAAGCGCCACCGACGACGAGATTCGCGCCGTCTCCGCAATTACCCACGCACACAGGGTCTCAACCGAAGCCTGCGTAGACATGGTCCATGCGGCGTGCGAGCTCATAGCGGGCGCCACCCCACGCGATGTCGCCGCTGTCCACGGCGTCAATGTCAACAAAGACCGCGGCGACATCCGCTCCGGCGGTTTTGTCAGAGACACCCATGAGGCAGCCCTGTGGTGCCTCGCCAACACCGAGAGCTTTGCGGAGTGCGTGCTCATGGCAGTCAACCTGGGAGACGACACCGACACGACCGGCGCGGTGGCCGGGGCGCTTGCCGGCATCGTCTATGGTATTGAGGGAATACCGGATACATGGCTTGAGACGCTCAGAGCCAAAGACCTGATTGACGCCTGCCTATTCTAATAATTACGACTTATTTCGAAGGAAAGCAGAAAGGGCAAGCTCGTGATAGGGCGAAAAACGAATGGGGACGGCATGGCAAGCCCGCGCTCAAATTGGAACATAGTCTCGTGGTTCGAGCAGAGGGTTTTCGCGTGGTCCGATAAGCCCACGCCCAAGCGCTTCGCGACCGACACGCTTATCGTCTTCCTGACGATGGTGCTTGCCACGGTTCTTGGCGCCATCTTCTACGGCCTCGACATGGAAGCATGCATAGTCATCACGTATGTCTTGGCCGTTCTCTGCGTCTCGCTCCTCACCGTGGGACGCCTCCACTGCCTCGTGGCCTCCGCCCTCGCGGTCCTGTTCTATAACTTCTTCTTCACTCACCCGCGCTTCTCGCTCACCGCCTGGGGCAGGACCTATCCCGCGACGTTCGCAGTCATGTTCGTGGTCGCTTTCATCGCCAGCGCCGTTGCCGTGACGCTCAGACGCGAAGTCCACGCCTCACAGCTCGCATATCGAAGGACGCAGATCATCCTCGAAGCGGACGAAGCGCTACGCAGGTGCACTACGCGCGAGCAAATCATAGATGCGATTGGCGCCCAGCTGTCCAAGCTGCTCGAAGCCGAAGTCATCTGGTATGCCGAGGGCATCTCGGGCTTTGCTCCCCAAAGGCACTTCTCCGCCGTCTCGGCAACGCAGACAGAGCCAATCGTCGAGACTCCCATGGCTCGTAGGGCTATGGAGAACAGAGGCGCGGTCGGTGCCGGGACCGGCTGCTTCCCCTCCGCAAGCGGCTATTATCTGCCAGTCATCTCGGACGACAAGGTTATCGGCGTAATGGGTGCCTGCCTTGGCAATAAGACGCCACTCCCCGCCGAGCAAAACGAGGCGGAGGCAGTTGTGGGCGAGGCGTCTCTCGCGCTCAATCGCATCCAGGCGCTAGAACAGCGCGAAGAGGCTGCCGTGCTAGCCAAGAACGAGCAGCTTCGCGCCAACCTCCTCCGCTCGATTTCGCACGACCTGCGCACTCCGCTCACGGCAATCTCGGGAAACGCCGACGTCCTGCTCTCGGACGGAGATGCGCTGAGCGCGGACAAGCGCGGAGAGCTGCTCAGAGACATTCGGTCCGACGCAAACTGGCTGAACGCCACCGTTGAGAACCTTCTCGCCATCACTCGCCTCGAAAATGGGAATGTCCAGCTAAATACCACCGTAGAGCTCCTCGACGACATCATCGAGGAGGCGCTGCGCCACGCCAATCCAGACATCTGCCAGCATCGTCTGGAAATCGAGCCGTGTGAGGACCTCCTCCTCGTCAAAGTGGATGCCAAGCTGATTGTCCAGGTCCTGGTCAATCTGGTGAATAACGCCGTAACCCACACACAGGCGGGTTCGACCATCCGCGTCTTAACGTGCTCGCGAGGTACCGAGGCCATTGTCAGGGTCGAAGATGATGGGCCCGGCATCAAAGATAGCGATAAGACGCATGTCTTCGAATCCTTCTATACAATCGGCCGGACGTTCGCGGACTCCAAGCGAAGCGTCGGGCTTGGTCTCTCCCTTTGTAAGTCGATTGTGGAGGCACATGGGGGTAGCATCGTCGTTAGGGACGCTGTCCCCCACGGATGCGCGTTCGAGTTCGCGCTGCCACGCTATGAGCTCACGGAAGGAGCCTCGGAAGATGCCGACTGAATCGAGTCCCACGATTCTCGTTGTCGAGGATGACCCAACGATCAGGAACCTCATCCTGACGACTCTCGACACACAGGGATTTCGCCACCTCAGCGAGAGCACTGGGAGAGGCGCCATCGCGGCGTCCGCCTCGAGCGCGCCGGACGTGGTCCTCCTCGACCTCGGTCTGCCCGACATCGACGGCATCGAGGTCGTCCGTGCCATTCGCAGCTGGTCTCAGATGCCCATCATCGTGGTGTCCGCTCGAAGCGAGGACGCCGACAAGATCGACGCGCTCGACGCCGGCGCGGACGACTACCTCACCAAGCCCTTCTCCGTAGGCGAACTGCTGGCGCGAATCCGCACCACGCTACGACGCCTCAACTATCAGTCGCCCACGCAAGGGCAGGAGCCTTCGACATTCCAGAACGGTAACCTGCGAATCGACTACACGGCAGGCATCGCATACCTTGACGACAGGGAGTTGCACCTGACCCCCATCGAGTACAAGCTCCTTTGCCTTCTGTCGCACAACGTCGACAAGGTCCTCACGCACAGCTTCATCCTGCACGAGGTCTGGAGTAACAATCACCAGGCGGACCTCGCCTCGCTTCGCGTCTTCATGGGAACCCTTCGCAAGAAGATCGAGCCCGACCCGGTTCACCCGCGCTACATCCAGACGCATGTTGGCGTAGGCTACCGCATGATGCGCGTCGCGGACGAATAGGGCTTTTGGCTGGTGATTCGAGCCGAATGGCGAGTAGGCTCGAACTCGACCCGCAAGCTTCGCGCCTACACATATGTGAACAAGGCATATAAGGACGTATTAAGCGCTTTATCTCGGTCTTTAGCCTATCTTTAGGTCACCTTCATGCACACTTTATGCCTGTGAGGTGTGGAATTGCGCACACCCAAAAAAGACTGAAAGCCAGTGTTATCGCGAGGATATTCTCCCTTTGCAACGGTGAAACAACCGTCGGTCGCACGCGTCAGAAAACGCGTGCGCGAACAAGGAAAGGAGGGTCCTTGAACACCATGTCCGATACGCACGAGGAAGAGGTGCCGCAGATCGCGGCACTCACGAGCGACGCGGTATTCAAGTCGCTAGGCACGAGCCAAGCCGGCCTCGCGAGTGACCAAGTGAGCGAACTGCAGGCTAAGTACGGCAAGAACCTTATCCAGGCGGCTAAGAAGAAGTCGCCCATCCTTGCGTTCCTCTCAAACTTCACGCACCTTATGGCCATCCTCCTCTGGGTGGCCGGCATCATCGCCTTCGTGGCCGGCATGCCCGAGCTTGGCGTCTCCGTCTGGCTGGTCAACCTCATCAACGGTTGCTTCAGCTTCTGGCAGGAGCACCAGGCGGACAAGGCCACCGAGGCCCTGAAGAAGATGCTGCCGTCCTACGTCAACGTCATCCGCGACGGCCAGCAGTCCCAGGTTCTCGCGGAGGACCTCGTCCCCGGTGACGTCATGGTCCTTGCCGAGGGCGACAAGATCTCCGCGGACGGCCGTGTCGTGCGCGCGTCTGACCTCCAGGTCGACCAGTCGACGCTCACGGGCGAGTCAAACCCCGTGAGGAAGACCGCGGACGCCGTCCTCGAGGCCGACCTCACTGACGCCGAGACCCCCAACCTCGTCTTCGCCGGCACCTCGGTCTCCGAGGGCAACGGACGCGTCGTCGTCACCAAGATCGGTATGGCGACCGAGTTTGGCAAGATCGCCAGCCTCACGCAAAACATGGAGGACTCCGAGAGCCCGCTCCAGCGTCAGCTCGACCGCCTGACCAAGCAGGTCACCCTGTTCGCGCTCTGCATGGGCATCGTCTTCTTCCTCCTCGACGTGCTGTTTGTTCGCAATGGCCTAGCCTCGTCGTTCATCTTCGCCCTTGGCATGGTCGTGGCGTTCATCCCCGAGGGACTGCTCCCCACGGTCACGCTGTCCCTCGCCATGGCCGTCCAGCGCATGAGCAAGCGCAACGCCCTCGTGAAGAAGCTGAGCTCCGTCGAGGCCCTTGGCTCCACGAGCGTCATCTGCACCGATAAGACCGGCACCCTCACCCAGAATGAGATGACCGTTAACCACCTGTGGACCTGCGACCGCGAGTACGAGGTCTCCGGCGTTGGTTACGCCCCCAAGGGCGAGATTCTCTGCGGCAAGGACAAGTGGGAGGCCGCCGACAACGAGGAGCTTCGCCTGCTCGTCTCCGGTGGTGCCCTTTGCTCCAACGCACGTCTCGTCGAGCCGGACGAGGAGGGCGGCCGCTACACCGTCCTCGGCGACCCGACCGAAGCCTGCCTGCTCGTCAGCGCGCAGAAGGCCGGCCTTTCCCTCGAGGGTCTCGAGCGCGAGATGCCCCGCGTGAGAGAGCTCCCCTTCGAGAGCCGCCGCAAGCGTATGACCACCATCCACCAGCTCAAGCGTCCGCTCGATGGCGCCTCTCGCGTTGCGTTCGTCAAGGGCGCTCCCAACGAGGTCGTCCGTCTCTCCGACAACTACCGCACTGACGGCAAGGTCATGCCGATGAGCGACGAGATGCGTAAGAGCATCATGGACGCCAACGACGGCTATGCCGCCAACGGCCTGCGCGTGCTTGCCCTCGCCTACCGTCCTCTGAACCCGGACGATACCTCCATCCCCCGCTCGATGAGCGACTACACGCCCGAGAACATCGAGTGTGGCCTCACCTTCGTCGGCCTCCTCGTCATGCAGGACCCGCCCAGGCCTGAGGTCGCCGACGCCGTGGCCGAGTGCCGTCGTGCTGGCATCCGCGTCGTCATGATCACGGGTGACTATGGCCTGACCGCCCTCTCCATCGCCCGCAAGATTGGCATCGTCCAGGGCCCAAACCCTCGCGTCTTCTCTGGCGTCGAGCTCGAGAAGACCTCTGACGACGAGCTCAAGGAGGCTCTGAAGGGCGAGGTCGTCTTCGCCCGCATGGCACCCGAGCAGAAGCTGCGCGTCGTCGAGAACCTGCAGCAGATGGGCGAGATCGTCGCCGTCACCGGCGATGGCGTGAACGACTCCCCCGCCCTCAAGAGGGCTGACATCGGCGTCGCCATGGGCATCACCGGCACGGACGTGGCCAAGGAGGCCGCGGACATGATTCTGACCGACGACAACTTCGCCTCGATTGTCCACGCAATCGAAGAGGGCCGCGCGGTCTACGCGAACATCAGGAAGTTCATGCTCTACATCCTGAACTCCAACGTGCCCGAGGCTGTCCCCTCTGCGATCTACCTGCTCTCCGGTGGCGCTGTGCCGCTGCCACTCACGACGATGCAGATCCTCACCATCGACCTTGGCACCGACATGCTGCCCGCCCTTGGTCTTGGCACCGAGCCTCCCGAGGCTGACGTCATGGCCAACCCGCCTCGCAACCCCAACGAGCCGCTGCTCTCCGGCAAGGTCATGCGCAAGGCCTTCCTGTGGTACGGAATGCTCGGCGCCCTGTTCTCCTTCGCTGCGTTCATGTTCTGCCAGGTCATGAACGGCTGGCACCCCGGCATCGAGATGTTTGGCGTGGGCAACGACCTTGATCCGATCTACGTCCGCGCGACGACCATGGCACTCGCGGCCATCGTCTTCACGCAGATCGGTGAGGTCTGGAACTGCCGCACGGAGACCGCATCCGTCTTCTCGGTGGGTCTGTTCTCCAACAAGCAGATCAACAAGGGTATCCTCTTCGAGATCGCACTCATCATCTTCATCACGCTGTTCCCGCCCTTCCAGAGCGTCTTCCACACCAGCCCGCTCGTCCTGAATGACTTCGTGTTCCTGGTGCTGCTGCCGCCCGTCATCCTCCTCCTCGAGGAGGCCCGAAAGGCCATCGTTCGCAAGAGGAACCACATCGATCGCAACGGCGTCGCCATCAAGCAGGCACCGGAAAAGAGGTAAAGATGAAAGTTATCGTCGTAGGAATGGGCCGCATGGGCACGAGCCTCGCTCGCAAGCTCGACAGGCAGGGCTACGAGGTCTGCGCCATCGACCAGGACCCCGAGCGCCTCAAGGCACTCGGCCCCACGTTTGGCGGCCAGACCGTCGCGGGCGTCGGATTCGACCGTGAAGTCCTCGCTGCCGCCGGCATCGATCGTGCGAGCGCCGTCATCGCCTGCACGGCTTCTGACGAGACGAACATCGTCGTCGCCCGCATCTCCCGACAGACCTATCGCGTCCCGCGCGTCATCGCACGCCTGTACGAGATCGGCAATGCCGAGACGTACCGCAGGCTCGGCATCCAGAGCATCTCGACCACCGACTGGGGCGTGAGGCGCGCCTGCGAGCTCCTGACCTTCAACGAGCTCGATGACGTCACCGGCATTGGTTCCGGCGACGTGCGCCTCGTTCGCGCCGACGTGCCGCCGATGCTCGAGGGCAGTCCTGTTCGCGAGCTCACCGCCATTGGCGAGATTAGCATAGTCGCCGTCTCTCATGACAACGAGACCTTCGTTCCCACCCAGGGCACGGTCCTCGACCACGGTGACATCATCTACGCCGCCGTCCAGGCGACCTCGGCAAGCAAGTTCCGCGCCATGCTCGGCATGACGGATTAGGAGGCTGTATGAACATCATCATTGTCGGCGGCGGCAAGGTTGGTTCCTACCTCGCTACTCTGCTGGGCAACCGCGGTTACAACGTTCGCATCGTCGAGTCGAGGAAGGCCGTTGCGCAGCGCCTCGAGGAGAAGCTGCCCGAGGGTTCCGTTGTGAGGGGCATGGGTTCGAGCCCGGATGTCCTCGAAGAGGCCGGCGTGCTCCAGGCCGACGTCATTATTGCCGTAACGGGCGATGACGAGGTCAACCTCGTGGTCGCGATGCTCGCCAAGATGGAGTACGGCGTGAATCGCGTCGTCGCTCGCGTAAACAACCCGGCAAATGCCTGGATGTTCGACGAGTCCATGGGCGTCGACATTGCCGTTGACCAGGCGGACATCATCGCGAAGTCCGTCGAAGAGGGCCTCGACATGGAGGACGTCTTCACTATCATGCGCCTCGGCAAGGATGGTCACGAGATCGTCCAGGGCGAGGTTCGCCCGCGCTCCGCGATGGTGGGCAAGTCGATTGCTGAGCTCCAGATTCCCGATAGCCTGGTCTTTGTCGCACTCGAGCACGAGGGCAACATCCTCATCCCCAACGGTGACACCGCGTTTAGCGCCGGTGACTGCGTGGTCGCCTTCGCGAGCGAGCAGGGCAGGGACTTCCTGAGCCACTCGCTGCAGTAGGGCAAGATCTTCGATAGGCCCCGCACCATTGCATGGCGCATGACCGCCGGGACCAGCCACGGGCTGGCCTCGGCGGTTTTTTGTGAGGGAGGCAGGCGTCGACGGCCACGACGCAGATGCCAGACGCGCTTGGAATCACGATGGAAAGACGCTACCGTAAGCGGATCGGAATGCGAAGGAGACCAGCGATGACGAAGCCCAACGGCGCCAAGCGCCACTACGATATGCCCCTGCCGCCAAAGCAGCAGCTTGGGCGCCAAGCCTTCGGCGGACCCGCGCGCGGCGCGGGCATAGGCCCGAACAAGGCCTGTGGCCACAAGGGCGGCATCCGCCGTCAGGGCTCGAAGCGCGGGTAACCTAGACCAACATCAAGAAACCTGCAAAAGGGACTGTCCTTTTGCAGGTTTCCTTTTGCAGCCATGCAGGGTTAGACGAGTTTGTCATAGACCTCGGATTTTGGGATGCCAAACTGCTTGGCCAGGCGCTTTGCCAGGGCGCTCTTGGGCTCTCCGGCATCAAGCCCCTCGGCGATGGCCTCCTCCAGAGTGGCGGGGCCAGAAGTGCAGGCTGCGCGCAGGCAAGAGAGCTCCTCCGCACTCGGGCCCTCCACGACGACGACGCACTCCCCTCGCACCTCGCCACGTTCACGAATGCGTCGCGCGAGCTCGCCGGAAAGGTCGCGCACGCATTCCTCGTGAAGCTTCGTGAGCTCGCGCACGAGAGCCACGCGACGCGCCGGGAAGGCCTCGGCAATGGAATCGAGCGTCGCCACCACACGATGGGGACTCTCGTAAAACACGAGCGCGCCAGGAATCGGCGCGAGCTCAGCCAGACGCCTCGAACGCTCCCCCGCCTTTCTCGGCAGGAAACCCTCGAAGAAGAAATGATCCATACCTAGGCCACTAGCCACAAGGGCGCAGGTCACAGCACTGGGTCCCGGAATCACCTCGACGGAAAGTCCCTCATCGAGAGCGGCGTCGACCAGGCGTTGGCCGGGATCGGACACGCCGGGCATGCCGGCATCGCTTACGAAGGCGACACGCGAACCGGAGGCGACACGTGCGAGCACGCCTTCCACTCGGTTGGCGATGACGTTCTCGTCACACCGCTCAAGCGGCACGCGAATCTCGAACCGAGCAAGGAGCTTCGAGGTCACGCGCGTGTCCTCGCACAAAAGGACATCGGCGGAGCGAAGCGTATCAATCACTCGGGGCGAGACGTCAGACAGGTTGCCGATCGGCGTGCCAACAAGCGAAAGCATGCCGCCGGGCTGCGCCAGACGTGCCTGCTCCGCACCAGTATCCCTCGCGACCGTCGTCTCGTTATCGTTCACGCGTTCCCCCATTACTCAAGCATTCCGTGCTCGAAGCTCGAAAGTGCCACGCGGGCGTCCCAGCTCGAAAGCCTGCCCTCGGTCTTCCATGTCTGGAAGAACCAACCGACACAGCCAGAAAAGGCGCTCATCTGACCTGCCGTAAATACGCGCTCGAGCGCAATGCGACCCTCCGGCGTCATGCCAGCATCCGCCAGCGGCAACGCGCTCGACCATTCACCCACCATAACAGGCAGGCCACTCTTCTTTGTGCGAGCGAGATACTGCTCCGTATCCTTCACGAGACGCCGCACGCCCGTGGGACCAGCGGCGTTCATGGAGTCCGAATAATGGAACACATGGCTATCCAGCCACACGTTTTCATAGCGCGCGGGCGACATGAAGGCTCGCCACGCATCCGGCAAGCCAGCGTCATTCACGACGAAAACAGGACGCGTACCAGCAGCTTCGCGGACCGCCTCGTAGGCATCGCGATAGAAGTTGCGGAGAAGGTGCGGCGGCACGCCCTCAACAACGGACAACCCGCGACGCGAGCGGCCCTTTATCGCGCCGATTGGCTCGATGCCAAGGAAGTTCTCACGCTCCGCATAACGTGACGCGAGCGCCGCGGCGACATCGATAACCGCACGACGGAAAGAGGCGACATCGCCGAAGAAGCTCGCGGGCGAGGCGGAGTCCGTGCCAGGCACGACGGCGACATCGAGGAGGACCTCGATTCCAGCCGCCTCAGCCCAGTCAAATGCACGATCAACATAGTCCAGGCAGCCCTCGGAAGGGCCGGGCATGGGTCCTGCCCCGCCGAAGACGTACCAAGGAACCTGAAGCCTGACCGCGTCATAGCCACGCGAGGCAATTCGAGCGAAGTCTCCCTCGTCAATGAACGTCGAGCGGTGACGCTCGAGAAGCTCGGCGTAGCGAGAGTCCTCCATCACGCTGGCAAGCTCGGCCTCGCAAAATGCGCCCGTACCAGCGAAGAGGGACGGCGTCACCCAAGGCTCGAGGACGAGCCAACCCGACAGGTTGACACCGCGAAGACGACGATTCTCGACATCCCTCTTGCGTGCCTTGAGCAACTTTGCCCGCCTCTCCTCGACCGCGCAACAGCGCGTGACAGGCTACGCCCGCCTAACTAAGCTCTCTCATTCCATGGTACAGCTGCCAGTACTCCCCGTGTTGCGCGAGGAGCTCATCATGCGTGCCACGTTCAACAATCCTTCCCTGTTCCAACACCATAATTGCGTTGGCGTTACGGACGGTGGAAAGCCTGTGAGCAATCACGAAGACGGTGCGCCCCGCCATGAGGGCGTCCATGCCACGTTCGATGAGGGCCTCGGTGCGCGTATCGACCGAGCTTGTCGCCTCATCGAGAATGAGGACAGGCGGGTCGGCCACGGCCGCTCGGGCAATCGCCAGAAGCTGGCGCTGGCCAGCAGAGAGGTTGGCGCCGTCTGCGGTCACGAGCGTGTCGTAGCCCTTGGGCAGGCGGTTGATGAAGCCGTCCGCGTTCGCGGTGCGAGCAGCGGCCCTGACCTCCTCGTCCGTGGCGTCGAGCTTGCCGAACCTGATATTGTCGGCAACGGTTCCGCAGAAGAGGTGCGTGTCCTGGAGCACAATGCCGAGGCTCGAGCGGAGACTCGCCTTCTCGATGTTGCGAACGTCTATGCCGTCATATGTGATGGAACCAGCCTGAACGTCATAGAAGCGGTTGATAAGGTTCGTGATTGTGGTCTTTCCAGCGCCCGTGGACCCAACGAAGGCAATCTTCTGGCCGGGCTTCGCGAACAGCGAGAGGTCCTTAAGAACGGTTTGGCCCGGCTCGTACCCAAAGGTAACGTCATGGAAGCGGACGTCTCCCGCAAGGGGCACCTGGGTGCCGTCTTCCTTGCCCCAGGCCCAGCCACTCGCCCCGGCGGCGGCGCGCTCCGGAGCATCCTCCTTCGCCTCGAGACGCTCGAGGGTGACCTTGCCCTCATCCACCTCGGGCTCGATGTCCATGGCGGAGAAGAGGCGTTCCGCACCGGCCAGAGCGCCGAGAAGGAAGTTGCCGAGCTGAGTCACCTGGTTGAAAGGCATAGCCGCCTGACGAACAAACACGAGGTAGCTCGCAAGGCTGCCCATATCCGTGAGGCCCCTCGCAGCGAGGAAGGACCCCATGACCGCCACCACGGCGTAGTTGGTGTAGGTCATGGCAACCGTGATGGGCACCATGGTCGCAGCGTAGGTCTGAGCAGCCGTGCCCTGTTCGCGAAGCCGCTCGTTATGCTCGCGGAAGCCCTCGAGAGAAGCCTCCTCATGCGTATACGCCTGGACGACCTTCTGACCAGCGCACATCTCCTGGACATAGCCATCGAGATGTCCGAGCGTTCCTTGCATAGACTTGAAATATGCCGAGCTGCGCTTTCCAGCGAGACGCACGTACACGATGAGCATCACGTCAAACGCGACGCTTACCAACGTGAGGCGCCAATCGAGAACGAACAGCAGCACCAGGGTGCCAAAGGCCTGGATCGCCGCCTGGATCACATTCGCGAAGCTGTTATTGAGCGCCTCTGAGACCGTGTCGACGTCGTTCGTGAAGAAGCTCATGACGTCACCCGTGCGGGTACGGTCGAAATAGCTGAGCGGAAGCGTCTGCAGATGCGCGAACAGGTCGCGGCGGATATCGAAGACGACGCGCTGCGCCGCCCTCACCATCGTCTGCGTATAGCCGAGCGCGGAGAGCGCACCGACCACGTAAATGACCGCCGCCAGCACGACGCCAGCCTTGAAGCCGTCGACATCCTGGGTAGTCAGGCAGTTCACCACGGGCTTGATCATATAGGTGCCCGCAAGCTGGCAGAGGGCGCACGTACTTGCGAGGATGCCAACAAGCAGGAGCTTCATGCGAGCCGCGCCCATGTACTCGAGCAGCCTGCGCACCGTGCTGCCAAGGTTCTTTGGCTTCGAGGAGCCACCCTTCGTTGAATAGACGGCCATTACTCCTCATCCCCCTCAGCAACCTGCGTGTGATAAAGCTCTTGGTAGATTGGGTCAGTCGCAAGCAATTCCGCAGGCGTGCCCACGGCATGGACGCGACCGTCATCAAGGATCACGACCTGGTCCGCATCGTTCACGGACGCGATGCGCTGGGCGATGATGACCTTCGTGACGTCGGTGAGGCCGTGCAGTCCTTCCCTGATGCGGGCGTCAGTCGCCATGTCAACTGCACTCGTCGAGTCATCGAGAATCAAGACGCGTGGGCGCCTCACGAGCGCCCTGGCGATGCAGAGTCGCTGGCGTTGGCCTCCACTGACGTTATCGCCTCCCTGGCCGAGGTCGGCATCAAGGCCACCGATTCGGTCAAGGAACTCGTCAACGGCAGCGACATGGCATGCCTCCAGCAGCTCCTCGTCCGTAGCATCCGAACGACCCCAGAGAAGGTTCTCGCGCACCGTTCCGGAAAAGAGCACGGGACGCTGAAGCGCGATGCCCACGCTCTCTCGCAACGCGGCGACGTCATACTCGCGCACGTCATGACCGCCGATAAGAACGGCGCCATCCGTCACGTCATACAGGCGCGGAAGCAACTGGACGAGAGAGCTCTTGCCAGACCCCGTGCCGCCAAGGACGCCGACCGTCGAACCCGCAGGGAACGAGAGCGTGATGTCATGAAGGACGTCAGCGAAGGCATCGGCGTTGTACTTGAAGCTCGCATGACGCAGCTCGATGGAGCCATTCGGAACCTCCGCGATCGCGTTCTCCGGGCTCGCGATCGTAGGCTGTTCGCGCAGGACCTCACCCACGCGGCGAGCGCTCGTAAGCGCACGCGTCATGAGCAGGAAGACGTTCGAAATCATCATGAGGGAGTTCGTGATCTGAAGAACGTAGCTCATGAAACCCGTGAGCTCGCCGACCTTCAGCTCGCCCGCCATGATCATCGTGCCGCCCAGGGCCAGGATGAGAATGTCGCTCGTATACATAGTTGCCTGGAAGAGCGGGAGGTTGAAAACGGCGGTACCGAAGGTCCGCGTCGAAGTGTCGGCGAGGTCCCCGTTGACAGCCCCAAAGCGGTCGCCAACCCACTCGTCGCGCACGAACGCCTTAACCGCGCGGATGGCCGTGACGCTCTCTTGAACGACGTCGTTCAGCTGGTCCATAACATCCTGGAGAACGCCGTAAAGCGGTGCCACCCGGCGGACGATGAGAACGAGGGCGACGGCAAGCAGTGGAAGCATGACGAAGAAGACGCAGGCGAGACGCACCGAAAGCATGCTGGCGAGGATGAGGCCCGCCGTAAACATGACGGGTCCGCGCATCATGGGCCTGAAACCGTTCATGAAGGCGTTCTGGATGACGGTGACGTCCGTCGTCATGCGCGTCACGAGAGACGACGTGTCAAAGTGGTCGAGATTCTCGAACGAATAGCGCTGGACGGCCTCGAACTGAGCGTCGCGGAGATTGGCGCCGAGACCCATTGCCGCTCGAGCGCTGCAGCGGGCGAACGCCATGCCAAAGCCCATGGCGACAATGCCGCAAGCGAGCATCTGGCCACCAGTAATCCAGACGTGGCTCATGTCCCCCGCGACGATGCCCTGGTCGATAAGGCCTGCCGTAAGGTAGGGAATCAGGAGCTCGAGCGTACCCTCGAAGACCATGCAAATGGCGGCCAGAATGAAGTCGCGCTTGTACGGACCGAGATAGCGAAAGATGATTTTGAGGTCACTCACGGACGCCCGCCTCCTCGGCGCGACGCGCCACCAAGTTCTTCCTCGCACGCTCGAGGTATCCAATGAAAGACTCGCGCTCCTCGTCAGTAAACCCATCAAGCATGGCTTCGTCGATTTCGGCGCAGCGCTCCTCCCATGGCATCACCAACGCCCTACCGGCATCGGTGAGCTTGAGGCGCTTCGTGCGCCGGTCTCCCGGGTTTGCCTCGACGGTGACAAAGCCGCCTTTCTCGAGCGCATCGAGCATGCGCGAAACGGCGGCTGGATCCATGCCAAAGAACGACGCCATCTCTCGCTGGGTGGCGCGCTCGTGAACCGCCAGATACGAGATGACTCGGGGTTGGCCGCAGGCAAGGCCAAGCGATGACCCATACGGCCTCAACAGCGCCTTTTGTGCCTGAAACGCCCTCAAAAGAGCCATGTGCGCGTCAACCAGGGAGTAACCCTCGCCAACCGCATATTTTTCTTCCCCCATAATACTCTGCCTCTTAATCTGCCTCTTAAAGATGCTTGACTTATCAATAATTGACGATTCAAGAGAATAGCGTCGATACTTGATATTTCAACGAAAGTTATCAGCCACGAAACAATCGAGGCGCCCAGGCCACTATGTGCATCAATTCGCACGTCCGTGGCACGCCAGGTACAGCAAGAGCGAGCCGCCCGTGCCCACTACGTGACCACCGCGTGCCCGCCGCAAGCCCGCCGCAAGCCCGCCGCAAGCCCGCCGCGTGGCCACCGCGTGCCCGTCGCACGCCAGCCGAGCATCAGGCGCAATGGCCGATCACGAGGTCTCCCAGACGCTCTCTCAGTCCCTTGATTTATCGCGAGCGGCAGGTATCTCTCCGCGAGTGGTTGGGTAACAAAGCGCAAGACCGCTGCTCGATTTTAGTTGTCCACTTATCGATAGTCATTTGCGAAGACTATATGTATGCGGATTCGTAGTCATTTGCTCACGCTTGGACGCGATACCCTCTCCCTAGTCGACGCCTCAGACGGGCGTCGAGACGACGGCGGCAATAGGTGCCGCCCAACCTCAATACAGGGGAGGATCATGGAGAAGCGCATCTACAGGTTTGGCCTTGATGAAAACGGCGCTGACGTCACCGAGGGAACCGCGCACGACAACTTCACCCTCGGCGGCAAGGGTGCTAACCTCGCCGAGATGGCCCGTATCGGCCTTCCGGTTCCTCCTGGCTTCACGATTACCTGCCAGACCTGCATGGAATACGCCAACGGCGGCAACACCTGGCCCGAGGGTGTGCTCGACGGCATTGCCGCGGCCCGCGAGGACCTCGAGCGCCGTTGCGGAAAGCGCCTTGGCGACGCCGAGGACCCGTTGCTCGTCTCCGTCCGCTCCGGTGCCCCCTTCTCGATGCCCGGCATGATGGACACGGTGCTTGACCTCGGCCTCAATGACGAGTCAGTTCTCGGTCTCGCCCGCCAGACCAACAACGATCGCTTCGCCTGGGACAGCTACCGCCGCTTCATCCAGATGTTCTCGAACGTAGTCATGGGCATCGACTCCGACCTCTTCGAGCACGCGATCTCCGCCGCCCGCGAGACCGCCGGGGTCGCCACTGACACCGAGCTCTCCGCCGAGGACCTCCGTGCCCTCGCCGGCGAGTTCAAGCGCATCTTCGCCGAGAACGTAAGCCTCGAAGAGCACCCCGAGCTCGCGGGCGAGGATGGAGCCGCCCAGTTCCCGCAGGACCCCACCATCCAGCTCCGCCTTGCCGTAGCCGCCGTCTTCGGCTCCTGGGAGTCCGACCGCGCTCGCCTCTACCGCAGGCAGAACAACATCCCCAACGACCTCGGCACCGCCGTCAACGTCCAGGTCATGGCATTCGGCAACAAGGGTGAGACCAGCGCCTCCGGCGTCGCCTTCACCCGCAACCCCGCCACCGGCGAGCGCGAGTTCTACGGCGACTACCTCGTGAACGCCCAGGGCGAGGACGTCGTGGCCGGCATCCGCAACACCGAGCCTATCGAGACACTGCGCCACACCCCCGGCCTCGAAGCCGCCGGCGAGCAGCTTGAGAACATCTTCGGCATTCTCGAGCAGCACTACCGCGACATGATGGACATCGAGTTCACCATCGAGCAGGGCAAGCTCTACATGCTGCAGACCCGCGTGGGCAAGCGCACCGCCACCGCAGCCCTCAAGATCGCCGTGGACCTCGTCAGCGAAGGCGTTATCACCCGCGAGGAGGCGCTCCAGCGCATCAACCCCTCCCAGCTCGACCAGCTCATGCACCCGCAGATCGCCAAGAACGCCACGCGCAACGTCTTCGCCCGCGGCCTCAACGCGAGCCCCGGCGCCGCCGTGGGCAAGGTCGTCTTCTCCGCGGCCGATGCCGTGACCGAGAGCGAGGCTGGCTGCGACTGCGTGCTCGTCCGTTGGGAGACCACGCCCGACGACCTCGCGGGCATGACCGCCGCCAAGGGTATTCTCACCAGCCACGGCGGCAAGACCAGCCACGCGGCCGTCATCGCCCGCGGCATGGGCAAGCCCTGCGTCTGCGGCGCCGACGCCCTGCGCATCGACGCGGAGCGTAAGGAGGTCGCCGTCGCCAACACTGACGTCGTCCTTCACGAGGGCGACATCATCTCCATCGATGGCTCCACGGGCGAGGTCATGCTCGGCGCCGTCGAGCTCGAGCGCCCCAGCACCACGGGCGACCTCGCGACCGTTCTCGACTGGGCCGACAGGGTCCGCCGCATGGGCGTTCGCGCCAATGCCGACAACCCGGCAGACGCCCGCCTCTCCCTCGAGCTTGGTGCCGAGGGCATCGGCCTGACCCGCACCGAGCACATGTTCCTCGGCGACCGCAAGAGCATCATCCAGCGCTTCATCCTCTCCGACACCGAGGAGGAGCGTCAGGAGGCCGCCGACGAGCTCGCTCGCGCCCAGGAGGGTGACTTCTACGAGATCCTCTCCGTCATGGACGGCAAGTCCGTGACCATCCGCCTGCTCGATCCTCCCCTGCACGAGTTCCTCGACAACCCGCGCGACCTCGCCATCCGCCTCACCCGTATGGAGTGCGAGGGCGCTCCCGCCGAGGAGATTTCCCGCCTGCGTGCGCTTCTCGCACGCGTCGACTCCCTCGCGGAGGCCAATCCCATGCTCGGTCTCCGCGGCTGCCGCCTGGGCTTCGCCTTCCCGCAGCTCCCGGCCCTACAGACGCGAGCCATCGCCCGCGCCACGGTGCGCCTGAAGCGCGAGGGAAAGAACCCGCGTCCGCACATCATGGTGCCCCTCGTCTGCCTCAATGCAGAGATTCGCGAGATGCGCGCCATCGTCGAGCGCGCCATCATCGACGTCGAGGTCGAGACCGGCGTCCGCCTGGGCGAGATTCCCGTCGGCACGATGATTGAGCTCCCGCGCGCCGCCGTCATGGCAGACCGCATCGCTCGCCACGCGGACTTCTTCAGCTTCGGCACGAACGACCTCACGCAGACCGCACTCGGCTTCTCCCGTGACGATGTCGAGGGCAAGGTCCTCCCGACCTACCTCGAGTCCAACGTCATCCCGAGGAACCCGTTCGAGACCATCGACGAGGGCGTCGCAAAGCTCGTCGGCATGGGTTGCGAGCTCGGCCGCTCCGAGAGGCCGGGTATCTCCCTCGGCGTCTGCGGCGAGCATGGCGGTGACCCGGATTCCATCCGCACCTTCTATGATCTGGGCATCGACTACGTGAGCTGCTCGCCCTACCGTGTCCCGGTCGCGCGTCTCGCCGCCGCGCAGGCGACGCTCGCCAGCAAGGTTCGTCCGTACGTTCCCGTGACGCCTGCCTACGCCCCTGTCCGCGAGCGCCAGCCGTTCGCCGAGCAGGTCTAGCCAACATCCGGGGCGCCAGGCTAATTCGTCGGTCTGGCGCCCCCTCCAAACCCAGAGGCCCAGCCCGCCCCTGGGCCCATCCGGGGAGTTCGGGTCTCCCCGGACGAGCGGCGAGCGCACAACGCAGGTTGAACGTCTCCCCAAACGTCTCCCCCACGTCCGCGCTTGCCGCACACAAGAACCACCCCGACACGAATCGACTCGCCGTGTCGGGGTAGTTCCCTTTTGGCATGCCAGGGGCATGGCATGTCAACGATGTCGCGCCACCTCGTCCACAGGTGGCGCGCGAGATGATCACGTCTCGCTCGATGAAGTCAGCCCGATGCCTCGTTCCACCTTCTTAAGACGAGCTACGCGTTGAACACGTACTTGTCCAGGCGCGCGAACGCCTCCTGAACGCGATCAAGCGGCAGGGCAAGGTTCATACGCAGGTGACAGGGGCCATGGAACATGCGACCGTCCTGGATGTCGACGCCGACGCGCCAGCACTCCTTCTCGACCCACTCGATGTCACGCCCGCGCTTCTCACACCATTCGGTACAGTCGACGAACAGCATGTAGGTGCCCTCGGGCTTCTGAACGGTGACGCCGTCGAAGTGCTTGGCGATGTAATCGCAGGCCCAGTCGACGTTGGCGCCGAGAACCTGGGTGAGCTCGTCAACCCACTCGTATCCCTCGGGCTTGTAGGCGCCCACGAGCGCGTGCATGGACAGCACGTTCATGTCGTTGTAGTGGCACTTGGAGCTGCGAGCCGTGACGCGATCGCGCAGGTACTTGTTGTAGATGATGTGGTAGGAACCCACCAGGCCGGCAAGGTTGAACGTCTTGCTGGGCGCATAGACGGCCACGGTGCGCTGGCGGGCGTCGTCGGAGACGCTCTGCGTGGGCACGTGCTTGTGGCCCGGCAGGATGATGTCGCTCCAGATCTCGTCGGAGACGACGACGCAGTCATACTTCTTGAAGAGCTCCATCGCGCGCTCGATCTCCCAGCGCTCCCAGACGCGGCCGCAGGGGTTGTGGGGGGAACAGAAGACGACGGCGTGGATGTTGTTCTCGGCGAGCTTCTTCTCCATGTCCTCGAAGTCCATGCGCCAGACGCCATCCTCGTCGATCTTGAGGGGCGAGTGCACGATGTCGAAGCCGTTGTTCTTGAGGCTCATCGTGAAACCGATGTAGGTCGGGCTGTGGAGAAGGACCTTATCGCCAGGCTCCATGAAGGAGGCCAGCGTGGAGACGACACCACCGAGGACGCCGTTCTCATAGCCGATGCACTCCTTGGTGAGGCCCTCGACGCCGTTGCGCGTCTCGTGCCACTTGATGATGGAGTTGAAGTACTCATCGGTCGGGGCGAAGTAACCAAACGCAGGGTGCTTAGCGCGCTCGATAATCGCCTCGGTGATGGTCGGCACCGTGGGGAAGTTCATGTCGGCAACCCACATGGGGATGCCGTCAAAGCCCTCGGCCGGAGCATCCGGAGCGAAGCCGTTGCCAAGACCGTCGACGGCGATCGCATCCATGCCGTGACGCTCCATGTGACTGGTGAAGTCATACTTCATGAGAAGACCCTTTCCATTGAATGCTTGCACAAGATCGCAAGCGCCCTGTTGTCTAGCGAGGGGCGATGATGCTCCCAATCGCCCCCAGCAAAGGTTAGAGTACGTCGATGCTCTGAACGGCGTCAAAGCCATGCTCGCCGGTACGGACCTTCACGGCCTCGGCGACGCCATACACGAACACCTTTCCGTCTCCGATGTGACCCGTGTAGAGGGCACGGCGCGCGGCGAAGACGACATCCTCGACGGGCACCTTCGAGACGACGATGTCCACCTGAACCTTCGGCACGAACTCGACGCTCACCGGGATGCCACGATACGTCTCGCGAGCGCCCTTCTGCTCTCCGCAACCCCTGACGTCGCTCACCGTCATGCCGGTGACACCGATGCGGTTGAGTTCCTCGCGAAGCCCGTCAAGACGCGTGGGACGACAGATGACCTCGACCTTCTTGAGCGTGCAGGACTCGGCTCCACCCATGAGGGCGAGGGGAACGGCGACGTCGATGGGGAGATCCGGCGTGCGGGCGGACGCATCCTGGAGCGCCGCGGGGCTGAGCTCGGGCAGGTACTCCATGAAGGCGTTGTTGAGGCTCGGGCCGGAAAGGCCGAGGCCAGCCGTCTCCTCAGAGTCGAGCACGCGCAGGTCGGCGTTCTTCTTGACGATCGAGAACACGATCCAGGAGAAGACGGCGGCCCAGGCCGCGATCGCGACGAGGCCCACGAGCTCGGCCACGAACGTCCCGAATCCACCGAAGATAAGGCCGGGCTCGCCAAAGACGCCGGCAAGAACGAGGCCGAGGACACCACAGGCGCCATGGGTGACGATCGAACCAACCGGATCATCCACCTTAGAGCAGCGCTCCACTCGCTCCGTGCCAAACACGACCACAAGCCCAGCGGCGACACCGGCGAGCGCGCAGAAGAGCGGGCTCATGACATCCGCACCGGAGGAAACGGCCACAAGGCCACCAACGAGGCCATTGAGCGCCATCGGGACGTCGACTCCCCCATAGCGCGCCTTGGTCGCCACCATCGCCGTCAGGGCAGAAACACTCGAGGCGGCGAGCATGCCGAGAACGGCCTGGCCAAAGGCATCCACGCTGCTCACGCCAAAGGCGAGGCAAGAGACGCCCATGAGGCCGAACCAACCCACGAAGATGAGGAGGGACCCCTCGAGGCAGCGCGTCAGGCTCTGACCCGGAAGCGCGCGGACCTCGCCCTCAACGTACTTGCCGGATCTCGGCCCCATAAGAGCTGCGGCAACGAGGGCGACGACGCCGGCAACGACGTTCAGGGACGCAGAGCCCGCAAAGTCGTGGAAGCCCATCTGGGCGAGCCAACCCTGGCCCCAGGTCCAACGGTTTACGAATGGATACACAAGAAGGCTCACGACCAGGGCAGCCGCGACGTTGGCGGCGATGTTGGAGCGCTCCGCGAGCGTGCCGCAAACGATGTTCGCGCAGACGGCGCAGACGACGGCCTGTGCCGCAACGAAGAGCGTGAGGGGCACGCCCTCGGGAAGCTCGGGACCATAGTTGCCGAGGGTGAAAAAGTCGAGCACACCGAAGAAGCCGCCTCGCCCGCCAAAGAACAGGCCGAAGCCGATAAAGAGGAATCCCAGGACACTCGCAAACGTCACGACGACATGGCGAACGATGGTACCCGACGTGTTCTTGTGCTGAACGGAGCCCACGTCAAAGAGCGCATAGCCCAGCAGCATGAGTGCCACAAGGGAAGTTCCGGCGACCGTCCAGACGGTCGCTGCAGTGATGGAAGACATTGCCATCCCTCCCCTATGCGAACGTCGGGGCAGCTTCGCCCGCGACCTTGCCATCGACGATGTCCATCGGGTGGGTCACGCGCTCGAGGAACTTCTGCGTGCGCGGCTCCTTGGGATTGACGAGGATCTCGGAGGGCTTGCCCTCCTCGACCACGACGCCACCCTCCATGAAGACGACGCGCGTGGCGACCTCGCGGGCGAACGCGATCTCATGCGTGACGATGACCATGGTGATGCCCGTCATGGCAACGCTCTTGATCGTGGCGAGGACCTCGCCGACAAGCTCGGGGTCGAGTGCGCTCGTGGGCTCGTCGAAGAGGATGACGTCAGGGTCGAGGATCAGCGCTCGGGCGATGCCGGCTCGCTGCTGCTGGCCGCCGGAGAGCTGGATGGGATAGTAATCGCACCTCTCGGCCAGGCCCACCTTGGCGAGGATCTCGCGAGCGGCCTTCTCGGCATCCGCTTTCTGGTACTTCTTGACGGTGACCAAGCCCTCCATGACGTTCTCGAGGATGGTCTTGTTCTTGAACAGGTTGTAGTTCTGGAAGACCATCGCGGTCTTGCGACGAAGCTCGATGACGTCCTTCTTCGAGTGCTTCTTGGCATCGACCTTGAAGCCGTTGATCTCAATCGTGCCCTCGTCAGCCGGGTCAAGGAAGTTGATGGTGCGCAGGAACGTGGTCTTGCCCGAGCCAGACGGGCCGAGAATTACGACGACCTCGCCCTTCTTTACGTTCATGTCCACGCCTTTGAGCACGTGGTTCGAGCCGAACGACTTCTGGATGCCCTTAAGCTCAAGCATGTAGTCGGAGTTTGGCATTGTGAGTCCCCTCTTGGATGGTTGCGCCAGGCCGTCTGGGCGGAAGCGTCGGGCGCGGTCAGATTCAGATAGCGGGAAGCCCTGCCTTCGATGACGCGGAAGATGCGGTTGAACACGAAGCTCAGCACCTCATAGATGACCGTCGCCATGAGATAGGCCTCGATGTAGGCGTAGCTCGAGGTGGCGAGCAGGTTCGAGGTAGCCATGACCTCATAGACGCCAACGAAGTAAGCAAGCGAGGTACCCTGCACAAGCCCGACGAACAGGCCGTTGAGGTTGGGAAGGGCGCTCGTGATGGCCTGGGGAAGCACGATGCGCAGGTAAGCCACCGTCTTCGTCATGCCAACGCTCTCGGCCGCCTCGAGCTGGCCCTTGTCGACCGCGAGGATCGCGGAGCGGAAGACCTCCGAGGAATACGCCGCCTGCTCGAAGATGAAGGCGCAGATGGCATAGGCCGCGGCGGGAACCGCGTCGACGTTTACGGAGAGGCCGATCGACGTCGTGTAGCTCTGGATGATGAGCGGCACCGAGTAGTAGGCGACGAACAGCACGACGACCATCGGGACCGACCTCATGAACGAGACGAACACGACAGAGACCTGGTAGAGAACCGGAACCTTGGCGTTCTTGATGAGGGCGATGAGGATACCCAGCACCCATCCAATGGGGATGGACACGAACACGAGCAGCAACGTCACCGGAATGGATGCAAGCACCTGGGGGAACGCCTCGGCGATGAAGGCCCAATCGATCATGTAGATGCCTCCTTAGGCCGTGATGACGCGACCATGCGAGGACGCGCGCTCGACGAGGGTGGTAACGAGCTGGAGAGCGAGGCAGATCACCCAATAGATGATGGCGACGGCGATGTAGACCTCGAGCCTCGTGGCTCCGTAGCTCGCCTGGGAGATGGTCGTCGCACGGCCCATCAGATCCATGGTTCCGATGGAGAACGCGAGCGCCGTCTCCTTGAAGATGCCGATGATGTTGTTGCCGAAGTTGGGCACGGCAACGGCGACGGCCTGCGGAAGAACGATGCGCGTGAGCGCCTGGCGCTCGGTCATGCCAACGGAAAGCGCCGCCTCGGTCTGGCCATGCTCGACGGCGAGGTAACTCGCTCGCATCATCTCGCCGAGGTTCGCTGAGCTTATGAGGGTCATGGCCACGAGGATGAAGGTGCTCTTGGGAAGCTTCGCGAGCGCGGGAGCCACCTGCGGCAGACCCATGAAGAGCAGGAAGATCAGGACCAGCGACGGGATGCCGCGCATCAGCGAAATATAGCCGTGCGCGATCTTGGCAAGGATGGCGCCGCCGCGAAGCTGGGCCAACGTGAGGAGAAGGCCAATGATGAGGCCGAAGAGAATCGAGTACGCCATGAGGTAGAGCGTCATCGGGAACGCGGTCATGATGTTCGCGATGTACCCGGGGAGAAGCTCGGCCTTGAACGTGAAGGTGTATGAAGTCTGCATAAGCGTCTCCGGACTCGCTAGGCAACAAGCTCGTTGTCGGAGAGGGCATCGCCGTAGGCGGAGAAGACGTCAGTGCCAAGGTCCTGCTCGGCGATCTTGGCGAGGGAGCCGTCGCTCTTCATTTCCTTCAGGACGCCGTCGACGGCGTCGCGGAGCTCGGTCTGGTCCTTGTTGAACATGAAGTAAGTGGACTCGCACATGACGACATCAGTCTTGTACAGGCCCGCGCCAACCTCCTCGTTGACGGCGTCAAAGGTACCGTCATAGCAGAGGAAGGAGTCGACCTGGCCGCTAGAGATCATCTTGAAGGCGTCGGCCATGGTAAGGGAGGACACGGTCTCGAAGGTGAGGGCCTTGTCAGGGTACTTCTCGTTGTAGGCCTGGAGCATGCCGTACTCGTAACCGCCGGGAGTTGCGATCGTGGACTTGCCGGCCATGTCGTCGAGCGTCTTGCAGTTGGGGTCAGCCGTGGCGAAGACCATCGGCGAGAGGCAGAAGGGCTCCTCGCAGAAGATGAACTTGGCCTTGCGGTCCTCGTTGGGAACGAGCTGACAGGAGACGAGCTCGGCGGAGCCGGACTCGCAGGCGGTGATCATCGCGTTGAAGTCCATGGAGTCGATCGAGAAGCTGTAATCATCGAGCTTCTCGTCGACGGCCTTGAGGACGTCGACGTCATAGCCGACGAGGTTGCCGGCGTCGTCAAGGTAGCAGTAGGGCGGGTTGCCGTTGTAGGTAAGGACGCTGACGGTCGTACCGGAGGCAGAGCCACCCGCGGCAGAAGAGCTGTCCGGAGCACAGCCGGAGAGGGAGGCGACGCCAAAGACGCCCAGTCCGAGGATGCCCGCACCCTTGAGGAAGTTCCTACGAGAGATCATGTGCGGAGTAACGTTCTGCTTAGCCATGGTGCGTCCCCTTTCGCATCGGTGAGCGGAGCTTGTGGCTCCGCATCCGTCAGGCCTTTGCCTGGCGACAGCTGCAGAATGCGAGCCGCTCGTTAACGAAAGATGACAAAAAGTGCGCCGCTACTGTAAACAGTCACGCGCCGTTTTATGAATCCGCAGGTAGACTGCTGCGTTTTACCATGGTTGCATCTTTGTTGCAGAAACAAAGCGGAAAACGCGAGGCTAAAATCCGGTGACAGTCGAAACAAAAGTGGGCCGCCAGCTGACCCAAATAGAAACAATCGCCCGCCCCGCCAAACCGACGAAACGAGCGATTGGTTAATCCAAGCAGCTAGCGCAAATAGCCTTCCGAGAGCGCCCGAAAAGGCTTTCGAGAAGAGCCGACACCGTAAACAAAGGGACCGGACACGGTGCCGTAGCAAACATTCCGCAGCGCCAATACCCTCGTTTAGCACAAGGCGCTCGCCCGCGAGGACGTTTGCTAGGTACCGCGGCCGGTCCCGGTGGGGATCCGTCAGCTACTCCTCCCCGAACAGCGCCTTCTCGGGCGTGATCGGAAGCGAGCGCACGTAATTGCCGGTTGCATGCGCGACGGCGCTCGCGATGGCGCCAAGCGGCGTGTTGATAACGACCTCGCCGATCGACTTCGCACCGAACGGGCCCGTGGGCTCATAGCTCGGGCAGAAGTCGATGCGAATCTCGGGCACGTCAAGGCGCGAAGGGATCTTGTACTGCATGAAGTTGTTCGTACGCAGGCCACCGTCCGCAGCACGCTGCACGTCTTCGGTGAGGGCCATGCCAATACCCTGCGCGATACCGCCCTCGGCCTGAACGCGCGCGAGGTTCGCGTTGGCAACGGTGCCGCAGTCGACGGCGGAAACGTAATCGACCACCGTGACCTTGCCCGTGGCCTTGTCGACGTCGACCTCGGCAATGCCCGCCATGAAGGGCGGGGGCGAAACGGGCTGTGAGTTAGACGCGTGCGCCGAGAGGAAGCCCGGCTGGAGACCAAAGCCGATGAGACGGCCAGAGAGATCGTCCAAGGTCATCTCGCGCATCTTGCCCGAGGCGATCTCGCCGACGGTGAGGACCTCGTCATCGTCGTCGGCGACGAAGATGCGACCGCCGTCGAGGTCGAGCGCGGACGGCTCGACGCCCATGACGCGGCCCGCCTGCTCGAGGATCTTCTCGCGCAGCTCGGTCGCGGCCTTCACGACGGCCATACCCGTAACGTACGTGCCGGAGCTCGCGTAGGAGCCGCAGTCGAAAGGCGAGGTGTCCGTGTCGACGTCGTTCACCACGATGCGGTTGGTGCTGCAACCGAGGACCTCTGCCGCGAACTGGGCGAGGATCGTGTCGCCGCCAGTACCCACGTCGGTCGCGCCCATGTTGAGCACGTAGAAGCCGTCATCCTCGAGGCGCAGGTCGACAGATCCGATGTCGACGTTGGAAATGCCGGAGCCTTGCATGGTGAGGGCGACGCCCAGGGAGCGCACGCGGTCGCCCAGGTCACGGGCGAGCGGCTTGTTCTTCCAATCGATCATCTCCATGGCGCGGCGCAGGCAGTCATCGAGACGGCAGCTCTCGAGCTTCTCGTTGTAGTACTGCGGCATGGTCTCGCCCTCGTGGACGATATTGGCGAGGCGCATCTCGCACGGATCAATGCCGAGCTTGTCCGCCATCTCGTTGACGGCGCTCTCGACCGCGAACTGGCCCTGCGTGGCGCCGTAGCCACGGAAGGCGCCGCCAGGCGTCGTGTTGGTGTAGACGACGTCATAGGAGAAGCGGCTCGCGCGGACGTGGTTGTAGATCGGGAGCGACTTGTGACCGACGAGGCCGATGGTCGTGGGCGCGTGATAGCCATAGGCGCCGGCGTCAGACAGCGCGTAGAGGTCGATGGCCGTGATCGTGCCGTCGTTCATGGCGCCGAGACGGACGCGCATGCGCACCTTGTGGCGAGTGTTGCCGCTCGCCATGCTCTCCTCGCGCGTGTAGATGCACTTGCAAGGGTGGCCGAGCTTATAGGCGCAGAACGCGGAGTAGACCTCGTTGCAGCCG
Source organism: Parolsenella sp. LCP21S3_E11 (assembly GCF_052118165.1). Lineage (NCBI taxonomy): Bacteria > Bacillati > Actinomycetota > Coriobacteriia > Coriobacteriales > Atopobiaceae > Parolsenella > Parolsenella sp. LCP21S3_E11. The sequence goes on along the minus strand of NZ_JBQKHS010000006.1, from coordinate 15,591 downwards.
GTCTGCTTCGCACCGAAGCCGCCGCCGACGCGGGGCTTGATGATGCGGACGCGACTCTTGGGAATCTGAAGAGCGATGGAGACCTGACGACGGATGTGGAACGGCACCTGCGTGGAGGCGACCACGCATACGCGGTCCTGAGCGTCCGTGTAGGCATAGGAGCTGAAGGGCTCCATCATCGACTGCTCGGTCGCCTGGGTCTCGTAGACGCGGTCGATGACGACGTCAGACTCCTCGAACGCGCGCTCGAGGTCACCGTGCTCGGAGACCTCGTGGCAGACGAGGTTACGCTTGAAGTCCTCGCCCATGGGCACATAGGCGCGGATGTCATCCTCGTCATGAACGATCGTGGGGTTGTCGAGCGCCTCCTTGAAATCGAGAACGGCGGGGAGAACCTCGTAGTCGACCTTGATGAGGCGCATGGCGGCGTTGATGGCGAGTTCGTCCGTGCCGACCACGATGGCAACCTCGTCGCCGACGTAGCGCACGGTACGGTCGAGGATCATCGTGTCGTACGGGCTCATCTCGCGGAAACTCTGGCCGGCGAGCGTGTAGCGCACCTGGGGGACGTCCTCGTAGGTGTAGATGGCGACGATGCCGTCGATGCGGCGGGCGCGCGAGGCGTCGATGGAGCGGATGCGCGCGTGCGCGTGGGGCGAGCGCAGCAGCTTGACGATGTAAGAGTCACGCGGAGCAAGGTCGTTCGTGTAGACGGCACGACCCTCGAGCAGGCCCTTCGCGTCCTTCTTGACGACGGCGTGCGAAAGCTGACGAAGCTCGCCGGCGCGGGAGTCAGAGACGACGCTCTCACCGATGGTTCCCATTAGCGCACCTCCCCTTCGTTCGCGGATGCGTCTGCGGAGGGCGCGACGCCGGTGACCTCCGTGCTCGCGGGCGCGGCGATGCCCGTCGCGCGGTCACGGGCGAGGAAGCGGCGAACGGCGCGGAGCTGGCTCGCGTAGCCCGTGCAACGGCAGAGATTGCCGGAGAGGTAGCGGCTGATCGTCTCGTCGTCCGCGTCAGGGTGGTCACGATCGAGAGCCAGCACGTTCATGACAAGGCCCGGAGAGCAGAAGCCGCACTGCTCGGCGCCCTCCTCCATCATGCAACGCGCGAACTCGGCGGACTCGGAGCGAAGGCCCTCGAGCGTGGTGACGCGACGACCGTTCACGCGGGGCATGTAGACCGCGCAGGAAAGGACCGGGGTCTCGTCGAGCCAAACGGTGCAGAGGCCGCAATTGGTGGTCTCACAGCCGCACTTGACGCTCTTGTAGCCGCGCTCGCGCAGGAAGTCGAGCAGGCGCGTGTCGGGACGCACGTCAACGGAGACGTACTCGTCGTTAATGAAGAAGCTTACGAGCATTAGTTGTCACCCTCCCCCGTCTTGGGTCCCTCGGCGTCATGCAGGTCGCCGGAGCACACGGTGCGCGGAGCAGGCGTGAAGGTAGAAGCGGGGATGGGGTCGAGGCCTGCCGCGACGCGAATGGCACGACGTCCAAGCTCGCGGGCGAGGTGGCGGCGATAGCGCTCGGAGCCACGCATGTTACCGCTCATCGGCAGCTCGGCGAGGCGGGAGCAAGAGGCATCAAGCTCCTCGTCCGTGAACTCGAGCGGAAGGCCGAGGCGATCGCCCTCGACGAGGCGGGCGCGACACGGACGGGCGCCGACGGTGACGTGCCAGGCGCCTCCCCAGGCGGCGGCGCAGACGTTCAGGACCGGGAAGTCCGTCGCGGAGTTGCGGAGCGCCTGGAAATTGGCGGCGTAGTCATGCTTGTGCACGATCACGTGGGTGAGGATGTCGCGCTCGTAGGGCATGGAGGCGAAGGTAGCGAGGCTCACGATGCCGGCACCGACGAGCTCGATCTCCGTATCGAGGGCGAGCAGCGAGGTGAGGACATCCGAGAAGCCAAAGCGGCCAAAGACCGAGCCGCCGACGGTGGCGCAGTTGCGCATCTGCACGCCGACCACATCCTGGACGGCGTCGCGGAAGACGTTGCCCGTGGCCTCATTGAAGGCGACGTGGCGCTCGAGCTCGTGCAGCGTCACCATGGCGCCGATCACGAAGCTGTCGGGGGTTTCCTCGATCTGGTCGAGGCCGAGGTTCGACAGGTCGATCATCGTGCTGATTCGCCTGTCTTGGAGGCGCAGCCAGACCCCGCCGCCGAGGACGCGATTCATGCGCCCCTTCCGGAGAAGCTCGTACGCCTCCTCTGCGGTGTCTGGACGCGCATAGTTCTTAAATTGGAGCACGGTTCTCCTTCGGATGCTCTGACGCCCGTCGCGGCGATTAACAGGCCGGGCAGGACGCCCATCTGTAGGGCCGCGCGAACATGCGAGAACGGCCCCCTCTTATCCTTACTCGTCAATCCTATAGGATAGGACCAGGCGACGGGGCCGTTTAACAGCAAAAATACAATTATGCGTGCTAGTTTCTCCCGCATAACGCCGATGATCGGCGAGAGGGTCACGAGAAGGCACGAGTCGCCCGGCGCAAGTCACCCGGCGTAGAGTCGCCCGGCGCATGTCGCCCGGCGTAGAGTCGCTTGCACGCCGGCTCCCAATGCTCCGCGAGCTGGCGGGCAAGGTTGCGCGCTACACGTCCATGATGCCGTGCACGTGGTGGATATAGCCGAGCGGCTCCTTCTCGACCTCGCCGGCGGCGGCCTTGGTGTCGAGGTACTCGAGCATGGACTCGGCGACGCGCTTGGCGCCCTCGACGGCATGAACGACGGTCTTGGAGCCCGTCACCACGTCACCCGCGGCAAACACGCCATCGACCGTGGTCATGCCACGCTCGTCGGTGAGGAGTAGGCCCCGCTCCCCGCCCTCGAGGCCGGGCGTCGTGAGGATGAGCTTGTTCTTTGGGCCCTGGCTGATGCAGACGATCGTGGAGTCCGCGTCGTACTGGACGAGGTCGTTGTCGAATCCGATGACGTTATCGTCCTCGTCAAAGATGGCGCGCTTGAAGACGGGACCGTCCTCCGTGAGCATCGTGATCGCCCTGCCGTAGGCGACTTCGGCACCTTCGAGCTCGGCGTATGCGAGCTCGTCCGGGCTGGCGGTGACCTCCTTGGAGCGCGAGTACATGGTCACGTGGCGGGCACCGCGGCGAAGCGCCGTGCGCGCGACGTCGACGGCGGAGTTTCCCACGCCGATGATGGCGACCGTCTCGCCCAGCTCGAAGGCTGTCGGGTCCGCGAGGTAGTCGACCGAGAAGTGCACGTTGGCGAGAGACTCGCCACGCATGCCGAGGGTTCGCGGGCGCCAGACGCCAGTGCCCACGAAAACGCACTCGTAACCGTCACGGAAGAGGTCACGAATCTCGAGGGCGCCGCCGATCGTCGTGTTCGCGCGGAACATGATGCCCATGTCCGCCATGCGCTTTGCGTAGCGATCGAGCACAGAGCTCGGGAGGCGAAACTCAGGGATGCCGTAGCGCATAACGCCACCGATGCGCTCCTTCGAGTCGAAGATCGTGACGCCATAACCCTCGTGCGCGAGCTTCACGGCAACTGTGATGCCCGCGGGCCCGGCACCGATGACGGCAACCGAGCGGCCATTGGCAGGCTTGCGCTCGATCTGCATGTGCTCGAGGTAGAGGTCTGAGATGAAGTTCTCGATGGCGGAGAAGTGAACGGGAGTGTCCTTGCGACCACGGATGCAATGGCCCTCGCACTGGCCCTCGTGATTGCACACCGTGGAGCACACGACGGAGAGCGGGTTATTCTCAAAGAGCATCACTCCGGCCTCGTTGAGCTTGCCATCCTTGAACAGGCGAATGACCTCAGGGATGTTGGTGGAGACGGGGCAACCCTTCTGACACATGGGGTTCTTGCACTGGAGACAACGGTCCGCTTCTTCGATGATGTGGATTGCCACGGGCATGCATCCTTTCCTCGGGCCGCATCATGCGGCTCGCTTAGGTTGTCTACTTATCCGTGGTCAACTTTACCATGACAAATCGAGGCTACGCGTGAGTCAGGGCCTCGCCACACGACGCGCACGAGTCCCGAGCAAGAACGCGCGCGCCACGGACTCCCCCGCGATGGGTAACAACGTCGCGGCGTCCGCCATGCACTCCTCCAGCGTCGCAGGCCCGATGACGGCAGGGACCACGAGGTCAATACCACTCTCGTAGACCTCGCCAAGGTCCTCGGCGCGCCCGCCCACAACCGCCACGACGGGAATCCCCCTCGCCTTGGCACGGCGAGCAACGCCCACGGGAGCCTTGCCAAACGCAGACTGCGCGTCCATGTGTCCCTCGCCAGTGATAACGAGGTCAACTCCTTCGAGCGCCTCGTCAATATGGATGGCATCAAGCACGAACTCGATGCCACGCTCGACACGCGCGCCGCAAAACGCCGTTAGCGCCGCACCGAGGCCGCCGGCAGCGCCCGCCCCCGGCACGACGTCGATGTCACGCCCGCATATGGCTTCGAGCATGCACGCGTAGGAGCGCATCCAGGAATCGGCGGCACCCACGTCGCGGACGTCGATGCCCTTCTGGGGACCATATATCGCGATGGCGCCAGAGGGGCCCGTCAGGGGATTCGTGACATCCGTAATGGCAACGATTTCCGTATCGGCCAACCTCGGATCGAGACCCGCAAGATCGATGCGAGCGAGGTCCCTGAGACCAGCAAGCCCCGGGGCGACATCCTCCCCGCTCGCATTGAGAAAGCGAGCCCCAAGGGCTTTGGCCATACCGGAGCCGCCGTCGCTCGTGGCGGATCCGCCGAGGCCCACGTAGATGTGGCGGACGCCGTGGTCCAAAGCGTCGACGACAAGCTGGCCGACTCCATATGAGGAGGCGCGGAGCGCATGGGAACGATTGCGCGCGGTCAACGCGATCCCTGCCGCCTCCGCCATCTCAATGATGGCGGAGTCTCGATCGAACAGCCCGTAGCGCGCACAGACGGGGTCGCCGAGAGGACCAAGGACGTCCGCCTCGCGAATCTCGCCGTTCCGAGCGGCAATGACGGCATCCACCGTGCCCTCCCCGCCGTCAGCGATAGCCAGGCGCTTGACGCTCGCCTGCGGAAGAACCCTACGAATGCCCCGCTCAATAAGCTCAGCCACACGAAAGCTCGACGCAGAGCCCTTGAACGAGTCAGACGCGATGAGAATGGAAGGCTCGGTCACCGGAGGATCCTTTCCCCTATGGCAGCGGCACAATGGTTGACAAAGGGACGGTCCCTTTATCAACCATTGTGCACCTCTTTCTGTTAACACGACCGTTACTAAGAACGCGTTGTATCGCGCACTTTAGTCTGCTAAAGTCCTTGTCAGCAACTTTAGCAGACTAAAGTGCCAAGGGACGCAGGCGGCATCGCCATAACGCCCCGGGCACCACCAAGGAGGCTCTCATGCGCACCAACGACTCCATCTCTCGCCGTCAGTTCCTCTCCCTCGCAGGCGGCATCGCCGCCGTTTGCGGCCTCGGCCTCGTCGGCTGCGGCTCTGGCTCCGGCTCCGCGGCGACTACCGCCGCGGCCAGCGCCACGGCCGAAGCCGCCGACGACTCCGCGAACATCACCAAGCTGACCGTCGGCTTCGACCAGGAGTACCCGCCCTACGGCTTCGTCGGCGACGACGGCCAGTTCACCGGCTTCGACCTCGATCTCGCCGCCGAAGTCTGTAAGCGTAACAACTGGGAGGTCGAGTACGAACCGATCGACTGGGACGCCAAGGACACCCAGCTCAACTCCGGCGTGATCACCTGCATCTGGAACGGCTTCACCATGGAGGGCCGCGAGGACGACTACACCTTCTCCGCCCCCTACATGAAGAACGGCCAGGTCGTCGTCGTGAAGAAGGACTCTGGCATCTCCAGCCTCGCCGATCTCGCGGGCAAAAACGTCATCACCCAGACCGACTCCGCCGCCCTCGAGGTACTGCAGGGCGACAAGGCGGACCTCGCGGCGACGTTCGCCGGCCTCGAGACCATCGGCGACTACAACACCGCGTTCATGCAGCTCGAGTCCGGCGCAGTCGACGCCGTTGCCTGCGACCTCTCCATCGCCGAGTACCAGCTCTCCGCAAAGCCTGACGCCTATGCCAAGCTCGACGAGGACCTCTCCACCGAGAACTACGCCGTGGGCTTCAAGAAGGGTTCCCAGGCCCTCGCCGACAAGGTCACCGAAACCCTCAAGGCCATGGATGCGAATGGCTTCGTCAAGGAGCTGTGCGAGAAGTACGCGAGCTACGGCATCTCGTACGAGAACTGGGAGCTCAAGTAGCCAAGGCTCGCCGGCTCAGAGCTCCGCAAGACACCTCACAACACACCCGGCAAGCGCCGGCGGCGCCACATCCCAGGCACCGCCGGCGCGCACGGTACAGGAGGCACCATGGACATAGCAACGATGACGGGCATGCTGATACAGGGCTTTGGCGTGTCGCTCAAGCTCTTTATGCTCACGCTCATCGGAGCCATCCCCCTGGGCATACCGGTGGCCCTCGCCCGAATGAGCCGCCTGCGGCCACTCTCGCTCCTCGCGCGAGCGTTCATCAGCGTGTTACGCGGAACGCCGCTCATGCTCCAGATGTTCGCGATCTACTTCTCGCCCTACTACGTCTTCGGCATTCAGCTCACGCCAGACTCCAAGTGGCATGCCTGCGTCGTGGCGTTCATCGTCAACTACGCCGCGTACTTCGCGGAGATCTACCGCTCGGGCATCCAGTCCATACCGCGAGGCCAGTATGAGGCTGCCGAGGTCCTCGGCTATTCGAGCGGCCAGACGTTCTTCCGCATCGTCCTCCCCCAGGTTGCCAAGCGTATCCTCCCTGCCATGGGAAACGAGGTCATCACCCTCGTGAAGGACACCTCGCTCGCCTTCTCCATCGGAGTCGCCGAGATGTTCTCCACCGCCAAGGCGCTCGTGGCGTCTCAGGTGAGCATGATGCCGTTTGCCATCGCCGCACTCTTCTACTGGGTGTTCAACTTCCTGGTGGAAATCACACTCGGCCTGTTCGAGAAGAAGCTCGACTACTACCACGACTAGGAGGCTTCGATGCCTGAAACCATCGCAACGGACAGCAGCGCAACGAACCAGCGAGTTGTCTCGATCGAGGGCGCACGCAAGTCATTTGGCGACACCGAGGTACTCAAGGGGATTACGCTTGAGGTCAAGCGCGGAGAGGTCGTAGCTATCATCGACGCGTCCGGCGGCGGAAAGTCGACGCTGCTTCGCTGCATGACGCTACTCGAGAAGCTCGACGGCGGAAGCCTATCCTATGGAGACGTGAGGGTCGCCGCGGATGACGGGAGCGGATGCTCGCGCTACGGCGACGCGGCCGTCCTCAAGGCCGCGCGCCAGCGCTTTGGCCTGGTGTTTCAAGCCTACAACCTCTTCCCGCATATGAGCGTCCTGCGCAACGTCACCGACGCCCCCATCCACGTGCAGCACCGCAACAAGGACGAGGTCGAGGCGCAGGCGCGCGAGCTGCTCGCAAAGATGGGCCTCGCCGGCAACGAGGACAAGGTTCCCTGTCAGCTCTCCGGAGGCCAGCAGCAGCGCGTGAGCATCGCGCGCGCCCTCGCCATGAACCCCGAGGTGCTCTTCTTCGACGAACCCACAAGCGCGCTTGACCCGGAGCTCACCGCAGAAGTGCTGCGCGTCATCAAGGGCCTCGCCGCCGAGCAGATGACCATGGTGATCGTGACGCACGAGATGAGCTTCGCGCGCGAGGTCGCTGACCGCGTCGTCTTCATGGACGGCGGCAGCATCGTCGAACAGGGTACGCCCCAGCAGGTCTTCGAAAACCCCCAGCACCCCCGCACCCGCGAGTTCCTCTCCCGCTACACGCAGTAGACCTGAAAAAGGGACAGTCCCTTTTTCTGGTCCGGGTTGACAAAGGGACTGTCCCTTTGTCAACTCTTCGTTGTGGTATTTGCTCTATCCTAGATTTGAATGTGCAAACCACGCCCGAGGGGAGCCCCATGGAGGCATACAAGAGCGAATTCATCAAGTTCATGGTCGAGTCTGACGTCCTGAAGTTCGGCAGCTTCACGCTCAAGAGCGGCCGTCAGTCCCCCTTCTTCATGAACGCCGGTGCCTACGTTACCGGCTCCCAGCTCAAGCGCCTCGGCGAGTACTACGCCCAGGCAATTCACGACAACTTCGGCGATGACTTCGACGTCCTCTTCGGGCCGGCCTACAAGGGCATCCCCCTGGCCGTCGTGACCGCCATCGCCTATCACGAGCTCTACGGCAAGGAGGTCAAGTACTGCTGCGACCGCAAGGAGGCCAAGGACCACGGCGCCGACAAGGGCAACCTCCTCGGCTACGAGCCGCAGGACGGCGACCGCGTGATCATGGTCGAGGACGTCACCACCTCCGGCAAGTCCATCGATGAGACCTACCCCAAGGTCAAGGCTGCCGCAGACGTCGAGATCAAGGGCCTCATCGTCTCCCTCAACCGCATGGAGGTCGGCAAGGGTGGCGTGACCACCGCCCAGAAGGAGATCGAGGCCAAGTACGGCTTCCCCGTCGCCAGCATCGTCTCCATGGCCGAGGTCGTCGAGACCCTCTACAACCACGAGATTGAGGGCAAGGTCGTCATCGACGACGCCCTCAAGGCCGACATCGACGCCTACTACGAGCAGTACGGCGTCAAGGAGCAGTAAGGTCCGCAGGGCATCCCGCCGTAACCGCCGGCAAGCGCTGACAAAATGGCGGCCGTCTCGATTTCGGGGCGGTCGCCTTCTTTGTGCCCGCACGCATGCCGGGCGTATGACTAGCTCAATCGCGGGTATAACCGAACATACGCGACAACACAGCAAGCGGCATGCCACCGCGCTCACGCATAACTATCGCGCCCAGCCACACATCGCACGGTCTCGGAGGTATCCATGAGCTACTCCATCGTCTTCTCGAGCAAGACGGGTAACACCGAGCTCATAGCAAAGCGAATCTCTAAGCTAATGGGAGAGGACGGTTGCGTATATTTCGGCGCACCCGAGCAGGCTCCCGCAAACGCCGCAGACGCGGACATCGTCTTCGTTGGCTCGTGGACGGATAAGGGCACCTCGACCTCGGAGATGGCGGAGTTCGTCCGCAGCCTCTCCCACAAGCGTGTGTTCATCTTTGGCACCTGTGGCTTTGGCGAGTCCGCCGAGTACTTCAACGGCGTACTCGCGCGTATGCGTGGGGACCTCGCCGCGGACTGCGACCTCGTGGGCTCGTTCATGTGCCAGGGCAAGATGCCCGAGACGGTCCTTGGACGTTACAAGAAGATGCTCGCCGATGCTGATTCAGATAGTCCGGAGGCCAAGCGCGCGGAGATGTTCATCAGGAACTTCGAGGTTGCCCGCACCCACCCGGACAACGACGACCTTCGCGCGCTCGAGGCAAGCCTCCGCGACGCGGGCCTGATCTAGCCCCGCGAGCGGCGTGCCCAAACGCAGCGCGCCGCACTGCAAACGTGAACGGCGCGCCCAAACGTATGCATCGCACGGCAAACGCGAGCAGCGTGCCCCAAACGCAGCATGTCCCAAGCGCAACCCGAATCCAAACGCAACCCAGCCCAAACACAAAGCGCCCCGCCTCCAAACCTCTGGAAGCGGGGCGCATCCTGTGTGAAAGGGATTGCCTACTTGGCGCTGGCGCCAGAAGCTCCGGCCTCGCCGGTGCCGGCAGCCTCGGCCTCCTTCACGCTCATCGCGGCGATCTGGGCGGCAGCGGCGACGCCGGCGGCCTTCTCGCGTTCGATGCGACGCTCGGCCCAGACGCGGTTGGGCAGACCAAAGAGGTCCATGAAGCCCTTAGCGGCGGTACGGTCAAAGGTGTCGCCCTTGTCGTAGGTAGCCAGGCCGAAGTCATACATCGAGCTATCGGCACGAGAGCCGGTGACCGTGCAGTTGCCCTTGTAGAGGTGCAGACGGACCTCGCCGCTGACGGTCTTCTGGATGCTCGCGAAGAAGGCGTCGAGCGCGTCCTTGAGCGGCGAGTACCAAAGGCCGTTGTAGACCTGACGGCTCCAGTCGTGCTCGAGCTGAAGCTTGGTGTGGAGCACGTCGCCCGGCAGGCACAGGGACTCAAGCTGCTTGTGGGCCATGATGATGGCCAGGGCACCCGGCTGCTCATAGCACTCGCGGCTCTTGAGGCCGACGAGGCGGTCCTCGATCATGTCGATGCGACCAAAGCCGTGGCTGCCCACGATCTCATTAAGCGCAGCGATGAGATCATACAGCTTCATGCGCTGGCCGTCGACGGAGACGGGCAGACCCGCCTCGAAGCCGATGACGACATCACGAGCCTCGTCAGGAGCGTCCTCGGCGTTGACGGTGAGCGACCAGGCTCCGTCGGGCGCGGAGTTCCACGGATCCTCGAGCACGCCGCACTCGATGGCGCGACCCCACACGTTCTCGTCGATGGAGTACGGGTTCTCCTTGGTAGCGTCAACGGGGATGCCGTGAGACTGCGCGTACTCGATCTCGCTCGAGCGCGTGGTGAGCTCCCAACTGCGGACCGGACCGAGGATGTCGAGCGTCGGGTCGAGGGCCTTGCACTCGAGTTCGAAACGCACCTGGTCGTTGCCCTTGCCGGTGCAGCCATGGGCGATGGCGACGGCACCCTCGGCCTGGGCCACCTTCACGAGGTGACGGCAGATGGCGGGACGAGACAGGGCGGAGAGCAGCGGATACTTGTTCTCGTACATGCCGTTGGCGAAGATCGCCTTGGCGACGAAGTCCTCACAGAACTCGTCACGGATGTCGACGTCATACGCGGCCACGGCACCGAGCATCTTGGCCTTCTCGTTCACGGCATCGATGTCCTTGCGCTCCTCGGACGGCTGGCCGAGGGCGGCGATGCAGGAGACCACGTCGTAGCCTTCATCCTGGAGATACTTGAGAAGGCACGAGGTGTCGAGGCCACCGGAATACGCGAGAACGACCTTACCCTTTACGGACATAGAGATGCTCCTTCGATTGGATGTCTGTTTGAGAGTCGAATAACGGATGCGACGAGGCCAAGAGGCGCTTAGTCGCTCACGCCTCTGAGCTTGTTCACGAGTTGCTCGAGCGAAACGCCCTGCTCGTTAGTGAGGCAGACGACCATAATCGTGTCGTCCCCAGCAATGCAGCCCGCCACGTCGGGAAGACTCGCGTCGTCAAAAGCCGCGGCGACACCCTGAGCGGCCCCGGCCTGCGTGTGGATGACGACGATGTTGTTAGCTCGCACGACATTAGTGACGAGGTCTGACACCATGCGCTGCAGGTGCAGGTCCTCGGCGAGGACATACACGCCCTCCGGAAGCTTGCGCAGACCCATGTCCGCGATGTCGCGCGAGATCGTAGCCTGCGTGCAGACGAAACCAAGCTTCTCAAGCTCCTCGACGAGGGCACGCTGGGTCTTGATGGACTTATCGCGGACGATCTCGCGAATCGCGTCCTGTCGGTTATATCGCTTCTTCACGTCGACACCTTTCGAGCTGCTATGCTTGAGCAACCGCACAGCGAAGATCGCTGGCGATTTGCGTTCGTCATTGGGTACTTACCCCTTAGATTCGCATCGAGAATGCATATTAGCACGATAAAATACGGGATTTTCGCAATTATCCGTTTGTTTACACAACATCGTGAATGCTTGATACGTTCGCAGCGATGACGACGCCGAAGCTGACCAAAAACTTCCAGTCCGGGACGAATTAGGCTCGCCGAGCACGGTGCGCTGATCACAATGCGTGCACCCGATACAGAACCGCCGGCGCATTCGTCCAAGAATGCGCCGGCGACCCAATGTCTCAGTTATACGGGAAGAGCCAACCTCGCTTCCCGGGAGAAACCGGGGTCGCGACTAGAACCTAAAGGTACTTGCGCCAGTCGTCCTCTGCCTCGCCCTCGTTGCGACTAACGGGCGCGGGCTCCGGGGCGGAGGCGTATGGCTCCTCGTTAACCTCGGGGAACGTGGCAAATACATGCTGGAACATCTCGAGGTTCTCATCGCGACGGCCCTTCGGTACGGCGAAGGTCACCTGACTTGCCACGTGCTTGCCAGTCGCGAGCTCCTCGGCAAAGATCTGGGCGACGCGGAGGGCGTCCCACCCAAAGACGCCGCAGCCGAAGGCGCCAAGCACGAGCTTGTCATGGCCAAGAACGTCAGCGATGCCAAGCACGAGGCGGACGCGAGAGCGCATCGAACGCGCGAGGTCGGACTCGAGCACGTGATAGTTGACCTTCGCCCTCTTAAGGTTGGGGGCGGCGGCAACGATGACGTCAGCATAGGAGTGGAAGCGCTCGCGCTCGAAACGCACCTTCGGCACGACCAGAGCTCGATCGCGATAGAGCTCGCAGTTGATGTTGTGGCGGCGATTCTCCGCGAACCAGCCCTCAAAGCGCGAGAGGACGTTGTACAGGAAACTCTCCTGGCAGAGGGCCTCCTCCTGAGCCATGGCACCGCGGATGTAGGCACCCGCGGGATACGTGAACGATGCGAAATCAAGAACGGCAAGGTCACACATATCGGCACGGCCGCGGCCAAGCTCGAGCACCGCGGAAACGGAATCCGCGTCGACGACGCTTACGCTGGGAACGGAAGTCTCCCTGCCCGCCGGCGCCGCGGGAATCTCGTCATAGAAGCGCGTCTCCCTCACCGAGCGCTCAATCTCCGCACCAAGGCGATCGTGCATCTCCGCAGTATGGGCGACGGCGGCGTTCGCCCTCTCGCGACGGCGGTCATCGCGCGTGCGCTCACGGGACTGTCTGTTTCCACGTGCGCGATTGTTCGGTTCAGCCATATATATGTCTCCTCGCGTCCTCTGGAAAAACCTTATCAGCTATTTAGGGATAGCGGTTCACCTGCGGCGCGCTGTCGCATCAACTCATCAAGCAGCACGTTTGCAAGAACTGTACGGCCATAAAACGCTAATTGCAAGTTCTAGCAGCAATTTGTCGATAAATGGGGCGGCAATTCAGGAGATGAAGCGACCTGAGCGGAACGCCCATCAGACGCATAGAGACCCTTACCGAATCGTAACAAGAGATGTCCGGAATTACGTGGATACTAGTTCTGTTGGAAGCATTCGATGCCGTACGTGACGAGCCGGGAGCGACATATGGGCAAGAACAAAGGCACACACAAGTCAGACAAGGCCTCCAAGCGCAAAAAAGACGATGCCAAGTCCTCAAAGAGCTCGAAAAAGGCCTCCGCCGCCGAGCTCGAGCACAAGGCTGCCAAATTTGCCGACGTCGTCCCAACGCCCGCCAACGCCAATCGTCCCCAGAAGCGTTCCCGTGATTTCTCCTACACGCAGAATCGTGAGGTCAGCTGGCTTCGCTTCGACAACAGGGTCCTAGACGAGGCCTTTGACGAATCCGTGCCGCTCCTCGAGCGCATCAAGTTCTGCGCCATCTTCCAGTCGAACCTCGACGAGTGGTTCATGATCCGCGTCGGCGGCCTCTCTGACCTCGCAGAGCTCAAGCACCAGCCGGCAGACAACAAGAGCGATGAGACCCCGTCGGAGCAGCTCGCCCAGCTCTTCTCAATCCTCCCGGGCCTATACGAGCGTCGCGAGCGCTGCTTCACCCAGCTCGAGAGCGCCCTCGAGATGAAGGGAATCAAGCGTCTGGCGCCAGAACAGTACACGGACTCCGATCTCGTCACCGTCTCCCGCTACTTCGAGAGCCGCCTGGCTCCTATCCTGTCGCCGCTCATCGTCGACCCGCGCCATCCCTTCCCCAACCTCAAGAACGGTGTCCTGCACGTAGTCTGCTCCCTCGATGGCAACGATGAGCACGGGGTTCTCGGCATGGTCGAGGTCCCGCAGACCGCGGATCGCATCATTTGGCTTCCCTCCAGCGAGGGTCGCATCCGCTACACCCTCGTTGAGGACGTCATCATCTCCATGCTCGGCCGTTGCTTCGGCTCCTACGTCCCCACGAGCTCTGGCGTCGTGCGCGTCACGCGCAACGCCGACATCGACCCTGACGGCGAGGGAGTCGAGGAGGAGGAGGACTACCGCCAGCACATGAAGAAGGTGCTCAAGCGCAGGAGCCGCCTCCAGCCCGTCCGCGCCGAGATTACCGGAGACCTCGACGAGTCGCTCGTCACGTTCGTCCGCAAGGAACTTGAGCTCGAGAAGCGCAGGATGTTCCACCTCTCGACGCCCTCAGACCTCTCGTTCGTCTACCAGCTCGAAGGCAAGGTTCCCGCAAGCCGCAAGGGCGTGCTCACGTTCCCACCCTTTGCCCCACAGCCCTCGCCCATGGTGCGCGACGGCGAACCCATGCGCGGTCAGGTCGAAAACCACGACGTCCTGCTCACCTATCCGTATGAGTCGATGAGTCCCCTCCTGCGCCTCATCCACGAGGCGGCGAACGATGACGACTGCATCTCGATCAAGATCACGCTCTACCGCGTGGCGCGTCACTCGCGTCTGTGCGAGAGCCTCGTGACCGCTGTCGAGAACGGGAAGGACGTCACGGTCCTCATGGAGCTGCGCGCCCGCTTCGACGAGCAGAACAACATCGAGTGGGCGGAACGTCTCGAGGAGGCGGGATGCACCGTCATCTATGGCTCCGAGGGATTCAAGTGCCACTCGAAGATCTGCCAGATCACCTATCATGACGCGCGCGGCATATCTCGCATCACGTGCCTTGGCACCGGCAACTTCAACGAGAAGACCGCCCTGCTGTACAGCGACTTCATGCTGATGACGGCTCATCCCGGCATCGCCGAGGATGGCAACGCCTTCTTCCGCAACCTCTCCCTGAGCAATCTCCGTGGCTCCTATCGCTACCTCGGTGTGGCGCCGCTGTCGCTCAAGCCCCTCATCATGCGCGGCATCGACCGCGAGATCACGCGCGCCAGAACCGGAGCCCCTGCCCGCGTCTTCCTCAAGCTGAACTCCCTGACGGACCGCGACGTCATCGACCGCCTCGCCGAGGCGAGCCAGGCTGGCGTCGAAGTTATCATGATCGTGCGAGGCATCTGCTGCATGCTGCCGGGCATCGAGAACCGCACGACCGGCATCGAGATTCGCCAGATCGTGGGACGCCTCCTCGAGCATGCGCGTATCTACGCCTTTGGCGTCGACGCGGACACCATCTACCTCTCGAGCGCGGACATGATGACGCGCAACACAGAGCGCCGCGTCGAGATCGCCTATCCCGTTCTCGACCCGACCTGCCAGCAGATCGTGAAGAACTTCATGGAGCTTCAACTGGCAGATAACGTGAAGGCGCGTCGCCTCACGTGTGACGGAACCTGGGCCAGAATCGGCCGAGAGGACGGCGAGCCCTCTGTGAACTGCCAGGAGGTCTTCATCGCAGAGGCATACGCCCACGCGATGGAGGCTGAGAGCGCTGCCGCGACGAAGGCGCCAGCGGTGCCAGAGCCCGCTATTGAGACGAAGCCCGTTGTCGCGGCTGAGCAGGCCGCGGTCAAGCAGCCCGCGGACGTCGCATCCGTTCAGGAGGCAGACGAGACCGAATGTCCGGTACCAGCGGAAACGTTGCATGAAGAGGCGCCCGCGCTCGCCGCCGCCCCCATGGCAGCGTCCGCGCAGGAACCCACGCCGGCTGAGACGGTCGCCCAGCCGTCCGAGCCCAAGCGCGCGCCGGCGCCACCGGCCGCGCCCGCGCCGGGCGCC
>NZ_JBQKHS010000005.1:0-153402 GCF_052118165.1 Parolsenella sp. LCP21S3_E11 | reverse complement strand
GCCAGCCCCAGCTCCCGGGTCGCCCGGTGAAGGCGAGGAAGAAGGGCGTGAAGGGAGCGAAGAGCGTTGCTGCCTAGGCTAGCCCCTTGTCACACAAACTACCGAAGCCTCTGATAATTTGGGACTTATGTCGCCGTTTTTATTGCCCCCCCTATCGAAAATCGTGCGAAGATACATGGTGTGACGAAGGGGGGCGACTCGTGCGCGCAACTAGAAAGCTTCAACATATTGCTCCCTCCCGTTATCTCTCCCCGTCGCTAATCATTGAGGCTGCCTCCTTCTCCCTCTACTTCTTCACCTGGAAGCTCTGCATGTCCGTAACGCTGGAGCGTACTCCTCGCCTTGCGGATCCCGGTGTCATAGGGAACGTATATGCGATTCTGCTCGCCTTTACGGGGCTTGGTTACGTCTTATTCTGGGTTGCGGGAGCCTATCTTCCCGGTTCGATGGAGAAAAGAACCGCTGTCGCCGCCGCAATGTCTCTTTGTGTTACCGGAGCCATTGGGATGGTGGCAACCCTTCGCCTTCCTGGTTTCCTCATCGCGAGCTGCACGACGATTCTGGCTCTTGGCTACCTTGGTGCCGCCGTCCATCATGGGTTTAGCCTCGTGTCGTATGAGAACGAGGTCTCTGGACGAGCGCTTGGGATTGGCATGGGCGTTGCCTCCCTACTCGAATATCTAGTCGAGACCCTCGGGATGACGCCTATGGTCTTTGTGGTTTGCGTAATTCTGAGTGTGCTTGCCATTTTGTGGCTTGACGGTCGTCCCGCTAGGCGGTGGCTATACGATCACCGGCCATCGCCGCAGCAAGTATCCGGCGTGAGCAGGGGGTCGATCGTCCTTCTTGCAGTTGCTGCCGCCGCCATGACCCTCGACTATGGCCTTCTCGACGGCGTTCTTGTCTGGAACTATGCAAATGGGAATATCATCAGCACCGGTCTCTCCAAGATCGTTTACTCGCTTTCGCTCCCGCTCGTTGGCGTGTTGTTTGACCTGAAGAAAGGCCGACTTTGCTCCCTCATCACAATATGCGCGATGTTCCTTGTTGCTGCGGCGGTGCCTGCGGCGGAAACGCCGGAGGGGATGCCTGCCGCTACCTTTATCGCGGGAATATATGGCTCTTTCTATGTCATGTATCTCAGCGCGAGCTTCATGAGGGTGGCGCCCAAGACATCTTGCCCGGAGATCGTTGCAAGTATGGGAAGGGCCATCAGCTGTCTTGTGGGCGCCTTGGGCGCACTGCTCGCACGCCCTCTCTTTGAATCTCTGGGCGTGGTCGTGACGGTGACCGCGTCATGCTTGTTGTCGGTTGTCTGTCTTCTCGTCCTTGTCCGCGACATCGCTCGTCCTTGTCCGCGACATCGCGTGGGGAATTACGGAGAACCTGGACGAGGCGAGGGGGGTCGGCGAAAATTCCACCCAGGCGCCTGCCCTTCCATCCCGCGAAGAGGCGCTCATCCTATACGCCGAGAAGATCGGTCTTACCGCGAGGGAAGGGGAAGTGTATACGGCCCTCCTGACGACGGATCTCGGCGTTCAAGAGATTGCGGATGGCCTGTTCGTCTCGCGCCGCGTGGCGCAGAGGCATATCTCCGCCATTTATGAGAAGGCGGGAGTTACCACGCGCGTTGGTCTCTATCGAGAATTCGATGCCTGGTTCGACGAATTCAAGACTCGCGAGAGGGGCTAGGGCGAGAGAGACCAGAGGCGTTTAATCGCTCTTCCGTATCGACGGACATGCGCCTCCGCGGCCAACGCGCGGCTTTGTTTTCCCTTACCGTTCGCGGAAACGGTGTTTTTTGGAACAGACTAATCTACCTGCGAGTTCTCAAGTTTGGCACACATGTGACCTATTGAATTGACCTCGATTTACTGACGATAAGCTCGGTTATCTAGCTTTCGTCGGAGGAGGTCACCATGAAGCGGCTAAGGCTTCTGTTGTTGTTTGCGATATTCCTTACGTTGGCACCCGTCTCGGCCCTCGCCGCCACGGCCGGCGCCGAGACGGTCGCCGACCCCTCGTCCGCGACAACGTGGCGCAACTGGGGTCTCGAGAATTCGACGGAGAACGTCGGCCGCATTTGGACTGACAAGACCGTCTCGGATGGCGACATCGTCCTCACAGGTGCCGGTGACCCCATAACGATCGAGAAGGGTGACTCGGACTTCCTGACGTCACTTTCCGCCATCTCATCGACGTCAAACCTGACAACGACGTCCTCGACACCCTTGGACGTCGTTCTCGTCCTTGACGCCTCGGGCTCCATGAAAGAGAACATGGGTTGGGGCGGCACCACAAAGATGGACGCTCTTAAGGCTGCCGCGAATGCCTTCGTCGATGAGATTGCTAAGGCTAACGAAGGAATTGACGACCCGACGATGCAGCATCGGGTCTCCGTCGTGAAGTTTGCAAGCGACTCCACCGATCGCGTCGGTAATGATTTCACTTACAGCGGTTACAACTACAGCCAGCGCATGATTGGTCTTACGGCTTGCACGCAGGATGGCAAGGGGACCATTACCTCCCAAATCAATGCCCTCAAGCCCTCTGGAGCCACTCGTGCCGACTACGGCATGTCCCAGGCACAGAAGGCTTTGAACGACGCTCGCCCTGGTGCCAAGACGGTCGTTGTGTTCTTCACGGACGGTACGCCGACTAAGAGCGACAGCTTCAACAAGTCCGTTGCCAACTCTGCCGTTTCCACCGCCAAGGCCCTCAAGGATGGTGGGACCACCATCTACACCGTTGGCATCCAGAGTGGCGCAAATCCCTCCGCTGATCCCAATGACTGGACCACTACGAAAGAGAACAAATTCCTGCACGCCGTGTCCAGCAACTATCCCGCCGCAACGAAGTATGACGAGCTTGGTGCGCGCGCGACTGACTCCGACTTCTATAAGACGGCGACAAGCGCCGACGGCTTCAAGGATGTCTTTAGCGGAATCTCGCAGGAAATCGCGAACGCGGCGGGACATCCCACCCATGTCGTCGAAGGTGCCGAGAACACGTCTGGCTACGTGACGTTTACCGATCAGCTGGGCGACTACATGAAGGTAGACAGCTTCGAGAGCATTGTCTTTGCCAGCCAGGTCTTCTCCAATCCCGATGTCTCCACCTCCGGCAATGTCGATACCTACACGTTCCATGGCGCGGCCGGTAACGTGCTCTATCCCGCAGGCGACCTTGCCGACGTCGTTATTCGCGTCGAGCGCTCCGATGATGCCCGGACTGGCGACAAGGTGACCGTCTCCATTCCGGCGTCCCTCATTCCACTTCGTCATTTCAACGTCGATGAGGACGCGGGAACCGGCAACGTGACGCCGACGTTCCCCATTCGCGTGTTCTACGGCTCGAGCCTCAAGGAAGAGGCGATTGACCTCCTCGCGAATCCCGACGAGGCCATGGCGAACTACATTGCCAGCCACACGGATGAGGATGGGAAGGTTTACTTCCTCGCGAACGCGTACTCCGGTGGGGCGGATGGCGACACGATGTCTGCATTCACTCCCGCGACGGGTAACAGGTACTACTACATCACCGAAGACGCCCCGCTCTACCTCGATGCCGAGTGCACCCAGCGCGCTCGTGGTCCGCTGAGCGGCTCTGTGACGTATTACTACGAGAGTTCTTGGTATGACATTGCTGATGGAAAGGCGACCAGGGCTTCGAGTGTGGTCTCCTTCCCCGGTAGTGTTGCCGAGGGTGTTACGGGTGCAATCGCCACTGATGAATCCGGATATCTCGTCCTGAAGAAGGGTTCGCGCCGCCTCACCTACATCAACGAGCTTCGTACTGATAAGGATAACAACGCAACGGCAACTGCCTCCACCATCATCAACCCCCATTGGAACGGCACGACGATCAACGTCGCCCTCGGCAACAACGGTCGCATCTCGCTCGAGCAGCCCGGGACGCTCGCGATTTCCAAGATGGTCGCCGTTCCTGCTGGCTTCGACGAGGCCCACTACAACGACCTCGACTTCACGTTCAATATCTCGATCCCCAACGCCGCCGGCAAGACGTTCAAGGCAACCGTCAAGGGTGAGGACGGGACGGTCCACGGTGACGAGTCCTGGAATCTTGCGTTTGATGCCGCCGGCAACGCCACGCACACGCTCAAGCATGGAGAGACTCTCTACGTGTATGGCCTTGCTCGGGGAACTGCCTACACCGTGACCGAGGAAGCCACGCGGGGCTTCGAGACTTCGCCCTCCACCGCGCAAGAAGGTAGGATCGAGGCCGGGCTCGAGGCTAAGGCGGAATTCACGAACACCTATTCCGCTACGGGAAAGCTCTCCGGCGAAGGGAACCTTGCCGGCGAGAAGATCCTCAACGGTCGCGATTGGCTTGCGAACGATAGCTTCACCTTCATCCTCCAGGGTCTCGACGGCGCTCCCATGCCGAAGGGTGCCGAGGGAGACATCTCTAGGGTGGTCGCGACGAGCCCCGAAGGCACGGCCTCCGGCACGCCTGTCGCCTTCAACTTTGGTGACATCGCCTACGATGCGCCTGGCACCTACACCTATCAGATTTACGAGCCCGCCGAGGAAGCCACGACGCCCGGTGTGTCGACCTCGCTCGCCCTCTACACCGTGACCGTCACGGTCGAGGACAACCACGACGGAACGCTCGCCGCCACCGCCGAGATTACGCGCGTCCACGACGACCTCGGTGCCGATGTCGCCGCCGATGCCGCCGCGACGAACGCCGCGAGGTTCACGAACGCCTTCGATGCCACTTCGCAGGAGTGGGCACCCATCGCCACGAAGACGCTAAACGACGCATCCGGCGCGCTGTCTCTCCAGACTGGAATGTTTGACTTCTCCCTGACGCCTGTCGATAACGCTCCCATGCCCGCCGACGCGACCGAGCTCGTTGGCCGCAACAATGCCCATGGCGTCGTGGTCTTCGAGGGAATCACCTTCACGAGCGAGGACGTGGGCAAGAGCTACCGGTACAAGATTTCCGAGAAGGTCCCCGCCGACCGTCGCCCCGGCATGACGTATGACACCACGGTCTGGATCGCGACCGTGACTGTGACCCACGAGACCGTCGACGGCGAGAACCTCGTCAAGGTTTCCGCCACTTATACCCGCGAGGGCGAGAGCGAGAGCCATGGAGAGGCTGCGTTCGAGAACTCTTATACGCCCCAGGCGTTCACTGGATCCGGTGTCATCAAGGGTGAGAAGCACCTTGTTGGCCGAGACATGCTCGATACGGATAACTTCAACTTCTCCCTGAGCCTCGTCTCTGGCCCCGAGAACGGCGTCGCCTCTGACATGGCCCTCGAGCACAAGACCAACGGCAACGTGGTCAACTTTGAGTCCGGCGAGATGACGTTCACCAAGCCTGGCGAGTACGTCTTCGACATTCGCGAGAACGCCCCTACTGAGGATAGCAAGGGCATCACGTGGGACCGCCACACCGCCACCGCAACCGTCACTATCGTTGACAACAACGGCACGCTCGCCCTCGGGAGCGTCTCCTACGACAACACGACCTCCGCGGTCGATGCGGACAAGAACGTCACCGATCATGCGGCTTTCACGAACGTCTACGCGCCCACCGAGGTTGCCTACTATCCCGGGCTTACCGTGAGCAAGGTCCTCACCGGCCGTTCTATGGATATGGGCATGTTCTCCTTCACCATCACGGGCAAGGATGCCACCGCCGAGACCGGAACCACTGCTGCGACGGCTGACGAGGCAAATGCCTTGCTCGCCGATTCCGACAAGAGCTTCTCCAACACCCAGGAGCGCGCAAGCGGCATCGTCGAGGACATGGCGAAGCTGACTGGCGTGGTCTTTAGCGCGGAGAACGCCAACAAGACCTACGCATTCGACGTGGCGGAAGTCATTCCCGCCGATGAGGACAAGGTCCCCGGCGTTACCTATGACAGCCACACGCACGAGGTAGTCATCTTCGTCATCGATAACCTTGACGGTACGCTGACGGTTACGACGAAGATCGACGGCCAGGTCGTGAGCGACGACAGCCGTAGGGTCCTGTTCGAGAACACGTACCATGCCGAGGATGCCAGCTTCGCCACGGCGGACTTCGGCCTGACGAAGGTCCTTGAGGGTCGCGACTGGCAGGACGGCGACAGCTTCGCCTTCCTACTCGAGGGCGTCAACGGCGCTCCCGTCCCCATGGGTGACGACGGCGCTCCCTCCACGAGCGTCGCCGTCAGCCCCAATGACGTCGTCGACGGCGCGGCCATGATCGACTTTGGCTCCATCGTGTACACGCAGCCTGGCCAGTACGAATACAGGGTCACCGAGGAGCGCGGAAGCGCCGGTGGCATGAGCTACAGCAACAACATCGCCACCTTCCGTGTCACCGTGCGAGACAACACGGAGACCGGCACGCTCGAGGCGACCGCCGGCCGCATCTCCGGTGACAGGGAGTTCGTCAACACGTATGACTCCAGCATCCCGTCTGACCAGCTCGTGAAACCCCACTTCTCCAAGGTCCTCGAGGGCCGCGAGTGGCGCGAGGGAGACAGCTTCACCTTCACGATCAGCGCCAAGACTGACGGCGCGCCACTGCCCGTCAATGCCAACGGCGAGGAAGTCACCAGCGTGACCGTCCATGACGCCACCGAGGCGGCAGACTTCACGTTTGGCACCATCCCATTCACCTATGACATGGTGCGTGATGGCGCCCGCACGTTCGAATACGAGGTCACCGAGAATGCTTCTGGCATCCCCGGAATCTCCGACGACAAGCATGCCGCGACGGTGACCGTAACGGTCGCTGACCGAGGCAACGGCACGATGAGCGCCATCGTGACGAACGAGAACAACGCCTTCACGAACACCTATAGCTCTCGCCTCGACTACACGGCCGCTGGCGGCCTGAGCGTCACGAAGACGATGAACGGCCGTGCCATGAGCGCGGGAGAGTTTGGGTTCGACGTTGTCGCCGGCCGTGACGGCGACAAGCTCGGCATCGCTGGCGAGCACGCCAACTCCGCAGCCCCTGACGGGGACGAGGCCCTTGTGGTGAGCTCGCCCGCGGGCGTCACGTTTACCCAGGAAGACGTAGGGAAGGTCTACTCCTACACCATTACCGAGAAGGGCGGCAATCTTGGTGGCGTCATCTATGACGCTACGAGCTACAACGTCAAGATCACCACGGCTGATGACGCTTCCAACGCCAGGCTCACGGTAACGACGCACATCACGAGCACGTCTGGTGTCGACAACATGTACACCTACGTTGCCGGTTCCGACGCGAACGCCGCTGCGAAGGTCTCCTTCGTGAACTCCTATGCCGCCGCCGGCGCGACCGACCCCATCGTTGGCACGAAGTCCATGACGAACGGCCTCATGTTCGATAACGACTTCAAGTTCCGCCTGGCCTATGGCGCGGGTGACCACGCGGTCGTCTCTAACGCCACGAACGTCTCCGGCAAGGTGGACTTTGGGACCCTGTCCTACGACAGCGCCATGCTCGCCGGCCTCGTTGCCGACGGACTCGCCACGCGCACCGGCAACGCCTGGACCATCCCGTACGTCGCCTACGAGGTGGCTGACGGTCTCAGCGACAAGGGTGTGACGTCCACGGCGTCGAGCTTCTCCTTCAACGTGACCGTTGTGGATAACGGTCACGGAACGCTGGCTTGCACGGCGAACCTGCCCACGAGTGGCCTCGCGTTCCTCAACACGTACGCGACGGGCGAGCCCGTCTCTATCGACCTTGTGGGCTCCAAGCAGCTCAGCGTGCCTGAAGGCCTTGATGGCACCGATATCACCGGGAAGTTCACCTTCACCATCGAGGGCGAGGCTGGTGCCCCCATGCCCACCCGCACCTCGACTACGAACGATGCGAACGGCAATGTCGACTTCGGCTCGATTAAGTTTACGCTCGAGGACCTCCTGAAGGCCCTTGGCGAGAACGTCGAGACCAACGACGCCGCTGGCGAGGCGGAAGGCGCGGGCGCCGTGGCTGGTGACACCGCCGCCCCGGGCGAATCCTCACCCACGCCTAACGCGCAGCTCAACGAGCCTGCGGTGGGAGAGACCGGGAACCCCGCTGTCGATTCCGAGCCCGACGCTGCTCCTCCCGCAACTCAGGAAGCCGCTCCCGCGCCGTCTGAGGGTGCTGCGTCTGAGTCCGCTTCCGTCGCGGAGCCCGGCTCCACTTCCGAGGCGGCACCTCAGGCCCTTGCCAACCACGACGTTGAGGCGGATAGCGTCGCCACCGCTTCCTGGCGTAGGTCTCGCAGGCTGATGCGCGTCGTCTCCGACACCGCTGCTACTGCCGCGACCGATGGCAAAGCTGGTACCGAGCCCGTTCGCGAGCGCTCCCACACCTACCACTACACCATCACCGAGAGCGGTTCGGCAGCGGGCGTCACGAATGACGCGCAGTCCTCGCGCGTCGTGAACATCAAGGTTACGGACGACGGCCATGGCAAGCTCACCGTCGCTCGCGTCGACGCGGACGGCAACGTGCTCGATGGCCCGGCCTTCACCTTCACGAACTCCTACGGCGTCACGCCCACTACTTCGAGCGTCACCGATCAGATCAGGGTCCACAAGACCCTGACCGGGCGCACCCTCGATGAGAACGACTTTACGTTCGAGCTTCTCGAGGATAAGCGTATCGTCGCTACTGGCACGAACGACGCGTCCGGCAATGTGGCTCTGAGCGCCATCGAGTACACAGCTCCTGGCGTCCACAACTACACGATTCGCGAGCACGGCCACGGGACCACCGCGAATGGCGTTACGTATAGCGATGCAACCTACCGTGTGACGACGACCGTCGTGGATAACGGGGACGGAACCCTCGGCGTTACCCACAAGCTTGTGGATGCGGATGAGGCTGAGTTCGAGAACGTCTACACCGCCAAGCCCACCAAGCTCGCCCTCACCGCGGCCAAGGTGCTCGAGGGCGCAGACCTCAAGGCCGGCCAGTTCACCTTCAGGCTCTCCGGTGGCGGTGTCGAGCTCACCGCAACGAACGACGCGAACGGTCAGGTTACGTTCTCTGAGCTCTCCTTCACGCAGGCCGGCACCTACACGTTCACCATCTCCGAGGTGAACGATGGCCAGCAGGGCGTCACGTACGACGAAGCGGAGCGCAAGGTCACCGTCACGGTCGAAGACGATCGTCAGGGCAACCTCATCGCGAGCGTGAACCAGGAGGAGCTCGCGGCTTGCGTGTTCCGCAACACGTACACCAAGCCTGAGGAACCCGCGAAGCCCTCGACCCCCACGCCGCCCACGAAGTTCATCCCGCAGACGGGTGACCCCATCGAGTCCGCACCCATCGTGGTTAGCGCGGTTCTCGGCGTCGCCATCCTCGCCGTCGCCCTCGTTGTGAACAAGAGGGGCAAGAGGAGTTAGGGGACCAAAGAAACCTAAGCCGGCGCGGCTCCTCCCATTGCCGCGCCGGCGAGGGTCTGCTCCTTTCCACCGGGCGGATTTGTCAAGCTTCTCCCGTTTTCCTTTCGCAATCCCCGCCCGGTGCTCTGGGAGCCGAGGTCAATCGGCCTCGGCTCCCTTCTCTTTTGGCGCGGAGCGCGCAACCTCGTGCGCGGATGCGTTACCATCTTTTCGATATCACGTCGAACGCGGAGGGTGACACATGGCGGACAATCACGGCAACGGCGGCGTTTCCGCTCAGACCGACGAGCTCGGTAGCACCCTCATGGGCGAGGCTCTCGACCGACTTGCTGTTGGCGAGGACTTCTCTGTCGTCGCCACCGCCGCGGATTCTCAGGGTCAGCGTATGACCTGCGAATTCGACGATGATTCTGCCGAGCAGTGCCTCGAAGCGGCCCGCACGTGGGTTCGTAACGGCGCTCGTGATGAGGACAACGCTCGAGTCATTGGCAAGCCCGCCTGCTATGCCATCGCGTACCTTGGCGCGGTTGCGGATGAGGACGACGTCTTCCGAGATGCGCTCATCCTCGAGTTTGGCGAGCGTGGCGCTGAGTGCGGTTACTCTGCCTTCTCGCTCGTCGAGGGGATTGGAGCGGGCGATGATCTCGCCTGGAGCGATCCCGCCCCGGCCGGGGAGACCCCGAGCCTGCTGTAGGACTCGCCACGGCGGTTATGAGCCCGCCCCCGACAAGCCCATAAGCCCTTGCGCCATTCTCAGCGCTTACCCATCCGAGTGAGACCGGTCTCAACCGTGATACCTCGATGGATGCGCTTGTGAGGAAAGCAACCTACCGTCCACCGCGCTAAACTAAGCCGTGGGCCGAGAATTCGGCCCACACATGCCATATCGCGCGTAATCCGACGCGCCGCACGAGATTGAGGATAAACATGCGCCAGGAACACCTACGCAACATCGCCATCATCGCCCACGTCGACCACGGTAAGACGACCATCGTTGACAAGCTCCTGCGCGCCACCGACGCCTTCCGCGAGAACCAGCAGGTCGAGGACCGCGTGCTTGACTCCAACGACCAGGAGCGCGAGCGCGGCATCACCATCCTCGCCAAGAACATCTCCATCGAGTACAAGGGCGTCAAGATCAACGTCATCGACACCCCGGGCCACGCTGACTTCGGCGGCGAGGTTGAGCGCGTCCTCAAGATGGCTGACGGCGCTCTGCTGCTCGTCGACGCGTTCGAGGGCCCCATGCCCCAGACGCGCTTCGTCCTGCGCCACGCCATCGACGCCGGCATGTCCATCATGATCGTCGTCAACAAGATCGACCGCCCGGGTGCCGACCCCGAGAAGGCCTACAACGACTGCCTCGACCTCATGGCAGACCTTGGCGCCACCGACGAGCAGCTCGAGTTCGCCATGGAGCACGTTGTCTACGCGAGCGCCATGAACGGATTTGCTCGCCTCGACCCCAGCGACGACAACGACAACATGTACCCGCTGCTCGACATGATCGTCGAGGATATGCCCGCGCCCGAGGTTGACCCTGACGGCCCGCTTGCCATGCAGTGCGTCACGATTGACCACTCCGAGTACGTGGGTCGCATCGGCATCGGTCGCATCTACTCCGGCACCATCCACGACGGCGACAAGATCCTCGTCGTGAAGAACGACGGCTCGCGCGCCAACGCCACCGTCAAGCAGCTTTTCACGTTCGACTACCTTGGTCGCAAGGAGTGCAGCGAGGTCGGCGCCGGCGACATCGCCGCCGTCGTGGGCATCGACCGCACCGACATTGGCGACGTCTACACCGACCCCGAGAATCCCGTCGAGCTCGAGCCCATCGAGATCGACCCGCCGACCCTGGCCATCGTCTTCGAGGCCAGCACGAGCCCGCTCGTGGGTCGCGAGGGTGACATCGTGGGTGCCCGTCAGCTCAAGGAACGCCTCATGACCGAGGCCGAGAACAACGTGACGATGCGCATCGAGGAGCTCCCCGACAAGTCCGGCGTCGAGGTCGCCGGCCGAGGCATCCTGCACCTGTCCGTCCTCATGGAGTCCATGCGTCGCGAGGGCTTCGAGTTCCAGGTTGGCCGTCCCCGCGTCCTCATCAAGAAGGACGAGAACGGCAACCGCATCGAGCCGATCGAGCAGGCCGTCGTCGAGTGCCCGGGCGAGTACTCCGGCAAGGTCATCGAGCTGTTCGGCAACGCCTCCGGCACCATGACGAACATGGAGCAGGGCGAGACCATCTGCCACATCGAGTTCAAGATCCCGACGCGTGGCATCATGGGCCTCAAGAACCGTATCCTCAACGTCACGCACGGTGAGGGCATCTTCTATCACACGTTCCTCGAGTACGGCCCCTTCGCCGGCGAGCTTGGCGTGCGCAACAACGGTGCCATGATCTCCATGACCACCGAGAAGGCCGTTGCCTACGCGCTCGGCACGCTGCAGGAGCGCGGCCAGCTCTTCGTGGGCCCTGGCGACGAGTGCTACGAGGGCATGCTCGTGGGCGAGCGCTCCAAGCCTGGCGACATGGTCGTTAACATTGCCCGTTCCAAACAGCTCGGCAACCAGCGTAGCTCCACGGCGGACATCGCCGTCCAGCTCACCCCGCCGCGCACCTTCTCCCTCGAGGAGGCGCTCGAGTACATCATGGACGACGAGCTCGTCGAGGTCACGCCGAAGAGCATCCGTATGCGCAAGCGCATCCTCAACGCGATCGAGCGCAAGAAGGCCAACGTGCGCGCCGGTCTCGTGAACAAGTAAGCCATTTTCTCGTCTTGATGACTGCCTTTGAGAATCTGAGAAATTTCTCTTGTGCTCGGCAATATTTTTAGGTTAGAATAGTCGCCGCGCTTAATGGAGAGTTGGCCGAGTGGTCGAAGGCGCACGATTGGAAATCGTGTAGGCGTCTAAAGCGTCTCCGGGGTTCAAATCCCCGACTCTCCGCCAGAATCTTTCGCGGCGTCCTATGCGGGCGCCGCTCTCATATTCTGGAGAGGTGGCAGAGCGGCTGAATGCGGCGGTCTCGAAAACCGTTTAACCACTTTGTGGTTACGAGGGTTCAAATCCCTCCCTCTCCGCCAGAAAATGCAGGGCCCGGTTCGCTTGTGAGCCGGGCCCTTTTTTGTTTGTGCTGTGCCCGGTTATACTCATGCGCATAACACATACGCAGGAGGTAGCCATGGCATACGGCGCAGATGGAAAGCCGCATTACATTTCGAGAAGCTGGGACATGCTCACGCGCGACAAAGGCTGGATCAAGGTCATCCTGTTACTTGCTCTTGCGAGTTTCGTTCCGTTTGTGGGACTGATCGGTCTCGTGGGCTATGGCCTTGAATGGGCGCGTCTCACGGCGTGGGGTATTGACTCTTCGCCGAAGCAGCGCGGCGTGCGCATTGGGGAGTGCCTGGCGTCCGGCTGGCGTGCTCTCGTGGTGACCTTCGTGTGGATGTTTGTTTGGATGCTCGCGGCTGGCATCGTGAACTCCATTGCGGATGTCTTGCTTCCGGATGCCCTGGCGAACTTGATTGGTTCCCTGCTTGTGCTTGCCCAGCTCTTCTACATCCTCGTGGTGTATGTCGCCGTGCTCCGTGCCGCAATCTACACCAAGATTTCTGCTGGTCTCAACCCATCTCGCGTCCTCGAGATGGTGAAGCGAGCGCCGGGTGATCTGTTCTTCTTCGTCCTCATTCCGATCGTCGGCGGACTTATCGTCAGCGCTATCTGGATTTTCTTTATGCTGCTGGGAGGCGTCTCTGTCCTGCCCGAAATCATCAAGATGGCCCGAGCCGCCAAGGGTAGCTTTGATGACGCCATGTTTATCAGGCACCTTACCGCGATGCTTCGCATCGTCATGCCTATTGCCGCGATTGCCGGATACCTGTCGTCCGTCGTGAATGTGGCGACCTCACTTCTCTCGTACAACGCGGTTGGTCTCTGGATGAGGCAGTTCGACGTTGCCCACTGGGGTGGCCCGAGCGATCCCCTTCCGCAGGTCGCCTCTCTTCCCACGTCCACGGTTCCGCCGACCACGCCCGGTGCTGGTGCTGGTTACCCTGTTCAGCAGCCGCCTGTGACGTATGCGCCGCCTGCGAATCAGCCTTATCAGGCGTCCGCTGCGCAGCCGTATCAGCAGACGACGAGCCAGCCATACCAGGCACCTGCGACTCAACCGTATCAGGCGCCGGCGGGGCAGGCAGGTCAGCAGACGACGGCTCCCGCGACCGTTCCCGTGCCGTCGCCACAGGACCCCGAGGCGTCAATGCCTGCCTCCGCCCAGATGGGAGCCGCTCCGGCTCAGGTTCCCATGCCCACCCAGGCGCCGGCTCCCACCGTCGTATCGACGAACGTGACGCCTGCCCCGACCGTAGCGCCGGAGACGGAGGCTCAGCCGAGTGACGAGGTCATCGTTCCCCTCGTGCGCCCAAGAGCCGAAGAAGGAACCGGAACCTCGGAATCATCGCCTACGGATAACCCCACCAATCCCCCGCAGCAGTAGCTATTTCTAGAGCGTTTGGCCCAAGGCCCCCGGATGGATGAACCATTCGGGGGCCTTCTATTGCGGCGAGTGGTAGGTATTTGCCTTCGAGAGGTTCTCAAGAATATCTCGCGCTTTCGATTTCGGCTTCCACCTGCGGTGTCAGGTATCTGTCGGTTTGAATGCCCATATTTGTCAGGTTCGGCTGTTAGCCTTGGCCCAAGAAAGGGGTCAGCGTGGGCCAAGTCAAAAGCTGGACATGTGTGCGCTGTGTGCGGACAAACGGGCGTTTTGTGCCCGCACCTGACTGTAGGCGGCGCAGACGTGGTATGATTCCCCACCGAACCTTTCCTGTCTCGGGCGCAAACCTTCACGACCCGAGGCCACATGCCCAGAGGAGGTGACCACATGAAGGCTTATGAACTGCTGTTTTTTGTCGACCCGACGATCACTGATGAGACTCGCGCTGGTGTTATGAAGCGCATCGAAGTCGCCATCACCGAGAACGGCGGCGCCGTCGACAACGTCGATAACTGGGGCAAGCGCAAGCTCGCCTACGAGATCGACAAGCTCACTGAGGGTGATTACACCCTCGTCAACTTCCACGCTGACCCCACGCAGATCGCCGAGCTCGATCGCGTTCTCCGCATCAATGATGCTGTGAAGCGCCACATGATCGTGCGTCGTCCCGAGAACGAGTAAGTCAGTCATGGAAGCGGGCGTACAGTCCGCACGTGGAAGGTAGTGAGTATCGTGAGCATCAACCGAGTGAACATTACGGGCAACCTGACCAGGGATCCCGAGCTGCGCAGCACGCAGGGTGGCACGCAGGTGCTGCACCTGGGCGTGGCGGTCAACGATCGTCGTCGCAATCCGCAGACCGGCAACTGGGAGGACTACCCCAACTTCATCGACTGCGTGATGTTCGGCACCCGTGCCGAGGCGATCCAGCGCTACCTTACCAAGGGAACCAAGGTCGCCATCGAGGGTCGTCTGCGTTACAGCTCTTGGGAGCGTGACGGTCAGAAGCGTTCCAAGATCGAGGTCGTCATCGACGAGATCGAATTCATGAGCTCTCGTCAGGGCGGCAACGCCGGTGGTTACCAGCAGCAGGGTGGCTATGCCCCCCAAGCTCCGCAGGCTCCCTACCAGGCCCCGCAGGCTCCGCAGCCCGCGCCGGCCACCGTCCCCGTCGCCGCACCTCCCGCTGCGGATGTGTACGACGCGGACATCCCGTTCTAGGCCACCCAGGCCGGGCATCGTCCCAGCACCAGGTGGCTGGCGTACCCGCATCGCGGGTCACGTCGCCGAGAGAACCGGCGTCCGGCCGCAAGCCGGCCGCACGCCAACAGAAAGGTTTTGAGACATGGCTACTGAGTACCAGCGTCAGCCGCGTCGCAAGTACTGCCAGTTCTGCAAGGAGAACACTGAGTTCATCGACTACAAGGATACTCAGCTCCTTCGCAAGTACATGACCGACCGTGGCAAGATCAAGCCCCGTCGCGTCACTGGCGCCTGCACGCAGCACCAGCACGACATCGCCAACGCCATCAAGCGCGCTCGCGAGATGGCCCTTCTGCCGTACACCGTTTCCGTGGTGTCCAGCCGTGGTGGCCGTCGCGACCGCAGCTAAGTAAGGAGTGTCCATGAAAGTCATCCTTCTGGGTGAGCTCAAGGGCAAGGGCGGAGAGGGCGACGTCGTCGAGGTCGCCCAGGGGTTCGCTGAGAACTACCTGTTCCCCAACCGCATGGCCCTGCCGGCCACCAAGGGCAACATGAAGCAGCTCGAGGAGCGTCGTCACAACATCGCCAAGCGCGAGGAGAAGCGCATTGCCGATGCCGAGGCCCTGAAGGCCGCCCTCGACGGCAAGACCGTCCTCATCGACGCCAAGGTTGGCGATGAGGGCCAGCTCTTCGGCTCCGTCACCAACGTGATGGTCGCCGACGCCGTCAAGAACGAGCTCGGTGTCGAGGTCGATCGCAAGCGCATCGAGCTCAACCGCGCCATCAAGACCTCCGGTCTGCACACCGTCAAGGTGAGCCTGTACCGCGAGATCGCCGCTGAGCTTAACCTCCAGGTCGGCAAGCCGGCCGTCGAGGAGGTCGTCGAGGAGGCTCCCGAGGCTGAGGTCGTCGAGACCGAGGCTGTCGAGGAGAACCCCGAGGCTACCGAGTAGGCGAGCCTCCCGCGCACCTTGGGTGCGTTAACATGCCTTAGCATGAGCAAGGACCCGCAGTTTCGACTGCGGGTCCTTTTTTCGACAGCAAACGTGCAGGTATTCGTTCTGTTGTTGGGTGAGATTGAGCAATCAATTGCAAAACCCCAGTTGAGAGCGGTGACACCTTCCAAATGGTGTAAATAAGATACATGCATCTACCTGCGCAATTACACAAAATACGAGGAAGAAGGCCCAATTCCTGACATCTTGTTCGTTTTCTGGCCGTAAAGCGAACACGTGTCCTGCAATGTTGATAACCTTTCGCCGAATCACGATAAATTTGTTGAAAAGTGTGAAAACTCGCATTCGTAGGGGTAAACGCCGGAAGCTCTCAACAATGCCCTGTTCATAGACGTTATGGTGTAAAAAACATGCTGCAAGTATTGCGATCATGGGCTAAGATGCACGGGCGCAACCGCTATGAACGTAACTTGAGATGACAGGGGAGGACCATGGACGAGATCGTGTATGACGCAGCGCCGTCACCGGCCGCGTTCGCCTCTATCAAGACCATGCCCTCAGACGTTGCTGCGGAGCGTTCCGTTCTCTCCGCAATGCTCCTCTCGCCTGAGGTGCTCGAGAACGCCCTTGTCGAGCTCACGGAGGAAGACTTTTTCCTCGACGCAAACCGCATCATCTTCTCCGCCATGCGGACGATGTTCGAGCGCAGCAACCCCGTTGACCCCATCTCCCTCGCAGACTACCTCACTTCGACCGGCGAGCTTGAGCGCGCCGGCGGTCTGCCTGCCCTCGCGCGCCTTGGCGAGGATTCCTTCTCCATCGCGAGTTGGCGCCACCATGCGGAAATGCTTCACCGCGACTCGACGCTCCGCCTGATGATTGATGCCTCGGCCAAGATCGCGACGCTCGCCGCCAACGCGCCGGAGGACACCAAGGAGGTCGTCGACAGCGCGGAGAAGATGCTGCTCGACGTCACCAACCGCGACATCAAGACGAGCTACGTCAAGATCGAGGACGCGATGGTGTCCCTTTATGACGAGCTCTCGCGCCTTTCGCAGGTTGGTAACGAGGCGGTTGGCATCCAGACGGGCTTCCCTGCGATGGATCGTATGTTCCTCGGCCTCCGCGCCGGCCAGATGATCGTCGTCGGCGCTCGCCCTGGCGTCGGTAAGACGTCGTTCGCCCTTAACCTTGCCGTTCAGATGGCCCAGGGCGGCGCGTGCGTCTGCTTCTTCTCCCTCGAGATGAGCTCTGAGGAAATCGCCCAGCGCCTGCTCTCCACCTATTCGCAGGTGCCTCTCCAGAACATCCGCTCCGGCAAGATCGCGCCCGAGCAGTGGAACGACATCCTCCAGGCCACGCAAGACCTCTCGCAGCTCGATTTGCTGATCGATGATACCCCTGGCACCACAGTGACCGAGGTGCGCGCCAAGGCCCGTCGTATGCTCCGCAACAAGGAAAAGGGCGTCGTCATCCTCGACTACCTGCAGCTCGTCTCGCCTCCGCCCAATCGTCGCGCGGACTCGCGCGCGACGGAGGTTTCCGAGATGAGCCGTGGCATCAAGATCATGGCCAAGGACCTCGGCATTCCCGTCATCGCGCTGTCTCAGCTCTCGCGTAAGAACGAGGACCGCACGGGTCACCATGGCAAGCGCCCCCAGCTGTCTGACCTTCGCGAATCGGGCTCCATCGAGCAGGACGCAGATATCGTTATCCTACTCGACCG
Organism: Parolsenella sp. LCP21S3_E11; assembly: GCF_052118165.1. Lineage (NCBI taxonomy): Bacteria > Bacillati > Actinomycetota > Coriobacteriia > Coriobacteriales > Atopobiaceae > Parolsenella > Parolsenella sp. LCP21S3_E11. Next base: position 135,657 of record NZ_JBQKHS010000005.1, on the reverse strand, counting down.
TTCGATGACGGAGGACGAGGGCGCTCGCGAGGACCGCCCGGACTACGGCATCACGCAGTTCGTCGTCGCCAAGAACCGTTCCGGCCCCCTTGGCATCATCGACATGGCCTTCTTTGCCGAGAAGACGAAGTTTCTCGAGGTCGACACCCATCACGACGACGTGTAGAAGAAGGGCCCCGCTTAGCCGGGGTCCTTTTCTGTCGTATACTTAGCAAGTTGGCTAAGCCGTAAGAGAAGGAGCTCTTCATGTCGGCAACTGTTCTGGTTGGTTCCCAGTGGGGCGACGAAGGCAAGGGTAAGGTCACCGACCTCGTCTCCGGTGATTTTGATTGCGTCTGCCGCTACCAGGGTGGCGCGAACGCCGGTCACACGGTTATCGCCAACGGCCACAAGCTCGCGCTTCACCAGATTCCCTCTGGCGTTATGTATGACGGCGTCCTGTCCGTCATCGGTAACGGCTGCATTGTCGACCCCTCCGTCATGCTTGAGGAGCTCGACACGCTCCAGGGCCAGGGCATTGACTGCGCTGGTCTGCGTGTCTCCGGCAACGCCCACATCGTCATGCCCTATCACAAGGACCTCGACGGTGCCCACGAGAAGAAGCTCGGCAAGAACCTCATCGGCACCACCAAGCGCGGCGTCGGGCCCTGCTACATGGACAAGATGAACCGAACCGGTCTTCGCGTTCAGGACATGCTCGACGAGAAGATCTTCCGTGAGAAGCTCGAGGCTGCCCTCGAGTACACGAACCCGATCCTCGAGAAGGTCTATGAGCTGCCCACCTACACCGTCGAGCAGATCTGCGAGACCTACCTCCCGTATGCCGAGCGCATCCGCCCCTACATCATCGAGAGCTCCAAGCTCCTCAACGACCTCCTCGCTGACGGCAAGAACATCCTGTTCGAGGGCGCCCAGGCCACGATGCTCGACATCGACCACGGCACCTACCCGTTCGTGACCTCCTCCAACTGCACCGCCGGCGGCGCCGTCACCGGTTCGGGCGTTGGTCCCACCAACATCGATCGCGTCCTCGGCATCGCCAAGGCCTACCTCACGCGCGTTGGCTCTGGCCCGTTCCCCACGGAGCTCTCCGAGGACGAGGGCGTTGGCAAGTACCTTCTCGAGAAGGGTCACGAGTATGGCGTGACCACCGGCCGCAAGCGTCGTTGCGGTTGGTATGACGCCGTCGTCGTCAACTACGCCGCTCGCGTCAATGGCCTGACGGACCTCGCGATCACCAAGCTCGACGTCCTCGGCGGCCTCGACACCATCAAGATCTGCACCGCCTATGAGTGCGATGGCGTCGAGTACACCACCGTCCCCGAGCACCAGAGCGTCTTCTATCACGCCAAGCCCAAGTACATCGAGGTTCCCGGTTGGCATGAGGACATCTCCGGCTGCCGCAGCTTCTATGACCTGCCACGCGAGGCTAAGGATTACATCGACCTCATCGAGCAGCTCTCTGGCGTGAGGGTTTCCCTCATCGCCGTTGGCCCCGATCGCGAGCAGACGATCAACCGCCACTGGAAGTAAGCATTCCGGGCCCGCCAATCGTGGCGGGCCCTTTTTTTATGTAAACACGAGACAGCGAGCCCCCGTGCCGCCACTCGGCTGCGCTGCTCGGCCCGATAGATGGAAAGGACCAGCATGGACCACCAGTTCGAGATTGTGACCGATAGCACGTGCGATCTTCCCGTTGAGGAGCTTGCCGAGCTCGGTGTCGAGATGGTTCCTCTGCACGTCTTCGTTGGTGACGGTTGCTACCTCGACCAGATCGAGATCAAGCCCAAGGAGTTCTACGCCAAGATGGCGGCGGCGGAAGAGCTGCCGCACAGCTCCCAGCCGTCCACCTCGGCCTTTGCCACTGCCTTTGCGAAGCTTGCCGAGGCGGGCGCCAAGCAGGTCCTGTCCATCCACATCTCCGGCGCGCTTTCCGGAACCGCGAACTCGGCCGCGCTTGCCGCTCACGACAGTTCCGTGCCCGTCCACGTGTGGGACACCAAGATCGGAACGTCCATGCAGGGTATTTACATCAAGGAAGCTTGCCACATGCGTGACGCTGGCGAGACCCTTGAGGCAACCCTTGCTCATCTCGAGAAGCTGCGCGAGCAGTCCTCTCTCGTCTTCGTGCTCGACACGCTCGAGAACATCGTCAAGAACGGCCGCTGCTCCCGCGCCAAGGGACTCATGAGCGCGGTCCTCAACATCAAGGCCGTTCTCCACGTCACTGACGAGGGCGCCCTCGAGCCCATCGCCAAGGGTCGCGGCATGCAGCGCGCGTACCAGGCCCTTGCGAAGATCGTCGAGGCCAAGTACGGCACGGGCGCTAGGCTCACCGCGGCTTTTGCCACCTCTGATAACGAGGAGGGCTGCAAGGAGTGCCTCGAAGCCATCGAGAAGCGAGGCATCATCGTCGACCTTCAGGGCACTTATAGCGCTGGCCCGGTCATCTCGACGCATACCGGCATCGGCCTCGTGGCGTTCTCCTGCGTTCCCACCGAGATGCTGTATCGCGGCTAACGAAACAAGACAGGCTAGAAATGGAGCGGCCGGGGCTATGTACCCGGCCGTTCGCGTTACGATAAGAGAGTTGGAACACTTACCAGGAAAGAGGAGCCCCATGTCCGGTACTGACACGATCGACATCCTGCTACTTGGTGCTGGCGGTCGCGAGCACGCGATGCTTCGCAAGCTCGCCGAGAGCCCGCGCGCGGGCAAGATCTGGGCGGCCCCCGGCAACGGCGGCATCCTCGCCGAGGCCGAGCTCGCGAACATCGACCAGAACGACCCTGCCGCCGTCGCCGGCTTTGCGACCGAGCACGGCATCGGCCTCGTCGTGATTGGCCCCGAGGCTCCGCTCGTCTCCGGTGTCGCTGACGCCGTCCGCGCTGCGGGCGTCGCTTGCTTTGGCCCCTCCGGCGAGGCGGCCCAGATGGAGGGTTCGAAGGTCTTCGCCAAGGAGGTCATGGAGCGCGCCGGTGTCCCCACTGCACGCTACAAGAGCTTCACCGAGGCGGCTCCCGCCGAGGAGTATGTCCGCGAGCTCAACGGCCCTTGCGTCGTGAAGGCCGACGGCCTCGCCGCCGGCAAGGGCGTCATCGTCGCCCAGACGGTCGAGGAGGCCCTCGAGGGCGTTCGTGAGTGCTTCTCCGGCACCTTTGGCGAGGCTGGTTCGACCGTCGTTGTCGAAGAGATGCTGAAGGGCCCCGAGTGCTCCCTGCTTGCCCTCACTGATGGCACGACCGTCATCCCCCTTGCGAGCTCCCAGGACCACAAGCGCGCCCTCGAGGGTGACCTCGGCCCCAACACGGGCGGCATGGGCGTCTACTCCCCGGTGCCGTTCGTGACGCCCGAGGAGCACGAGGCCATGGTCGACATCGAGCGCCGCGTCGTCGCCCAGCTCAAGGCTGATGGCATCAACTACTCCGGCTGCCTCTACGGCGGCTTCATGCTCACGAAGGACGGCCCGAAGGTTCTCGAGTTCAACGCCCGCTTTGGCGATCCGGAGACCCAGGTCGTGCTTCCGCGCATGAAGGCCGACCTCGTTGACGTCTTCTGCCGCTGCGACAACGGCACGCTCGACCAGGCTGATGTCAGCTGGGATGACGACTGGGCCGTCTCCGTCGTCCTCACGAGCGCCGGCTACCCCGGCTCTTACGAGAAGGGCAAGGAGATTGCCGGCATCGAGGACGCCGAGGCGCTCGAGGGCGTGACCGTCTATCACGCCGGTACTAAGCTTGAGGACGGCAAGCTCGTCACCAACGGTGGCCGCGTGCTCAACGTCACCGCCGTTGCCGATAGCTTTGAGGGCGCTCGCGAGCTCGCCTACAAGGCCTGCGAGCTCATCGACTTCGAGGGCAAGACCCTGCGCCACGACATCGGCGCCCGCGCCCTTCGCGGTCGCGACGCGTGGGAGGTGTAGCGATGGGCGAGAAGGAAGAGGGCCTTAACGAAGCTGTGGAGGCGTTCACCTTCGACGGTGCCCGCCGCACGCATGACCACACGAGCGGCGAGCCTGAGACGCGCCACTTCGTCTGCGGCGATGACGATCCGCGTGACGCCACCCTCGCCGAGGTGCCCCTCAGCGAGGAGACGACCTGGACCGGCCGCATCTTCTCGGTGAGCCGTCTGCACGTGAAGCTTCCTGACGGTCGCGAGTCTGTCCGCGACATCGTGCGCCACCCGGGTGCCGTGGCCATCGTCGCTCTCACGAACGACGGACGCATCTGCCTGGTGCGCCAATACCGCACGGCTCTTGGTCGCGTGACGGTCGAGATTCCCGCCGGCAAGCTCGACCCGGGCGAGGACCCGCTCGACGCCGCCCATCGCGAGCTGACGGAGGAGACGGGCTTCGCCGCGGGCAAGATGGCCTACCTCACGAGCATCGCCAGCTCGGACGGCTTCACGGACGAGGTCATCCACCTCTACATGGCGACGGACCTTACCTTCGTCAAGAGCGACCCGGACGATGACGAGTTCATCAACGTTGACATGGTCGAGCTCGGCGAACTTGTGGACGCCGTCCTCGACGGTCGCGTCGAGGACGCGAAGACCGTCGTCGGCGCGCTCGCGTGCGACGCCGTCGCCCACAGGCTCACTCCCGAAGTCAAAACGGAGGACTAACGCAATGCAATCAACTGACGACGTGACGAGCGCCTCTGGCGACCACGCCGCATGCGAAAAGGAGGCCGGCAAGAGCCTCTTCGCACGCTTCCTCTCTTATTACGAGGGGGAGATGCACCTCTTCGTGGCAGACCTCGTCTGTTCGCTGGCGGTAGCCGCGATCGACCTGTCGTTCCCCCAGATTCTGAGGATGGTTTCGAGGGGTCTCTTCCGTGAGGGGTCCGACGCCATTCTCGCGGCGCTTTGGATGCTCGCCGCGGGTCTCGTCTGCATGTACGCCATCCGCTTCGCGTGCCGCTACTTCGTGGCCTTTTGGGGTCACGTCATGGGCGCGCGCATGGAGAGCCGCATGCGCGAGGACCTCTTCGATGCCTACGAGCGCATGAGCTTCTCGTTCTTTGACAAGAACAAGTCAGGCGACCTCATGAGCCGTCTTGTGTCGGACCTCTTCGACATCTGCGAGACCGCGCACCATGGTCCGGAGTTCCTCCTCATCGGCATTGTCGAGGTTGTGGGCGCCTTCGTGATCCTGGCGACCATCAACGCGCCGCTCACGCTCGTCCTTGCGGTGATCACGGCTGCGCTCGTGGCCTACAACGCTTGGGCTAACGCGCACATGAAGGCGGTCTTCACCAAGAACCGCGTGGGCATATCGAACGTGAATGCCCGCGTCGAGGATTCCCTCGGCGGTATCCGCGTGGTGAAGGGCTTCGCCGCGGAGGATGTCGAGCGCGCCCGTTTCCGCAAGAGCAACGACGCTTATCTCGTCACGAAGGTCGACATGTATAGGGCGATGGGTCGCTATCAGGCATCCATCTCCTGCATGATGGGCGGTCTCAACACGCTCGTCCTTGTCTATGGCGGATGGCTGATCGCGCAGGGCCAGATGCAGGCCGCCGACCTTGCGACCTACGCGCTCTATATCTCGATGCTCACCACGCCCATCGAGAACATCCTCAACTTCACGGAGACCTTCCAGAAGGCCATTGCGGGCTTCCGCCGCTTCGTCGAGATCCTCGAGACGGTTCCCGACATTGTCGACGCGCCGGACGCCAAGCCGCTCGAGGTGAGCGCCGGCCACATCCGCTACTCGGATGTCCACTTCTCCTATGACGGCGAGGAGGAGGTCATCCGCGGCCTCGACCTCGATATCGCTCCGGGCGAGACCATCGCGCTCGTGGGACCGTCTGGTGGTGGTAAGTCGACTACCTGCAGCCTTCTCCCGCGTTTCTATGACGTGGCGGCAGGCTCAATCGAGATCGACGGGCAGGACGTGCGTTCCGTCGCGCAGAAGAGCCTTCGCGAGGCGGTGGGCATCGTTCAACAGGACGTCTACCTTTTCGACGGCACCATTGCGGAGAACATCGCCTATGGCAGGCCCGGAGCCACGGCGGAGGAGATTCGCGAGGCGGCCAGACTCGCGAATGCGGATGCCTTTGTGAGCGCGATGCCCGACGGCTACGACACCCAGGTGGGCGAGCGCGGAGCCCGTCTCTCCGGCGGTCAGAAGCAGCGCATCGCCATCGCGCGCGTCTTCCTCAAGAATCCGAAGATTCTCGTGCTTGACGAGGCTACGAGCGCCCTCGACAACGAGAGCGAGCATGCCGTCCAGGAGTCCCTCGCGCGCCTTGCGAGCGGGCGCACCACGCTGGTCATCGCCCACAGGCTCTCGACCATCCGCGACGCGAACGAGATCGTCACCATCGCGGACGGCCGCGTGGCGGAACGCGGCACGCACGAGGAGCTCATGGCCCTCGATGGCACCTATGCGAGCTACTATCGCATGCAATTCGGCTCGAAGGCCGAGTAGATAGTGGTGCTACGGCCACATAGATGCGTTTGAGACGCGCCGGATCCCGTTCGGGTTCCGGCGCGTAGCTTTTGTCCTCTCTTCCGCCATATGTAGCTTGAGGGGAATTTGCCCGGCTAGATGGGGGTCTGCTTATACTGGTTGCCACTGACTCGCGCCGCCCGGCGGCGAACCAAGCGGAGATGGATTCATGGCAAAGAAGGACAATAAGCAGACTGCTCCCACCCCGGACGAGGTCGAGGCCCTGTTCGCCGACGTCGACGAGACGGGCCACACCAACGCCTCCAAGGCTCGCAAGGAACATGGCCGCCGTCGCCAGAAGAAGGCTGCCGTCGATGTCGACCCGCTTTCTGGCGATGACCCCTCCGGCTCAAACGTTGGCAAGACGATGTCCCGCGCGGCGTTCTTCGTCGTCGCGGCGCTGCTCGCCGTCGTGATCATCGCGCAGGTCTCGTGTGGCGTCATTCGCCGCGCCGGTACCGCACAGCTCGCCAACAAGGTCGATAATGCCTCGGTCACCTCGGCACTTCGCAACGGCGTCGAGTGGGGTGACGGCTTCACCCAGTTCCCGGAGGACTTCACGGTCCTCGAGGCAAACGAGGAGAGTGGCCGCATCGAGGTCACCGTCGTTGACACCGCGAGCAAGGATGAGCTCGCCTGCCTCGCCGGCTCCCAGATCCAGGCCGCGGCCCTCTCGGTCAATGCCCTGCTCAACCCCAACGTCACGCAGGTGATCTACCACGTTGACGTGCACGTGGGCGAGAACGGCAAGTTCCAGCAGTCTAGCTTCTTCGGTTTCCTCAAGCCCACGGGCAACGTCAAGCGCTTTGCGACCTTCATCTGGACGAAGAGCTCGTCGCCCAATGGCGGCTTCAACTTCAACTGCATGATCACCGGTCTTGACGAGGCCGCCGCCGAGAATCTCCGCGACAAGGTGACGGTCCAGGGCAACCTGCTTGACGCGGTGCTCGGCAACCCGGCGACGACGGAGGCCGCCGCGACTGCCGAGGCATCGACCGAAGCCACCACGACGGAGGCTGCCACCGAGGCTGCTAGCAAGTAGCTCCGGCTCTCATAGACACGAGAAGGCCGCCAGCGGGATGATCCGCTGGCGGCCTTGTTTGTTAGCCGGGACGCCTCGCGCGCGGGCGTGTGACGCTTGAGTTTGGCGCGCGACCCGAGCGCGTGCGCGGTGGGCGCGCTCGGGTCGCCGGCCACGTATCATTGCGGGTGTTCCCCGGCGTTAATCGAGCAGCGCGGTGACCTCGCCGAGGACAGACTCGAAGCTGACGCCGCGCAGCTCGTAATCCGGCTGCGCCGGGGTGATGCGCATGGCGTCCCTGACGAGCGTGCCGGCGAATCGCACGGCCTCGACCACGGGCTTGCCGGCGAAGACCGCCGCCGTGAGGGCGCTCGCGAAGAGGTCTCCCGTGCCGTGGATCATGTAGGGGAGGAGCTCACCGGTCACCTCGACGGGAGTGTCATCAGCATCGCAGGCGACGTAGTTCCTGATGACGCTCTCGCCCTCGCGCACGATACCCTTGATGACGACGCACTTCGCGCCCATCTCGAGCAGGGAGGACGCCATGCGGGCCACGAAGTCCTCGTCGACGTTTTGGCCCTCGTAGGGAAGGCCCGTCAGGATGGATGCCTCCGTGAGGTTGGGCGTGAGCAGGTCCGCGCCGGCGACGAGCGCTCGCGTGGCCTCGCACATCTCGTCCGTGTAGGTGCGGTACTTCTTACCTCCGTCTCCCATGACGGGGTCGACGATGCGGAGCGCGTCCGGCTGCTCGCGCCAGAGCCTGCGGACGTAGGAGACCTGCTCCGCCGATCCGAGGAATCCGGAGTAGATGCCGTCGAGCTCGATGCCCTCCTTTGCCCAGGCGTCGAGATAGGCGCCAAGCAAGGGCGTGGTGTCATGCATGTAGAAGTCCGCGAACTTCGTGTGTGCCGAGAGGAGCGAGGTGGGAACGGCACACACGTCGATGCCCGCGCAAGAGAGCACTGGTATGGCGATGCCGAGGGAACACTTGCCGTAACCGCACAAGTCATGGACGGCGGCGACGCGGGGGAGGACGGGACCTCGACGTTCATAGAGGACAAGGTCGCGGGCGCAGGTCATGGACTCTCCAGGTAGGTCGCGTGCGAGATTGGGCGACGCGCCGCAAATCTCAAATTAAATAATGCCATCACAGGATAGCCCTTCACGCTGCTTGTCCGCTATCGGGCTTATCGTGGTTATACTAGTAATTTGCGGCAAGCCCGCATCACATACAACCAACCAGAGGAGCGACACATGGCAGTGCAGCCACTTGTTGGAATCATCATGGGATCGAAGTCTGACATGCCGGTGATGGAGGCATGCACCAAGCAGCTTGAAGAGCTTGGCGTCCCCTATGAGCTCGTGATCGCGAGCGCCCACCGTACGCCCGACAAGGTCCACGAGTGGGCCTCGAGCGCCGCGGACCGCGGAATCAAGGTCATCATCGCCGCCGCCGGCAAGGCCGCGCACCTGGGTGGCGTCGTTGCCGCCTTCACGCCGCTGCCCATCATCGGCGTCCCCATGAAGACGAGCGACCTCGGCGGCATGGACTCCCTTCTCTCGATGGTGCAGATGCCCTCCGGCGTCCCCGTCGCCTGCGTCGCCATCAACGGCGCGAAGAACGCCGCCATCTACGCCACGCAGATCCTCGGCGCCACCATGCCCGAGTGGCGCGAGAAGATGGTCGAGTTCAAGCGTGCCATGGCAGAGGCCTAGGCGGTAGTCTTCGTGTCTAGAGACGCATCGAGGGGAAAGCACTTCAAGACTGACGCGCAGCCCATGCAGACTCGTCGTCATGGCGCAGTCCAGCCGCTCCCGGCTGGTCCTAGGATGTCGCCCTCACGTCGCGCGGCAGCTCCCCGGCAGCAGAGGCAACCAAAGCGCAAGGGTCGAAACGTGCTCTCCACGGTGCTGCTCATCGTGGGCGTGGCTCTTCTCGTTACCGCCGGCGTGCTCTACGCGCGTGCCCAGGCGGAGTACGCCGCGAACGCCGCCAACAACGAGAAGCTCGCCGCATATGCGACCGTCTCCGATGATCCGGCCGACAATGGCTGCCCGGTGAGTGTCGACTGGGATGGCCTGCGAGCCGTGAACGACGACATCACGGGCTGGCTGTACATCCCGGGCACGCATGTCGATTACCCCGTCTACCAAGGCGACACCAACAACGAGTACCTCCGCACGACGGCGTCTGGCGAGTATTCCGTCGGAGGCCAGATCTTCATGGACTGCGACAACGCCCGCCCCGGTCTCGTTGACCGCCAGACCATCATCTACGGGCATCACCTGAACGACGGGTCGATGTTCGCGGATATCGACGAGTTTGCGAACCAGGACGGCCTGAATTCTTTCTCGTCCATTTGGTACGTCACGCCTGACGCCGCCTACGAGCTCGAGCCCCTGCTCTTCTACAAGGCCGCGGCAACCGAGGCCGAGGCACGCTCCATCGCCTTTGCGTCTGACGATGACTTCCACACCTACCTCAAGGGCCTCCTCGCCCGTGCGAGCGCGAGCGCGACGGACGCCGACTCGGCGGTGAATTCGGTCACGAAGGTGCTTACGCTCTGCACGTGTGACTACGAGAACAACTTTGGCAAAGGCAATGGGCGCGGCCTGCTCGTGTGCGCCCTCAAGAGTGAGATCCACCCCAACCAGAACAGCGAAAGCTAGCGAAGCGGAAGGTAACGAATGTCTGACTGCTCCATGATCGACGTCTGCGAGGCGACCCACGTGGTCGGCGTCGACTCCGGTGACAAGCCGGCTGGTCTCGAGGCGACCATGGGGGATGACTCCCTCCATGACGAGTGCGGCATCTTCGGTATCTGGGCCCCCGGCCGCGACGTCGCGCGCATGACCTACTTTGCGCTCCACGCCCTGCAGCACCGCGGCCAGGAGAGCGCGGGCATCGCCGTTGGCGACGGCAAGAGCGTGTTCGTGCGCAAGGACCTCGGCCTCGTCACGCAGGTCTTCACGGACTCCGACCTCTCCGCCCTTTCCGGCAAGGTCGCCGTGGGCCACGTCCGTTACGGCACCGCGGGCTCGAAGGGCTGGGAGAGTGCTCAGCCGCACCTTTCCGCCATCAACGAGGTCATCATCGCGCTTGCCCACAACGGTACGCTCGTGAACTTCGACCAACTTCGCGTCGAGCTCATCAACATGGGCGTTCCCTTCCGCACTCAGACCGACTCCGAGGTCGCCGCGCGTCTCATCGGCTTCTTCACGGAGAAGAAGCACAAGCTCCGTAGTGGTATCGCTCATGCGATGGCCATGATGGAGGGCGGTTACGCCATGGCGCTCGTCCGCGAGAACGCCCTCTATGCCTTCCGTGACCCCCGCGGCATCCGTCCGCTTTGCCTCGGCAAGCTCCCTAACGAGCAAGGTTGGTGCGTCGCCAGCGAGACCTGCGCCCTCGACATCGTGGGTGCAGAGTACGTCCGCGACGTTCGTCCCGGTGAGATCATCCGCATCTCCGACGACGGCATCTCCTGCGAGCAGGTGCTCGACCCCGAGCCTCGCGCGGAGTGCATCTTCGAGCACGTCTACTTTGCGCGCCCTGACACGCGCTTCCACGGCAAGAGCGTCTACTCGATGCGCTATCAGATGGGCATCCAGCTTGCCCGCGAGTGCCCGGTCGACGCGGACCTCGTCATTGGCGTGCCTGATTCCGGCCTGCCGCCCGCGGAGGGCTTCGCCCACGAGCTCGGCCTTCCCTTTGGCGAGGGCCTCATCAAGAATCGCTACGTCGCCCGCACCTTCATCCAGCCCACGCAGGAGCTGCGCGAGATGGGCGTCCGCCTCAAGCTCAACGCCCTTGCGGACAACGTCGCCGGCAAGCGCCTCGTCGTCATCGATGACTCGATCGTGCGCGGCACCACCTCCAAGCAGATTGTCCGCATGCTGAAGGACGCCGGCGCCGCCGAGGTCCACATGCGCATCAACTCGCCCGAGGTCATCTGGCCGTGCTTCTACGGCATCGACACGGACACGCAGGACCAGCTCATCTCCGCCCGCAAGGACGTCGATGAGATCTGCGAGTTCATCGGCGCGGACTCCCTTGGCTTCCTTTCCGTCGACGGCCTGCGCGCCTGCGTCCCGTCTCTCGCGGGGTGCGAGGGCTGCGGCGAGGGTTGTTCCGGCTACTGCGAGGCGTGCTTCACTGGCTGCTATCCCGTCGAGATCCCCGCGAGCTTCTCGAAGGGCAAGTTCCTCGAGGGCTATAAGCCGCGCAACCTCAGCCGTGCGAGCGAGGCCTCGCAGATGGATATCCAGGACGTCGTCAAGAAGGAACTGTAGATAAGCCGCTCTCCCGGCAAGATGCCGGGTGTGCGATCGAAGGCTCGAGGGTCCCAGGCCCGCGAAAGGACAGACATGAGCAACGAAAAGCACGTGACGTACGAGGACGCCGGCGTCTCCACCGCTGAGGGCGCTCGCGCGGTCGACGCCATCAAGGCGGCCGTGAAGGAGACCAACCGTCCTGAGGTCATCGGTGGCCTCGGCGGCTTTGGCGGCTGCTTCTCCGCAGCTGCGTTCAAGGATATGGAAGACCCCGTGATGGTCTCCGGCACCGATGGCGTGGGCACCAAGCTCGCCATCGCCCAGCTGCTCGATCGTCACGACACCGTGGGCGAGGACCTTGTCGCGATGTGCGTCGATGACGTCGTGCCCATCGGTGCCGAGCCGCTGTTCTTCCTTGACTACGTCGCCATCGGCAAGCTCCGCGCCGAGCACGTCGCCGAGATCGTTAAGGGCATCGCCAACGGCTGCAAGAAGAGTGGCTGCGCCCTCGTTGGCGGCGAGATGGCCGAGCACCCCGGCGTCATGAACCCGGACGACTATGACCTCGCCGGTTTCGTCGTGGGCGTTGTCGACCGACCGAAGATGATCGGTCCCGAGAAGGTCAAGGCCGGCGACGTCATCCTTGGCCTCGCCAGCTCCGGCATCCACTCCAACGGCTACTCCCTTGTCCGCAAGGTTGCCATCGAGGGCAAGACCGTCGAGGAGCTCGAGGCCTATAACGAGGAGCTCGGCGAGTCCGTCGCTGACGCCGTCATGCGCCCGACCACCATCTATGCCGGCCAGCTCATCCGCGCCCTCCGCGCCGGTGCCCCCATCCACGCCATGGCGCACATCACCGGCGGCGGCATCACCGAGAACCTCAACCGTGCGCTTCCCGCGGACGTCGACGCACTGGTCTATCGCGGCGGCGAGGCTGGCCCCGCCTGGAGCATTCCGCCCATCATCGGCTACGTGAGCCGCCTTGCCGGCCTCTCTCTCGACGAGGCCTACAAGACCTTCAACATGGGCGTTGGCATGAGCATCATCTGCGCCCCCGAGGACGTCGATGCCGTGACGGCCGCCCTCAAGGCCGAGGGCCTCTACCCGTTCCTCATGGGCGAGTGCGTCGCCGGTTCCGGCGAGGTCCTCTACCGCGACGACGCCGAGTAGGGGGTAGCATGAGCGAGCCCCTCAAGATCGGTGTCCTCATCTCCGGTAGCGGCACGAACCTGCAGGCCATCATCGACCGCATCAATGACGGCAGCCTCAGCGCGAGCGTCGAGCTCGTGATATCGAGCCGTCCCGACGCCTACGGCCTCAAGCGCGCCGAGGCGGCGGGCGTCGAAGCCTTCACGCTCTCCAAGGAGTTCTACAAGGAGAACGACGATCCCGACGAGTTCATCGCCAGGATGTTCCGTGCGCGTGGCTGCGAGTACATCATCATGGCCGGCTACATGCGCATGGTCCATGCGTCGCTGCTCGACGCCTTCCCCAACCGCGTCGTGAACCTGCACCCGGCACTCCTGCCGAGCTTCCGTGGCGCGCACGCTATCCAGGACGCGTTCGACCGCGGCGTGAAGGTCACGGGCGTCACCGTGCACTTCGCCAACGAGGAGTACGACAAGGGCCCGATCATCGCTCAGCGCGCGCTGGCGGTTGAGGAGGGCTGGGACGTCGACACCCTCGAGGCCCACATCCACGAGATCGAGCACGAGCTCTATCCCGAGGTCATCGGCTGGCTCGCGGACGGCCGCGTCCGCGTGCGCGAGAACAACACCGTGGCGATTGATCCGGCGTAGGGTCCTCCTCGCTGAGGTCACGCCGCCTTTATAGAGTCCTCTTCGCCGCAGTCACGCTGCCCTTGGTTTGATAAGGTCCCGGCCAATCCTCGCTCGAGGGTGGCCGGGACCTTCTGTTTAACGCTGCGTTTGGCGCATGGGCGAGCCTAAGCTTTCGTCGCGGGAACCCCGCGCCTTGGCGGTCGCCTGCTGGGTTCGCCCCCTACCTGCGCCTGAGCACCGCGACCGTCTCCGCGTGCTTGGTGTGCGGAAACATGTCCACCACGTCGAGCCGCGCCACCTTATAGCCGCCGGCGAGGAACTGCTCGAGGTCACGGCGCTGGGTCACGGGGTTGCAGCTCACGTAGACGACGCGTTCGGGGGCGAGCCCCAGGACGCCGTTGATGAACGTGGGAGTCGAACCCGCGCGGGGCGGGTCCATGAGGACGACGTCGAAGCCCGCGCGGTCGCCGCGGGCGACATCCTTCATGTAGGCGGTTGCGTCTGCGCAGACAAAGCGGCAGCGGTCCTCGAGGTTGTTGCGGCGGACGTTCTTACGCGCGTCTCCAACGGCGCCGTCCACCTGCTCCACGCCCACGACCTCGAGGCCCTCGACCTGGCGGGCCGCACACATGCCGATGGTGCCGATGCCGCAGTAGGCGTCGAGCACGCGCATGCCGCTCTCAAGCCCGGCGCCCTCGATGGCGAGGGAGTAGAGGACCTCGGTCTGGGCGGGGTTCGTCTGGTAGAACGACGTGGGGCCAATCTCGAACTCGCAGCCTAGCAGCTCATCGACCATCTTTCCGCTGCCAAAGAGCGGGCGGGACTCGTGGCCGAGAATCGCGTTCGTGCGTCGCTGGTTGACGTTCTGCGCCATCGCCGTGACGAAGGGTGTCCTTGCGCGGACGCGCTGTACGAACTCCCTCTCATGTGCGATGCCCTTGCCGTTGGTGACGACGGTGAGCAGGCACTCGTCGGTCGCGTAGCCCATGCGCACCACGGCATGGCGGAGGAGCCCGCGCCCGCGGTCCTCGTCATAGGCGGGGATGCGCATGTCCTCCGCCGCGCGCGCGACGGCGTTCAGAGCCTCACGTGCGTGCGGGGCCTCGACCAGGCATTTGGCGCACGGGACGATGCGGTGCGTGCCACGCGCGTAGAAGCCCGAGCGCACACGTCCATGCGGGCCGGGGGCGAAGGGCGTCGCCGCCTTGTGACGATAGCGAACGGGCTCGTTGCCGTCCGCGTCCATGCCGTAGACCTCGAGGCCATCGATGATGTCCGCCGGGAGGATGTCCGAGAAGAGCGTGGCGATGGCCTCGCGCTTGCGCTTGAGCTGGATGGGGTAGGGCACTGCCAGCCACTCGCATCCGCCGCAACTCTTGGCGATCGGGCAGGTGTACGTCTTGAACCCCATGCGTCTCCTCATCCTGCAAAACGCCTTAATGGCGAATTGGTTACATACCGGTAAAACGAGAGTGTTAGCGTAGCTACTCACACTCGGGCGCGGGGGCGCCCCTTACGAAAGGATACGACATGGCATACATCCGCAAGGTCGGCGTCATCGGTCAGGGTCACGTGGGCGCGCACGTCGCGAACTCCCTTCTCATGCAGGGTCTTGCGGACGAGCTCTATCTCTGCGACATCAACGAGCAGAAGCTGACGAGCGAGGTCCAGGACTTCACGGACGCCCTTTCGTTCTACCCCCACAACTGCAAGATCGTCGCCTGTGGCGCCGAGTACGAGAAGCTCGCCGGCTGCGACGTCATCGTGAACGCCGCCGGTGACGTCTCCGCCGCCGCCAAGGACCGCGACGGCGAGCTCTTCATCACCTCCGAGATTGCTCGCACCTTCATCGCCCGCGTCGCCGATGCCGGCTTCGAGGGCGTCTGGGTCTCCATCTCCAACCCCTGCGACGTCATCTGCACTGAGATCTGGCGCCTTTCCGGCTGTGACCCCAAGCGCATCGTCGGCTCCGGCACCGCCCTGGACTCCGGTCGCCTGCGCAACGCCATCTCCAAGCGCGTCGGTCTCGATCAGCACTCCATCAACGCCTATATGCTGGGCGAGCACGGCGCCTCCCAGTTCGCCGCCATGTCCTGCGTGAGCTTCGGCTGCAAGACGCTCGCGGACCTCGCTGCCGAGCAGCCCGAGCGCTTCGGCTTTGACCAGGCCGAGTGCGAGGCCGAGGCCCGTCACGGTGGCTACGTCACCTACGCCGGCAAGCAGTGCACCGAGTACGCCGTTGCCAACGCCGCGGTCCGTCTCGTCCAGGCCGTCCTCGGCAACGAGCACTACGTGACCTGCTGCTCGACGCTGCTCACCGGCGAGCACGGCGAGGAGGGCATCTTCTCGTCCATCCCGTGCGTCGTGGGCGCGAATGGCGTCGAGGAGACCTTCGAGCTGCCGCTCGACGAGCGCGAGCAGGCCGCCTTCCACGCGAGCTGCGAGCACATCCGCGGCAACATCGCCCAGCTCGGAAGCTGGTGGAACGACGAGGCCCGCGTGTAGTTAGGCGCGCGCCTGGCGCGGAGCCATGGTGCTCGCGCTTGTCTTGCGATAACTAAAGAGTTGCGTTTTGCCCGGCAGGCTTGCGTCTGCCGGGCTTTTCTTTTGTGTCTGGTCTCGGCGTTGGCGCGGGCCTTACGCGAGGCGTGGTGGCACCGCTATGTCTTGCATCGAGGCTCGGCGTTGGCGTGGACCGTGTGACGCGCGTGTCATGCCGTTGCGTGTGGCCCATCATCCGCACCGCGCATGACTGTAGGCGGCATTCTGTCCCCAAATATGCATATAAGCTATATTTCCGCAGGTAGATAGCTTCTTTTAGCAAACTTAAACCGGAGCTGTCTATTTGACGCCCTTCGGGGCCACCGTAAATGTAGTTTGACAGCTCCGCGCGATCGGCGCGCAAGCGCTGGGGAGAGGAGCTTGTATGAAATCGAACGGCCACGCGAGCCGCTCGTGGCGTCGCTGTCTGTTTGCGGCAGCCGCTACGGTCATGCTCGCGCTTGGGATCGCGACGCCCACCGCGGCGCTGGCGGAGAACGCCGGCAGCGTGGTTGATAGGGCGCCCGCCCACAGCAAGACCATCACGGACAACGGGGACGGCACGTATGACCTCACGCTGTCCGTGACCGGCGACACCGAGCAGTCCTCGTCCGCCAAGCCGGTTGACGTCGTGTTCGTCGTGGACGTGTCTTCGAGCATGAACGACACGGTGAGCGGTTGGCGCGGCAAGAGCCGTATGAAGGCCGCGCACGATGCCGCTGCCACCCTTGCGAACAGCCTACTCACCGGCGAGAACGCCAACAAGCAGATTCAGGTCTCTGTCGTGACGTTTGGCACGAACGCCCAGGTTGCCACGGGCTTCACGAGCGATCCGAGCGTCGTCGCCAACGCTGTCCCGACGGCTGCTGAGGGGAACCAGGGCACGAACTGGGAGGGCGGCCTCAAGCTCGCGAACGCCCAGACGAGTGGCCGCGAGGGTGCCGAGAAGCACATCGTGTTCCTCTCCGACGGCAACCCGACGTACCGCGTGAGCCCCATGGGCTATACGGAAACGGACGAGGGAGGCTTGTTCAGAACGGACGAGGGAGGCTTCTTCGGCTGGAAGTACTATCCCCAGGTCGACCACAAGGAAAACGATAATCTCTACGGTTTCGGAAACTCCGATACGGACGACGGCCGCTGCTACGCCGCCGCCAAGGCTGAGGCCAACCGCCGCAGCGGCGCCAACCTGTTCGTCGTGAGCGTCGCCAAGGATGCCGATAAGATGCAGTCCTTCGCGACCGATACGAACGGCACTTTCCTCGACGGCACCACGGCTGACAACCTCGCGAATGCGTTCTCGCAGATCGGCCAGGTTATCACCAAGACTGCTGGCTACAAGGACGTCAAGATCGTCGACCAGCTCACGCGGTATGTCGAGGGCACGGCCGCGGACGGCTCCATCGAGAACGTCCGCTATGCCAAGAACGACGCGGCGTGGGACGACGCTCCTTCCGCTACTGCCATTACCATCAACGGCGGCAACCTCAGCTGGGATCTTTCTAAACTCGGTACGCTCGAGAAGGGTGTCACCTACTCCGTGACGTTCACCATCCGTCCCAGCGACGTGGCCAAGGCTGAGGTCGCTGCGGCTGGCAAGTCTAAGACCTTCGAGACGAACGTGGACGCTGCGAGCTACGTCGAGTACAAGACCGTCCAGACGCAGACTGGTCAGGGCAGCATCGACTCCGATCTCAAGACGGCCAGCTTCAAGGTTCCGACGATTACGCTTGCCGCTCCTGCGTCCGTCACTGTTGACGGTGCCGTGAACCTCGCCGGCCACAAGACGCTCCACGGCCGCGCTCTGAGCGACGGCGAGTTCTGGTTCACCCTCACCGCCAAGACCGAGGGTGCTCCCATGCCCGCCAACGCGACCGAGACGGTCGTCTCCAACGACGCCGCTGGCAACTTCCACTTTGGCGACATCACTTTCACCAAGACGGGCACCTATCTCTACGAGGTGGCAGAGGACACCAGCAGGATTCCTGCTGATGCTGGCGTCAGCGCCAAGACGTCTCCCAAGACCGTCGAGATCGACGTGACCTACGAGCAGGGCGCTCTCAAGGCGAACGTCAAGCTTCCCGAGGACGGCCTCGAGTTCGTCAACGAGTACGGCGCGAAGGACGCTACGGTTTCCCTGACCGGCACCAAGACCATCGTCACCGCCACCGACGGCCTCACCGCCCCGGCGCTCAATGGTGATGACTACTGGTTCACCCTCGCCCCCGTTACCGAGGGTGCCCCCATGCCCGCCGTTGCGACCGAGAAGACCGTCTCCAACGACGCCGACGGCCACTTCCACTTCGGCGATATCACCTTCACCAAGGCTGGCCTTGGCGACGAGATGAGCAAGACGTTCGAGTACACCGTTACCGAGAGCGGCTCCAAGCCCGGCGTCGACAACGACGGCGCTCACACCGTCAAGATCACCGTGACCGATGACGGCGAGGGTAACCTCACCGCCAAGACCGAGGGTGACCTCAACTTCGTGAACACCTACTCCGCTGCCGCTGTCGACTTCAGCGTGTCTCAGAACGTTTCCGTCACGAAGCAGCTCGAGGGCCGCGACCTCCAGGAGGACGAGTTCACCTTCGAGCTCGTCGAGGGTGACCAGGTTGTTGCCACCGCTAAAAACAAGGCTGACGGCACCGTGGTCTTTGGCGCCCAGAACTACACCAAGCCTGGTACGCACGTCTACACCATCCGCGAGGCCAAGGGCAACGCTGCTGGCGTTTCCTACGACCCGGAGGCCTACACGGTTACCGTGAACGTCGAGGACCATGGCGAGGGCCAGCTTGTCGCGAGCACCGAGGGCGCGAGCGCGATCGTGTTCAACAACACCTACGCCGCCGCTCCCGCAACCGTGAACCTCACGGCCACGAAGGTCCTCGAGGGCGCCGATCTCTCTGATGGCCAGTTCACCTTCGAGCTCCTCAACAACGGTGACGTCATGGATCGAGCCACCAACGACGCCGAGGGTAACGTCGCCTTCCGCGAACTCACCCTGAAGCAGGCTGGTACCTACACCTTCACCATGCGTGAGGTCGCCGGTGACGTCGAGGGCATGACCTACGACACCGCCGAGCACACGGTCAAGATTACGGTTGCCGACAAAGGCGAGGGTCAGCTCGAGGCTACCGTCGAGGGCAATAACCCGACCTTCACCAACAGCTACACCGCTCCCGCCACTAAGCCCAGCGAGCCCGAGCAGCCCGCGAAGCAGCTTCCCCAGACGGGTGACACCAACAACGCGACGCTCCCCATCGTGTTTGCCGTCGCCGCCGTTGTCTGCATTGCTGCTGGCGTGACCGTGAGCCGCAAGAGGAAGTAACCTCGAAGCTCGCAAATAGCGTTTGAACCACGAGCCCGGTAGGCATTTCGCCTGCCGGGCTCTCATTTTGCGCCTGAGTTGGGCCTCATAAATTGAGGGATAGCGAAAGTGAGCAGCCAATCGGGCTCGGCGTGAGTAGACCCCCAGTTTTTCGCCGCAAAACCGCAGGTGAGAATGAGCTGAGATGGCCGTCTACTTCTCCCATGATAATTTGGCTGCTCACCTTCGCTATCCGTTAAATATCGAACCAGAATCTGGTGTCCTAAAGACGCACGATTTGGCGTCGAATAGTCGCAATTTGGTATCGGGTCGCGGGTGCGTAGCGCTTGTTCACGATGTCGCGAGACCGTAACACCCGATGCTTAGCAATCGATAAATAGACATGTCACGCATTGTGAGCATGCGCTCATGCGGCAGGAAAAAGCGGGTACCCGGGCTATCACTCCCTAAATATGCATATAAGCGATATTTTGCCTGGTTACGCGCGGATTTACCTAATTTTGACTGAGGGGATGCCCTTCTTTCTTTCTCATAACGCATGAGCATGAGTAGCGCGACGTAGGAATCCGCCACCTAATGGGTGAGAGGAGCCTTAAATGAAGATGAACAAATCGCACCTCGCTGCGGGATGCGGTCGCGTAGCCGCAGCCGTGATCGCGGCTGGTCTTGCAGCCTCTCTCGGTGTGCTTGCGCCTTCCGTCGCCGTGGCCGATGAGGCACCTGCGACTACGCTCGAGGCGACCACGCAGCAGGATCCTGCCGCCCAGGCTGCCGATGAGCCTGAGGCCGACACGGATGTCGTCGCCGCTGCTGCGCCTGTCACGCTTGCAGCAGAGGGCGCCGCTGATGATCAGCCCACCGCAGGTGCGGAGACGCCGGTCTCCAACCCTGTCGCCAAGATTGGCGATAAGACCTACGCGTCTTTCGACGATGCCGTTGCTGACGCCAACGACGGCGACACCATCGATCTCCTCGATGATGTCGTGACTGAGAAGGGCTTCGGCATCAATGGCATCGCCCTCACGGTCAACGGTAATGGCCACGTCATCACCGCCAACAAGCGCGGCGTGTATGCCCTCAAGGGCGGCAAGCCCGCGTCGCTCACCTTCAACGACGTCACCCTCAACATGGCTCCCGTGGAGGGCACTGCCCTGGCGTCTGGCAACCAGGCGGCTTGGGCTGCTGTCATCCTCAACTACGGCTGCGACCTCGTCTTCAACAACTCCACCGTTACCCTTTCGCCGGCGGGCAACTTGAACACCGGCGTTTATTTCCACGACGGCGCTAGACTGACGCTCAACAACTCAAGTATGTCCGTGAAGGGATTCAAGACCAACGGCTTCGCCGCCGGCGACGCGAAGACGACGCCCTATACGACGGAGATCAACGTCCTGGACGGATCCAAGCTGGAGGTCTCGGGCAACGGAGCGGGTATCACCGCGTCGATCCAGGTCACGGTCGATGACTCCAGGCTCACGAATTCTAACAACCGCGGTAACGGCTCGAACGGCGCGGACTACATCGTTCGCAACGGCTCCGTCGCGGACGTGAGCGGCAATGGTGGCCATGGCATGTCCGCCCGCAACGTTACCATCGCCGGCTCCTCCACGGTCACCTGCAACGACAACGGGTACTCGGGCGTCTATTTCACCGGCAGCCTGGGCGTCGACGGTACGTCGTCCCTGAAGGTAAACCATAACGCTCAAAAGGGTGGCGGCGGCCTCCGTGCGATGTCGTCTACCGCCAATGGCCACGTCGCCGCGGGTGCGGTGGTCGAGGTCTGCGACAACCAGCGCAACGGCCTCGAGAACAAGGGCACCTTCACGTTCGACGAGGACTCCAAGCTCACCATCATGGGTAACCACGATCCGGGTAACGGTGGCGGTGTCTTCAACTACGTCACCGGCGTGCTTACTCTTCCCTCCGATGCCCGCATCTACAACAACCACGCCGGCAAGTCTGGCGACGACATCTGCAGCAAGGGCTCCATCTACTTTGACTCGACGGGCGCCGACTGGGTGCTTGGCGATTGCAACCATGCGATCGATGGCTGGTATGACGACGCTGCGACTTCGCGTTGGTCTGCGCATGGCGAGACCAAGCACGTTGTGCTCACCCAGCCCGGCACGATCAAGGGTGCCATTGCCCTCAAGGCGGCCCATGGCCTCGTGAACGTTGACTACAAGTTTGTTGGCGACGTTCCCGAAGGTGCCAAGGTCCCCGGCGCCGATACCGGCCTCGAACTTGGCGCTTATACCGCCAAGGCCCAGCAGCCGGTCGATGGCTACACCTTCGACGGCTGGTACACCGACGAGGCCTGCACCGCCAAGTGGAATGACGGCGACGAGCTTACTGGTTCCATGACGCTCTACGGCAGGTGGACCAAGAACCCCGCGGCTCAGACGACTCCGGACGCGGGCAACAAGACGCCTGACAAGAAGCTGCCCCAGACTGGCGACACGACGTCCGTGGCACTCCCGGCCCTTCTCGCGAGTGGCTCTCTCGCCGCACTTGGCGCGGGCATCGCGCTGCGCCGTCGCGAGCACTAGAGAACTTGTGGGCCGTCGCCTGGGTATGCGGGCGACGGCCCCTTTTGACGACCAGAGATTGGATGGAAGCGAGATGACAAAGAGAGCCAAGGTGAGTGCCGCCGCGGGTGTGCGCCTCAATGAGCGTGAGCTGGCGATTCTCAAGCGAATCGCGGACGGTGACGGGACGCATGTCCTGAGCATCAACGGGCTGGCTCGCGACTTCTCGTGTAGCGAGGGGACCGTCAGGAACTCCATCCACTCCCTTGAGAGCAAGGACCTCGTTTCGGTTCGGGCGCGGTATCTGCGCAACGGAGGACAGCTCGAGAACGAGTACGAACTCACGAGCGAGGCGAGCGCGTCGTGAAGGTGGACTCCGAGTTGGATTGAACATTTGGCCGGCACATGGACACCTTTTATAAATGTCCGCAACCGCTGCTACGCTGCGTAAAATATCGTAAGAGTAGCGAGTGGGTCCACAAGCGAAGGGCCTGCTTGTTAGTGTGGTTTGAAGGCTCATTCAAAAAAGTGCGGGGGGGGGGGAGCGTCGCTGGCCAAAGGCCTCGCGCTCCCCGAAGCAAGCCGGTCCTCAGCACCAACGAAAGGTTGGTGAGTACCGATGAGCCAAAAACGTTACAAAGATGATGAACTGATGTACAGGGTTGGGCGAACCTTCGCCGAGGCGCGCGCTGAAGCCAACCTCACGCAGGGCGAGGTCGCGAAGATCTGCGGTATCCACCAGTCCAGCCTGAGCCGGCTCGAGCAGGGCAATGGTAACGCAACCATCGCCACACTCGAGTCTGTTGCCAATGCCCTCGGCTGCCGCATCGAGGTGAGGTTGACCCATCCGACGGTCCATAAGGAGTAGGCCCTCCTCACGGGGGAGCGCTCCCTCGAGAGATGCCAGGCTCTGTGCCATTCGCCACGCTTCATGCCCCGCTCGCCAGACACGCTGGCGGGTGGGGCTTTTTTGTCCAGATGTTTGGGTACGGTAAATCCAACGAATGCCGTGGCGTGCGTATGGGCACCCCGACGCCCATCTAGCCAACGGTCTGGGTGGGTCGCGTGCGGCGATTTTCCCTCTCCGTTGGGCCACGTGGACCTCAACGGAGGGAGTCATCATGAGCGAGAAGATCAGGAATGTTGCCCTCGTGGGCCAAGGTGGCGTGGGCAAGACCATGCTCGCGGAGGCCATGCTTCACCTTTCAGGCGTCACTAGCCGCCTGGGTGGCCACAAGGGCACCAAGCCCACGCTCGACTACGATCCAGAGGAAGAGAAACGCTCCTTCTCGATCAAGCTCGCCATGGCGCCCGTCTCTTGGGGTGGCGCGCGCCTGAACGTCATTGACGCCCCCTGCTATCCGGACTTCATCGGTGACGCGTACGCCGCCATGTCCGCCGTCGAGACGGCCATCTTCGTCGTCGACGCCGCCGGAGACCCGGGTGCCGTTACCACCCGTCTGTGGTATGCCGCCGAGGATCTCTCCCTCGCGCGCGCCGTCTTCGTCAACCGCATCGACCGCTCCGAGGCCAAGTACGACGCCACGCTTGCCGCGCTCCAGGAGCGCTTTGGCCAGCGCCTTGGCGCCGTCACGCTGCCGTGGGGCATCGGTGAGGACTTCAAGGGCATCATCGACGTCATCCGCATGAAGGCTCGTCACCTTGATGACGCGGGCAAGCCCGCCGAGTGCGACATCCCCGCGGAGTACGCGGACGCCGCCGAGGAGGCTCGCGCCCACCTGTGCGAGCTTGTCGTCGAGGCGGATGACGAGCTCATGCTCAAGTACCTCGAGGGTGACGGTCAGCTTACCCAGGAGGAGCTTGAGGGCCTGCTCGCCAAGGCCATTGCGGAGCGCATCTTCGTGCCCGTCTTCGCCGGCTCCTGCACCGCCGAGGAAGGCGTCACGAGCCTGATGGATGACATCGCGACCTACTTCCCGAGCGCGAGCGACTTCGGCTCCGTGCCTCTGGTGAACGGTGACTACCTCGACATCGACGAGGGCGATGATCGCCCGGTCGCCTTCGTGTTCAAGGTCCTGAATGACCCACAGAACGGCCGCCTCGCCCTGGCGAAGGTGCTCGCCGGCACGGTCAAGCCGGGCCTCGAGCTCATCTGCGCCCGCACCCGCAAGCCCGAGCGTCTGGCCCACATCTATCGTATGGTTGGCCGCGACATGTCCGAGGTTCCGTCCGCTGCCGCCGGCGACATCGTCGTCGTGCCGAAGATTGCCGCCATGGCCGGTGACACCCTATCCGTCACGGGCAAGGTCGAGGCTGCGGCCTTCCGCTTCCCCAACTCCCTCTACCAGGTCGCCATCGAGCCGGACAAGCGCGGCACGGAGGATAAGCTCTACAGCTTCCTCGAGAAGAGCTGCGACGCAGACCCGACGATGTCCGTCTCCCGCAACGAGGACACCGGCCAGACCGTCATCTCCGCCATCGGAGAGGCCCAGGTCTCCGTCCTGCTCGATCGCATGGCCGCCCGCGCGGGCGTCACGGCCCACATCGTGCCGATGCGCGTGCCCTATCGCGAGACCATCCGTCGCACCGCGAGCGCCCAGGGTCGCCACAAGAAGCAGACTGGTGGCGCCGGCCAGTACGGTGATTGCTGGCTGCGCCTCGAGCCCAATCCGGGCGCGGGCTACGAGTTCGTTGACGAGGTCGTCGGCGGCCGCATTCCCAAGGGCCTCATCCCCGCGGTCGACAAGGGCGTCCAGGAGACCATGCGCGAGGGTGTCGTCGCCGGCTACCCGATGATCGACGTGCGCGTAGCTTGCTATGACGGCAGCTATCACTCCGTTGACTCGAACGAGATGGCCTTCAAGTCCGCCGCCCGTCTCGGCTTCCTGAAGGCCGCGGAGCAGGCGGAGCCCGTCGTGCTCGAGCCCATGGCCAAGCTCATGGTGACCGTTCCGGAGGACTACGCGGGCTCCATCATGGGTGACGTCTCGGCATCTCGCGGTCGCGTCGAGGGCATGGAGGCCGGCGAGCGTGGCACCACTGTCATCCAGGCTCGCGTCCCGTATGCGGAGGTCGTCGATTATGCCACGCGTCTGCGCTCGCTCTCCCGCGGCACGGGCGAGTTCACGCTCGAGATCGATGGCTACGAGCAGGTTCCGTATGACGTCCAGGCAAAGCTCGCGGAGGAGTGGCAGAACCGCCGCAACGCTGGTAGGTAGTCCCTAGCTTCCAGGGGGCACTATGTAAGGCGGGGTCGTAACGGGGGGTTGCGGCCTCGCCTTTTGTTAGCAGATGCGATGCGCTGGCTGCACATTGTCCGCTGTAGCGGGGGTCGCGGCCTCGCCTTTTGTCAGGGATTGGCCATGGGTCAAACATAAGCGCTCAAGCTGGGTATACTAAAAGGACTGTGCCGGCCGTTGCTGGTATAAGTGCCGGGACGGACCCGGCACCTGCCGGAGGCGTCCGGCGAATTAAGAGCGAGGAGCCCATGAACGCCAAGAGTGATACCGGAGACTGCCACAGTAGCAGCTCCCTTTCCTGCCAAACCTCCAGCTTGGGGGAGGTGGGATCATGGGCGTAGCACTCAGCATCATCCTCACGTTGCTTCTCACGCTTGCGAACGGTTATTTCTCTATGTCAGAGGCGGCGCTCGTCGCCGCGAAGCGTGCCGTGTTGGAGCATGACGCTGACGAGGGGGACCGTAAGGCGAAGGTGGCGCTCGAGCTTTCGGGCGATTCCAGCCAGTTCCTCGCGGCGATCCAGGTCGCTATCACGCTCGTGGGGTTCTTCTCCGCGATGGTCGCCTCCACCACGCTGTCTGATCCGTTGGCGTCGTGGCTCATCTCCCTCGGCGCGCCCGCTGCCCCCACGAAGGCCATCGCGCCGATCGTCATCACGGTGATCGTCTCCTATGTCTCCGTCGTGATGGGCGAGCTCGTTCCCAAGCGCATCGCGCTCGCTAATGCGGAGGAGGTTTCGAAGAGCGTCGCGCCCTTCCTGCGCACGTTCTCCAAGGTGGTCGCACCCCTCGTGTGGCTCACGGCCAAATCCTCGGACGGCCTCTCCAAGATCTTGGGCATCAAGTCCGCCGACGATCGCCAGGATGTCTCCGAAGAGGAGATTCGCTATATGGTGACCGACGCCGACGATCTCTCTGACAAAGAGAAGTCGATGATCCATGAGATCTTTGACCTTGGCGACACCATCGCCCGCGAGGTCATGGTTCCGCGCGTTGACCTCACTGCCGTCGAGGACACCGAGACCCTGTCTGACGTCCTCAGGCTTATGCGCCGCACCGGCTATTCCCGCATCCCCGTCTACCACGAGGACGTCGACCGCATTGTGGGCATCGCCCACATCAAGGATCTTCTCGCGCCCATCGTCGACAAGGACGAGGCAGACCGCGCCGTGGGCGCCTACGTCCGCGCTCCGATCTTCGTACCGGACACGAAGGACATCATCCCGCTTCTCTCGGAGATGCAGAGCAGCCATGACCAGATGGCCATCGTCGTGGACGAGTACGGCGGAACTGCCGGCGTCATCACGATCGAGGACATCGTCGAGGAGGTCGTGGGCGAGATCGAGGACGAGTTCGACCCGGACAACAAGTACCTCACGCGCCTCTCCGAGCGAGAGTGGCTGGTTGACGGTCGCTTTTCGATCGATGACGCGCGCGACCTGGGCTGGCCCATCCCTGACTCGGACGAGTTCGAGACCGTCGCCGGCTTCGTGCTCGACCTCGCGGACTCCGTGCCTAGCCCCGGTGAGGTCTTTACCGTCGACGGCTATACCTTCCGCGTCCAGTCCCTTCGCGGCCGTCGCATCGCGCTTCTCCGCGTGACCGCGCCGGATGCTCCCGCCGAGGACGATGAGGTAGACGCGGAGGAGGACTAGCCGTTCGCGGATGCATAGAATCGGCAAGCAAACGCATAAGCCCGTGACCTGCGAATTTACGGGGATTCTTCATTAACGCTTCATAAAACGGGTGCCGTTCGCCAGCGGGCGGGCGGCACCTTGCATATTTAGGATAAAATACCCTCCTGATGTCGCATGTGGGCATCAAAGCTTGCAGCCGGATGCTGCAGCGTCGGGGTATTGAACACCAAACACGACCACGCCTCGATCATACGCAGGGATGCTGTTCTTTCGAGCTCCCCCGAGGCGGAGGACGCGCTTGGCAAAACGCGTGAATAAGACGAGGCGCTTTAGGGTTGTGCCGCTCACGGTGACGTTGGGCGTCGCAATCATGGTGGCCGTCGTCTTTGCCGTCACTCACGTTGGTCCCGCTCGCGCGGCGATTGGCACTGATGACGTGGCGGCTATCGGAGTCGGCGACCTGTCCTCGACGGCGCAGCTCTCCAGCGATGCCTCGGGCAAGTTCGCTGAGGCGGAGACCCCCGCCACCACTGATCTCACCAGCTCTTCCACTCGTACCGGCTATGTGGTCAAGACCATTGGCCCTTCTGAGGCCGGTTCTGTCTCCGCCGGTGTCGCCATGGACGGTGACAACGTCGTCGTCACCCGCGACGAAGGCTGGCAGCAGGGCACCGCTTCTGCATACACGCTCGCCTGCAACGATGGCTATGACGCCACGGCCTCCGGTACCAAGCTTACCGAGGACAGCATGACCGTCGCCGTCCCCTCCAGCCGCTCCGATCTTCTCGGCCGCACGGTCGAGATCTATTACAACGGTGTGACCGTCACCGCCAAGGTCACCGACACGGGCGGCTTCGCTCCCCTCGGCCGCGATCTTGACCTCGCAGGTGGCGTTTGGCGCGCTTTTGGCGCAACCTCCACGGATAACTGGGGCGTTCGCACCGTCAGCTATCGTTTCCTGTAGGGGAGATGACGCCGGGACTCTTTCTGCCCGCCGAGCCACATAAGAGTCATTAATCCGTGCCATCCGCCTGACGCCGTCGGGCGGATGTCTTTTTATCGGCTACCATTGCAGCATGGGCGCGCCGCAGGGGCGCGACAACGGAGGGAACCAAAGCATGGCTCAGCTCATCGAAATCAAGCGCGTTGCGGTTTCGCCGCAGCACTTCACGGCTCGCGTGCGCATCGCCAACGGTGGCCCGCTCACCACGGACGAGGACCTGATCGGCACCACCCACGTCTATAACCTCCTGCCGGAGATTATCAATCACGCGTGCCTTGGTGACGCGGGAGAGACCTTCAAGGAGGCCATGGGCGCCACCGAGGTCGCCCACCTGCTTGAGCACGTAACCATCGAGCTCATCGCCCGCACCGGCCTCGCCGGCGACATCTCGTGCGGCCGCACCTGGGAGGTCACGGGCGAGCCTCGCACCTATGACGTGCAGCTTTCCTGCCCGGATGACGTCCTCGTTGCCTCCGCTCTTTCGAGTGCGGCGTGGATCTTGCAGTGGGCCTATGCGGGCGCGGTTGACCCCAAGCCTGACGTTGAGGCCATCGTCTCCGGCATTCGTGAGCTCGTGGAGCACGCTGAGGAGATTGCCAGCCGCGAGGCCGCGGAGGATGCTGCCGCCAAGGAGACCGCTGAGCCCGAGGGCGTTGCCGATCAAGAGGGCGATTGTGCTGATACCGCGTCTACCGAGAACGAGGAAGCATAACCGCCTGCGTGGGTATAATCGCCTACAACGACCGAATAGCCGTGCGTCCGCGTATGCGGAGCGCCTAAGGAGGCAACAATGAGCAAGGGTGCAGTTGGATTTGTCCTTGGCAGCGTCTTTGGTGTTGCGGTGGGTGCCGCTGCCGGCATGATGCTGGCTCCGCGCTCCGGAGCTGAGAGCCGCGCCATGGCTGCGGATGCCATGAATGACGCGTGGGATGCTGCCGCTGACGCTTACGAGAAGGGCAGCGACGCCGTCGCCGATCGCCTGAACAACATTCGTCCGTCCGTTGACGCCACGACTGACGAGCTCCGTGCCAAGATCGATCTTGCCCGCGAGCGCATGGATCAGCTCCGCAACACCATCTCTGACAACGTCGCCGTCGCTGCTGACAACGTGACCGCCGCCGTCTCTGACGTCGCCGAGAAGGTTGGTGCCGCCGTTCCTCAGGCTCCTGCCGCCGAGGCCGCGGACGTCCGCGTCGAGGATGCCGCCGAGGATGCTGAGGGCACCGAGGAGTAGGTCTCGGTCATAGAAGTAAGAAGACACGGGGCGCCGGCGGTCAACCGCGGGCGCCCCGTCGCGTGCTTGGGCTCAGGCGCGCCCATAGATAGCCGGGGGTATTGATGGCAAAGCAGATGATGGCCAAGCTCGTGGGCTCACGCGTCTACGTGCGCGGAAAGCAGACCAAGAAGCAGAAGAAGAACGATCAGCCGGCTGATCCCAAAAAGATCGGCAAGGTGCACAACCTCGTCTTCTCCGCGGATAGCCGCGTCGTTGTCGGCGTGATGCTCAAGCGCCCGGACATCGCGGGCATGGTCAAGCAGGATGACCGCTTCATTCCGCTTGATGCGCTCAAGTTCGTTGACGCGGGTGTCATCTGCCGTGGCGAGAAGGGTGATTTCGACAAGGACGCCTGCAAGCGCCTGAGCCTCGACCTCGACCATTGCATCATCTGGGGTGGTGCGGACGTCTACTGCGAGTCCGGAAAGTTCCTCGGTTATGTCATGGATGCCAGCGTCGATGTGGAGACGGGCGAGGTCGATTGCTTCTGCGCCCAGGAAGGCTCCACGGCCTCTTCGCTCGTGGGTACCTTTGACATCCCGGCGGCGTGGGTCGTCCGCTATGACCGCGGGCGCATGATCGTGAAGGATCAGGCTGCGAAAATCGAGCTTTCCGGTGGCCTCGCCGGTAAGGCGGGCGAGGGATATGCGGCCGCCAAGGAGGGTGCGAAGCAGGCTGCTTCCAAGGCCGGAGCCGCCGCTTCGGTCGCCGTCGACAAGGGAAGCCATGGGCTTGGCAGGGTGATTGGCAAGGCCAAGGTTGGCGTTCAACATGCGGTGGAGGACTTCCAGGAGGCTTCCGGTGCGAACGGCTCGGCACAGACCGGCAAGGCTGCGGCGAACACGGCTACAGGAGACGCTTCGGCGGCCGCCGGAAATAGGGTAGCGCAAGCCAAGGCCACGTCCGATAATGGTGCGAAGGCTGCTCGCGTCGTTGGGGAGCAGCTTGGCAAGACCAAGGGCATGTTTTCCGGCTTTCTGCGCGAGTTCAAGGACGCGAGCAAGTAACGGCGTGCCCGCATTCCCGAACGAACGGAAACGACATGTCCTATGACCAGAATCCCTACGGCGACCAGCGCCGCGGCGACGACCGTCGTCGCGCTCGCGACTCGCGCGCCGGTGGTTATGACTCGTATCAGCGCGCCGGTGGTGAAGGCTACCATGGACAGCGCCCTGCCGGTGACTACCGCAGCCAGAGGTCTTCCCCTGATGCCTATGGCAGGACGGGGAGCTACGGGGCTGGCGCCGGCTCTCGTGGCTACGCCAGCGATCCGCGCGCCCCTCGTGGAGATGCGTATGCCCGCGACCGCCGTGCTGGAGGGCGTTCGGCAGGCGCTGCTTCTTCGCGTACGGGCGACTCTTCTCCTAGGCGGGTTGCGTCTCGAGACGGGCGGCCTGCGGCGTCTCGTCAGCCTGGTCGCTATCAGGATGCCCCGCAGCTGGGTGGAGGGGATCGTCGCCGCGCGTCTGGATCGTATGCGCGTCAGGGCGCTGGCAACCGTTATTCCACGCCGGCAGGCGGGCACTCGAGCTCGCGTGGCCGTGGCCAGGCGGGCCGCCGGTCCGCGAACGGCCGCGGCGGCGCACCCAAGATCGGGATGCCCAGGCTTACTACCAGCGCGTTTAGCGCCCATAGCGCCCATGGCCGCGGTGGTATGCCCGCCGGTGGCGGACGTCGCGTTGACTTCGCCGGTGCCCGCCCTGCGATCATCGGCATTGCCTGCGTTGCCATCTTTGCGATCACCGGCATCCTTTTGTGGTCGAATCGCAAGGTCGACATCAAGCTCAACGGCGAGGACTTTAGCGTCCGCGTGAACAGCACGTGCGAGCAGGTCATCTCTGCCGCCGAGCTCTCGCCCAAGGCGGGCAACCTCGTCTCGGTCTCTGGCAAGAACCTGGAGGACGGCGCCGGCTATGCGTTCACGGCGTCCCTCGGGGGCAACGAACTCTCTTCCGAAGACGCCAAGGCGTATCGCGTGACCGGCGGCGACGAGCTTGAGATCACCGACGGCGGGGACCGCATGGAGGACTACGACGTCGAGGTGATGCAGGAGAACCCACAGCTCGAGATGGGCGGTGACGCTTGGGGCAACATCACCTATATCTCCCAGTGGCCGAAGCCCGGTTCGTACGAGATGCGTACCGGTAAGCGCTCGGGTGAGACGGCTCGCGGCGACACTCTCGAGGAGACCCAGAACGCCATCATCACCGTGCACCAGATTGTGCCCGATGACGGCAAGAAGCTCGTCGCCCTCACCTTCGACGATGGTCCTGCGGAGAAATACACCGAGGCCTACCTCGACATTCTTGACAAGTACAACATTCACGCCACGTTCTATAACCTTGGCCAGAACATCGAGGCGTATCCGGATAT
This sequence comes from Parolsenella sp. LCP21S3_E11, assembly GCF_052118165.1. NCBI lineage: Bacteria > Bacillati > Actinomycetota > Coriobacteriia > Coriobacteriales > Atopobiaceae > Parolsenella > Parolsenella sp. LCP21S3_E11. The sequence continues at coordinate 104,238 of NZ_JBQKHS010000005.1, read as the reverse complement.
CGCCAAGAAGGTCATCGACCAGGGCAGCGAGATCCAGAGTCACACCTACCAGCACGCACAACTCACCAAGCTCGATGCCTCGGCGTTGCAGAACGAGTTCTCAAGCGCCTTCCAGGATATTAAGGACAACGCCGGTACCGATACCACGGCGTTCCGTCCGCCTTATGGCGACTTCAACGAGAATGCCTGGCTCAACTCGGGTGGTCTCGCCAGTGTGAGCGTGCTGTGGAACCAGGACTCGCTTGACTGGAAGCGTCCCGGCGCGGATGCGATCGTCCAGAACTCCCTCAAGGGCATTACCTCGGGAAGCATCATCCTCATGCATGATGGCGGCGGCAACCGCGACCAGGATGTTGAGGCGCTCCCGACCATCATCGAGACCCTCCAGGGGGAGGGATATGAGTTCGTTACTGTGACGGAGCTCATGAAGAGCGACAGCTCCATTCCCGAGGACATCGCGTCCGGTAACGCGACGATGCCGGAGGGCTGCGTCTGGCCCACGGAGATCAAGGGCGATGACGACAATGCGACGGCTGCCGCCACCACCGCGGCGGCAAGCGGAGACGGCTCAGGCGAGGACTAAGAGCTGTCGGTGCTCGGGCGGCTTGGGCGCGTGCCGGGCGGATGCGACGGCTTGCGAGCGGAGCCGCCTGCGGGCGTGCCTGACCGGGAACGAGCCGCTTGCGGGCGTGCCCGCTTGGGAGCGAGTCGCTCACGGGTGTGCCTGGCCGCAGCTTTTTTGGGCAAGGTAGTTGCCCCTTACCCTCGGCTGACGTTTTGCGTGTACAATTGGCGGCGCCAGGGCCTCGATGGTCCGGCGCCGCCGGCTTAGTTTCGGCGGTGGTGCGGCATGTTCGCCGCGCCCCTATCCAAAGAGAAGGGTCATTGATGAAACCTCGACCTGTGAGTCGATGACCCCGTGTGACGTGCTTCAAACGGACGCGCCGCATGGGGTGTCCGAGCCTCGGCGCCGTCGCCTGAGAGCGTCTCGCGCGGGTGGCTAAGGTTGCGATCGCTTTGATCGCAAGCGCGAAGGAGCACGAATGATTTATCTGTCCCAGCTTCTGGGAAATCCAGTTCTTGACGCCAACGGCGAGAAGATCGGCGTCGTCAACGACCTCGGCATCGCCACGCGCGAGGTCTTCCCCCGCGTTACCTCGCTCGCATTCCGCGGCCCCGGCAAGACGCCGTTCATGATTTCGTGGCGCAAGTACGTCGACTCCTTTGATGATGGCGAGGTTAGGCTCGCGGTTCCCGCGACGGATATCCGCTTCTCCTACCTGCAGCCGGACGAGGTCCTCATCGCGCGCGACCTCCTCAACAAACAGATCGTCGACACGCGCGGCATGCGCGTCGTCCGCGTGAACGACCTCAAGCTCTCCGACACGAGCCAGAGCCAGCTGCGCCTCCTTGGTGCCGAGGTGGGCGCTCGTGGCATCCTCCGCGCGCTGTCTCCCGCCCTCGAGCGCCTGGCCGTTCGCGCTGCCCACGCTTTCGGTGATGAGATTCCCGAGAAGATCATCGCGTGGAACTACATGGACCTCATCGATCGCGACCTTTCGAGTGTGAAGCTCTCTGTCTCGCACCAGACGCTCGATGACCTGCACCCCGCTGACGTCGCGGACATCATCGAACAGCTCGACCCGCGTCTGCGTGGTCAGGTCTTCGCCCAGCTGGATGACGCCCAGGCCGCCGAGGCAATCGCGGAGCTCGATGACGACGAGATGGCCGCGAGGATCATGGACAACATGGAAGACGCCGACGCGTCGCGCATGCTGTCCGAGATGGACCCAGACGACGCCGCCGAGCTCGTGGGAGAGCTCGACTATGAGCGTGCCGAGAAGCTCCTGCGCCTCATGGGCATCAAGGAGCAGCGCGCTATTCGACAGCTGCTGGGCTATAAGGACGACACCGCGGGTCGAATCATGACCTCGGAGTTCGTTGCCTTGCCGCGCGACACCACCGTCGCCGAGGTCGTCGACCGCATGCGTGCACTCCCGGAGGACTTCGAGCCCGTCAACTACATCTACGTGACCGATGACGAGGAAAAGCTCGCCGGGGTCGTCCCCGTGCGCCGTCTGTTCGTCTCGCAGCCCGAGGACACCATTGGCAAACTTGCCAGTGACGACGCGGTTCTCACCGCCAGGCCGGATGACGATCAGGAGGACGTCGCCGAGAACATCGCCAAGTACAACCTGCTTGCTATGCCCGTCGTCGATGAGAACAGCGGCAAGATTCTCGGTATCGTCACGGTCGATGACGCGCTCGACGTTCTCGAGGAAGAGCACGAGGAGGACCTGCGCATTGCGGGCGGCTCGACCAACACCTCTGATTCCGGCGAGAGTTCGGGCGAGTTCCTGCGCTTCCTCCGCAACCAGATGTGGTTCTTCTTCTGGACGATTGCCGGTCTTGCGCTCGCGCTTCTTCTCGGCCCGGAGATTGGCATTGCCATCTCTGTGGGTGCGCCCGTCGCGCTCGTTGCGGCTAGCGAGATGATTCGCTACGTGACCGGCTTCTTCATCGAATATGACGAGGATGACGAGGACGCGCCGTCCATCGGCGGCTTTGCCGTCAAGGGTCTCGCGATCGGTGTGGTTTGGGCCGCCATTGTTCTTCTCGTCGTCGTGGGCGTGAACGGCGTTCTCTCGACCGCGAGCGAGGGCCTTGGTGCCGTTGTGTTTGAGCTGCTTCGCGGCTTCGAGGCGGCTGCGGTCGTGATTGTACTGAGTTTCGCCACGGCGCCCGCGTACCTCAAGATCCTCCGTCAGCGTGATGCCAATGGTGCGGATACGAGTGGCCTGGCTCTCCAGATCGCCGCTTTAGCGATCGCCCTAGTCGTGTTCGTTGTGGTGGCCTTCCTGCTGACCACGCCAATCGTGGGATAGCGAACATGGCGAACCAACGTGACTGCATAGGGGGAGATGCCGCGTGAGGTCCTTCAAAGCGTGGCGTAACCTTCGAGGTGTCCGAGCCGTGGGCGCCGACACCTCCACCATCTCGCCCATCCGCAAGCCGCTTAAGGCGGCGCTCGTTCTCGGCGCGATGGGACCGGGTCTCTTGACCGCCCTCGCCGGCATGGACGCCGGCGGCGTGGCGACCTTCTCAAACGCCGGCGCCGTCTTTGGCTATGAGCAGCTGTGGAGTATCCCGGTGATGTGCTTCCTGCTCATCGTCGTGCAGGAGACCGCCGCGCGCATGGGCTGCGTCACGGGCAAGGGCTTTGCGGCGCTCATTCGCGAGCAGTATGGCGTGCGCCTTTCTGCGTTCGCGATGCTTGCCCTTATCGTCTCCAACACGGCCGTTACGCTGTCTGAGTTCGCGGGCATTGCCTCCGGTATGCAGCTGTTTGGCGTTCCGCCCATCGTGAGCGTGCCCATTGCCGCCATCGCAGTGTGGCTTTTGGGCATGAGCGGGTCCTACAAGCGCATTGAGAAGATCCTCCTCGCTATTGGCTGCGTGTTCGTGACGTACGTCGCGGCGAGCTTCATGGTGGGGCCGGATTGGGGCGTGGTGCTCCAATCCACGTTCCTGCCGCAGGTCAACGTGACGCCCGCATACGTGAGCCTGCTGGTGGCAAACATCGGTACCACTATTTCGCCGTATATGATCTTTATGGGCCAAGGTAACGTCGTGGAGAAGAACTGCGACGCCGACGACCTTCCCTATCAGCGTATCGACACCGTGAGCGGTGCCGTGGTGGCGCAGCTCATCGCCTTCTTCATCGTGGTCTGCACGGGTAGCGTGCTGCACCCGGCGGGAATCGAGGTCAACTCGGCCGAGGCCGCTGCCCGCGCGCTGGCGCCGCTTGCCGGCCCGTATGCCGAGGTCCTGTTTGGCGTGGGCCTCGTGGGCGCGAGCTTCCTTGCCGCGTGCGTGCTGCCGGGCATCACCTCGAGCGCCGTGTGCGAGGCCTTTGGCTGGGAGCGCGGTCAGGACAAGAGCTGGGCCGAGGCCCCGGCGTATCGCGGCATGGTCACGGCGATTACGCTGCTCTCCGCGCTTGTCGTCGTCATGCCCAACGTGGACCTCTTCGGCATCATGATGGTCGCGCAGGTCATCAACGGCGTACTGCTGCCGGTCCTTCTCGTCTTCATGGTGCGCATTGCCGATGACCGTCACGTCATGGGTGCCTACGCCAACAGCCGTCTCTGGACCACGCTGACCTGGTTCATCGTGGTCGTCGTCGCAATCCTCACCGTCGTGATGTTCGTGCTGCAAGCCATGGGCTACTAGCGGCGCTTTCGCAGCCGAGCCGCCGCGCTGTCGGGCCGCCAACGGCGCCGCTGCGCTGCGCCGACTCCCGCGCGGCCGTCCCTCTCGTTCTTTCGCCGAGACATGCACTTTTTCGAGATGTGGGGCCGATTCGCCCTCAATAACTCGAATACTTGCATGTCTCGAGGGGCTTCTCGTTTGCTAGCGTGCAGTCAGGCGGACACTAATGAATCTCGCTGGTGCGGCCGGCCAGTTTTAACATCGTACACCCTAACGTTGTCGCAGCTTATCGTGGTGCCCGCCCTCTTGTTTGAATTCGTTTGGCATATAATCGCCAAAACGTGTTGGGTTGCTGTCTGATTCGCGTTTGAACGCGCGGGTCTTTTTTCGCTTTCTCGAGCTTGTCGTGATTCTTCCATCCATGCTCTTGCCCATACGATGCGGAGGGGGCGTTCATGGGGAGTAGCACTCGGGAAAAGCGGCGTGTCAGCGAAAGGCTCAACGGCTTGTTTGAGCTTGCGGAGCGAGACGGGCGTTGCCTCGCCGGGGATGCTCCGTGGCTCGCCTCGGCTCTTGGCGTGAGGACCAAGAACGGCGGCGTTATTCGGGTGCGGCGAGGCCTCTATGCCCGCACGTCTTACTGGGCGGACTTGAGCCCGATCGAAAGGCACCTTCATGTCGCGCGTGCGCTCGCGCGCGAGCATCCGGATTGGGTTTTCTGCAGGATGACGGCTGCTATGGCGTTGGGTCTATCCATGACGTACGCGCGCCATGATTTCGAAGGGCTGCCAATCGAGATCGCGGCGCCTTCGGAGGCGCATTGTGGCGAGCGAAATGGCATCCGTATGTTGCCTCGTTTGGGTTCCGATACCGTCTGGCGAGCTTCGGGCCTGCTTGTTGCTTCGCCAGTGCAAACGGTATTCGACTGCGTCCGCTGCTTGCCATTTGACGAGTCGCTGGCGATGGCGGACTCGGCACTCCACATGAAGCTGATGGAGGGGAGCGAGTCCGCGAGGCTTGTTGTTGGCGCCGGTCGATCGAGGGGAATCAGAAACGCTCGTCGCGTCCTCGAGTGTATGGACGGCCGCGCGGAGAGTGGCGGGGAGTCTATGGTTCGTGCGCGCATGATTGAGCTTGGCTACAAGGAGCCAGAGCTACAGGTTGAGTTTCCCAATCCGCTTGAGCCCGGGCACACGTATCGCGCCGACATGCTAATTCGATGCGGCGAGAGGTTGGTCGTTGTTGAGCTCGATGGCAAGTGCAAGTACGAGGACCCCGAGATGCTTGTCGGAAGGACTCCACTCAGAGTCCTGCTCGACGAGCGCCAGCGCGAAGCGCTGCTCACGTCGCACGGAGTCGAGGTGATGCGCCTGCGCTACGAGGACGTGATGGACGAGGGGCGTTTCAAGAGGCTGATGGATGCGTATCGGATTCCGCGAGTGGCACGTTGAAAGCGCGTTGCGGCGAAGGTGGTTGGCGAGACACGCACTTCCTCGAGATGTCGAAGCCGAATCGGCGCTATAGCTCGAGAAAGTGTATGTCTCGGCGCGTGTGGGCGGGCCCGGGCGGACGCGAGGTGTCGGTCGCGGGCCACCCGGGCGGGCGGGTCGGTGCAGGCTGCAAGCGGCAGGAGGCGGGCAGGTGCGGGTCGCGCGCGACGAACAGGTCGCAGGCTGCGGCCCGCGTGCGGCGGCAGCCTGGCGCGACCCGCAACGCGCTAGATCTCGAGGTAGTCGAGGCCTTCGGCGGCGAATCGCTGGCGGAGTTCGTCCATGATAGCTACGCTGGCGCGAGCGCCGATGCGCTCGGCTCCGGCGGCGACCATGGCGAGCATCGTCTCGGCATCGCGGATCTTGCCGGCGGCCTTTACCTTGACGTTGGGACCGACATTCTCGCGCATGAGGCGCACGTCATCGACGGTGGCGCCGCCCGTCGAGAAGCCGGTGCTGGTCTTGACGAACGTGGGCTCGACCTCGCGCGCGATCTCGCAGAGCTTGAGCTTCTCGTCGTGCGTGAGCAGGCAGTTCTCGAAGATGACCTTCGAGGGGACGAGGACGCCGCGGCGCTCGGTCTCCTCGCGGCAGACGTCGACGATCGAGCGCATCTCCTCGGTCACGTAGGCCCAGTTGCCCTCCTTGACTTCGGTGAGGTTAACCACGTAGTCGATCTCGTCTGCGCCGGCGGCGAGGGCATCTTTGGTCTCGAAGGTCTTGCAGGCAATGGAGGTCTGGCCAAGAGGGAAGCCAATCGCGGCGCCAACGTGGATGTCGGTTCCCTCGAGCATGGCGTGGCAGCGAGCGCTCTGGCCAGAGTTGATGGCAACCATGCAGAAGTGATTCTCGAGCGCCTCGTCGCAGAGCTTGCGCATGTCGGCGTCGGTGGCGTCCGGCTGGAGGTTCGTGTGGTCGAAGAGGCGGGCGAAGTCATCGAGCGTATAGCGTTTGGTCATGGAGCACTCCTATCGACGAAGAGACACGTGAATACAGCCACCTTATAACGTTACAATACGTATTAAAGCCGGCACGTCGCTTCTTCTCGGCGAGCGGTGCGAGACTAGCGATGTTATTGTCCGAAAAGTGTTCTAGCTGGTTAGGCGTTACTATAAAAGGACAGATGCATGCCGCTGGACAAGCGTCTCGTTGGGGGCGTGGCGGTGCCCCGGCGGCGTGTCGAACACTTCATTGTTGCGTGGGCGGCACGACAATCAAACGGAACCGGGAGGTACGGGACGTATGGCAAAGCAAGTGATGACATCGTCGCTTATGCCCTTGTACCTGCAGGTTGTTGGTAATATCAAGTACGCTATCGATTCCGGCAAGTATAAGGTCGGCGACAAGATTCCCACCGAGGCCGAGCTGGGCGAGCAGTACGGCGTGAGCCGCATCACCGTTCGTCGTGCCGTGAGCGAGCTCGTTGAGGCTGGATACCTCGTGAAGCAGCAGGGGCGCGGAACGTTCGTCAAGAGCTCGCGCGATCTCATGATGGTGCAGCACAGGACGGACCTCGAGGTCCAGAGCTTTAGCGAGGCTTGTCGCAACAGTGGCTACACTCCCGGATCAATCGAGACAGAGCACTGCGTTCGCGAGGCAGCTCCGGATGAGTGCGCGTTCCTCGGCCTTTCCGAGGGCGACGAGGTTATCTCTTTCACGCGAGTCTGTCTTGCAGACTCGACGCCCATCATGATCGAGACGAACGTGTTTCCGAGGGCGGGGTTCGAGTTCCTCGTAGATGCGAAGCTCGGTGGCATTTCGCTTTACAAGTTGATTGAGGAGAAGGCCGGCAAAGTTCCCCACATGGTGGGCGAGTGTCGAATCAGTTCCACTCGTGCCGACGTCGCGCTCGCGGATGTGCTGAGCGTATCCGTCGGCGAGCCGCTCTTCGTGTTCACGGCGCAATACAACGATCAGGACGAGAAGCCTCTCTACATGGGCGTTCAGCGCGTCGTGGGGTCCCGTTACACCTTCGCGTTCTAGCGACTCCGCGCCTCGTGTTTCAGCGACGGCGCGTTTTGCGTTCTGGCGACGGCGCGTCGTGGGCTCTCGCTGCACCTTCGCGTTTTAGCGGCGGTGTATCGTGTGACCCCGCCACACCTTCGCACTCAAAACTCGCGATCTAGCAGCGAGCTTGAAAGCCGCGCAGAGGCCCTGGGCATCGCGACGTCCAGGGCTTTTCTCCACCCAGCGTTATCGATAACGAATATAACGATATATAACGTTTGCCGGAAGTCTTATACCGTTCGCCCCGTTCAGCTGGTCACATGGCTCCGCGGTGTCTATGGTGAATCTGTCGTTATAACGATATATGACGTTTTGCAAATGGAAATAGTCGCATGCAATAGTTGGAAACAAATCGAGACGACACTCAAGACGATTCGAGACGCGCTTGGATAACGCGTAAAGCGATGAAGGACGCGGACAGACGCGGGGGCGAGGTGAAGATGGCGAACTTGACGGCAGAAGACAGGACGGGTGGCTACGCCGATCTCTTCCTTACGGCGCTGTGCTGGAGCTTCGTCGGACTCTTCACGAGGTCTAACGCGTGCTCCGCATGGCTTACTTCTGCCGTGGCCTCGCTGTCCGGGCTGCTCTTTCTTCTCGTCGTCGTGCGTCCCACTCTCAGGTTCACCAAGCGCGCTGTGCTCGTTGGCCTTGCGAACTGCGTGATGAGCGTAACGTTTGTGTTCGCAAACAAGCTCACTTCCGTGGGCAATGCGATTGTCCTGCAGTACAGCTCGATGATCTTCGTCATCATCTACGAGTCGATCGAGCGCCGTCACTTCCCCCGCGCTTCGAAGATCGGCGTTGTGCTGATGGCGTTTGCCGGCATGCTGCTGTTCTTCTTTGATGAGCTTACGGCCGAGGGAATGTTGGGCAATCTCCTTTCAATCGTCTCGGGCGCGTTCTTTGGCCTTGCGTTCTTCATGAACGCCAAGCCGGGCGCCCTTCCTATGCCCTCTTCGCTCGTGGGGTTTGCCGTGGCCTCGCTCGGCTTCCTTGTCGTCGCGCCCGAGGTTCCAACCGTCTCTCCTATGAACTGGGCACTCATGCTTGGCCAGGGCATCGTGTGCTCTGGAATCTCGAGCATCTTCTACGCCCGCGGCATTCGCCGTGTTCCTGCGTTCAGTGCGAACATGATCTGCATGAGCGAGGTCATCCTCGCGCCGACCTGGGCATTTCTCGCCTTTGGCGAATCCTTCGGGCGCTTCGCTTTCATAGGCGCCATGATGATCGTAGCAAGCATCGTCATCAACCTCGTTCTCGATAGTCGTGTGACGTGCAGGGACGAGGGTCCCGCTGGGCATATATTGTCCTGTGAGGGGTGCGAAAGCACCCGGTGAACTAACCAGGGAGAACGGAGAGCATCATGGCAGAAGCAGGAATCGTTTGGACGCGCATCGATAACCGTCTCGTCCACGGCCAGGTGGGAAACGCCTGGGTGGGCGCCACCGGCGCTAATCTCGTTATTGTTGCTGATGACGCGGCGGCCGAGGACAAGGTCCAGCAGCAGCTCATGAAGATGACGGCGGAGTCCGCAGGCTGCGACATCAAGTTCTTCACGCTCGATCACACCATTGACGTCTTCTCTCGTAAGACCCCGAAGAAGTTGATCCTGCTCGTGGTCCATGATCCCGCGGCCGTTCGCAAGCTCGTCGAGGGTGGCGTGCCCATCAAGAGCGTGAACGTTGGCAACATGCACGCTGACGGCAAGAAGACCGTCTACCACGAGTCTCACGTCTATGTGGACGATCAGGACCTCGCCGATTTCGACGCCATCAAGGCGGCTGGCGTTGACCTCTTCATCCAGATTCTCCCCACCGACCGCAAGACCGAGATTTAGGAGGCGATGCCTGCGTAGCTAGACGATTGCACGTGTCTGTTTGGAAGAAAGGAAGGAAAGCATGGAGATTACCCTTGTACAAGGCCTGCTTCTCGCGCTCGTCGCATTTATCTGTGCGCTAGACCAGGTCTTCGAGGCGTTCTATTGGTTCCGTCCGCTGGTCGTGTCGTTCTTTGCCGGCATCATGCTGGGAGACATGCAGCTAGGCATCGCCTGCGGTGCCGTGGCTGAGCTGAGCTATCTCGGCCTGCTCACCGTCGGCGGAACCGTCCCGCCCGACCCGCTGATGGCCGGCCTGATGACCGTGGTCATCGCCTAGACCACCGGCCAGTCTGCTGAGGCGGCCCTCGGCCTGTCCCTGCCGTTCGCCCTCCTCGCGCAGTGGCTCGGCATCTTCTTCAACACCGTGTACGTCTCCGTCGCCCACAAGTGCGACGCCTGCGCCGCGGCTGGCGACGCGAAGGCCTTCAACCGCACCGTCTGGGGCGCCCTCATCCTGAAGGCTGGCGCCGTGGCGCTGCTCGCGTTCCTCTGCTCCTTCGCCCTCCAGGCTCCGCTTCAGGCCTTCGTCAACACCTTCCCCGTCTGGCTCGTCCACGGCTTTGAGGTTGCTGGCGGCATCCTGCCCGCGGTCGGCCTTGGCCTCCTGCTCATGGTAATGCTCAAGAGCAGCAACATCGCCTACCTGTTCCTCGGCTTCATCATGGCCACGTTCATGAACCTCCCGAACGTCCTGCCCATCGCCATTGCCGCGGTGTGCCTTGCTTACATCAACTTCGTGCATGAGAAGAAGGGTGACGACGCTATTGCCCTCGCCACCTCCTCGCACAGCGACACCGATGGGAGCGACGACGATGACGACATCTAACGAGACCACCGAGCGCAAGCTCACCCGCAACGATCTTTACAAGCTCGGCATCCGCTCCATCGCGATGCAGTCTGGCTTCAGCTTCGAGCGCATGCAGGCCCCTGGCTTCACCATGTCGATGATGCCCACCTTCGAGAAGCTCTACGGCGACTCCAAGGAGGATATGGTCGAGTTCATGACCTACAACATGGAGTTCATGAACACCGAGATGCACATGGGCACCTTCCTCATGGGCCTCATCCTCTCCATGGAGGAGAAGCACGAGGACCGCAAGCTCATCGCCGGCATCCGTAACGGCCTGTTTGGGCCGCTCGCCGGCCTGGGCGACGCCATCTTCTGGTTCACCCTCCTGCCGATCTCTGCCGCCATCTGCTGCTCCCTCGCCCAGAACGGCTCCCCGCTCGGCCCAATCCTCTACATGCTCATCTGGGGCTTCTCGGCCATTTCCCGCATCTGGTTCGCTGAGCTCGGCTACAACCTCGGCTCGAAGTTCATCGACAAGATCAGCGAGAACACCAAGTACGTCACCGAGGCTGCTGGCATTCTCGGCACGATGGTCGTGGGCGGCCTGATCCCGTCCTACGTCTCTCTCGCCTTCAGCGAGGAGCTCGTCTTCGGCATCGGCGGCACCACGGTGCAGAGCGTCTTCGATGGCGTGCTGCCCAACATGCTCCCGCTCGCCCTGGTCTTCTTCATCTACTGGCTCTTCAAGAAGAAGGTCAACGTCATCGCGATCATTCTCGGAATCATCGCGTTCGGCATCCTTATGTCGTTCCTGGGCTGGATGTAGTCCGGTCTAGCAACACCCTGGTTAGGGGAGGGACCTTCGGGTCCCTCCCTGTGGGGTCCTTCCTGCGACGCCCCGTCTCGGGCGAGCCGTCGCAGGGCGGACCGATGGGGCATCGGCCTTGCTCGTGCGGGCGCATCCGGAAGCGCTCGCGTGCACCCTTCTGCAAATACGTTAACTACCTTGGAGGTTAAAGGTCCATGGCAGAAATGGTCACATTCAACGAGGAGACGATCCTTGCCCAGGGCGAGGCGATCTATAGCCGCCGCGCCGAGATCGAGGCGATGGCGGATGCCGTCACCGAGAAGGGCTTCTCCGGCATTCTCATTTCCTCCTCCGGCGGCTCACAGGCCATGCTCGCTCCGTTCTCCGCGATGATTGACGAGCTGAGCGACATCCCCTGGCGCTCCGTCCTCTCCGCCGAGCTTGTGCTCACCGGCTGCAACATGGTGGACGAGAAGACCCTCGTTCTCATGACCAGCAAGTCCGGCGACACCGCCGAGACCCTCGCCGCCGCCCGTTGGCTCAAGGAGCGCGGCTGCACGATCTTCTCCGTCATCGGCAAGGCGGACTCTCCGCTCGAGGAGGTCTCTGACTTCAGCTTCGTCTACGGCGATGGTCGTCCGCAGGAACTCATCGTCTACCTGTTCCTGGGCCGCCTGCTTCACAACGCCGGCTGCTTCGACGCCTATTCCACCTTTGCCGACGAGCTCGCCAACCTCGTTCCGGGTCTCGTCTCCGTGCGCAAGCAGTTCGATGCCCGAGCTCGCGCTTACTGCGAGCGCTATCACGACGCGCCTTATCACATCTGGGTCTCCTCTGGTGACATCTGGCCCACCTGCTACGCCTATGCCATGTGCGTGCTCGAGGAGAGCCAGTGGATTCGCACCAAGAGCGTCTCGAGCCCCGAGTTCTTCCATGGCACACTCGAGCTCCTCGAGAAGGACGTGCCCCTCACACTGCTCGTGGGCGAAGGTTCCACGCGCGCCCTGGATCTTCGCGTGAAGGATTTCGCCGAGAAGGTCACCGATGAGCTCACCGTCATCGACGCCGCCGAGTTTGACATGCCCGGTATTTCCGCCGAGACCCGCCACTGGCTTGGCCCCGTCGTGATGAACGCCGCCCTCCAGCGCATCTCCAAGAACATGGAGGACGTTACCGGCCACTCGCTCGACATCCGTCGCTACTACCGCAAGCTGGAGTACTAATGAAGGTCCTCGGCCTGGGAGACAACGTCTTCGACTCCTACGACAACCTCGGCATCGCCTATCCCGGCGGCAACGCCGTGAACGTTGCCGTGAGTGCGTCGCGCCTCGGGCACGAGGCCAGCTACCTTGGCCGTGTGGCGGATGACCTCTGGGGAGAGCGCCTGCTCGGCACGCTCAAGGCAGAGCGCGTGGACGCGAGCGCCTGCGAGATCGTCCCCGGCGGTACGACCAAGGTCTGCCATCAGGACCGCATTGATGGCGAGCGCCACTTCAAAGGCGTTGAGCTGGGGGAGGCCTGGCCGGGAGCTCCCGTGCCGAGCGGCCCTGCCGTTGAGTACGCCTGCGGGTTCGACGCTATCCTCACGAGCTGTAACGCGAAGGTCGACGATTGGCTGCCCCTGCTCGACGGGCGTCAGGGCGTCCTTTCCTATGACTTTGGCGAGAAGGACAAGTACCGTACGCCTGAGAACCTCGCCAAGATAGCCCCCCATATCGATTTGGCGCAGTTCTCGATGAGCGGCACCGACCAGGCGGTCATTGACGAGTTTCTTGCCAGCTGGCAGTTTGATTGCCCCGTGCTTGTTACAAGGGGTAGCCTGCCGCCGCTTCTCTCTTGGGACGGAGGGCGGGTCCATGGGGTCGCTGCTGCGGGCGACGCCGTGGACACGATGGGCGCGGGCGACTCGTTCGTGACGGCGCTCGTGACCTCCCTCGTCGAGAGGGGCTGGCGTCGAGGCGCGGCCCTGCCTGAGACGAGCCGGCTTGAGGACGCGCTTGCCGCCGCCGCGCACGCCGCGAGGATGTGCCAGGTCGAAGGTGCCTTTGGCCATGCCGCGCGCGATGGCGAGGTTCGTGCCGTCGTCTTTGACATGGATGGTGTGATCATCGAGTCCGAGCCGCTTTACCTCGCAATCATCGATGACTTCCTTACGAGCCGTGGTGCTACCAAGCTCACCGAGGAAGACCGCAACGCGATGTACGGCTGCACGACCCAGATTCAGAACATGACCATCGCCAAGCACCTCGACGAGACTGCGGAAGAGATTGCGCCTGCCGTCACGGCGTATTTCGCTGCACGCCCTATTGACTATCGCGAAGCTCTCATTCCCGGTATCCGCGAGCTTCTCGCGTGGCTGCATGAGGAGGGTATCGCCGTTGGCCTTGCCTCCTCAAGCTCCATGCCGGAGATTCGCCAGATGCTCGACGAGTGCGAGCTTGGGCATGCATTTAACGCTGTCGTCACGGGCGATGACTTCGAGGAGTCCAAACCCAACCCAGAGATCTACCTCCACACGTTTGGCGAGCTTGACTGCCAGCCGGGCGAGGCGGTTGTCGTGGAGGATTCCGAATATGGCATCACCGCCGGTAGGCGAGCGGGCGCTGAGGTGGTTGCCCTTTGCAAGACGCATGGCAACATCAGCGACCGCGACGCTACGCTGGCATTCGATACGCACCAGGAAATTCTCGAGTATCTCAAGAGAAGGATTGGAGAGTCCAAATGATCGGTTTGATCGTCACGGGCCACGGCCATTTCGCGACCGGCCTCAAGAGCGCGCTTGCCCTTCTCGGCGGCGAGCCGAGCGACTTCGTCGCCGTCGATTTCCCCGACGGCGACACCACTGAGGACCTCGCTGCGAAGCTAACGGCGGCGCTCGATGAGCTTGCCGGCTGCGAAGGCGTTCTCGTCTGCTGCGACCTTCTCGGCGGGTCGCCCTTCAAGGCCGCCGTGGTGCTTGCGCAGGGTCGCGACGACGTCCGTGTCATCGCTGGTACCAACCTGCCGCTTCTTGTCGAGACGCATCTCACGCGCGCCGGCTTTGACTCCGTCGATGCCCTTGCGGACGCTGCGATTGCCTCCGGCCACGCCTCGCTCGTGAAGTTCGAGATGCCCGCGGGCGCCAACGACGATGACGACGAGGATGACGACATCTAAGTAGCGCTTTGTCCTTCAGGCCAAACTTAGGCCCCAAGGGAAGGGAATGGATATGTCCGAAGAGAACCGTCCAACTATGCTCACCTACATCGAGGAGACTCCGGCTCAGCTCGCCGCTAACATCGAGAACCGCCAGGCGCTCGTCGGCGGCCTCGTCGATGCCTATGTCGACGGCGGCTACCACAACATCTGGATCGTTGCGTGCGGCTCCAGCTCCAACGCCTCTCAGTGCGCCAAGCCGTTCATGATGAAGTACCTCGACGCTGACGTGCAGGTTGTGCCGCCCAACACGTTCATCGCCTACAAGGATCGCCTCGCGGAGGACGATTTCGTCTTCGTGGTTTCCCAGAGCGGCTGCTCCACCAACTCCATCGAGGCGCTCGACAAGCTTCGCGCGATGGGCCGCAAGGCCGTTGGCCTTACCGGCAACCTCGAGTCTGACTTCAAGGACCACGCCGACGTCCTCGTTGATTATGGTGTGGGTGAGGAGTACGTGGGATACGTCACGAAGGGCGTGACCACGCTCGCCGAGTTCCTCATGCTGTTCGCCATCGAGGCCGGTGCCAAGCGCGGCGTCGTCTCCGCCGAGGCCCACGATGCGGTTATCGCCGAGATGGAGAAGTGCCCCGAGCGCCACGTTGCCTTCCAGAAGCAGGTCCACGAGTTCTATGACCGCAACAAGGCTGCGCTCACTTCGATGACGGTCGCCTACTCCTGCGGCTTCGCCCAGGGCTATGGCATCGCCTGCGAGGGCGCCCTCAAGATTGGCGAGACCATCCAGATTCCGAGCTTCGCCTATGAGGCGGAGGAGTTCAACCACGGTCCCAACCTGCAGCTTACGCCCAACTACACGCTGTTCTTCATCGATGACCTCGGCAAGACGTCCGATCGCCTCGTCCAGCTCGCCCGTGCCTCCCACAGTGTGAGCGACCGCGTCTTCGTGGTCACGAACAACCCCGAGGTCGACGATGCACATGCGCTGCGCCTGCCCGAGGATATCGAGGAGCCGCTGCTCATGCCGCTCTACGTACTGCCGCTGTTCCAGATCCTGGCGTATCGCGCGACGACCGACCTCCACAAGTGGGAGAAGCACCCCATGTTCGACAACTTCAGGAAGATCTGCGAGTCCAAGACGGCTTCCATCTCGAAGATCATGCCTTTCGAGTAGGTTTTGCTAGAGTGTCTTCTGCTCCGCGTCCGAGCGCCACTTCCTGGCGCGGTGGGGCGACGAGCTTGGCAATGTTGATTTGAGCTGGTGGGGCGTCGGCGTGGCCGGCGCCCCGTCTGTATCCGGGAGAAGGCATATGTATAGGTTTGCGCAGCGTAGGATGGGGATTGTGGCGGCTGTGATCATCGCGGCCCTTGCTATCGCGATCTTTGCGGTGTTTCCGGGCATCTATGCGGACCCGAAGGGTGGTCCAATCTCCGCGCTGCTGATGGTCGTTGCCGCGACAGCCGTTGCCTATCTGATGCTGCGTTTCGCTGCCGTGCGCGCGGAGGCCGTGCTCGTGGCACTTCGCGTGCGCCGCGGAAAGATCGCCCTCGCGCGCATCGACAAGATCGAGGAGCTGGGCGAGGCGCGCGACATCTGCCTGATGCCGCATCGTCTTTGCGCGTTCGAGACCGAGGTATTCGTGCCGGGTGACGAGAGCTTCTCGTGCCGCATCGTGGAGGACATCGACAAGAGGTTCCAGGTCAAGACGCCTGCCTGGGTGTATGTCACCTACGAGGGCGAAGCCGCGCGGGATCGTGTTGGAATCGTTCCCACCTCCGTGCTGTTCGCCACGCCGAGCCTCGAGCCCGTGGTGCGCGAGCTCGAGAAGCGCTGCCACCCTGCCTACATCGAGGTCTCCCGCGGCCTTCATGGCCTCGCGATGGCGCCGTTCAAGCGCAAGGGCTAGCGAGCAAGTCGGCGGCGGGCGATCCGGCAGCGGGCGAGCCAGCGGGCACGCCGGCGGTGCAACCTGGCGGCGGTGCGACCTGGCGACGGGCGAGCCAACGTCGGCCGCGTGTTGCTGCGCCCGGTGACCGCTCGCCCGACGCTGCGCGAGACCTGCTGGTGCGCCGAGACATGCACTTTCTCGAGCTATTGGCTCGCGTGCGACGCCATAACTCGAGAAAGTGTAGGTCTCGATGGCAGTCGGCCTGGCCGTACCGCGCGTCGGCCACGTCTCGGCGCTACATCACCGTGAGGCCTGAGGCACGGAGGCGCTCGACGGCGTCCGGACGGACCTCGTCGCAGATGGCGAGGTCGAAGTCGTCGAGTGTGGCGTAGCGGTAGGTCCCCGCGTGGCCGAGCTTGTCTGTGTCGCAGAGCAGCACGTTTACCTCGGCGCGGGCCATTGCGGCCTGCTTGGCGGGGACGTCTTCCATATCGAGTGTGAGCACGTCGCCAGCCTCGGCCTCGATGCCCACGGCACCCATGAACGCGGCGTCGAAGCGGTACGGGTCGAGCGCGCTCGCGGCGAGGTTGCCGACAAACCCGTTGTACTCCGCGTCATACGAGCCGCCGGGGCAAAAGGTGCGCACGTTGGTGCCGGAGCTGGCGGCACGCATCACGTCAACGGAGCTCGAGACGACGGTGAGCGAGAGGTCGCTCGCGCCTATGAGCTGGGCGAGGAGGATGTTCGAAGAGGAGAAGTCGAGGTAGACGGTCTGCCTGGGCTTGAGCATCGCGAACGCCTTTGCGGCGATGGCTTGCTTCTCTGGGCGGAGGAGGTCGACGCGCTCCGCGACGACGCGGTTTACCTCGGGGTCAATTCGCGTGGCTCCGCCGTAGACCTTGCGGCAGCGACCCTCGGCGACAAGCCTGCGAAGGTCTTTGCGGATGCAATCCTCCGTCACGTCGAACTTCTCCGCGAGGGCGGAGACGGTGACGTGACCCTCCTGCTCGATGAGCCGGGCTATCACCTCTTGGCGTGCTTCGAGAAACATCCGCTTTCCGTCCCACTTTGTTCGAGTTCGTAGCTTGCGCCCAAATCATACCATCCAAATTCTGCCGAATACGGACAAACTACGACAGAATAAGAGAAAGTGCTTGCAAATCAATACAGCCCGAAGTAATCTGAGCGCAGAGAATGGCGTCGTCGCGAGGCGTCGCAAAAGGAATCGTGCGAAGGTTGGAAGCGTGCGCTGCGCGTGACGGCCTCGCAAAAAACGACCGCACGCGGTCAGTCGAAGGGATTGCTTATGGAACTCATCATCGATACCGCCAACCTCGACGAGATCAAGAAGCTCGACGCCCTGCTCAACGTCGACGGCGTGACCACCAACCCCACGATCATCACGCGTAGCGGCAAGACCCCCGAGGTCGTCCTCCCCGAGATCATCGAGTATCTCCGCCCGGACCAGAAGCTCTTCGTCCAGGTCGTCTCCGAGGATTACGACGGAATCATGGAGGAGGCCCGCTACATCAACGGCCTTCGCCCGGAGAACACCTACGCCAAGATCCCCGTCACCCGCGATGGCCTCAAGGCCGTGAAGGATGCCCACAACGAGGGCCTCGGCGTCCTCGCCACGGCGATCTTCTCGCCCGAGTCCGCTTTCCTCGCTGCCCTCAACGGCGCTGATTACCTTGCGCCTTACGTGAACCGCATGTCCAACTACGGCGACGGCATCCAACAGGTCGCGGACCTCATCGAGATGCTTGCCGTGCAGGGCCTCGACACGAAGGTCATGGCCGCGTCGCTGCACAACACCAACCAGGTGCACGAGCTCATCCTCGCGGGCATTCAGGCGATCACCTTCCCGCCGGCGATCCTCAACTCGATGATTGACCAGCCGGGCACCGTGGGTGCCGTGCACGACTTCACCGCTTCGTGGGAGAAGAACTACGGCCGCACCACGCTGAGGGCGTAGATCACGGATTCCCAACGGGCCCTAGCTGACGGATTCCCAACGGCGGCGGGCGGCCATCATTTCCTGCTCAGACAGCTTCGCCTGCGGCGAAGAACTCGCAGGCAACGATGGTCGCCCGCCTTTTGTATCTCTGTTGGCTGGTCCGTTGTCTTCGCGGGCCCATCACCCCCCGTGTGTGGCCGCGGGTGCTCACGGGTGGTTAAATCGACTCTTTAGCTGCTGGTTGAGATGGGTGCGAAGGGTGGTTGCTTTCCGCTTCGCATGAGGCGCGATGCGCTGGGATGCTATTCGCTAGCAGAGGACGGGGGTGCCGGTGGAGGCGATGGCGGTGAGGATGTCGCGGTTGGTGGAGTCCGTGATGATGGCGCTGAAGTCGGACGCGGAGGCGTAGCGGTAGCCCCTGTGGACGGCGAACTTGCCCTCCTCGGTAAGGAGGAAGCAGTAGGAGGCGTTCTTGAGGACCTGCTCGTTGACGCGACCGTCGTCGACGGAGGTCGCGAGCACCGCGCCCTTGGCGAGATCGACGCCGCAGGCACCGATGAACGCCTTAGAGAACAGCAGTGGCTCGAGAAGGCTGATCGTGGCGGGGCCCGTGAAACCGTTGAGGTGCACGTTGAGGTAGCCACCCGTAGCAAGTGCCGTGACCTTGGGGTTCCTGGCGAGGCGGGGGAGGACGTCAATCATGTTCGTGGTTACGATAAGGCGTTTGTCGCTCGAGGCGATCATGTCTGCAAGATAGAGGTTCGTGCGAGAGACGCCCAGGAAAATCGCATCGCCATCGTTGATCTCGAGGAAAGCGCGGGCGGCAACGGCTCGACGCCCGTCGTCCTCGGCATCGCGCTGGAGAGCCACGGTCTCCGCCACGCTGTCGTGTGGCTGCGTCTGCGCGACCGGACCGTCGACCTTGAGGGCGCCGCCGTACTCGCGCTTGATCTTGCCCTCCTTTTGAAGGGCCTTGAGGTCCTTGCGGATGCTGTCGACGCTGACGGCAAAGCGCTTAGCAAGATCGTCCACGGTGGCAAAGCCCGTGGAATTCACAATGCTGATGATCTCTTTGCGGCGCTCTTTCGGGGACAACGTAGACTCCGGTGGGGTGGGGGCGGACTAATGATGCTTTGACTTACATAATAGGGCCGAAATCGTATCGCCCATACCTAAAGAAAATATGCTAGATGTCCCCAACGCAATGCCTCGATACTGCAAAACACGAGGTAAAATTCTTTACTTACTCAAGCAGAAGGTGCAACGAATCGATTATTGAGCAAAGCTGATCCTACCGTTCGCCGCCAAATACCTACCGTAAGCGGGAAGTAGGACGGGCAAAACAGGAAAAATCAGGAAATCAGAAGTCCAAATCTCTCCGGTCGTGTACAATCGGTGAAGAATATGAATGGAACTATGCCTTTTTAGTGCAGAAAGGGGTTTGTCCATGGCCGGTATGGAGGACATGCTCAAGCGCGAGAACGTGCAGATTATCGAGAAGGTCTCTGATTGGGAGGAGTCCGTCCACGTCGCGGTGCAGCCGCTCGTCGACCAGGGCTACGTCAAGAGCGACTACATCGACGGCATCATCTCGAACGCCAAGGAGTTTGGCCCCTACTTCGTGATCTGCCCCGATCTCGCTCTTCTTCACGCCCGCCCCGAGCAGGGCGTCATCAAGCAGCAGCTTGCCGTCACCGTGCTTCGCGAGCCCGTCCGTTTCAAGGAGGAGGGCCCGGATGTCCGCCTTCTCGTGACGCTCGCCGCCGAGGACGCTGACTCTCACATTGAGGTCATGCGCTCGCTCGCCGTTATGTTCAGTGATCCCGCCAACATCACCAAGATTGCCGAGGCCAAGGACGCGGATGAGGTTTACGCCGATTTCGTCGCCCCTGCCGAGGCGTAACTTTTTGATTTTGGCGATCGCGCCGCGCGTAGTGTCCGCAGCCACGAACCGCGGCATGTATAGGAAGTAAGTTGGAAGGAAAGGAAGGAAAGAATGGCTGTTATTAACTTTATCGTCAGCATTCTGTCCGAGCCGGCACTGCTAGTCGGCCTCCTTGCTCTCGTGGGTCTCGCCCTTCAGGGCAAGGCTATCGAGGATATTGTCATGGGCACCGTGAAGACCGTTGTCGGCTTCCTCGTGCTCTCTGCTGGTGCTAGCTACCTGCAGTCCGGTTCCCTGCTCGCCTTCGGTGAGCTGTTCAACTACGCCTTCCACATGCAGGGCGTCGTCCCGAACAACGAGGCCGTCGTTTCCATGGCTCTCACCCAGTTCGGCTCTGACTCCGCTCTGATCATGTGCGTCGGCATGGTCCTGAACATCGTGCTTGCCCGCTTCTCTCGCATGCACTACATCTTCCTCACTGGTCACCACACGCTGTACATGGCTTGCATGCTCGCCGTCGTGCTCAGCATCGGTGGCCTCCAGGGCCCGATGCTCATCATCGGCGGTGGCTGCGTCCTCGCTATGATCATGGTTCTTTCGCCGGCCTACTGCCAGCCCACCTTCCGCAAGGTGACTGGTGCTGGTGACGCCGTGGGCTTCGGCCACTTCGGCGGCATCGGCTACGCCATCGCCGGCCAGGTCGGCAAGCTCTTCAAGGGCAGCAAGTCCACCGAGGACATCAACTTCCCGAAGCGCCTCATCTTCCTGCGTGACACCACCGTCGCCATCTCCATCACGATGATGATTTTCTTCCTCATCGTGACCGGTGTTGCCGTTGCTAACGGCATCCTCGACGCTGACCCGTCGCAGTTCACCAACCTCAACGTCCTCCTCAACGTCGGCACCGAGACCACGACCAACTGGATCGTCTGGGCCCTCGAGTCCGGCATGGCCTTCGCTGGTGGCGTCTACATCGTTCTTTCCGGCGTCCGTCTGATCGTCGGCGAGATCGTCCCCGCCTTCAAGGGCATCTCCGAGAAGCTCGTCCCTGGTGCCGTCCCCGCCATCGACTGCCCGGTCTGCTTCCCGTACGCTCCTAACGCGGTCATCATCGGCTTCCTTGTCTCCTTCGTTGGCGGCATCGTGGGCCTCCTCATCCTCATGGCCGTCGACGCCAACCTCGCTCCCGTTGCCCTGATTCTCCCCGGCGTCGTCCCGCACTTCTTCTGCGGCGCTTCCGCTGGTGTCTTCGGCAACGCTGAGGGTGGTCTCAAGGGCTGCGTCGCCGGTGCTTTCGTCCACGGCCTGCTCATCACCTTCCTGCCTGCCATCTGCATGCCCGTCTTCACGGCTCTGGGCTTCACCTCCGCTACCTTCTCCGACGCTGACTTCTCCTGGCTCGGCATCGTGTTCGGTAACCTCGCCCAGGCCGCCCCTGGCATGCCGCTGTTCGTCATCTGCCTCCTTTGCTTCGTCGTGCCGATTGTTTACAACTTCGTCGCCCCGAAGCCCAAGGCTGCTGCTGCCGAGTAGCATCTGCTGCGGAGGGTTGGCGACCAACATAGCGCTTTAGCTCGTGTTATCCGTCCAACCCTTAAATAGTGTCACTTACCGGTTGCGGGGTCGGGGCTGCGGCTTCGGCCCCGCAATTGGGTAATATCAGATATGCGCGGGCATCCGCGTATCGCCAACAAGCGGCTGGCCCTCCGGCCAATCGCGATATGAAAAGAGGAAACATGGAAGTCCGCAGCATTATGTGCGCTTGTGGTTCTGGCCTCGGCTCCAGCCTTATGGTCCAGATGAACATCGAGAGCGTCCTCAAGGAGCTTGGCAAGAGCGACGTCACTGTGGGTCACACCACCACCTCCGACGTCACCCCTGAGATGGCTGACCTCTTCGTCGTCGGCCGTGACCTCGCCGACTTCATCAAGGGTGTTCCTGATGAGCGCAAGGTCGTTCTCACCAACATCGTTGACAAGAACGAGCTCAAGGAGAAGCTGGTCGCTGCTTTCGAGCAGTAGGCATCTCCGCGCCCCATGGGCGCACACCATCAAATTTGATGGAATCCTTTCCAGAGGAACGGGCCCGGTGCTGTCGCGTGGCGAAAGCTGGCGGCGGCCCGGGCCTTTCATTTGGATATGAACTCTGGTGCTACAAAAGTCATCTCGCGGTTGGTCGCGCGCCAATCTTCAGCAAGGCAAAGCAGATCTGCCTTTGAAGCCAGGCACACCTTTGGCGTGTCTCGCTTTGTAGACAGAGCGCCTGCGGGCGCTAAGCAAAGGAGGAACCATGGAACTTAACCGCATGATCGACCACACGCTGCTGAAGGCTAATGCCACGCGCGCTCAAATCGAGAAGCTCTGCGACGAGGCTCTCGAGTACAACTTCGCCTCTGTCTGCGTGAACACCTGCTGGGTACCGCTTGCCCACGAGAAGCTGGCCGGCAGCGAGGTTAACACGTGCTGCGTCGTCGGCTTCCCCCTCGGCGCCATGCTGACCGAGGCCAAGGCCGCCGAGACTCGCCTTGCCGTCGAGGCGGGCGCCGACGAGGTCGACATGGTCATCAACGTCGGCTGGCTGCTCGATGGCGAGTACGACGCTGTGCGCGACGACATTGCGGCTGTCGTGAAGGCTGCTGACGGCAAGTGCGTGAAGGTCATCATCGAGGCCTGCCTGCTCACGGACGAGCAGAAGGTCAAGGCCTGCGAGCTCTCCGTCGAGGCTGGAGCGACCTTCGTGAAGACGAGCACGGGCTTCTCCACCGGTGGCGCCACCGTGGCCGATGTCGCCCTTATGCGCAAGACCGTGGGCGACCGCTGCCTGGTTAAGGCTGCCGGCGGCATCCACACCGCCGATGAGGCCCGCGCCATGGTTGAGGCCGGAGCCGACCGTCTCGGCTGCAGCGCCGGAATCCAGATCATGGCCGGCTGCTAACGGATCCCAAGCCGAAAGGGTGGGGGAGGGCCTCGGGGCATACTTGCGCGCGTTGCGCGCTGCGAAAATGCCCCTCAACCCTCCCCCACCCTTTCGGCGCCCGTTGCAGCGCTTTCCATTCGCTTCTTAAGAGCGGGCGGGGAATGCCTCTCAACCTTCCCCTCGCCCCGCCGCGCTCGTTAGAGTGCTTTCATTCGCTTCTTAAGGGCAAGTTGAAAATAGAAGCTAAGGGAAACGTATCGACAACATAGAGGAAGGCCCCATCCCATCGAGGAGCATTTTTCGAGCGCAAAGCGCGAGAATGCGACGAGATGGGATGGGGGCTTCCGGCTTATATGTGGGTGAGACTAGAACTGCACCCGGGGTGCGGTGGCGTCAGCCTCGGAGATTTCGAAGCCCTTCCTGGGCATGCGGCCGCCGGCGAAAAGGCTGCCGGGGAAGGTCTGGATGGCGTTGTTGAACATGAGGACGCAGTCGTTATAGCTCTGGCGAGCATAGACGATCTTGTTCTCAGTCTCCTCAAGCTGTGTCTGGAGCTGCTGGAAGTTGGCGTTGGCCTTCAGGTCAGGGTAGCTCTCGGAGAGGGCGAAGAGCTGGCGGAGAGCGCCGGAGAGCTGGTTGTTGGCGGCCATGACATCCTCGGGCGTGGCCGCGGCGGCAACGCCGTTGCGGGCGGCGATGACGGCCTCGAGCGTGCCGGATTCGTGCGAAGCGTAGCCCTTGACGGTTTCGACGAGGTTGGGAATGAGGTCTGCGCGGCGCTTGAGTTGAGCATTAATCTGATCCCAGGCATTGTCACAGCGATTGGAAGCGCGAACGATGTCATTGCTCATCTTGATGCAGAAGAGCGCGACGGCAATCGCGATGACGACGATGACGATAATGGCGGGCACGGTGTCTCCTTGCAGTAATGTCGCTTCCTGCGACGCTTGGTGTGGAGTATACCCAGGTGCCATGGCGGGCGAACGTGGACCGGC
Source organism: Parolsenella sp. LCP21S3_E11 (assembly GCF_052118165.1). Lineage (NCBI taxonomy): Bacteria > Bacillati > Actinomycetota > Coriobacteriia > Coriobacteriales > Atopobiaceae > Parolsenella > Parolsenella sp. LCP21S3_E11. Next base: position 80,257 of record NZ_JBQKHS010000005.1, on the reverse strand, counting down.
TCGGTTTTGGTCCGGCGCGGCACTGGTCATTCTAAGGTAAGCAAAAGCGGGGCAGCGACACTATCATCGCTGCCCCGCTTGCACGTCAAATGGCGGAGGAGGAGAGATTCGAACTCTCGAGACGAACGAGCCGCCCAACGGTTTTCAAGACCGCCGCATTCAACCGCTCTGCCACTCCTCCGAGCAGAAGAATATTCTACCGAACACGAGGTTTTCGTGTCGGGCACGATGTCTCTAGAACTCGGGGTTCGGGTCCTCGACCTTGTCGACCTCCTGGAAGGGGGCGAGGGTGGAGACCATCTTGATGGGCTCGTCATACGGGTTGTTCACGAAGTGGACCTCACCCGGGCCAATGTGAATGAAGTCTCCGGCGGACAGCGTGTGAACGATGCCGTCGACCACGATGTCGACCTTGCCCTCGAGGATGAAGAAGTTCTCCTCCATGATGTTGTGATGGTGAGCCTGGAAGTTCTGGTGGGGCTGGAACTGTACCAGCGCGTAGTTCATGCGTGGGCCCTTCATGAGGTACTTGGGGCCGGAATCACCGAAGCGATACTCGAAGTCGTTCTCGTTGACGACGAAGGTTTCTGCCATGTTCTGCTCCTTTTACTCGCCCAAGTGCTGGGCGTGCGGACTGGGACTAATTGTTATACGAGCGCGTGTGGCCGGATGTCTGGCGGGCAAACGCTCGCGTTGGTGCCTGAGGGACGGATCGGAGTCGCGGGGTGCCTGATGGGCGAATCGGCGCCGCGGTGGCGCATAGCTACGAGCCACCGCGGCGTGCGAGGACGTTACAGGCCGGGAGCGCGCCACATGCTCTTGGTCACGCCGGCCTCGCTCAGTGCAAACTGGGCCTTGTAAACCTCGCGCCATGTCTTGTAAAGCTCCTCGTAGACGGCGGCGTTCTCGGGGTTGGGCTCAAAGGTGCGCTCGAACTTGACGACCTGCTTGGCACCCTCGGAGACGCTCGGGTAGATGCCCACACCGGTGCCGGCGATGATGGCGGCGCCAAGGGCGGTGGCCTCCTTCACCACGGGGACCTTGACGGTCTTGCCCGTGACGTCGGCGACGATCTGGCTCCAGAGAGGGCTCTTGGAGGCGCCGCCGGCGAACATGAGCTCGTCAGGCTCGTTGCCCGTGGCCTCGCGGACGAGGTCGATGTGACCACGGACGAGCAGCGCGGTGTTCTCGAGGATGGCGCGGTAGAAGGTGTACTTGTTGAACTTCTCCGGCTCGAGCTCGAAGTTGGTGAAGGTGGGCGAGGAGTGCGTCCAGTGGATGTAGTTCATGACGTCGCTGAAGCAGCAGAGCATGCCGTAGGAGCCCGCGGGGATCTTCTCGGCGTGCTCGTTCATGACGTCATAGACGTCGCGGCCCTCGGCCTTGGCCTGCTCCTTCTCCGCCTGGCAGAAGCCATCGCGGAACCAGCGCATGACGAGGCCCGGCTTGAAGGCGAGCGCCTCGTACTGCCAGACGCCTGGGGTGGCGTGGCAGTTCACGCGCACGCGGCACTGCGGGTCGGTGGCGGCGTTGTCGGTGTTGAACTCGTACTGCCAGAAGCTGCCGCCAAAGACGCCGGCCTGGTTGGGGAGGCAGGCGCCCACGCCGATCATGCCAAGCTGGCAGTCGCCGCCGCCAACGATGACGGGCGTGCCCTCGGCGAGGCCGGTGTCAGCGGCGCCCTTGGCGTTGACGTGGCCGGCGAGCTCACCGCTCTCCTTGACCGCGCCGAAGATGTCGGTGCGCAGGCCGCAACGCTCGGCGATGGTCGGATCCCAATTGCGGGTCTCGAGGCTCATGATGCCGGTGGTCGAGCCGTTGGAGGGCTCGACGGCCAGTTCGCCGGTGAGCTTGTAGATGAGCCAGTCGTTGAACATGCCGATGCGGGCGGTCTTCTCGTAGACCTCGGGCATCTTGTTCTTGACCCACAGCAGGCGCGGGAGGGCGCCGAGGGCATAGGTCTGGCCGCTCTCGCGGTAGAGCTCCGCTTCAAGCTCCGGGTTCATGGCGATGAGTTCGCCCACCTCGTCGTTTGAGCGGGCGTCGACGTTGGCGCAAGCCCAGATCTCGTTGCCCTCCTCGTCATAGAGGAGGATGCCCTCGCGCATGCAGGTGGTCGAGACGGCGGCGATATCGGAGGCGTCGATGCCCGTCTCGGCGAGAACCTCGCTCACGCAGGTGCGGGCAAGCTCCCAGTTGGTTACCCAGTCGAAGTCCATGCTGCCGGGCCAACGGGGATCCTCGTTGTGGGTCCACTCCTTCTGAACGCAGCCCACCTGGTCGCCTTCGGTGGAGAAGATGACAGCGCGCACGCTGCCGGTTCCCGCGTCCATTGCCATCAGGTACTTTGCCATGGCGTACATCTCCTAGCTCTTGGTCGAATACTCGAGGAGTTCCTTTGCCGTTTGTTCGTCCGTGACGAGGACGTTGAAATAGCCGTGCGTGAGGGCCGCGTGCATGGCGGGCACCTTCACGGAGCCTCCCGCCGCGCCGATGACGTTGCGCATGCTCTGGAGCTTGTCGAGGCTCGAGCTGACGATGCGCTTCTCGATGGAGGTGCCAACGGGGTTGCCATCTGCGTCGATGAAATGATTGAGGATGTCTCCCACGGCGCCCTGCATCTTGAGGAGCGCGAAGTCCGTCTTGGAGAGGATGCCGTTGCGGATGATCGTGGCGTCCTCGTCCATGCTGCCCACGCCCACGACGGTCATGTCCGCGTGGGAAGTCATGCGGAAGACGTCTTGGATCGCCGGCTCCTTGAGGAGCTGGTCCCTGAGTTCGGCGGAGGAGAGGATCAGGGGCGAGGGCACGAGATAGAGGTGCATCGCGAAGACCTCGGAGCTCACCTTGGGCAGGTAGTAGCTCACGCCGCCCGTGAGGCTCGCGACGTTAATGTCGGAGCGTCGGCTCGAGGCGAGGTTGTCGAGAATGAGGCCCGTCATGTCGCCATAGCCGATGTTGAGGAAGCCGTCCGCGCGCAGGTGGTCCGCGATGTAGACGGAGGCCGCCTGGGCGATGCTCTGCGTGAGCTCCGCGGTGTGGGCGGGCGTGGGCACGACGAAGGCGTCCTCGAGGCCAAAGTGGCCAATCAGCTCGCGCTCGACCTCCATGCGGGCGCGGTCGTCCTCGCGGAACAGGAAGCGGATGACGCCAGTGGCACGCGCCTCGTCGAGAAGGCGGATGACCTTGGCCCTACTCACGCCCAGGAGTTGTGAGATCTGCTGCTGGGTGTAGTTCTCCATGTAGTAGTACCAGGTTGCCTTGAGCATCAACTGGTAGTCTGCATCGGCCATGTGCCGCCCCCTCTCCTCGTGTGTGCCTCTCTACCGTATGGCCATTCCCGTGCCGCGCGGCCGCTTTCATGTGGGGTTCTGAATGACCCTTAAAAGCGAACAAATGTCGAAGCGTCCAACAAAAGTACGCTTTTGCTATACCCCTCACATAAGGGAGAGTCAATCGAATGCGATGGTAATTCCCGCGAGAGGTCTGAACTCCTAGGCGAACAGCGCCAACGGGATGCTGACGCGTAAATAATCGCATTTATATGGGGCTTAATCCGCATGAAATAAAGCTGCTGCGTGAAATGCAAATCTGTCCGCAATATGTTGGGCCTGGTTGATGGCCCGCCACAAGCCTGTTATGGCGACACTTCATTGCTTACAATTCTGGACAATCGTCCACCTCGTGAGCAAATAACCGTTCGTTGACCAATTCCTACCGTTCGGTCTCCGCGGTATTTGGCGGGCGGACTCGAATGGATACCGTCTTAGGCGTATCGAAGTATTTCGTTGCTGACTGTGTCATTTGTCCAAGGGGAGGGAATCGAATGACCAACGATACCCAGACGACGCCCACGACGGGCGCCACGCATGCCCTCCGCGAGGTTGTCGAGGACATCCAGAGCCGTGACACGCTTCTGTCAGTGCACGACATCTATAAGTCCTTTGGAACCAACGCGGTCCTGAAGGGCATTAGCCTGGAGGTCCGTCCGGGCGAGGTGCTCGCGCTCATCGGAGGTAACGGCGCTGGTAAGTCGACGCTCATGAAGATCATCATGGGCATCTACTCGGCTGATAGCGGAGAAATCGAGATCGGCGGAGACAAGGTTGACATCTCCAACCCCAAGGCCGCTCTCGCCCACAGCATCTATATGGTTCCGCAGGAGCCTATGCTGTTCCCGAACATGACCGTGCGCGAGAACATCACGATTGGCTTTAACGAGAAACCCTCCGTGCTGGCCGAGCGCCTCGAGAAGGTCATGGATACCACGGGTTGGCACATGGACCTTGACCGCAAGGCCCTCACGCTCTCCATTGCAGAGCAGGGCATGGTCGAGATTCTCCGTGGCCTCATGCGCGACCCCGAGGTGCTCATCCTCGACGAGCCCACCTCGGCACTTACCTTCGATGAGGTCCAGAGCCTGTTCAACTGCGTGCACGAACTGCAGAAGAAGAACATCGGCATCGTCTACATCACCCACCGTCTGGCCGAGGTCTTCGAGCTCGCCACGACGGTTGCCATCCTCCGCGACGGCATCGTCGCCATGCAGGGCAGCGTGAAGGAATTCACGCGTGAGGACCTCGTCCGCGGCCTGCTTCCGCCCGATGCCGGCAACATCGAGAAGGAGAAGGTTGTCGCGTCTGACGTTATCGACTACGACGCGAAGCCCGTTCTCGAGCTCAAGGACTTCAGCGGCTATGGCTTCGCCGATGTCAACCTCAAGGTCTACCCCGGCGAGATCGTGGGCATGGCTGGTGTCGTGGGCGCCGGCCGCACCGAGATGGCGACAACCATCTTCGGCCGCGACAAGGTGCTGGGCGGCAAGGTGCTCCTCGACGGTCGCGACATTACGGGCATGAAGACGCCTGACGTCATCAACGCCGGTGTCAACTACCTGCCCGAGGACCGCTTCGCCGATGCCCTCTTCCGTATTCGCGACGTCTCCGAGAACACGACGAGCTCGCTGCTCTGCGGCAAGAAGATCGGCAGCTTCCTGCTCAACTCCAAGAAGGCCGACGAGATCAGCCAGGGCTACGTCAACGACTTCCGCACCAAGGTGACGGGCCTCGATCAGGAGGTTGGCGGCCTTTCCGGCGGCAACCAGCAGAAGATCATCATCGGTCGCATCTTCGCGACCGAGCCCAAGCTCGTCATCCTCGACGAGCCTACTCGCGGCATCGACGCCGCGGCTCGTGGTGATGTCTACGCCGTGCTCCAGGAGCTCCGTAAGACCGGCGTTTCGATCCTTCTCATCTCCTCTGACATGGAGGAGGTCGTCGAGCTCGCCGACCGCGCCGTGGTCATGTTCCAGGGCCGCATCAACAGCGAGTTCAAGAAGGCGGATATCACACAGGACAACCTCATGGCCGCCGCCTTTGGCGTCTCCGGCGACAAGGAGGCGGTGTCGGCATGAGCCTAAACCGCCAGATCGAAGAGACCCGTTCGGATAGCGACCAGAGGAAAGAGGTGTAATCGATGGAGAAGGTAAAGAAGCTTTTCAAGGCGCGCGAGCTCACCAGCCTGATCTTCCTCATCGCGCTGTTTGCCATCGTCGGCTTCATGAACCCGATGTTCCTGAACCCGTCCAACGTCTCCGCGTGCTTCAACACGTCCGTCGTCTACACGCTTATTGCAGTTGGTATGGCCTTCGTCCTGTTCATTGGCGAGATCGACGTTTCCGTCGGCTCGAACCTCGGCCTCGTCGCCGCCGTCGTCGGCACGTTCCTGCGCGACGGGCAGTCGCTCGTAGTCGCAATCGTCGTCGCCATCATCATTGGCGTCGTCATCGGCCTCATCAATGGTTGGGGCGTCTGCATCATGGGTGCGCCGTCGCTGATTTTCACCCTCGGCGTCAACGGCATCCTGCGCGGCATCATCTACCTGTATACGAATGGTGCCTGGGTTGAGAACCTGCCCAAGTCCTTCAAGGACTTCTCGTCCGTCACACTGGTTGGCCCCCTGACGGTCTACTACTGCGCCGTCATCGCGCTCGTTATCATCATCCACCTCATCCTCACCCGTACGCGTCAGGGCCGTTACTTCGTGGCCGTGGGCGACAACGCCCAGGGTGCCACGCTCGTCGGCCTGCCCACGCTCAAGACAAAGATGCTCGCCTACGTGATCTGCGCGGTCATGGCCTCCATCGGCGGCGTGATCTTCTGCAGCCGTATCGGCTTCGTTACCCCGATGAGCGGCAACGGCTATGAGATGAAGGCCATCGCGGCCTGCGTCCTCGGTGGCATCTCGCTCGCCGGCGGCGTCGGCTCCGTGATCGGCTCTGCCATCGGCGCCGTCATCATGGCTTCGATCTCCTACCTGCTCGTCTTCATGGGCTTCTCGTCCAACTACGACAACGCAATCACCGGCATCATCCTGCTTGTCATCGTCGTCGTCGACGCCGTGATCCAGCACCGCTCGCTCGTCAACAACCGTCACGCGAGGCTCGCTGCCCGCGTCTCCGCCTCGACTCCCGCTGCGGAGGCCACTGCTGCGGATGTCAACGCCGAGAAGGGCGGTGAGCAGTAATGGATAAGCTCAAGAAGGTGCTCACCCGCGGCCAGTCCACCTGGAACATCCTGCTCGTGGTTCTTATCATCCTGGAGTTCGCCGTCTTTAGCGGCGCCAACCCCAAGTTCCTGCGCCCGGCGCTCCTCTTCACCAGCATCAACGACAACCTTGCCGTGTTCATCCTGTCGCTCTTCGTCACGCTCGTCATGTGCACCGGCGGCATCGACATTCAGGTTGCCTCGCTCGTTGGCCTCACGTCGATCATCATTGGCGTATCCTGGCAGGACTTCGGCCTGTCCATCTGGGCCGCCGTTTCGCTCGCTACCGTCGTCGTCTGCCTCTGCGGCGCTCTCTCTGGCTTCCTGATTGGCTATTGCGGCGTCCAAGCGATGGTCATTACCCTGGGCGGCAGCTTCCTGTACTCCGGCCTCGCCCTGCTCGTCTCCACGCTTTCCAGCACCGCCTCGTACGAGTCCATCGGAGGCTTCCCCGACGAGTTCAAATTCATCGCGAACTACAAGGTCGGCGGCGAGATCCCGTTCCAGATTATCATCTATGTTGTCATGCTCGTGGTCGCTTACATCCTGCTCCACAAGACCAAGTATGGCCGCAAGGTGATACTCACCGGCGTAAACCCCTCGGCTGCCGAATACTCGGGCATTAATACGCGCAGGGTGATAATGTCCACGTATGTCCTGAGTGCGCTCGCCGCCGCCATCGCCGGCACCGTTCTCACCGCATACCTCGGCACCGCTAAGTCCGATCTCGGTGGCGATCTCACGATGGACATCATCACGGCCGTCGTCCTCGGAGGCACGCTCTCCACGGGCGGCAAGGGATCGATCATCGGAACCGCCCTGGCATCTCTCGCCATCGCGTTTCTTCGCTTCGGTCTTCCGCTCTGCTTCAAGATCGGCACCCAGTACCTCGACATTCCGGTTGGTGTCCTGCTTGTCGCGGTCATCGTTGGGCGTTCTGCGGCGACAAACACGGGAATCGTCCCGTGGCTGCGCTCGCTGTTTGCAAGGAAGGATAGTTCGGAGGCAAGTGCCCAATAACGGGCAAGATAAGGGAGGTTCGTTAGTTATGAAGAACATGACTCGTCGCGGATTCCTGAAGGTTGCCGGTGCTGGCGCCGCCGTCGCAGGCCTTGGCCTGGCCGGCTGTGGTGGCTCTGGTTCCGCCGCCACCACCGCTGCCGCCAGCGGTGCTGCCGAGGGTGGAGACATCACCGGCAAGACCGTCGCCTTCATCCCGAAGGTGACCGGCAACGCCTTCTTCGAGTCCGCCAACGACGGCGCTCAGAAGTACGCCAAGGACTGGGGCATCACCGTTGACTACATCGGCGATTCCACCGCTTCCGCGTCCGCTCAGGTCGCCGTCATCAACCAGGCCGTCGCCAATGGCGTCGACGCCCTCTGCATCTCCACGGTTGACGCCGCTGGTGTGTCTGACGCCCTGAAGAAGGCCACGGACGCCGGCATCGTCGTCACCACCTGGGACTCCGACGCCCAGGTCGAGGATCGTACCCTCATGGTTTCCCAGGGTACCCCTGAGATCCTCGGCCAGATGCTCGTCGATATGTCCGTCGACGGCCTCAAGGAGCGCGGCAAGGATCCCTCTGCCGACGAGATCACCTACGTCTGGCACTACTCTCAGGCCACCGTCACCGACCAGAACTCCTGGCAGGTTGCCGCTGAGGCCATCATCCAGAAGGATTACCCGAACTGGAAGAAGGTCGCTGACAACTACTACAGCAACCAGGACGCCGAGCTCGCCATCACGACCGGCGAGGCCGTTCTCGACGCTTACCCCGACATTGACCTGATCATCTGCAACGACTCCACCGCTCTCCCCGGCCAGCTCCAGGCCGCCGAGAACAAGGGCTACGACGCCACGAAGATCACGATCACGGGCTTCGCTTCCCCGCAGTCCATCAAGAGCTACTGCGAGCACGGCACCATCTACAACTGGGGCCTCTGGGACTGCGCCGTCCAGGGCGCCATGGGCTGCTTCGTCGCTGCCTACCTCGCCGCTGGCAACACCGTCAAGGTTGGCGACACCATCTCCATCCCGAGCATCGGTGACGTCACCGTCGAGGCCAACGACTCCATCTCCGAGGGTGCCGAGACGCTCGCCGAGAACAACGGCGTCGTGCTCCTGCCCGAGCGCCTCGTCTTCACCAAGGACAACATGAACGACTACAGCTTCTAAGCTGTCGCTTCGCTCCTTGCAAGGGGGCGTCGCCGCTCGGCGGCGTCCCCGTTTGCCCCGCGTGAGGTCGTTCGCCTAGCGACTCACGCACGCTCTCACGCGGGGCACACACGAGTGGGGGCATCATCGCCCGACACCACAGAGGCTCCGCCTCATGCTTGCGCAGCGCATTCGCTGGCGCGGGCTGCATCTGTCAAATCGCTACCATACTGGCGACCTCCCGCAGGGGCGTGGGAGGCGAACGAGGAAAGGAATCCACCTATGGCTGATCTGGATGGACTGAAGGTCGCTCACGACTACCACGTCGACACCCCGTTTGCGAACGACAAGGGCTTCTACGTTAAGGGCGCCAACAGCCTTGACTGGGGCATGAAGAAGCATCTCTCCAACATCTTCAACCCCAAGAGCGGCAACACCGTCATGTTCGCCTTCGACCACGGCTACTTCATGGGCGCCACCGCCGGTCTCGAGCGTCTTGACCTGCTCCTGCCGAAGCTCGCTCCCTATGTCGACTGCTTCATGGGCACCCGCGGCGCCATTCGCTCCTGCGTCCCGCCCGAGATCACGAAGGGCATCGCCCTCCGCACCACCTCCGGCTCCTCTATGCTCCAGGCCGACCTCTCCCACGAGGTCATCGCCGTGGACGTCGAGGACGCCATTCGCATGAACGCCGACTGCATGGCCGTTCAGACCTTCATCGGTGGCGACGGCCAGCTGTCCTCCATCGACAACCTGAGCCAGACCATCAACGCCGGCTTCCGCTACAGCATCCCGACGCTCGGCGTCTGCGCCGTGGGCAAGGATATGGAGCGCACCCCGCGCTTCTTCAAGCTCGCGACCCGCATTATCGCCGAGATGGGCTGCCAGATGGTCAAGACCTATGACTGCGATGACTTCGAGGAGGTCGTGGCTGCCTGCCCCGTGCCCATCGTCGTCGCCGGCGGCAAGAAGCTTCCCGAGAAGGACGCTCTGCACCTCGCCTACGACGTCATCCGCAAGGGTGCCCACGGCGTTGACATGGGCCGCAACATCTTCCAGTCCACGCACCCCATCGAGATGGCCCAGTGCGTCAACAAGATTGTCCACGAGGGCATGACCGACGTCGAGGCCTGGGAGATGTTCCAGGACATCGCCAAGTAGCATGGCCTTCGCGCTCGCTGCGAATGCGAGTGACACTAGCTAGCTCTTTCATATGCGACCCCTAGCCTCAGACGAAGGGTCGCCTCCCGCGCCCGGGTCCAGTTCCTCCCCTTCCACTGGATCCGGGCGCATTGGGTATGCTGTAGGTTCGACAACCGCCATGCGGCGGCGAAGGCGGACGAGGGGAGAGCGCTATGACGGACGAGGATTACATGCGCCTGGCGCTTGATGAGGCGCACCTGGCCGCCGAGGAGGGCGAGGTGCCCATCGGTGCCGTCGTCGTGTGCGATGGCGAGGTCGTGGCGCGGGCGCACAATCGTCGCGAGACCGATCGTGATCCCTCGGCTCATGCGGAGTTCTCTGCCATGTGTGCCGCCTCCCGCGCGCTTGACCGCTGGCGCCTAACGGGCTGCACCGTCTATGTGACGCTCGAGCCCTGCATCATGTGCGCAGGCCTTATGGTCAACTCGCGCATCGATAGGTGCGTCTATGGCGCGCCGGACCCAAAGGGTGGTGCGCTCGGCACCCTCTTCGACGTAAGCCATGACGAGAGACTTAATCACGAGTTTGAGGTGACGTCCGGAGTGCTCCAGCAGGAGTGCGCGGACGAGCTGAGGATGTTCTTCCGAGAGAGGCGCGCCAAGAAGAAGGCGGCGTCTGTCGCGAGCGAGATGGCCGCAAGCGAGGCCTGACCGCATGGCAGGCCCGCCTGTTCGATAACCACTGCCTGTTCGACAACCTCGGCGTAAGAGTATGAGAAAGGGCCATCGACCTGCGCCGATGGCCCTGCTGTTGCGTGCCGTTCGTTTCGCGCCCGCGCTTTCGCGCCCGCGCGTCGCCTAGAAGTGTCTTCCGTAGCGGCCGCCACGAGGGCCGCGGCCACGACCACGCGAGCCGCTGAAGAGGCTGCGGGTGGGCTTGGAGGTGCTGCGTCGCTCGTTGGGAACGATGCGGCCCTCAGAGTACGAGAATCCCTCGAGGTCAAAGAGGGGGATGAGCTTCTTGGTAAAGTACTCGATCTCTCGAAGCGGGCTCACCTCGTCAGGCGCCATGAAGGTGTAGGCCTGTCCCGCGGCGCCGGCGCGGCCCGTGCGGCCGATGCGGTGGACGTAATCCTCCGGGTCCATGGGGACGTCGAAGTTCACGACGGCGTCAATGCCGGAGACGTCGATGCCGCGGCTCATGACGTCCGTGGCGACGAGTACGCGAATCTTGCCATCACGGAAGCGCTCGAGCGCCTTCTCGCGAGCCTTCTGCGGGCGGTCTGCGTGCATGACGTCGACCTTGATCCCATTCTTCTTCAGGGTGCCGCACACGCCGTCGACGCGCATCTTGGTACGGCAGAAGACGAGCACGCGCTCGAAGCTCTCCTGCTTCATAAGGGCCTCGAGCAGCGAGATCTTGTCGCCCTGGGTGACGGGGCAAAGGTGCTCGTCAACCGTGGCGGCCGTCTCGCCGACACGGGCGATCTCGACCACGACCGGGTCTGGAAGCATGGCGTCGACCGTGCCCTTGATGCTGGGCGGGATGGTCGCGGAGAACAGGAGCGTCTGGCGCTTCTCGGGGCAGGCCTTCACGATACGGCGGACGCTCGGCCAGAAGCCCATGTCGAGCATGCGGTCGGCCTCGTCGAGAACGAGGACCTGGACCTCGGAGAGGCTCACGTGGTCATGCTCCATGAGGTCGATGAGACGGCCGGGGGTGGCGACGAGGAGGTCGCAGCCCCTCTCGAGCGCACGAATCTGCTTGTCGAACTTGGCGCCGCCCATCACGACGACGGTCGACTGGCCGGTCTGCGCGCAGACCTCCTTCGTGACGTCCTCGATCTGCGCCGCGAGCTCGCGCGTGGGCGTGATGACGAGGGCGCGGGGCTTCTTGGGCGAGGCCTTGCCCTTCGTCTCAGCGATGCGCTGGAGCGTCGGCAGGGTGAAGGCGCAGGTCTTGCCCGTGCCGGTCTGCGCGCTGGCGAGCACGTCTCTGCCGTCGAGGACGGCGGGGATGGCGGCTGCCTGGACGGGAGTTGGCTCCGTGAAGCCGAGGGCGTTGACCCCGGCGAGAATCTGCTCGTTTAGCCCGAGCTCGGCAAATGAAGTAGTCATAGCTGCAAGTATGCAGCAACGCCCCCGTCTCTGCACGCGAGACGGGGGCGTTGGTCCCATCATATGGGGTTGATGCCTCTTAGAACACCGGGATGACGGAGCCCTTGTAGGTGTCCTCGATGAACTTGCGGGCGGTGTCCGAGGTGAGGGCCTTCAGGAGGGCCTGGGTCTTCTCGGAGTTCTCGTCGCCATTGCGGACGGCGATGATGTTGGCGTAGGTCTGGGCGGCCTCGGAGTCAGCACCCTCGCTGGCGAGGGTGGCGGAGGTGTCAAGGCCGGCGGAGAGCGCGTAGTTGCCGTTGATCACACCGAAGTCGACGTCCTGGAGGGAGCGGGGAACGGCAGCGGCCTCAACCTCGACGAGCTCGACGTTGTGCGGGTTCTCGACGATGTCGTTGGCGGTGGCCTCGAGGCCCACGCCGTCGGTGAGCTTGATCACGCCCTGGTCCTGGAGCAGCAGCAGCGCGCGAGCCTCGTTGGTGGCGTCGGAGGGAACGGCGATCTTGGCGCCGTCGGGCACGTTGGTGATGTCGGAGCTCTTGCCGGCGTAGAGGCCCATCGGCTCGAAGTGGATGGCGCCAGCGCTCGCGAGGTCAGTGCCGTTCTCGGTGTTGTAGTTCTCCAGGTAGGGGAGGTGCTGGAAGTAGTTGGCATCCAGGTCGCCCTCGGAGAGCGCGACGTTGGGCTGGACGTAGTCGCTGTACTCGACGACCTTCAGCTCGTAGCCCTGGGCCTCGAGCTCGGGCTTGATGGCCTCGAGGATCTCTGCGTGGGGCGAGGGGGAGGCGCCGACGGTGATGACGTTGTCAGAGGCGGCGCTGGAGGAGGCGGCCGCGGTGGTTGCGGCGCCGGAGTTGCCGCCGCAAGCGGTCAGGGCGAGAGCGAGGCCGGCGGCGGCCACGATGCCGGCGAGCGGCTTGATGTGCTGCTTGAAGGACATGGTGGTTCCTTTCGAAAGAGAACGATTTGACTGATCGTGGTGGGCAATTTCGATATGAGTGGCCAAAGGGCATCGCCCAAAGGCAAGACTCCGAGTTTGGATTGCGCCGTCTGGCGCTGACAATGTGCGCTCGCTAGGAGCGCATTCGCTTGTCGCAGACGCGGACGAGCAGGTTACACACCGTCTGAATGACCTGGACCATGATGATGAGGATGATTACGGTCGCGAACATGACGTCATCTTGATAGCGCTGGTAACCGTAGCGGATGGCGATGTCGCCCAAGCCGCCGGCGCCAACGGTGCCGGCCATTGCGGTGTAGCCAAGGATCGTGATGATCACGATGGGAAGGCCGCGGAGCAGGCTGGGAAGGCCTTCGTGCAGATAGACCTTAACGATGATCTCCCAGGTGGAGGCTCCCATGGAGCTCGCCGCCTCGATGAGGCCGCGGTAGACCTCTGCCTCGCTCGACTCGACCATGCGGGCGACGAACGGGGCCGCGGAGATGATGAGGGGGAATACCGCCGCCGGCACGCCGAGGGTGGTGCCCACGACGACGCGCGTCACGGGAATGATGAAGAGCAAGAGGATGATGAATGGCAGCGAGCGCGCCATGTTGACGAGCCAGCCAAGGGCGGAGTAGGCGACGCGGTTGGGGCGCAGACCGTCCGGGCCAAGCACCGTGAGGAGCGTGCCCAGGACGATGCCAATGACATAGGCGCCGAGCGTCGATGCGAGCACCATGACCATGGTGTCGACGGTGCCCTGCGCGAGAAGCTCGCCGTACTTGTCGAAGAATGCGGACAGCTCCATTAGCGCGTCTCCCCCTCGAACTGGAGCAGGGCGCGCGTGACGTCTGCCTGCGGGTTGCTGAAGATCTCCTCCGCGGTGCCCTGCTCGACCACATGGCCGTGGTCCATGACGACAACGTGGTTGCAGATGCGGCGGGCAACGGCGAGCGAGTGGGTGATGAGGACGATGGTCACGCCGAGCTCCTCGTTGATGCGCGCAAGGAGATCGAGGACCTGGCTGGTGGTGAGCGTGTCGAGGGCGCTTGTGGCCTCGTCGCACAGGAGGGTCTTCGGGCGCGTCATGAGTGCGCGGGCGATTGCCACGCGCTGCTGCTGGCCGCCGGAAAGCTGGGAGGGGTAGGAGCCCTCCTTGCCCTCGAGACCGACGAGGCGCAGGAGCTTGCGGGCGCGCTCCGGAGCCTCGGCGCGGGAGATGCGCTTGCCGGTGCTCGCGAGCGTTGCGGGGAAGATGACGTTGTCGAGCACGGTGCGCTGCTGGAACAGGCTGAAGCTCTGGAAGATCATGCCGATGTCCGCACGAAGCTCGCGGAGCTCACGGCCGCGGAGGCTCGTAACGTCGCGGCCGTCGATGGCGACCGTACCGCTCGTGGGCTCCTCAAGAAGGTTGATGCAGCGCACGAGGGTGGACTTGCCGGCGCCGGACTCTCCGATGATGCCGAAGATGTCGCCAGAGCCGATGCTCAGCGTGACGTCATCGATGGCGCGGAAGGGGCCAGCGGGCGTGTCGTAAACCTTGGATATGTTAGTCAGTTCAATCATGCGGACGAGTATATCAGCGAATCTGAAAGTCGAGCTAAATAAAACCCTATAACCCCACCATGAATTACTGATACGAATCCATAGGACAAAGCTATGGCCATCCAGGGAAAAGAGTCGTCGCCTGCATCGCGCGGGCGGCGGCCGGGGTGTGCCGCTTGGTGCTCGGGTGGCTCGGAGGTGTCCCGGCGAGTCTATGGCGGTTCGGCGGCGTCTACTCGGGCCTTTTGGGGCACCTGGCTACTTCACGTAGGTGACGCGGCTCGCCTTGCGCTCGGCCGCTGGCTTCTCGCCCTGCTCGGCAGCGTATCCCAGGATGCAGTGGCCGACGCCGCGCCACTCGCCCTCGACACCCCATTTGGCGAGCAGTGCCTTGCCCTCGTCGGAGTCAAACTCCTCGTGGGCGCGGTGAATCCAGCACGACCCCACGCCCAGGGCATGCGCCGCGTTCATGAGGTTGCCCATGACAAGCGCGCCATCCTCGACGCAGGTGGGAACGGCGGGATCCGTGAGTACGACGATGACGGTCGCGGCGCCGTAGAATGGATCGCCCTCGGTGCCCATGATGGCCGCGTTCATGCGGCTGAGCTGCGCCACGTCATCCGGGTTCGTTACTACGACGAGGTGCGTGGCCTGCCTGCCCATGCCACTCGCGGCGTACAGCCCCGCCTCGACGATCTGCTTTACCTTCTCGTCCTCGACAGGCTTGTCCGAGAACTTTCTGCAGCTGCGGCGCTGCTCGAGCGCCTCGATGACCTCGTTCATGCTCTGGTCCCTTCTCGTGGTTGGTGCCTGTTGCGTTTATACCCGCGGCTACGAGCGAAGCGCGCGCTCGAGGTCACCGCGGCCCAGCGCCTCCTCGAACAGGTGCGCGAGCACGACGCTGCCATGCAGGCCGTCGTGCTCAAACTCGTTCGTGACCCAGGCATGGCTTGTGGCCACGCGGGAGAGCGTGTCGAGCTGCAGGCCCGAGTCCACGTACAGGTCATCGAAGTAGACGGCGGCCTGCAGGGGCACCTCGTTTGCCGCGAGCTGGCGCTCGTCGTAGATCTCGTCGAACTCCGTGTCCTCCATGAGCAGGTCCACGGCCGGCTTGAGCGGGGCAAGCAGCGGGTCGTCCTCGAACATGAAGGGGAACGCCGCCTCGCCCGTGAGCATGAGCGGCCGCGCCGCCGCATTGAACTCGGGATGGCGCGCGTATTCGTGCTCGGCTGCCCAGCGGATGGGGGCGTCGAGCGTGCCGTTGGCGTAGATGAACTCCTGCAGCGTCCAGTAGAGCGGATTGCCGGCCGTCGTGAGGTTCTGAAGCGCGGCCATGAGGAAGCCGTCCGTGAGCTCGGGCATGGAGCCGGCGCAGGCGGGGGAGCCATCGCCCGACTCGAAGGCGGTGTCGAGAAGGTTGTGCAGGCGCTCGGGCGCGGGCTTCATGCCCAGCCCGCCGCCGAGCGTCTGGAGGCGGCGTGGCGTGAGCGGGCTGCCATCGGGCAGCGTGACGTCGCCTGTGGCGAGTCGGTCCGCGACCGCGGCCATGCGGTCCTCGTCCTCGGGGTAGCGTGCGTAATAGGCGCGCGTCTTGGCGGCCATGCGCGGGAACGTGTGGGCATAGACGTCCGCAGCGCTTGCCGGCACATGCGGGATGCCGCCGCACGTGAAGCTCGCGGCGATGCCCTGTGGGTAGAAGCTGAGGTAGGTGAGCGTGAGGAAGCCGCCATAGCTCTGGCCGAGCGTGGTCCAGGCGCGACCCCCGAACTCGGTGAGGCGGATGTACTCGAGGTCACGCACGATGGATCGGGCGAGCAGCCGCTTGAGGTAATCCGCCTGGGCGCGCGCATCCCCGCGGCGCGCGATGGACTTGGCGCTCGCGTGCTCGCTGCGGCCAGTGCCGCGCTGGTCTGGCAGCACCACGCGGAAGTGTTTGATGGCCTCGGCGATCCAGCCGTCCGAGGTGGGCGAGAGCAAACGCGGGCCCTGGCCACCCGGACCGCCCTGGAGGAACACGAGCAGGGGCAGGTCCCGGCCGACGTTTTCGGGCGTGCAGACCGTGCGATAGAACACGTGGATGCGCTCGTCGGCCGGCAGTCCGTCCGTGGCGGCTCGTTCGGGCTCGGTGCCGCGCCAGTCGAGCGGGACCTCCACGGAGTGGTCCTCGACGTAAAGGCCGGGCAGGTAGTAGCTTGCTAGTTTGGGCATGGGCACTCCTCGTTCGCTGGCGTCTGCTCCATTATCGGCGTTTGGGCCCAACCCAACGACGTCGCCGCGTTGTGCCCCACCTCGCTGCGTTACCATAAAGAACCGTACGTTTGACTGCCGGCGGCAGACCGTCCGGCACCATGGCTCGCGCCGGGTCTCATTCGCCGGGCGCCAGGGCCCAGAAAGGTCTTTCGCTCCAATGCCCATCAACATCCCAGACGGCCTGCCCGCCAAGCGCATCCTCCAGCAGGAGCGCATTTTCGCCCTCGAGGAGGACGTGGCTAGCAAGCAGCAGATTCGTCCGCTGCGCATTGCCCTGCTCAACCTGATGCCCACGAAGATCGAGACGGAGACCCAGATCCTCCGCTTGATTTCGAAGTCACCCATCCAGGTGAGCGTCGACTTCATGCGCGTCTCGAGCCATGAGGCCACGCACGCGGCGGACCATCTCGTGAAGTTCTACGACACGTTCGACGAGCTCAAGTCCAACAATTATGACGGCCTCATCATTACGGGCGCACCCGTCGAGCAGATGCCGTTCGAGAGCGTCGACTATTGGGACGAGCTCTGCCGCATCATGGATTGGGCCCAGGAGCACGTGCTTTCCACGATGTTCCTTTGCTGGGGCGCGTTCGCGGGCCTCTATCACCTTCACGGTGTTCACAAGCGTCTGCTGGGCAGCAAGCTCTTTGGCGTGTTCCCGCAGCGCCTCTGTGATGAGTACAACTTTCTCACGAACGGCTTCGACGAGATCCACAACATGCCGCACAGTCGCCACGCCGCGCCCGATGAGAAGGAGATTGACGCCGATCCGTCGCTCCAGGTGCTCAGCCGCGGCGAGACGAGCGGCCCGGCCCTTATCGCTACGCGCGATTTCTGCGAGATCTACGCGCTCGGTCACTTCGAGTACGGTCGTGACACGCTGGCGGACGAGTACTGGCGCGACTTCCACGCGGGCCTGCCCATCCAGCTGCCGGTGAACTACTTCCCCGACGATGACCCGGAGAAGCAGCCCATTTTCACTTGGCGTAGCCATGCCAACCTGCTGTACCGTAATTGGATTAACTACGTCTACCAGACGACGCCTTACGAGTTCGAGCGCATCCCCGAGGTCGTCCGCGAGCTTCGCGAGCATACCGAGGCGCTCCTCGCAAAGGGTGGCATCCCGACAAAGTTCTAGGGACTGGCGGGTGCCGGGGCGAGTTCCTCCGGTACCCGCTGCCTGCCCGTATCGCGTCGAACGCACCCCAAAACGTAAGACTGTTGATTCATCGTGCCGAACGCACCTTATCTGGGCCTCTCGAGGACTCGATAAGGTGCATTCGGCGTAGCTAGCGAGTGACGACACATCGCAAGATGGCTTCGCATGTCGATAGGGTGGTTGCTACAATGAAATTATTAATTTCATTGTATTGGAGGCTGTCATGGTGACGATGATGAGCACGAAGATGACGAAGGCCGGGCAGACCACCGTTCCAAAGGAGATCCGTACCGCGCTTGGCATTGCGGATGACTCTCGCGTGTACTGGTTCTGGGATGGCGAGCACGCCTACATCGCCTCCACGCCCTCGCCTTTGCCGGAGGTGACTTCGGCAAAGGAGTTCTGGCGGGGGATTGCGGACGCGGAGAGACAGGTAGAGGCCGGCAAAACCCGCTCCGCCAACGAGGTCGTATCAGAGATGAGGTCGAGGTATGGCCGCTGATGGCTACGAGGCCGTGCTTACCAACCTATTCGAGGAAGACTTGGATACGGAGCTGGCATGGCGAGCGCATGAAGTGGGGCCGGGGAGTGCTGCGAGCTTTCTCGATTCCTTCGAGCAGGCAAAAGATGCGGCGGTTTCCTTTCCTGCCTTTATGCCGCAAGTCGAGGGCTCGGATTATCGTTGGGTACCGGTTAAGAAGAGGGTTGCGGTGTTTCGCATAGACGCGCATGCCCGTAGGGTTGTTTTTCTGCGCTTGTATAACGCATCCTCGAATTGGAAAAGCATGCTGAGGAAATCTGCCAAGTCGTAGACCCCAGTGATTTCAGTCCGGCTGTTTGTCGTGGGGCGGTGGTGACCCACCGTCCCACGACAAATGCGCCAGGATGCGCGCGGTGCTACTCGGTTCCGGGCTTGAAGTACTGGATGTAGGCCTCGATGAGGTCGGAGCCAGCTTGTGCCGCGGACACCGGGTATTTGAAGCTGAAGTAGTAGACATATCCGTCGGTCACGTAGTACTTGTCGTAGTACTCAAAACACGTCTATGCCTCCATGACGACCTGGCGAACGGCACCGTTCTCGTAGACGCCATAGCTGTGCGTGCCATCCTTAGGGATGGAGACACTGCCGGGGTTGAACGCCCAGACGCCCTCGTGCGTGGGCGCGGGCTCGCTCACCTTCTTGTGCGTGTGGCCGTAGAGCAGGATGGAGCCGACGGGAAGCTCAGGCAGCTTGTCGACGCTGTTGTGGAAGCCCGCTCCGTAGACGTGGCCGTGCGTGAGGAAGAGCTCGCAGCCGGTCTTCTCGCGTTCGGAACCATCCGCGGCGAGCGCGGCCGTGGGATCGAAGATGGTGGTGTAATCCGACATGCAGGGGAAGTCGAGGACCATCTGGTCGACCTCCGCCTCGCAATTGCCGCGCACGGCGATGATGCTCGACGCGAGCGGGTTGAGCATGGCGATGACCTCCTTGGGCGCGTAGCCCTCGGGGAGGTCGTTGCGCGGCCCGTGGTAGAGGACGTCGCCGAGGAGGAGCAAGCGGTCGGGCTGCTCGGCGTCGAGGGCATCCATAAGGCGACGGCACCAGGCGGCGGAGCCGTGGATATCGCTTGCGATGAGGAACTTCATGAGGTTCTCCTTACTCGCACCGCAGAAGGGCGCGATAGGTTTCGAGTCCGCGGACGAGCACGTCCTCGTCCATGCGGAATTCGTCCGAGTGAAGCGGGATGCCGGTGCCAGTGCCGAGCAGCATGAACAGGCCCGGGAGGTGGCGCTGGTAGAAGGCGAAGTCCTCGGCGATGAGGAGGGGCTCGGGCACGAGCTCGAGCGTGTCTCCGAGGGCGGACTTCGCGAGGTCATAGAGGGCCGCGTCGTTCGTGACGGGCGGGTAGCCCTCAGCGAAGTCGAGGTCATAGGTGCAGCCGTAGGCGGCGCAGGCGTCCGCGAGGCACTGTTCGACGCCAGCGCGGGCGCGGTCGAACATCTCGTCCGAGAAGACACGCAGGCTGCCGGCGACCTTCGTCTCCGCACTGATGGCGTTGCAGACCGTGCCGCTCTGCATGAGGCCGAACTTGAGCAGGCACGGCTCCTCGGCGGAGAGCTCCGCCATGAGGGCCTCGACGCCGGTGAGGAAGTGCGCGCCTGCGAGCAGCGCGTCGTTGCCGTCCGCGCTCTTGGCGATGTGGCTCGAGGTGCCGTGGATGTTCACGTGGGTCTCGCTCGCGCGGGCGAGAAGGGCGCCCGGGCGCGTCGCGATGACGCCGGCGGGAAGGTCCGGCCAGACGTGGAAGCCGAAGATGCGGTCTGCGTGGTAGCGCTCGAACACGCCGCTTTCGCAGACGATGAGGGCGCCGCCGGTGGTCTCCTCTGCGGGCTGGAACACGAACAGGACGTTGCGCGGCAGGGGGCAGGCGCCGCCGTCGCGGGCGCCTTGCAGCACCTCGTCCACCCAGCAGGCCGCGGCGAGGGCCATGGCCATGTGGCCGTCGTGGCCGCAGGCGTGCATGTGGCCGGGCTTGGAGGAGCAGAACTCGACGCCGCTGTTCTCAGTGATGGGGAGGGCGTCCATGTCGGCGCGGATGGCGGTAGCGGGGCCGCTGGGCTCGCGACCGCAGGCGGCGTCGACGTCGAAGAAGGCGGCGACACAGCTCTCGCAGGGGGCGGTCACCTCGCAGGAGAGGCTCTCGAGGACATCGCGCACGTAGGCGCATGTCTCGGGGAGGTCAAAGGAAAGCTCTGGTATGCGATGTAGGTCGCGGCGGAACTTCGTGAGCAGCTCAAGATCGGTCATGGGACCTCCGTTGCGTGGCGTTGGCGAGCGTGTGCGGCTCAAGTTCGCGCGGCGCCTGCGGGTGCGGGTACCGCGCGCATCGATTTCGTTACGAGAATATACGCCACGCCGGGAGTGCTGCGGCCGGAAAGGCGACGGGCGCGACAGCCTCGAGCGGCTGTCTTCGAGCGGCGTGCGCCCGGGGGCGAGCGCTCGGGACTGCTGCGCGCCCGGAGCGGGCCGCTTGGCTAGTCGGCGCGCTCCGCCTCGCGGACGTCGCCTCCGCCGTAATCAACCATGACGCGCTCGATGGAAGAGGCTCTGGCGGCGTCTTCGGGTACGAGGCGCCACTCGGTGATGAGGAGATCCATCGTCTGGGGGCCGTCCTGCACCTCGAGCGTCACCGTGAGCGTGCCGTCCTTCTCGGAGACGGACTCGATCTTCTGGCCGGGGATGGACGCGCCGCAAAGCTGGAGCTGGATGAATCCCTCGCGCGGGGCCCAGGCGTCGCCGGTCAGGACGGATGGGCCGCCGTCCGCGCCCTCGCGAGAGAGGTAGTCGAGAGAGTCATCCGCCTCGGCACTCCAAGAGGTCCCCTGCTTCTGGCAGGCGGCAAGGCCGAATGCCGCGGTGGCGGCGCTGAGCAAGAACGCCCTTCTCGTGATGAGCATGGCTCCTCCTTAAGGGGAATGTCATGTCGACGTCTCGTAAACCTTATTTTACCGGATATGGTCTTCGCTGCTTCGGGGGCATGTTTGTGGTAGGGTTGCCCCACTGATAGAGGTGCGGGAGAGAGGGCGCACGGGCGAGCCGGCAGGCATCGACCCCCTGCGTGGGCAACCCCGCCGAACCTGGGCGTCGGGCGCGGCGAACCGGGTGGGCCGTCGGGGGAGACCCGCCGGACTGTCTGCAGTGGCCGCGCCGTGGGCGTGGCTCACCGTCCCTGCAGGAGCGCTATCGATTGGAGCCGCATGAGCGCGCCGGAAGACACCTGTCTGCCCACTGGGGCAGCGCAAGGTGAGACGTCGGAGGTCCGCACCGCCGCTGACCTCGGCCGTCTCCCAAATCATGGATATGACCTCAAGGTCCCCTTCGCCAGCAAGGCCACGCTTGAGTCCCTGGCGGAGAAGTACCCCACGCCCTTCCATCTGTATGACGAGGCGGGCATTCGCCGCAACATGGAGGCCATTCGCGAGGCCTTCTCGTGGAACCCCGGCTTTCGCGAGTACTTCGCCGTGAAGGCCAACCCCAACCCCGCGCTGATTTCCATCCTGCGCGAGTACGGCTGCGGCTGCGATTGCTCGAGCTACACGGAGCTCATGATCGCCGAGGCCGTGGGTGCCACCGGCCAGAACATCATGTTCTCGAGCAACGACACGCCCGCGGCGGACTTCGCCCTCGCCCGCAAGCTGGGGGCGATCGTCAACTTCGACGACATCAGCCACATCGACTTCTTCGAAAGGGTCGCCGGCCCCATCCCCGAGACCGTGAGCTGCCGCTTCAACCCGGGCGGCCTCTTCCAGCTCGCCAATGGCATCATGGATAACCCCGGCGACTCCAAGTACGGCATGACGACGGAGCAGCTCTTCGAGGCGTTCTCCCAGCTCAAGGCTAAGGGTGCCAAGAACTTCGGCATCCACGCGTTCCTCGCGAGCAACACCGTGACGAACGACTACTACCCCAAGCTCGCGCGCATCCTGTTCAAGCTTGCCGTCGAGCTCGAGGAGAAGACGGGCGCGCACGTGGCGTTCGTCAACCTCTCAGGCGGCGTGGGCGTGCCCTACCTGCCCGGCCAGACCGCGAACGACATCCGCGCGATCGGCGAGGGCGTGCGCGCCGCCTACAAGGAGATCCTCGTTCCCGCCGGCATGGGGGACGTCGCGATCTATACCGAGATGGGCCGCTTCGTGCTGGCGCCCTATGGCTGCGTCGTGACGCGCGCCGTCCATGAGAAGCGCATCTACAAGGACTACATCGGCGTCGACGCGAGCGCCGTCGACCTTATCCGCCCCGCGATGTATGGCGCCTACCACCACGTGAGCGTCGTGGGCCAGCCCGGCGGCGAGGACAAGACGCGCGCCGAGGCGAGCGAGACCTATGACGTGACGGGCAACCTCTGCGAGAACAACGACAAGTTCGCCGTCGACCGCCACCTGCCGAAGATCGAGGTGGGGGACCTCCTCGTCATCCATGACTCGGGCGCTCACGGCTATTCGATGGGCTACAACTACAACGGCCGCCTGCGCGCCGCCGAGGTCCTTCTCCGCGAGGACGGGGGAGACGAGCTCATTCGTCGCGCCGAGACCCCGGCGGACTACTTCGCCACGTTCGACGTGCTCCCGGGCGTTCACGCGCGCCTCGCGGCCGAGTCCGAGGGGCTCGCGGGGATCAAGTAGCCTCGCGCAGCCGTGCGGACCGGGTCGTGCGGCGGCTGCCGGGCGTCTGGCCGCAAGGCTCGCTCGATAACCGGCCGAGGGGCCAAACAACCAGGTATCAGGCTTGCTCGGCAGCTATGCTGGGCAATCACATAAGGAGAAAACCATGGACGTACGCAAGCTCGAAGGCTCGATCGTAGCCCTCATCACGCCGTTCAACGAGGACGGCTCGGTCAACTTCGACCAGCTCGAGCGCCTGCTCGAGTTCCACGTCGAGAACGGCACGGACGCGATCCTCACGCTCGGCACCACGGGCGAGAGCGCCACGATGACGGACGAGGAGGATAACTCCGTCGTCAAGTTCGTCGTGGACCACATCGCGGGCCGCATCCCCGTCATCGCAGGCTCGGGTTCCAACAGCACCGCCGCTCAGACGGCCAAGAGCCTCAAGTACCAGGAGCTTGGCGCCGACGCCTTGCTCATCATCTCGCCCTACTACAACAAGTCGAACGAAGAGGGCATCTACCAGCACCTCAAGCAGACCGCCGATGCGGTGGACATCCCCTGCATCCTCTACAACATCCCTGGTCGCACGGGTTGCTCCATCTCCGTGCGCAACGTCGAGCGCCTCGCCGCCCACCCCAACGTGATGGGCATCAAGGAGGCGAGTGGCAACATGGCCTATGCCGCGAGCATCGCCCATTGCCTGTCCGATGACTTCCGCCTGTACTCCGGCGAGGACGCGCTCACCGTGCCGCTCATGGCCCTTGGCGGCTCCGGCACGATTAGCGTCTGGGCCGACGTCCAGCCGGCGCTCGTCCACGAGATGTGCCGCGCCTACCTCGACGGCGACGTCGCGCGCGCCACGCGCATCCAGGTCGAGGGCCAGCCGCTCATTTCCGCCCTGTTCGGCGAGGTCAACCCGATTCCGGTCAAGGAGGCGCTCGCCCAGATGGGCATGATCGACGCCAACTATCGTCTGCCGCTGTATCCCATGAGCGAGGGCCCCAAGGCCAAGCTCGTCGAGGCCATGAAGGGAGCTGGGCTCCTTGACTAACGAGATGGCTGCGCAGAAGGCGCCTATCAGGCTCGCCATCATGGGCGAGGGCCGCATGGGCTCGCTCATCCGCTCCACGGCTGAGGCGGCTCGCAACGAGGACGGCTCGCCTGCGTTCGAGGTCGTCGCGCAGATCGGCTTCGACCTCTCCGTGGCGGATTCCGCTCCCGCGGCGGACGTGCTGATCGACTTCTCCAACGTCGCGACGCTTCCTGCCGTGTGCGCATACGTGCGTCGCTGTGGTGCTGCGCTCGTCTCGGGCACCACGGGCTACTCCGACGACCAGATGGCCGAGCTTCGTGAGCTTGCCGGCGCGGCTGCCGTGCTGCACTCCGGCAACTACTCGCTGGGCATCGCGGCGCTGCGCCACGCCACGGCGCTTGCCGCGCGCGAACTTGCCGGGTTCGATGTGGAGATCGTCGAGACGCACCACAACCAGAAGGTCGACGCCCCGAGCGGAACGGCGAAACTGCTGCTCGACGCCGTGGTTAAGACCGAGGCCGAGGAGGGACGTGGCGAGTATTACCCCGTCTACGGCCGCGAGGGCATGCTGGGCAAGCGCGACCCGCGCGAGGTCGGCGTTCACGCGCTGCGCGGCGGCACCGTCGCTGGCGTGCACACCGTGAGCTTCTTTGGGACGGACGAGGAGATCTCGCTCACGCACCGCGCCACGAGCCGCCAGATCTTCGTGAACGGCGCCCTCGCCGCCGCGCGCAAGATGGCGGGACGCGAGCCGGGCTTCTATGGGTTCGACGAGGTTATGTTCGGCTAGGAATCGATTATTGCCCGTACGGCGGGGTATGTCCCGTCGTACGGGCTCGAAGCGCTCGCTCGTCTCTGTCGCTCGCATCGGTGCGGGCGGAGGCGGGCGACTCACTACGAAAGGACGCGCCGCATGGACGCACAGGAGATTATCAACTACATCGCGACGGCTCCCAAGAAGACGCCGGTCAAGGTCTATATCCGTCTGAAGGAGGGCGCCTCCGTCGACCTTTCCTGCGCCGACCACGTCTTTGGCACGGATAAGAACAAGGTCGTCTTTGGCGACTGGGCGCTTCTCGAGCCGGTGCTCGACGCCGCCGCTGGCTCCATTGAGGATATGGTGGTCGAGAACGACGGCCGCAACACTGGCGTGCCGATGCTCGACAAGAAGGGCATTCACGCCCGCATCGAGCCGGGCGCCATCATCCGTGACAAGGTGGAGATTGGCGACAACGCCGTCATCATGATGGGCGCCGTCATCAACATCGGATCGGTCATCGGTGACGGCACGATGATCGACATGGGCGCCGTGCTGGGCGGCCGTGCCACGGTGGGCAAGAACTGCCACATCGGTGCCGGCACCGTGCTCGCGGGCGTCGTCGAGCCGGCGAGCGCCACGCCCGTCATCATCGAGGACAACGTGCTTATCGGCGCGAATGCCGTCGTGCTTGAGGGCGTTCGCGTGGGCGAGGGCGCCGTGGTCGCCGCGGGAGCCGTTTGCGTCGAGGACGTGCCTGCGGGCGCCGTGGTGGCTGGCGTGCCGGCAAAGGTCATCAAGCAGGCGAGCGAGGTGGCCGAGGGCAAGGTGTCTCTGGTTGACGCCCTGCGCAACCTGTAGGAAGTCTGGGCGTGGGGTGGCGGAAACGCCGTCTCGCGCCCGCGTGCTTGCGCGCTCACGCACCCGCGCGCCCGGACCCGTGGAACGCGCGAGGACATGCGCCCCGCGCCCATGGCGTCGCGCGGTGCCGACACATCCGACATATAACAGGAGAGGGAGGCGAGCCTTGCGGTTCGCCTCCCTCTCGCTTTTTGCGCCAAGCCCGAAAGCCCCCTTGTGGCGCTGGGCATTCGCCCAAGCCGGACTACCTCTCCGTAGCCCGGCAAATCGCCCGGATGAATCCGGGCGTCCCCCAACTAGTTAGTCCTCAGCGATCTCGGTGATCGCGCCGGCCGGGCAGGCCTCCTGGCAGGAGCCGCAGGCGACGCAGGAGTCCTCGTCCTTGACCTGAGCGGAGTCGTCGCCGAGCTCGAGGACATCGCACGGGCAGGTGTCAACGCAAACGCCGCAGGCGACGCACTCGTCAGTATCGATTACGGGGTGAGCCATGATAGATCCCTTCTCCAAAAAAGCCATAGCAATGTGAATCCCAGTTGCTGGGGCAGCCAAAAAGTAAACCTTGGTAACCTCTCTAGCTGCTCCTTTAGGTGAGAATACCAATCGGCGGCGCGAATGCAAGACGTTGTCGGAAATTGCATGGCTTGCATTCGCGAACGGCATACTTCGAGGTAAAACCCCACCTTTAATAGGGTATTTAACCGGGACGAACGGCCGGTGGCGGTTTGGAGCGCATGCGCAGCCCAGAGCTGGGGGTTTGCCTCACGGTGATCCCTAAAGTGTCCAAAACAAGAAATCTATC
The DNA here is from genome assembly GCF_052118165.1 of Parolsenella sp. LCP21S3_E11. NCBI lineage: Bacteria > Bacillati > Actinomycetota > Coriobacteriia > Coriobacteriales > Atopobiaceae > Parolsenella > Parolsenella sp. LCP21S3_E11. Next base: position 53,802 of record NZ_JBQKHS010000005.1, on the reverse strand, counting down.
GTAAAGCGACTTAGATTTTGTATAAGTTGAGCGCGCAAAGGATATATAGTGTGCAGTAACAAACGCGCCCGCAGATGCGGGCAGGCCGGCAGGGCACCTGGCTGGCCGGCCAAGCGAGCGCGGAGGCATCACGCACTCGCGCGCAAGAAGAAAGGAACGTGCCAACTATGAGCAAGATTCTCGGCATTGACCTCGGTACCACCAACTCCGCCATGGCAGTCCTCGAGGGCGGCCAGCCCACCATCATCGTGAACGCCGAGGGCGACCGCACCACTCCGTCCGTCGTCGGTTTCCGCGCCGAGGGCGATCGTATCGTCGGTAAGTCTGCTAAGAACCAGGCAGTCACCAACCCGCAGAACACCGTCTTCTCCATCAAGCGCTTCATGGGCCGCAAGTACTCTGAGTGCACCTCTGAGCTCAAGACCGTCCCGTACAAGGTCAAGGAGGGTCAGGGCGGCCGCGCCGTCGTCGAGATTGACGGCGAGGACTTCACGCCCGAGCAGGTCTCCGCTATGGTCCTTGCCAAGATGAAGGCTGACGCCGAGAAGTACCTCGGTGAGACCGTGACTGACGCCGTCATCACCGTCCCTGCCTACTTCAATGACGCCCAGCGTCAGGCCACCAAGGACGCCGGCAAGATCGCCGGTCTCAACGTCAAGCGTATCGTCAACGAGCCCACCGCCGCGGCCCTCGCCTATGGCCTCGACAAGAAGGGCACGGAGCAGAAGGTTCTCGTCTTCGACCTCGGCGGCGGCACCTTCGACGTCTCCCTGCTCGACCTCGCTGACGGCGTCTTCGAGGTTCTCGCCACCAACGGTGACAACCACCTCGGCGGCGATGACTGGGATCAGCGCGTGATCGACTGGATGGCTGACAAGTTCCAGCAGGAGAACGGCGTTGACCTCCGCAAGGACCCGATGGCCCTCCAGCGCCTCAAGGAGGCCGCCGAGAACGCCAAGAAGGAGCTCTCCGCTGGCCAGCAGACCACCATCAACCTGCCGTTCATCACGATGAACCAGTCTGGTCCTCTGCACCTCAACTACACGTTGACCCGCGCTGAGTTCGAAAAGATCACGCGTGACCTGCTCGATCGCTGCAAGGCCCCTGTCACCAAGGCCCTGCACGACGCCAACATGCAGATCTCTGACGTCTCTGAGGTCATCCTCGTCGGCGGCTCCACTCGTATGCCCGCTGTCCAGGAGCTCGTCAAGCAGATCACCGGCAAGCAGCCCAACATGTCCGTGAACCCGGACGAGGTCGTCGCTGACGGCGCTGCCGTCCAGGGCGGCGTTCTCACCGGCGACGTCGAGGGCATCCTCCTGCTCGACGTGACCCCGCTGTCCCTTGGCGTCGAGACCATGGGCGGCGTCATGACCAAGATGATCGACCGCAACACCACCATCCCGACGTCCAAGACCGAGGTCTACTCCACCGCCGCTGACAACCAGACCAGCGTCGAGATCAACGTCCTCCAGGGCGAGCGCGAGATGGCTGCCGACAACAAGAGCCTCGGCAAGTTCCAGCTCACCGGCATCCCCGCCGCGCGTCGCGGCGTGCCGCAGATCGAGGTCACCTTCGACATCGACGCCAACGGCATCGTGAAGGTCACCGCCAAGGACAAGGGCACCGGCAAGGAGCAGCAGATCACCATCTCCGGCTCCACCGCCCTCTCTGACGACGAAGTCGACCGCATGGTCAAGGACGCCGAGTCCCACGCCGAGGAGGACAAGAAGCACAAGGACGAGATCGAGGTCCGCAACCAGACTGACAGCCTCGCCTACTCGACCGAGCAGACCGTCAAGGAGCTTGGCGACAAGGTTCCCGCTGACATGAAGCAGCAGGCTGACGATGCCATCGCCGAGGCCAAGAAGGCCCTCGAGGGTACTGACATCGACGCCATCAAGGCTGCCGGCGAGAAGCTCCAGGAGGTTGGCCACAAGCTCGCTGAGGTCGTCTACTCCAGCGCTCAGGCTGACGCTGGCCAGGCTGGCGCTCAGGGTGGCGCCCAGGGCGGCTCTGACGACGTGGTCGATGCTGACTACGAGGTCGTCGACGACGATCAGAACAACCAGTAGGCGGGAAGTGAGTCACGATGCCTCGCACCACCAGTAAGAACAACCAGGCGGGAGCCACTCCGGCTCCCGCGCCGGACCCCAAGGGGGGCGAGGAGAAGCCCGAGCAGGTTGAGAAGCCCGAGCAGGTTGAGAAGCCCGAGGCTGTCGAGGCCGAAGTGATCGAGCCCGACGAGGTGGCGGAGGACGCTGTCGAGGCTGACGCCGATGACGAGGCGGCAGAGCGCGCCCGCGTAGAGGCTGCCATCAAGGCGGGTGAGGCCGCTGCGGACGAGGACTTCAAGTCCGAGGCGGACGGTCTTCGTGCCGAGCGCGACGAGCTCGCCAAGAAGCTCGCCGGCGTCTCGGATGAGATTGACGCCGCTAAGGCCGAGGCTGCTGCCGCGACCGATCGCCTCTCAAGGCTCCAGGCCGATTGGGACAACTACCGTCGTCGCATGGACCGCGAGCGCGCAATCGAGCGCGAGCGTGCCTGCGAGGGTCTCGTGAAGGACCTCCTGCCGGCAATTGACGACCTCGAGCGTGCGATTGCGCATGCAAGCGCCGCCGAGGAGAACGAGGTTGCCAAGCAGCTCGTGGACGGTGTCACTGCCGTTCATGCCAAGGTCGTTTCCGTCCTTGAGAAGCAGGGCGCCGAGGTCATCGACCCTGCCGGCGATCCCTTCGATCCCCAGGACCACCAGGCCGTGGGTCGCGTCGAAGACGCGGAGGCCTATGACGAGACGGTCCGCGACGTCTACCAGAAGGGCTATCGCCTTGGTGGCAAGGTCGTGAGGCCGGCCATGGTCACGGTGACCTACGGTGGCCCGAAGCGCCCAGTCGAGTCCAAGGAAGACGAGGCAAAGCCTGAGGCGGACGCCGAAGCTAAGTAGGTTCAAGCGTGCGCCCGGGCGGAATCCCGGGCGCACGCATCTGTACGCAATCAGGCCGGCGTGAGGGCGAGTTCCTTCATGCCGGCCAAGTGACTAGGAAAGGGGGTGCCCTTCGCCATGGCACAGAGAACGTTCTACGACGTGCTTGGCGTCAAGAAAGACGCCACTGCCGACGAGATCAAGAAGGCATTCCGCAAGCTCGCGGTGAAGTATCACCCCGATGCCGGCGGAGACGAGCAGAAGTTCAAGGAGATCAGCGAGGCGTACGAGACCCTCTCTGACGAGAAGAAGCGCCGTGAGTACGATCAGATGCTCATGTTCGGCGGCATTCCCGGGGGTGGCTACGGTGCTCCGGGTGGCGGGTACTCGTACACCACGAATGTGGGTGGCAACTGGTCTGACATCTTCAACAACGTGCGGAGCGGAGACGGCGCCTTCGGAGCCAACTTCGATTTCTCCCAGATATTTGGTGGTGCCGCGGGCGCCTCTCAAGCGCGCAGGTCGATGCGCGGCGGCGATTTAACGCTCACCATCAGCCTCACTCCGGAGGAGGCCTTCAAGGGCACGAGCCGCGACGTCTCTTATATGGTGCCGTCGTCCGGCGAGCGCGCGAAGCTCACCGTGAAGGTGCCGGCAGGAACCTATGACGGCATGAAGCTCCGCTACCATGACCGTGGTGAGTACGGCAGGAACGGCGGCGGCCGTGGCGACCTCGTCATCACGACGAGTGTCGCGGAGCACCCGATCTTCAAGCGCGACGGCGCGGACGTGAAGATGGAGCTTCCCATGAGCATGTGGGATCTTGCTCTGGGTACCTCGGTTGACGTTCCCACGCCTTCCGGGGCCACGGTGCGCCTGCGCGTTCCGGCGGGCACTCAGGATGGCCGTACCTTCCGTTTCCGCGACCTGGGAGCTCCCAGCGTGAAGCGCAAGGGATCGTGGGGCGCGTTGTTCGTCACTGTTCGCGCCAAGGTCCCGACTCGCCTCACCACCAAGGAGCGCGATGCGCTCGAGGCTCTTCGCGACGCGGACGAGCGCAGCTATCATGCCGAGGTAGACAAGTACATCGGCGCCAAGGAGTAGGGACGCTAGAGAGAAGCCGCCTGCCAGCGACGCCCGGCGGGCTTTGGGAGAGGGAGGGCCACTATGGCCCACAAGAAAGAGGAGAGCCGCAACAAGCCGCTCTACATGATCAGTGTCGCCGCCGAGCTCACGGGCATGCATCCGCAGACGTTGCGCGTCTACGAGCAGAAGGGCCTTGTGAACCCTGGTCGCTCTCGCGGCAACACCCGCCTGTACTCCCAGGCTGACATCGAGCGCCTTGAGCTTATCGGCCGCCTCACTGACGAGGGCATTAACCTCGCCGGCGTGGTGCGTATCCTCGACATGCGCGAGCACGAGGAGGAGATGGAGCGCGAGATTGACGAGCTCCGCGACCGCGTGCGCGAACTCGAGGACCAGGTGCGCGAGTTCAAGACCCGCGAGCGCATCACGGCTCTCGCCCCTTACGAGGGCATGACGCCTGAGAAGGTCATGCGCGGTCTTCTCGGCGGCAATGTCGAGAAGCTACAAGACGAATAGCGCCTCCAAGATATCCGCAACACCAGGCCGCGGCGCCCCTCCCGGGTGCCGCGGCCTTGCTATCCGTGCGACCTGCAAAACCTGCAAAAGGGACAGTCCCTTTTGCAGGTTGAGTTGACAAAGGGACAGTCCCTTTGTCAACTTGCGAACCCTGCGTGTTACAAGGTTAGGAAATCTATAACAGAGACACTTAGATTTATGTTTGCGCGCGACACTTGCGGGGTACAATCAACAGCGATAAACAGCGAGCCCGCCGCGAGGATACCGTCGTGGCGGGCACCCAAGAGAGGTGATAACTATGAGGCTAGATAAAATGGCCGTCACGGCCCAGGAGGCTCTTCAGGCCGCCATCGGCATCGCCTCGGATGCGCAGGCGGGCTCCGTCGAGCCCACCCACCTGCTCAAGGCCCTGCTCGACTCCGGAGAGCGCAACCTGAGCTCCATCATCGAGCGTGTCGGGGCGGACCCTGACGCCGTCGCGAAGGCGGTCGATGACCAGATTGCGCGCGAGCCCAAGGTAAGCGGTTCGGGCCAGCAGGTTGGTCTCGCTAACGAATTCGTCAAGGTCGTTGACGCCGCGGAGAAGCTCGCCACCAAGATGGGTGACTCCTATGTTACGAGCGAGCACCTCCTCTGCGCCCTTGCGGACGATTGCTCTGATGCCGGCCGCATCCTCAAGGACGCGGGCCTCACGGGCAAGCGCATCCAGGAGGCCTACAACGACCTCCGCGGTGACGAGCGCGTGACCAGCCAGGATTCCAAGCCGGAGTTCGAGGCGCTCGAGCGCTACGGCCGCAACGTGACGGACCTCGCCCGCCAGGGCAAGCTCGACCCGGTCATCGGCCGTGTCGAGGAGATTCGCCGCACCATCCAGGTGCTCTCGCGCCGCACCAAGAACAACCCCGTGCTCATCGGTGAGCCCGGCGTGGGCAAGACCGCCATCGTCGAGGGCCTCGCAGAGCGTATCGTCGCGGGCGACGTTCCTTCCACGCTGAAGGATAAGGAGCTCGTTGAGCTCGACATGAGCGCCCTGGTTGCCGGTGCCAAGTACCGTGGCGAGTTCGAGGACCGCCTCAAGAGCGTGCTCAAGGAGGTTGCCAAGGCAGACGGCCGCGTCATCCTGTTCATCGATGAGCTCCACACCATCGTCGGCGCGGGCGCGACCGAGGGCTCCATGGATGCCGGTAACATCCTGAAGCCGGCCCTGGCCCGCGGCGAGCTCCATGCGATCGGTGCCACGACGCTCGACGAGTATCGCAAGTACATCGAGAAGGACGCCGCCCTCGCCCGCCGTTTCCAGACGGTGCTCGTGTCGGAGCCCACGGTGGAGGACACCATCTCCATCCTGCGCGGTCTGAAGGAGAAGTACGAGATGCATCACGGCGTGCGCATTACCGACGCCGCCCTCGTCTCCGCCGCAGATCTCTCCAACCGCTACATCGCGGATCGCTTCCTCCCTGACAAGGCGATTGACCTGGTCGATGAGGCGGCGAGCCGCCTGCGCATGGAGCTTGACAGCATGCCCTCTGACATCGACGCCGTCGACCGCCAGCTCACCCAGATGCAGATCGAGGAGCAGGCCCTCATGAAGGAGGAGGACGCTGCCAGCAAGGAGCGCCTCGAGACCCTCCGCAAGGAGATTGCCACCACCCGCGAGAAGCTCGATGGCATGAAGGCCAAGTGGCAGAACGAGAAGAGCGCCATCGACCAGGTGCAGGACCTCAAGCGCCAGATTGATGATGCCAAGACCGAGGAGGGGCGCGCCACCCGCGCGGGCGACCTCGCCCATGCCTCGGAGCTCCGCTACTCCACGATCCCAGACCTGCAGAGGCGCTATGACGAGGCGGAGGCGGCCCTCACCGCCAAGCAGCAGGAGGGCGGCCTTCTCAAGGAGGAGGTCACGAGCGAGGAGATCGCCGAGGTCGTGAGCGCCTGGACCGGCGTGCCCGTGTCGAAGATGATGCAGGGCGAGGTCGAGAAGCTCCAGAACCTCGAGGCGGAGCTGCACAAGCGCGTTGTGGGCCAGGATGCCGCCGTGAACGCGGTCGCCGCGGCCGTGCGCCGCAGCCGTGCCGGCCTCGCGGACCCGAACCGCCCGCTTGGCAGCTTCTTCTTCCTCGGCCCCACCGGCGTCGGCAAGACCGAGCTCGCGAAGGCGCTCGCGGACTACCTGTTCGATGACGAGCGCGCCCTCGTGCGCATCGACATGTCTGAGTACATGGAGAAGTTCAGCGTCCAGCGCCTTATCGGTGCCCCTCCCGGATACGTGGGCTATGACGAGGGTGGCCAGCTGACCGAGGCCGTGCGTCGTCGCCCGTATTCCGTCATCCTCATGGACGAGATGGAGAAGGCACACCCCGACGTCTTCAACATCCTTCTGCAGGTGCTCGACGATGGTCGCCTGACTGACGGCCAGGGTCGTGTCGTGAGCTTCAAGAACACGATCATCATCATGACGAGCAACGTCGGCAGCCAGGCAATCGCCGCGGGCGAGCAGAGTGGAGAAGACAAGGCCGTCGTCGACAGGAAGGTCAATGACGCCCTTCGCGCCACCTTCAAGCCGGAGTTCCTGAACCGTATCGATGACATCGTCGTCTTCCATCCGCTTGGCCTGGCAGATATCGAGAAGATCGTGGACATCCAGCTCAAGGGCGTTCGCGAGCGTCTCGACAACGAGCGCATCTTGCTTACGCTCACGCCTGCCGCGATCGAGGCGCTGGCCCTCGATGGCCTCGACCCGGTCTATGGCGCGCGTCCGCTCAAGCGCCTGATTCAGCGCCAGGTCGTGGACAACGTCGCCAACCTCATCATCGCCGGCGAGCTCCACGAGGGTGACTCGGTTAAGATCGATGTCCGCGGCAACAACGAGTTCTTCGCCGAACGCGTCGCTGCGTCAGACGTACCCGTCACGGCAGATGAGGTGGAGTAGTGGCAACCCCGGACGAGCCCATGGAGATTTCCGCGTCGCAGGCGGGCGTGCCCGCCGCGCAGCCCGAGGCGCGCAAGGCTCCCGTGACCGACCCCTTCCTCCGCGCGGAGAACGAGGATGACGACGGCTACGACCCCTTCTCGGACCGCAGGCCGACGCCCGAGCCCCTCTTCGAGCGCGACCCGTGGTCGTAGTGAGGAAGCGTCCCCGCTAGCCCTGGGCCACCGCCCCCCGCGCCGCGGCGCCGCATCCACCGCGCGCCCGCGCTCCACGGCCGCGCAGCCGCTGTGCCCATTAGAGCCGTAACACATAAGAGAGCCCGTCAGACCGGTTTTGCGCCGGCTGGCGGGCTCCTTGCATAAAAAGGCGTAGGGAGGGGTAGGAGGTACTTGCTGGCCAAACGTCTGATTGCTGGCACGTCACGCCTCTGTCCCGTCGCTTCGGCGGGGCGAAGTCCTTAAATGGCGATGACTTGCCTAACGCCTGACGTATAAAACGAAAACGTTTCCACATATTTGGAATGTCGGCGTGTCACCCCTTGTTCTGGTCGCGAGCTCTTCGTCTTAGGGAGTAACATGGCCGCCAAAGCTGCTGAGCGTAGCGCGTGTGAGCCCTTCAAGCCCCCAACCCTCACTTTCGAGGACGGCGTGCGCGGGTCTTGCCCGCATTTCAGCATCGCCATTCCGGACGGCTTCGTCCTCGACGGTTCCCCGACGGACGGGTCCGCCTTCGTGGCCACGTCCCGGGACGAGACGAGTCCCATTCGGGTGATATCCGGCGTCGCGATGCCCGTCTCTCTTGAGGATCTTCTCCAGTTCGACAAGTCCGGCTTCATCGAGCTCTACTATGCCTACGCCCGACTCCTCGTGCTTGACGTACGGGAGCCGGGCTGGCGTTTTCTTGACGAGCGTGTCGTCGAGGCACAGGGTTGCTCCGTGCTCGTCACACGGTTCTCAGTCGTCGATTCCGAAGACCAAGTCTATTGGCTCCAGCCAATCAACCACTATCCCGATCATGGCATCCGCGTGGATGTGAGGTGGGGATGGGATGGCGCGGAGTCGCTGATGCCGCTCGTCGACCAGCTCGTCTCTGGCGTCAGCGTGGGCGAGTGGAAGACCAGCGACCTCGTCTATGACCTTAACCGCGCCCGCAGCGAGGTCGTTGATCCCGCGCGCTTCGGCGAGATATGCCACTCCCTCTTCCGTTTGCTCAACAGCTGCCGCCAGATGCACCATGCGGCTGACCAGGCCCAGCACCTCTCGGTCGCGGGCAATCTGATCATCGCCGACCTTATGGTCGTGGTCGTTTCCGGCATCGAGGAGTGCGGCGAGCGCACCCTCCCGTACGTGGAGGCATGCGTCGAGGCGTACGAGGCCCAACTCGGGCTCGGCGTCGACGACGAGACAATCCGCGCCGAGGGCCACGACGTGCTCTCCCTGCTAGGTTGTTTGCTGGTCAAGTTCGAGCCCGACGGGCGCGAGGAGGCGGAGTACATGCGCGAGCATGGTCCCATCGAGGTTCCCGACAGGTTCTGGGAGCTCTCTGACCGCATCGCCGCCGTCCTTGGAAGTCTCGCCTAGCCAGGCCCTCGTCCCCGCATACACAACCTGCGCGCGCAGACCTTGTATGCAGCCCGTGCATGCAAACAGGGGCTCCATTCTGCGATGGTGTCCCCGAGCCTGCCTATGTGAGCGACGTCGGCGTGTTGGGAAGCCCTCACGCTGCCTCGTAGGCGCTCGCTTAGAGCGTCGGGCTCGCCTTCATGATGCGAGGCCTCAGGGTCTTGCCCACGGCGAGGCGATAGCCCTCGGTCATCTCGATGGTCTTCCTGAGGAGGTCCTGCGCCTCCGCGTCATGGACGTCGACGAGTGACATGGACATGCGGAGGTCGACCGCGAGGAGCTTGTCGAGTTCGCCGTCGAGATAGCCGGACTCGATGCAGCGAATCATCTCGTTGAACGCTCCCTGAGAGAGCGTGACAGCAATCTTGAGCTTGGTAATGTCACAGCTGCCGGTCTTGCGTGCCAAGATCTTCGAGAACTGCTCGTGCTGGACGCGGACCTCGTCGTCAGAGACCTCGGGGTACGCGATGATGTCGACGTAGAAACGACGGAGACGCTCGTTGCGATGAAGGCAATCGACGAGCAGATACTCGAGGATGCAGTAGGCAAGAGCCGGATCGTCCGTTGGGAAGCGACGCTCCACGGCTTCGCGCAATGCCTCGACGTGCTCGTGGTAAATGGCAGCAACAAGTCCGCCGCGGCTACCAAAGTGATATCCGACGAGTCCTCGCTGGACTCCCGCCTCTCGGCAGATGATGGCGTCGGACACTGAAGAGACACCCTGTTCGTAGAAGAGCGTACGGGCGGTGTTCTTGATGCTTTCCTTGGTGGCATCTCCCACCGCGTAGGTTCCCATATCAACTCCTTATAGCTCTACGGGGCGCCGCTATTGTATAGCACGCGGCGTCCCGTAGGCCAAGCTTATGCGGTCTGCGTGCGATTAGCACATCATGACGAGCGCGAGGCCACCAAAGCAGATTCCGCAGCCGATGATGCGGGAGATCGTGACGCGCTCCTTGTAGAAGATTGCGCCGATGGCAAGCAGACAGACAGCGAGGATAACGTAGAGGACCAGGCAAGCGACGGAGACGTCCCAGCCGGCGCGGTACTGCAGAAGGATGGCGAGCTCCATGAGGACGAGGGAGAGGCCCATGGCGGGAGCTGACCAGTTGCACTTCTTGATGGCGCGGCCGTAGTTTTTATCCTTTGCGGTGGTGAAGAAGAAGATGAAGGAGGCGGCGCAGCAGGTTGCGTAAGTAAGGAACACGGAGGCAACGGCGTTGACGTCTGTCGGGGTGAGCTTGGCCACGATGTTGTAGGCCACGTTCACGAAGATCATCAGGATGACGGGGAAGAGGAATGCGAAGCCCGTCTTCTTAGCGGTTTCGGTCATGGTAGTTTCCTCTCGGTTGCTCGACTTGGTTAAGCCTCGGCGTCGTAGGCGATACGGCCGTTGACGAGCGTCAGCTGCGACTCGGTGATCTGGATGTCCTTGGAATCACAAGTGAACAGGTTGTGATCGAAAACGACGACGTCTGCGAACTTGCCGCACTCGAGGGAGCCCTTGATTCCCTCCTTGTTGAGCTGGTAGGCGCCACCCCAGGTGAAGGCCCACAGAGCTTCGGAGACGGAAATCTTCTGCTCGGGATGGATGCCGCCGACGGGCAGGCCGTCGTTGAAGGTGCGCTGGGTGGAACGGAAGACCTGGTCGAGCTTGCCAGCGAAGCCGACCGGGGAGTCGGAGCTGAAGGAGATGTAGTCGCAGTTGTCGAACATGGAGCGGTTGGCCCAGGCGTACTTGTAGACAGCGTCGCCGAACGTCTTGCGATAGAAGTCGGTCTCGTACGTAGGCGTCGGGGCGAGCATGTCGGGCTGCAGCGCGGCGACAACGCCGAGCTCACGGAAGCGCGGGAAGTCCTTGGGGTTCACGGTGTCGCAGTGGGTGATGCAGTTGCGCTGGCCCTGGACATAGCCTGCCTTGACGGCCTCCTCGAAGCAATCAAGGGCGTATTCGACGGTGCGGGTGCCGCAGGCGTGGACATGAACCGGCATGCCGGTCTCCTCGCAGGCAAGGATGCGACGCCTGAACTCCTCGGGCTCGAGAAGGCAGCCGCCGGAGGTGGAGGGATCGTCAGCGTAGGGATCGCACATCCAGGCGGTGTGGGCTCCGCCGACGCCGTCGCCGATGACCTTGAAGCCCCAGAAGGTAATAAAGTCCTCGATGTTGGGATAACGCTCGGCCATCTTCTGAGCGGTCTCGATGAAGTCGGGGTTGTCATTGATTAGGGCGCAGGTGTTGACGCGAAGGTTGAGCTTGCCCTGCTCCTGAAGATCCTCAAGGGCCTCGTACCAGGTCTCAGGTGTGTCGAAGGCGTCCCAGACCTCGGTGACGCCGCGGCGGTTGAGCAATTCGATGGTCTCGAGAAGCTTGCCCGCGCGAACGGCGGGATCGGAGATGGCGCGCTTGAGGACGTCGGGCTCGATGTTGAGGGCGGCGGACTCCTCGAGGTAGCCGGTCGGTTCGCCGTTCTCGTCACGCCAGATGCGGCCGCCGATGGGATCGGGGGTCTCGGCGGTAATCTCGAGCTCGTCGAGGGCCTTCTGGTTCAGCCAAGCGCAGTGGGTGTCGATGTCGAGCAGGAAGGCGGGGTTGTCGGGCAGGGCCTCGGTCAGCAGGTCCTTAGTGGGGACCTTGCAGCCGGGCCAGTTGGCCTGGTGCCAGCCAAAGCCAATGACCCAGTGGGAGTCCGGGTTGGCCTCGTGCCAAGCCTTACAGTTGGCGACGCACTCCTCCTCGGTGCCGACGTAGCGAAGCACTGGGCCGCTCTCACAGAGAACGGTGTTCTCGAGGTGGAGGTGGGCGTCGCAGAGAGCGGGCATGAGGAGCTTGTCATCGCCGTAGCGGCGGATGACGGTGTCGGGACCGGCAAGAGCCTCAATCTGCTCGGGGGTGCCAACGGCGACGATGCGCTCGCCGCTGATCGCGATGCCGCCGGCGGCGGGTATCTCGTCGCGGCTGATGCCGCGCCACATGGCGCCTGCGAGGATGACCATGTCGATACGGTTGCTCATTGTGCTCTCCTTAAGTTTGGAGGGGGGGGTACGCGGGGGAGAAGGGGACACGAGGGGAAGGGACTCCTTCGCCTCATCACGTTTTTTGGGGTTTCGACCCCGCGTACCAGGGGGTGCATGCTCGCTTTAGGGCTCGTATTCAACAGCCTCTTCCGCACCCTCGACCGCCTTCTCGGGGCGGTTGACGACGTAAAGGCCAAGCAGGCAGACTGCGATGCCGGCGATCTTCATCGCGTCGAGGGACTCATTCCAGAGGAGGACGCCAACAACGACGAGGGCAAGGGAGACAGAGATGTTGCCTACGAGAGTGCCGACGCTGATGTCCCAACCGACGCGATAAAGCAGGATGATCGCGACATCGCAGCCTACGATGCACAAACCGAGGGCGTAGGAAGCCCAGTTTGCCTTAGCGAACTCGGCGAAGATGTTGTCGCCACCGGAGGTGACCATGTAGATCACGAAGGTGGCAGCCATGCCGGCCGCATAGGTGAGGGTGAGGGACGCGAAGGTGTCCGCGTCATCGGGAGTCGACTTGGCGAAGACGTTGTACAGGATGTTACCCAACACGCCGATTCCTAGGGGAACATAGAACATGATGCCTTCCATAGAGTCTCCTTTGTTGATGATGGGCCTTCCATGACTGAGGACAATATAAAGGAGGATTTTGAAGGTGTAAATATTGACGCTACAAAATTTCACGGCGTGAAAATCGAATATCGGGCTGATCAAAATGAAATCTGCGCAGCGAAATGTGCAGAAAAGTGCAGGTAGACTGTTTGCCAGCTTTGAGGTGTTATTGGTTTGCAGCGGATGATTGGTCGCTTCCCAGAATTGACAAACAGTCGGCAAGCGGTTGAAAAACTGAGATGAGCGCTATCTGTCTAGATCGCTTCTGGAATCAAAATTATGGCTCAGCACAAATACAACTTCGAAGTAACAAAAATCGAATTCAGACAGAGCCATCATCGCCTCGCGTGGGCGACAGGCTAATGCGAAGGCCCGGCTCCGATGGGATTCGGAGCCGGGCTCTTCGCTGCTGGTCAGTTTGCGGTACGCCGTTGGGCTTGGTGCATACGATTCGTGGCGCCGTTGGGCTCGACGGGTGTGTGATCTCGTGTGCCCTACTTGGGCCAGAAAATGATGAGCAGGATCGCAACGATGGCCACTACGACGATACCGACAACCACGATGTGGCGCTTCTGCTCCTTTTCATGCGAGCCGAAGATCTCGCGGTTGCCTTTTGGGACGGAGAGATACTGGCCGTACTTGAGCTCCTGGCGCACCTTCTCCTGCTGGGAGCGGGAGTGGCGATAGACGCCCCTTGAGGGCGCGACGCGATTCTTGAGCGTGTAGCTCGAGTCGAAGGAGTAGTTGTTCTCGTAGGCCTTGTCCGCCTGGAGGTCATTCACGGGCGGCTGGCGGCGATGAGGCTTGGGTTGACGCACGTACGCGGGACGCCCCTCGCTATCTCGCTCAAAAGACTCCTGCGAATATGCGGGACGCTCCTCTTGGCCCTCTCCAGAGGGCTCCTGTGCCTCGGCGCCCATGGCATCGATTTCATCCGTGGAATTGCGGTCTTGATCGTTCGTCATTCCAGTCCCCTTTTGGAGCATGTCTCAGTCCCTGTGAGTGTACCCCCTCAGGGTTGGTATGGCTCAATTTCTCATGACCTTTTCCCATGCCGGGATACTGCCGTTCGTACGTCTCGGCGCGAATGTGCTGCGTGGATGTGGCGTTGGGGCGGGGAGGGGAGGGCGCCGGAGCGACGAAAGCTTGCACGGGCTCTTGTTCGCTTATGAGACCTTATATAGACAGACTTAGATTTTATTAGCAAAAAGACTAAGAAATCTTGTATTGACGTGTTTAGAAACAATCGTCGCGGGAACATATACCAGCGACACAAGGGGCACAGGCAATGCGAGGTGCCCACAACCACAAAAGGAGTGGTAACCATGGCAAGCATGATTCCGTATGACCGTTACAACCGTCTCGCGCGTGTGGCCTTCCCGTTCGATGACGTCTTCGACAGCTTCCTCGCTCCGGCCACTGCGGCGGCAGACTTCAAGATGGATGTCGAGGATGCTGGCGATGCCTATGTGGTCAGCGCTCACGTTCCTGGTGTCACGCGCGATCAGATCGACGTCGAGCTCAACGAGGGTCGTCTTTCCATCACGGTTGATAAGAAGGACTCTGACGAGCAGAAGGCAAAGAACTATCTGCAGCGTGAGACCGGCGAGTACACCTGCACGCGCGGCGTCTTCCTGAAGGATGCTGCTACGAGTGGCTTGTCCGCCAAGCTCGCCGACGGTGTCCTGACCGTCAACGTCCCGAAGCAGGACGAGAAGGCCAACGTCACCAAGGTCTCCATCGACTAGATGGGCTCAGCCACGCTAGATTAGCAACGTAGCGAGTGCGATTTTTTGAGGAGGGGCTGTCGCTTAGGCGGCAGCCCCTCTTTTTATGACTAATCTGGAATGGATAACACGAGGTAGAGCGTTTGTGTAAGCAAACATTAGTTCGGTTTAGTGTCAGATAGGGGCTGTATCCTCTGTCTATCAGAGGCCAAGAGATGGGAGATGGTATGCGCGACATCACGATCACGTCTGATGGATGCACGGTTCTGGCAAGGCGTTGCTCTTCTCGGGAGACGGTCCAGATGGGCCTTGTCGAGAAGCCAGAAGGTGTGCTTGTCGTTTGCCGTACGGAGGGCGATACCACACTTGATGTCTATGATGTGCCGTGGCATATCGGCTGCGCGTGCGTGACGGCCCAGAATTTGCCTGCGCTCATTGAGGTGCTGGCCGGTCCCCTCCCCAGCGTTGAGAGGACTCTGCCCGCACTGCTCACGGCGCTCTTCGCGGATGATGAGGTGCAGTTTTCGGATCTCCTTGACATCCTTGATGCGGCGAAGGTGCCCTATGCCTATCGAGCGTTTGGTCCGGATGCAACGGCGGTTCGCCTTGAGGGAGACGAGGCGCTGATGGGGGCCTTGTTCGAATAGCCGCTTGCGATGGGCTGCCTACTGGGTCCGTGCGTGGGTGTGATTGGTGGTCCGGCCGAGCCCCCTTGGCGCTTTCCTAGGTCAGGGGAGGCTCGGCCCTATTCGGGATGAGGCGCCTCAGCTCTATTCGCCTCGGCCCAATTCGAGTCGGAAGATGGCTTTGCCGCGATACACAAAAAAGCAGGTGGCCGTCCGAAGACAACCACCTGCGTCTTTTTAATGGTGCGGCATATAGGATTCGAACCTATGACCTTTTGATTCGTAGTCAAACGCTCTATCCAGCTGAGCTAATGCCGCAGTGCAGTTAGATATACTCGCATTCGACCTACTCTTCGTCAAGTACTTTTTCGAAATTCAGTAAAAAATTTTTGAGCAACGCCCTTGAGCAGGGGTTTTCCAATCAGACACCAATGGCTGATCTTGAGGGCGAATAGAAGTCGCGTGTCTTTGCGTCCGTAGTGGGTTCATCTTTGTTGGGAATCTCGTATGGCGAGCATGACACGCGGGCGTTTGGGTATGTTTGCTTATCGGATTAACAGTCTGTTCAATACGTTGGAAGGAAGACTCTATGGCTATCAACGAGAACGTCGCCAAGGTGCTTGAGGACCAGATCAACAAGGAGCTCTACAGCGCCTACCTCTATCTCACCTTCGCTGACTACTACGAGGATCGTGGTCTCAAGGGCTTTGCCAACTGGTACATGATCCAGGTCCAGGAGGAGACGGACCACGCCAAGGCTCTCCGCCGCTACCTGCTCGACAATGACTACAAGCCCACGATGGAGGCCATCGACAAGCCCGACAAGACCTTCTCCAACGACCTCGAGCCGCTCGAGGCCGGCCTCGAGCACGAGGAGTACGTTACGAGCCTCATCCACCACTGCTACGAGGTTGCCCAGGAGGCCCACGACATTCGCGCCATGCAGATGCTCGACTGGTTCGTGAAGGAGCAGGGCGAGGAAGAGGCCAACGCGCGCGACATGATTAGCAACATGAAGCTCTTCGGCACTGACCCCAAGGGCCTGTACGATCTTGATCGCGAGTACGCCACGCGCACTTATATCGCGCAGACCACGCTGCCGATGTAGTCTCCGCGTCCAGTACCTCGTGCCGCTCGGGCGCCGTGCCATGGCGTTCGCTCCGCATGTGCCATACTGAACGACATGAATATCGCTCATGACACCAACATCGCCCGCCCGACGGCGCCCAAGCGCGTCGTCGGGCGTTTTGCGCCCACGCCGTCCGGGCGTATGCATCTGGGAAACGTTGCGTCGTGCCTCTTGGCGTGGCTGTCGGCTCGCTCTGCGGGCGGACGTATGGTCCTCCGCATCGAGGACCTCGACCCTCGCGCCCAGAGTCGCGAGGCAGCCCGCCTCATCATGGATGACCTGAACTGGCTTGGCCTTGACTGGGACGAGGGCCCCTTCTGGCAGAGCGAGCGCGCCGAGGTCTACGCCGCCGCGATCGACCGTCTCGGCGGCAGCGGCATAGAGGCCGGTTCGAAGGGCCTGCGGCTCACGTATCCATGCTTCTGCACCCGCAGCGAGCTCCATGCGGCGACGGCGCCCCATGCGAGCGACGGCACCTACGTCTATGCCGGTACGTGTCGTGGCCTTTCCGCCGATGAGGTTGCGGCGCGAGCTGCCGTGCGTCCCCCGGCGACGCGCCTGCGAGTGCCCGATGCCGCCGATCCGGCGGGCACCATCGACTTCTGTGACCTCGCCTATGGGGCGCAACGCGAGGTGCTGGCACACGAGTGCGGGGACTTTCTCGTACGGAGAAGCGACGGCGTGGTCGCCTATCAGCTTGCCGTGGTGGTCGATGACGCGGAGATGGGCGTCACGCAGGTGGTCCGCGGGCGTGACCTGTTGGGTTCCGCGCCTCGTCAGATGTATCTCCAGAGCCTGCTGGGCTACGGCAATCCGGAGTATGGCCACGTGCCGCTGCTTGTGGCGCCGGACGGCCGCCGCCTCTCCAAGCGCGAGCGAGACCTCGATCTGGGCGCCCTCCGCGAGCGTTTCGAGACTCCCGGTCTTCTGATTGGCGCCATCGCGAGCCGTCTGGGCCTTGCCGAGGTGGGGGAGAGCCTGACTGCGGATGCCCTCGTACCCCGTTTTTCGTGGGGGACGGTCGCCAGTCATCGCGAGGATATAGTGGTGGACGAAGACTTCTTGTCTTTCGTGTGAGGAAACCCTTGCAGTTTTGCCGGTGTGAGGTATGATTCTCTAGCACCTTTTACGGAGAGCTGACCGAGAGGCCGAAGGTGCTCGCCTGCTAAGCGAGTATACCCCCCAAGGGTATCTGGGGTTCGAATCCCCAGCTCTCCGCCAGAACGCGCAGCCCCGCAGGGATTCATCCCCGCGGGGCTTTTCTTTTGCGCCGATGCGCTGTGCCGGCCTGTGTTGTCGTGCTGTGGCCCCCAACCGTACCGGGCCGCTGCCGTGAGTGCCGATTCGCGTCGTCGCACTGGGCGGCCGCCGTGTTCCCACCCGCAGGCTGACATCGTCCTCCATCGGGTACCATGTGGCCAACACTGGCCCGTTCAAGGGAGCCACATGGCTATGTCTTGCAAGAGGTGGCGCGGGATAGTCGGGGCGCTCGTCCCCGTCATCGCGCTTCTCGCACTTGCCCTCGTCCTCGCGCCCACGCCGGCGCAGGCGCGCGAGTATTCGATTAACGAGGTTGTTGGGGATCTAACCGTCAACACGGACGGGTCGATTACGGTTGCCGAGGAGCGAACCTTCGACTTCGACGGGTCTTTCCATGGCGTCTACTGGAACCTCTCGAAGCGCGGGCCCGTTGCCACCACCAACTCTGGTGACGTGAACATCACCAACATCGCGGTGGAGGACCTGTCCTCTCCCGAGCTGGGCGGCTTCACCGAGTCTGATTCGGGGGCTGATGGCACCTATCAGCTCACGGACAGCGGCAGCGCGCTCAAGGTGAAGATCTTCTCCTCGCACGAGGACGAATCTGCCACGGTGCGCATCACCTACACCGTCACCAACGTGGTCAACGCCTGGGCCGATACCGGCGAACTCTACTGGAAGCTCGTCTCGAACGGCTGGGACGTGCCCTCTGATAACGTCACCTATCGCGTTCATCTTCCCGTCCCCGCTGGTGAGACGGTGCGTCCCGAGGATAACGTCCGCGCCTGGGGCCATGGCCCGCTTGACGCGTCGCTCGCCTTCGACGGCAACGAGATCGTCTACACCATTCCCGGCGTGGGAACGAGCGAGTACGCCGAGGCCCGCGTGACCTTCCCGGTCGAGTGGCTCACGGGCATGGTGCCCAGCTCCACCGAGCACATGTCTTCGATCCTGCGTGACGAGCAGCGCTGGGCAGACGAGGCGAACGAGCGTCGCGAGCGCGCTCGCCTCGAGCTTGCGATCTTTGGGACCGTGGGCGGCATCTCGATCGCGGCGACGGGAGGTCTGACGCTCTTCCTGACGAGGCGTTATAAGCGTATGCGCAGGAAGGCCTTCCCAGACGAGTACTTCCGCGACGTCCCCTCTGCAGACCATCCCGCCGTGCTTGGCGCGCTGCTGAAGGGTGGCAAGGTTCCGAGCGAATGCTTCACCGCCACGCTTATGAAGCTCACGGACGATGGCATCATCGGCCTTGACCTCGTCTGCGATAGCAAGGGCAGAGCGAAGGACTATCAGATCACTCGCAGTGCGCGCGTTGCGACCGATCCTATCGATGATGCCGCGATGCATCTCATGTTTGACGTCGTGGCACCCCGCGGCAAGGACCGCAAGATGAGCACGGCTCCCGCCGCCGGCTATTCCACGCTGCGCTTCTCGGATTTCAAGCGCGCCGCCAAGAAGGCACCCGCCACCTATAGCGAGGCCCTGAGCGACTGGGAGCACGAGGTCAAGGCGGTCGCAGAGAAACGAGGCTTCTTCAATGGCGAAGAGGTGACCGGCCGTGTTCCTCTTGCCATCTTCTCCGTGCTGTTTGGCCTGGTGGGCATGGTCTGCGGCGTTGTGCTCTTGGCTGATGACGCCATCTTGGCGGGCATTGCCGTGCTTGTGCTCTCTATCGTGGCGATGACGGTCGGCATCATCACGTGCGCCAGGCTCGCGCCGATGTCTCGCGAGGGCATGGAGCTTGCGGGCAAGCTTGAGGCCCTCAAGCGCTGGCTCAAGGACTTCACGCTGCTCAACGAGGCGGTGCCTCGCGACGTCGCCCTGTGGGATCGCCTGCTCGTCATGGCCGTCGTCCTCGGCGTGGCGGATCGCGTGATCGAGCAGCTCAAGGTCGCGGCGCCCGAGGTCCTCGCAAGTCCGTACTTCTACAGCTACTGCTGGCTCCACGACTACGGCTATGTCGGCCTCGATAGGCCCGCCAGCTGCCTCACCACGGACTTCGGCAGCGCCCACAACGTAAGCACTGCCGCCCTCGCTGCGTCTTCCTCGAGTTCCGGCGGCGGTGGCGGCGGTGGATTCTCCGGCGGTGGCGGCGGAGGCGGTGGCGGAGGCGGCGGAGGCGGCGCGTTCTAGCGTGCTCGCGCGTCCGCGCGGCCTTTGTTGAGCGACCGGCGTGCCTGGTGCATCAGGCACGCCGGTCGTGTTTGTGCTCTCTGGCGCTCGCGACGTTGCGCAGCCTGCAGGATTCCACCTCTGGCACGCTGGCCGCGCTTGCGTTCTCTGGCGCCTAGGCCCTGCCTCCGTAGACAAAGTAATGCTCCGGGGCGCCAGGCACCATGCCGGGGCGATCCGCGAGCCTCTCGAGGCCAAGGTGCTCGTAGAAGGTCCAATCGCAGTCCGTGTCCGTGACGAGCCAATAGCGCTCCGCGCCGTGGCGACGGAAGTGGTCGAGTGCCCGGTTGATGAGGCGCTTGCCAAGGCCGTGGCCGCGCGCCTCCGCGCTGACTACGAGCAGGAGGATGCGCGGAATAGAGCTGAGGTCCGCCTCGGCGCGCATTTCCTTCGTGGCGCGGATTTCATCGAGGTAGATGGGTTCGGTTGGCTCGATGTTGTCCGGGTGTTCGGCGCGCTCGCGTGCCGCCGTGAGGAGCTCCTCGGCGCGCTTGCGGGCCTCCGCACCAACGTGCCCGAAATGCTCGGCAGTCTCTGCGCTCGTGTGGGTGCCATGCGTCACAATGACGCCAACCATCCTGCCCTTGAGCAGGGCCTTCACGCCCCACGTCATCTCCTGGAGATAGGCGGCGATCTCATCGGTCGCCATGAGGCGCGCCACGCGGTCGCGCTCTGAGTCGTCGAGCCACGTGCCCTCCATGGCGGCGCTCGTCATGTCCCCCAGCCCGTCGGGCGAATACCAGGCGTCCGCAGCAAGGCCTGCGATGTCGTCTAGGTCATCTACGGTGAGTGGTTCGAACGTGATGCCGTCGCCAAACAAAGCCATAATTCCTCCGTTTCGGGTGCTATTCCAAAAGCCTACCCGTTTTTCGCGTTCTGGACGGGCGAGAAGGCGCCGCATGCGTCACAATGAAGCGTTGGGAGTTGAAACCCCGGGCGTCCCCTGTGCCATCTTTTGGCGCTGCGCGTGCCTGGCGGAGGCCGCTCCCGGACTGCTAGCAATCAACGAGGAGGTTTCATGGCACAGGGTTCCATCAAGAGGGCGCTCGTCTCGGTCACTGACAAGACCGGTGTCGTCGAGTTCGTCAAGACGCTCGAGGATGAGTTCGGCGTCGAGGTGATTTCTACCGGCGGCACGGCCCGCGTGCTCGCGGACGCCGGCGTCAACGTCGTCCCCATCGAGCAGTACACGGGATTCCCCGAGATGATGGATGGTCGCGTCAAGACCCTGCACCCCAAGGTGCACGGCGGCCTGCTTGCCCGCCGCGACGACGAGAAGCACATGGCCGAGGCCGCGGAGCATGGCATCGGCATGATCGACCTTGTCGTCGTCAACCTCTACGAGTTCGAGAAGACCGTCGCCAAGCCCGACGTCACCTTCGCGGACGCCATCGAGCACATCGACATCGGTGGCCCCTCCATGCTCCGTTCCGCCGCCAAGAACGCCGACGCCGTGACCGTCGTCAGCGACCCGGCGGACTACGACGCCGTCCTCGCCGAGATGCGCGCCAACGACGGCGCCACCACGCTCGAGACCCGTCGCCGCCTGCAGCTGAAGGTCTACCAGACGACCGCCGCCTATGACACGGCCATCGCCGCCTGGCTGGGCGAGCAGGCCGCCAAGGCCTCCGCCGAGGGCGAGGCCACGAGCGCCTTCCCCGAGAAGTTCGTCCTCACCGCCACGAAGGAGCAGGACCTCCGCTACGGCGAGAACCCGCAGCAGGCTGCCGCCTTCTACGTGAGCCCGGATGCGCCGGAGCACTCGCTCGCTCGCGCCGAGCAGATCCAGGGCAAGCCGCTCTCCTACAACAACATCCTCGACGCCGACGCCGCCTGGGCGGCCGTCCGCGAGTTCGACGAGCCCGCGGTGGTCATCCTCAAGCACCAGAATCCGTGTGGCTCCGCCACCGCCGCGGATGTCACCGAGGCGTATGACCGTGCCTTCGCCTGCGACCCCATCTCCGCCTATGGTGGCATCATCGCCGTCAACCGTGAGGTGCCCCTGTCGCTGTGCGAGCACTTCGCCGACGTGAACAAGCAGTTCGTCGAGGTCATGATCGCCCCGAGCTATACGCCCGAGGCCCTCGAGCGCCTCTCCAAGCGCAAGAACATGCGCGTGCTCGCCACCGGCGGCGTCGACCGCACGATCGGTCACGAGGTCCGCACCGTCGACGGCGGCGTCCTCGTCCAGGACATCGACCACGTGAGCGAGGACCCTGCGACCTTCACGGTGCCCACCAAGCGCAAGCCCACGGACCCCGAGATGGACGACCTGCTGTTCGCCTGGCGCGTCTGCAAGGCCGTGAAGTCCAACGCCATCCTCGTCGCCAAGGGCCGCGCCGGCATCGGCATGGGCCCCGGCCAGCCCAACCGCACGGACTCCGCTCGCATCGCCTGCGAGCGCGCCGAGGCCGCCTGCGAGCGCATGGGCGTCTCGACCGAGGGCATGGTCGCCGCGTCCGACGCCTTCCTGCCGTTCCGCGATGACGTTGACGTCCTCGCCGAACACGGCATCACCGCGATCATCCAGCCCGGCGGCTCCATTCGCGACGAGGAGTCCATCCAGGCCTGCGACGAGCACGGCATCGCCATGGTGTTCACCGGAACCAGGCACTTCCGTCACTAGTAGCTGGTGGTAGTCCGGCGGGCTTCGGCCCGCCGGCATTTGGTTTGGGGGAGCGTTGTCCAAAATCTATGTCATAGAGGACGACGAAGGCATCCGCGTCGAGCTCGTTCGCATGCTCGAGCGCGAGGGCTTCGAGGTCGAGGCGTGCGAGGACTTCTCCCGTGCCGCCGAGCTCGCCCTCGCCGCCGCCCCGGACCTCGCCCTTCTCGATCTCACGCTTCCGGGCACGGATGGGCAGCTCGTCTGCCGGGAGATCCGCGCCGCCTCCTCCGTCCCGGTCATCGTGCTCACGAGCCGCGTGACCGAGGCGGACGAGGTGGTCTCCATGACGCTGGGCGCGGACGACTTCGTGCCCAAGCCCTATAGCCCTCGCGTGCTTGTGGCCCACATCCAGGCCCTGCTGCGTCGCGCGGGCCAGGCTGCGGCACCCGCCTCGACCATCGAGCGCGGGGCCGTGACGCTCGACCTCTCCCGCTCCTGCGCCGCCGCGAACGGCAAGACCGTCGAGCTCACCAAGAACGAGATGCGTATTCTGGGCCTGCTCATGCGCCGTTCCCCCGCGATCGTCTCGCGCGAGGACCTTATGCGCGAGCTCTGGGACTCAGACGCTTTCGTCGATGACAACACGCTTACGGTCAACGTGAACCGCCTCCGTGCCCAGCTCGCGAGGGTGGGCGTCGAGGGCTTCCTGGTCACGCACCGTGGCCAGGGCTATTCGGTCCGGGCGTAGCCGATGAGGCTGGGAAGCTACATCCGCTCGCGCGTCCCGGAGCTTCTGGTCCTCGTGGCGCTCGAGCTCCTCCTCGTGCTCGTGCTGCGCATCTCCGGCATGGGTACGGACTTTGTCGCGTTCGTTTGCTCGATCGTGCTCGTCTCGGCGGTTGTCGCCGTCGCGCTGGGGTTTGCCCGCGAGCGCGGCTTCTGGGACTCCCTCTCCGAGACCTGCTCCTCGCTCGACAACGCGTGCCTGCTGCCCGAGCTCATCGACAGGCCGGAGTTTCCCGAGGGCCAGGCGGCCTATGACGCGCTTGTCTCCGTGGCGAAGTCCGCCAACGACGAGGTCGCCGAGCAGCGCCGCTTCGTCGGGGAGTATCGCGCCTACGTCGAGACCTGGGTGCATGAGGCAAAGAGCCCGATTACCGCCGCGCGCCTGGCGCTCTCAAACCTCGAGGAGGACGCGGATGCGTGCGCGGTCTGCCCGCGCGAGGTCGAGCCGGTCGTTCCGCGCTTGCGCTCGGTCGAAGACGAGCTCGCCCGCGTCGAGCGCTACGTTGAGCAGGCGCTGTTCTACGCGCGCTCCGAGACGCTCGAGCGTGACTTCCTCGTCCGCTCCCACTCGCTTCGCGAGATGGTGGCCTCGGCCATCAAGGCCAACGCGAACCTGCTCATCGCCGCCGGCGTGACGCCGCGCCTGGGCGAGGGCCTCGACCTCAAGGTCTTCACGGACGACAAGTGGCTCGTCTTCATGCTGGGGCAGCTCCTCCAGAACACGGCCCGCTACGTGCGCCCCGGTTGCGAGGGCTGGCCTCAGGTCTGGTTTGACGCGCGCCTCTTGGACGAGGGCCTCGCGAACGAGCGCGTTGAACTGACCGTGCGGGATAACGGATGCGGTGTGAGTGCGGCGGACCTGCCGCGCGTGCTCGAGCGCGGCTTCACGGGCGACAACGGCCGCACCCACAAGCAGTCGACGGGCCTGGGCCTTTGGCTCGTCGCGCGCCTCGCCCGGAAGATGGGCGTCTCGGTCGCGGTTGACTCGGCAGAGGACGAGTTCTTCTCCGTGACGTTTGCCTTCCCCGCTAACAAGATGCACTACTTCGAGGACTAGCGGCTGCGCGCTGTTGGCTCGGCCTGGCCGCCCGCATGTTCGGGCGTTGCCGCTCGAGGCTTGCCGAGCGCCCGGCGCGCTCGCCCCGCCGCCCGCGGGTCCGAGCTCGGACGAAAGAAAGAGGGCCGGCCATGTGGCCGACCCTCGGGTGCCAGGCAGTGTCCTGCTCGCCGCTCGCGCTACGCCGTGTAACGGATGCGAACTGCGTCGTTCAGGATGCCGCGGCTCATGGCGTAGGTGACCAGGAAGTAGCCACCGTATGCAGCGAGGAAGATCACGCAGGTGAAGCCCACCATGGCGCTGATGGTGAGGCCGCCGAACAACCTGACGAGGTCGATGACGACCCTCAGCGCCACGAGCGAGTGGGCGACGCCGACCGCGAGCGGGAACATGAAGAACACGGTCTGCTGCGCGAGCATGGAGTGGGCGACCTGTCGCTTGTCGCAGCCGAGCTCGGAGAGCACGCGATAGCTGCGGCTGGCGTCGGACACGCCGGAGAGCTGTTGGATGGCAAGGATGGCGGCGCAGGCGATCACGAGCACGAAGCCGATGTAGATGGCGAGGTAGCTGACGGCGCCCGCCGTCGTGTTGGTTTGGGCGAGCATCTGACTGCGGGTCACGCTGGGCCCGAAGAAGCCGAAGACGTCGCTGCCCGACCTGATGTTGCTGTACTCGATGTGGCTAAGCGCCGCCTGGCTCATGAACTCGTCGCCCTGCTCGGTGCTGACGCCCCGCTTGTTGTAGTTGACGAGCAGGTATGAGCTCTTGACCTGGAGGTGCGCGTCGTCGACGACGGCGTCGGGGACGATGACGGTGCCGGAGTTGGAGCCCATGGCGGAGTTCGTCAGGGCGCTGTTGTCGACGTCGACCTTCTGGGTCGCGGGCTTGAGCTCGTGGTCTCCCAGCTTGATGGTGGGTTCGGAGGCGAGGACCTTGTCGTAGAAACCGGCGATGGTGTCGCCCATGTCGCAGGTGATGAGGTAGTCATTCTCGCCCAGGTCCACCCGCGGCTTGCCGAGATAGGCGAGGAGCTGGTTGTACTGGCTCTCCCTCATGACGTCGAGCCCCAGGAGCTCGGCGTCCGAGTTGGTCATGCCGCCGGGAACTTCGGCTCCCGTCCTCTCGGCGAGGGCGCCAATGGTGAGTGGATTCTCGTCGGGTGTGCCCTCGCCGCTCGTGATGCGGGTGACCTGTTCGCTTCCGAGCGGGAAGTAGGTGTCGAGCTGGACCGTGGAGTCGCAGACGGAGCCAAGGTCGACCCCGCGTGCCTCGAGTTCGCTCGCGACATCGAGCGGCTGGTCCAGCGCGACGTAGCGCACGGGGTTGAGGTCCTCGTCGGTGCCCTCGGAGAGGCTGTAGTTGTACCAGAAGCTCTGGCTGAAGTCGACGGGGTTCACGCGCTCGATGCTGTTGGTCATGGCGTTGACCATCGACATGCCGGTGGTGACGGAGGTGATGGCGAGGAACAGGATCATCGAGATCATGGCCATTGAGAAGGAGACGGTGTTGACCTTGGCGGAAAGCTGGCGAAGCGTGAAGGCGTTCAGCCCCCTCCAATAGATTCCGCGCGCCGCCTGGAGGAGTTTCAGCAGCAGGCCCGAGAGACCGAAGAAGAACAGGACGGTTCCGAGGGTCACCATCCCCGTGGTGATCTCAAACTGGGTCATCGCGGCCCCGAGCTCTTCGCTCCTGGCCGTGATGGGGAGGCCGTCGCGCAGCAGACGGGAGTAGGCCGCCCCGATGAGCACGGCGCCAAACAGGCACACCAGACCTGCGAGCAGCGGGTTGCGCGTCTTGATCGACTCGTTGCGACGCCCCGACCCCATGAGGTCGACGAGGCATGACTTGCGCACCACGAGAAGGTTGAACACGAGCGTCACGAGGAAGATCGTGGCGAGGCATTCCACGGTGAGCGCCAGGGCGCTCGTGGAGAAGATGAACTTGAAGTTGGCGATCTGCGTTTTGAAGAGCGACGCGGTGAAGAAGACCATCAACTGGGAGAGGCCCACGCCCAAGATGATGCCGAGGGCGAGTGCCGCGGCGGACACGATGACCGTCTCGAGCGCCATGATGCGGGCGACCTGGCCGCGCGTCATGCCCAGCACCTGGTAGAGGCCAAACTCCTTATTGCGACGCTTCATGATGAAGTTGTTGGCGTAGACCATGAGAAAGCCCATGACCGCGCCGAGGAACACGGTGAGGCCGCCAAGCAGCTCTCCGAGGAGCTCGCCCAGCCCTTCGATGTCGACGCCGGCGAGGTCGACCTGCAGGCTGATGGTGTTGAAAGCGTAGAAGACGGTCACGCCAAGCGTGAGCGTGAGCAGGTAGATGAGGTAGTCGCGCCGCGCACGGGCGACGTTGCCCCAGGCGAGCTTACAGAGCATCGGAACCCTCACTGCCCATCATCGCGACAACCTCCATGATGCGGTCGAAGAACTCGCGGCGAGGAGAGCTTCCGCGGCGGAGCTCGGTGAAGATCTTGCCGTCGCGGATGAACAGGACGCGTCCCGTGTAGCTCGCGGCGAAGCTGTCATGGGTGACCATGAGGATCGTGGCGCTCCTCTCCTCGTTGAGCTGCTGGAGGCTCTCGAGCAAGAGGCGGGCGCTCTTGGAGTCGAGGGCGCCGGTGGGCTCGTCTGCCATGATGACGGCAGGCTTGGTGACGAGCGCGCGGGCGGCGGCGACGCGCTGCTGCTGGCCGCCGGAGAGCTGGTAGGGATACTTGTCGAGCACGTCCGCGATGTTCAGGCGGCGGGCCATCTCCTCCACGCGGGCGAGCGTCTCGCCGGCGGAGACGCGGGAGATGGTGAGCGGCAGGGCAATGTTCTCGCGGGCAGTGAGGGTGTCGAGCAGGTTCGAGTCCTGGAAGACGAAGCCGAGCTGCTCGCGGCGGAAGCGCGCGAGCTCGCCGGCGCGCATGGACGTGACGTCGACACCGCGTACGAAGACGTGGCCGCTCGTGGCAGAGTCGATAGTCGAGACGCAGTTGAGCAGCGTCGACTTGCCGGAGCCCGAGGCGCCCATGATGGCTACGAACTCGCCCTCGTTCACGTCGAAGGAGACGTCCGCCAGGGCGCGGGTGGTCGCTCCACGACCCCTCTTGCCGCGGTTCCCGTAGGTCTTCTCGAGGTGCTGGACGGAGAGGACCGAATTCGCAGGCGCCTGGCGCACCGCAGGCCCATCGAGAGGAATGTTGGAGTTGGGCTGATAGTGGTTGCCCATGGGTATCCTTTCTTTTACGCCCCGTCGCCGGGGCGCGGCTGCATGACACCAGTATCGTTGCGCGACCGCCTCTGCGGAGCCATCGAATTGGCTTACAGTGTGGTTGCAAAAATGTAATGTTGGGCGCCGTGCGCGCGGCGCCTCTAGGTCCTGGCGCGAAGCGCCCGCAGAAAGGCGGTTCTTCATGGCAGATAGCAAGATTCCCGAGGAGTTCGAGGTTGGCGCTCCCGTCCTCGTGTGCCGCTGGCGAATTCAGGGCGGCGAGCTGCCTGCCATGAATCGCCACATGCGCGCGCTCGGTAAGCGCATGGTGCTGGGCAAGCATCTCACTCCGCAGCTTCTGGGCTGGGTCAAGCAGCACGTGGAGTGGACCCTCAAGGATGGCTCGTATGAGCATCCCAACGGCGTCCTCATGCTGATGACTGACGAGCTCGGCCGTGCCGCCATGGCCGTGGGGGAGTACGAGCCACTCGCAGACATCTCGCTTTCGGCGCTCGTCGAACGCGCCAAGGCTTCTGAGCTCGAGGCGGGCGAGACCGACGTCGCCCCCGAGACGATCTGGGTGGCTCGCGGCGGCTCTCTCGTCTACGGCGCGGGCGTGGGCTCGATCTCCTCGGGCGCGGCGTCGCTCGTCCTCGACCTCGCGGCGACCCTCGGCATCCCGGTCGAGCGCGCGGACTCCCTCGCCGAAGATCTCGAGATGGGCGCCGCCTGCGACGAGGCCTTCCTCGTCTCGGACGAACACGGCGTCGTGCCGGCGTCGGACGCCAAGGGCCCCATGGGCGAGCGCTTCGCCCAGAGCTGGGAGGCCTTGCTCGCCAAGACCGCCCGGGCCGCAAAGTAGGAAACGCCATCGCTTCCTGTGGCCCCTTTGCAGCAAAGCCGCAGGAAGCAAGCGTGAATACCGGAGGATAACGCCTTCGAGCGGACGTCGCGCTGTGACGTGTCGATGACCGCTCGGCAGATCGCTGGCATGCTTTCTCAAAAACCCGATTGAACCGGCCCAGAATGCGGGATAATCAAATGGCTATGAAATAGCCGCCTTTTGGCCGCCGGGGAAGTGGCCAGGGGGCGATTTCGCGTGGAGAGGCAACCGCCAGGGGGTGGTGGTGACCCACGTCACCTGCCGCCGCGCGACCTCATCAGAAGGAGAGGATATGGCACGTAAGTTCAAGTCTATGGACGGCAACGAGGCTGCTGCTTGGGTCTCGTACGCCTACACCGAGGTGGCGGGCATCTACCCGATCACGCCGTCCAGCCCGATGGCCGACCACGTCGACCAGTGGGCCGCCCAGGGCATCAAGAACGTCTTTGGTACCCCGGTCAACGTCGTCGAGATGGAGTCCGAGGCTGGTGCCGCCGGCACCGTCCACGGCTCCCTTGGCGCTGGCGCCCTCACGACGACCTACACGGCGTCCCAGGGCCTGCTGCTCATGATCCCGAACATGTACAAGATCGCTGGCGAGGGCCTGCCGGGCGTGTTCCACGTCTCCGCTCGTACCGTCGCTTCTCACGCGCTCAACATCTTCGGCGATCACTCCGACGTCATGGCCTGCCGCCAGACCGGCTTCGCCATGCTCGCCGAGGGCAACGTCCAGGAGGTCATGGACCTTTCGCCTGTCGCCCACCTCGCTGCCATCAAGGGCCGCGTGCCGTTCCTGAACTTCTTCGACGGCTTCCGCACCTCGCACGAGATCCAGAAGGTCGCCATGTGGGACTTCGACGACCTCAAGGACATGCTCGACATGGATGCCGTCCAGGCCTTCCGTGACCACGCCCTGAACCCCGAGCACCCGCACGCCCGCGGCTCCCACGAGAACGGCGATGTCTTCTTCCAGCACCGTGAGGCCTGCAACAAGGCCTATGACGAGCTGCCGGCCGTCGTCGAGGAGTACATGGGCAAGATCAATGCCAAGCTCGGCACTGATTACGGCCTGTTCAACTACTACGGCGCTCCCGATGCCGACCGCGTCGTCGTCTGCATGGGCTCCTTCTGCGACGTGCTCGAGGAGGTCATTGACTACCTCAACGCCCATGGCGAGAAGGTCGGCCTGGTGAAGGTCCGCCTGTTCCGTCCGTTCTCCATCAAGCACTTCGTTGACGTCCTCCCCGAGACCGTCAAGAAGATCGCCGTCATGGACCGCACGAAGGAGCCGGGCTCCATCGGCGAGCCGCTCTACCAGGACGTCGTCTCTGCCCTCTACGAGGCCGGCAAGACCAATATCCACGTCTCCGGCGGCCGTTACGGCCTCGGCAGCAAGGACACGCCGCCCGCGTCTGCCTTCGCCGTCTTCGAGGAGCTCAAGAAGGACGAGCCCAAGCGCGAGTTCACCATCGGCATCAACGACGATGTCACGCACCTCAGCCTCCCCGAGGACGAGGATGCGCCCAACACCGCTGACCCGAGCACCATCGAGTGCAAGTTCTGGGGTCTCGGCGGCGACGGCACCGTTGGCGCCAACAAGAACTCGATCAAGATCATCGGTGACCACACGGACAAGTACGTCCAGGCCTACTTCCAGTACGACTCCAAGAAGACCGGCGGCGTTACCGTCTCGCACCTGCGCTTCGGTGATTCCCCGATCCGCTCGCCGTACTACGTCACGAAGGCCGACTTCGTGGCCTGCCACAACCCGTCCTACATCATCAAGGGCTTCAAGATGGTCCGCGACGTCAAGCCGGGCGGCACGTTCCTCGTGAACTGCCAGTGGTCTGACGAGGAGTTCGCCGAGCACATGCCGGCCGTGGCTAAGCGCTACATCGCCAAGAACAACGTGAACGTCTACCTCATCGACGCCATCGACCTCGCCGCCAAGGTGGGCATGGGCAAGCGCACCAACACCGTGCTGCAGTCCGCGTTCTTCGCGCTGGCTAACGTCCTGCCGGCCGCTGACGCCCTCCAGTACATGAAGGACGCCGCCACCAAGTCCTACATGAAGAAGGGCCAGGCCATCGTCGACGCCAACCACAAGGCCATCGACGCCGGCGCCACCGCCTTCCACAAGTTCGAGGTTCCCGCTGACTGGGCCACTGCCGAGGACGCTCCCTCCACGCTCTCTATCGAGGGTCGCGCGGAGATCGTCGAGCAGGTCAAGAAGATCATGGACCCGATCAACCGCATGGACGGCGACTCGCTGCCCGTTTCCGCCTTCGAGAAGTACGTCGACGGCCAGTGGGAGCTCGGTGCCTCTCAGTACGAGAAGCGCGGCGTTGCCGTTATGGTTCCGCACTGGGATGAGACCAAGTGCATCCAGTGCAACCAGTGCGCCTATGTCTGCTCGCACGCCACGATTCGCCCGATCGCCCTCACGGCTGACGAGGCTGCCGCGGCTCCTGAGAACATGCGCATGATCGATGCCAAGGGCAAGGGCGCCGAGGGCCTGAAGTTCGCCATCGCCGTCTCCCCGCTCGACTGCATGGGCTGCTACAACTGCGTCCAGGTCTGCCCGAAGGACGCCCTCACCATGGTTCCGCAGGAGGACGAGCTCGACCAGGCTCCCGTCTGGGATTACGCTGTCAACAAGGTCACGGAGAAGAAGGAGCTCGTTGCCTCCAACGTCAAGGGCAGCCAGTTCGCCAAGCCGTACCTGGAGTTCTCCGGCTCCTGCGCCGGCTGCGCCGAGACCGCTTACGCGCGCCTCGTCACCCAGCTCTGCGGCGACCGCATGTTCATCTCCAACGCCACCGGCTGCTCCTCCATTTGGGGCAACCCGGCTGCCGTCTCGCCCTTCACCGTCAACGCTGAGGGTCACGGCCCGGCCTGGAACAACTCCCTGTTCGAGGACAACGCGGAGCATGGCCTCGGCCTCGCCGTTGGTTATGCCGCCGTCCAGAACAAGCTCGTCGCCGAGACTGAGGCTATCCTTCAGGGCGACGCCTCTGACGAGCTGAAGGCTGCTGCCACCGCCTGGCTCGAGAACCGCAACGACACCGAGGCCTCCAAGACCACGGCCGCTGCCTACATCGCCGAGCTCGAGAAGTGCGGCTGCGACGCTTCTAAGGCCATCCTGGCCGACAAGGCTTACCTCACCAAGAAGTCCTTCTGGATCTTCGGCGGCGACGGCTGGGCCTACGACATCGGCTTCGGCGGTCTCGACCACGTCCTGGCTTCCAACCACAACATCAACGTCTTCGTCTTTGACACCGAGGTCTACTCCAACACGGGTGGTCAGGCCTCCAAGGCCTCTAACCTCGGCCAGGTCGCGCAGTTCGCTGCCGCCGGCAAGGTGACCAAGAAGAAGTCCCTCGCCGAGATCGAGATGTCCTACGGCTACGTCTACGTCGCTCAGGTCGCCATGGGTGCCAACCCGGCCCAGACCCTCAAGGCCATCACCGAGGCCGAGGCCTACGACGGCCCGTCCCTGGTCATCGGCTACAGCCCGTGCGAGATGCACTCCATCAAGAAGGGCGGCATGATGAACTGCCAGTCCGAGATGAAGAAGGCTGTGGACTGCGGTTACTGGAACCTCTTCCGCTTCAACCCGGCCGCGCCGGAGGGCAAGAAGTTCTCGCTCGACTCCAAGGAGCCGGCGGGTGGCTACCAGGAGTTCCTGATGAACGAGGCCCGTTATGCCTCGCTCACCCGTTCGTTCCCCGAGCGCGCCAAGGAGCTCTTCGCCGAGAACGAGCAGGCCGCCATGGAGCGTTACGCTCACCTGCTCAAGCTCAAGGCCCTCTACAACGAGGCCTAAGCCACGAGCTAGGTTCGCGCGCCTGACATAGTTTGGGCTAGGGCCCGCTTCGGGAAACCGGGGCGGGCCTTTTTGTGGGACAAGCGGCGCGTATTGCTTGCCGCGACCCTGACAAGCGGCGCGTATTGCTTGCCGCGACCCCTCATCTGCCATGCGGCGAGCGGTTGCAAATGCTCCGTGAGGTAGAATGTCAGAAAGAGATGAAGGGGAGTTGGTATTCATGGACAAGTCTCTTACCTGCCTCGGGCGGGCTTGCGTCGTGCGCGACGTCATGGCCCATGCTGTCGCTCCCCGCACTGGATATCGCTGGTAGTGCCATTGAATCCCGTCGTCGTCATACCAACCTACTGGGCTACTGATCCCTCGCAGCCGGGAGTCTATGACCATGCCACGTCCATAGACGAGCCCCTGCCCGAGCTCGCGCGCTGTCTCGACTCGCTCGACGATGTTCGCGGTGTGATGAGGACGATCATCCTCGTCGTTGCCCCGCCGAGTGCACAGGCTGCGGCCCGCGCACGCATCAACGCCATCGTTCGTGATCACGAGGGCCTTTCGCCGTATGTTGTGGGTGCCCCTGAGGCCCGCCTCATTGCCGCCCACATCGAGAGCCTCTGCCCGGGTATCGGCGGTGAGCCGGTTTCGCTTCGCGGCTACGGTGCCATCCGTAATCTCGGCCTCGCCGTCTGCGCCATGCTCGGCCACGATGTCGCCGTCTTTATGGATGACGACGAAGTCGCCCTTTCCCCGGATTTCCTCGTGGATGCGGTCTTCGGTCTGGGTCACCTTACGCGTCAGGACCTGAAGATTCTCGCGAAGACCGGACACTTCGTGGATGCCGAGGGATCTCACCTCGCGGACGGCGGCAAGCGTCGCTTCTGGGAGCGCTGGTGGTCGAAGCGCGAGGAGTTTAACGAGTGGATGTCCTCCGCGCTTGCGGGCACGCGCATCTGCCGCTCCAACTACGTCTGTGGCGGATGTCTTGCCATTCACGCGAGTGCCTTCTCCCAGGTGCCCTTCGATCCCTGGATCACGCGTGGCGAGGACCTCGACTACCTCTTCAACCTGCGTCTTTCCGGCCTGGAGATGTGGTTTGACAACAAGTGGTACGTGCGCCATCTGCCGCCCGCGACGCCGGATGAGCCAAACCGCTTCCTCCAGGATATCTACCGCTGGCTGTATGAACGCGCCAAGCTCGCGTTCTGCTCGCAGAGGCAGGAGCTCCGCCAGGTCACGCCCGCGTCCCTCATGCCCTATCCCGGGCGCTGGATCTCGCCGGAGGTCGAGGGCAGGATCACGAAGGCGACCCTCGCCCGCATCGTGGCGGGCCCGGGAAGGCGCCAGAGCTTTGCTATCTGGCACCGCGGCATCGGCGAGGCTCGCGCCTACGCCGGCGCGAACGCGCAGAACTATGCGCGCCTGCTGAGCTTCTGGCCAACCGCGATTGACGGGCTCTGGAACGACGAAGAGCTTGCCGCTAAGGTCGCGGAGATTCAGGCGAAGCGCCCGGAACCCATCCCGCGATGCGGTGGGAGAAAGAGCAAGGCGCGCGCTGAGCGCCAGGGCGAGCCACGGCTTCAGAGCCAATATGGGGCCCGAACGCAGGGCGAGAATCGGAAAGACACCACCACGAGTAGGGAAGGGGAGGCATGACGGCGCACCGCTTGAACAAGGGGCTCGCTCGCTACGGGGACATTCGCAGCTCACAGGGCACCGAGCATATCCTGGGCCTTGCCTCCAGGACGCTCGATCTCATGCGAGCTGGCCTTACTCCGCAGGCTTGCAAGGCGGTTTGCAGCCTCCTTCTGCCTGAGACCACGGCCGTCGCCGTTGCCATGACGGACACGGAGCATGTGCTCGCCTACGAGGGTGCGCTTGCCGCGGACTTCCCTCCCGGCAGCCCCATTCACACGGCGGGCACGCTCGAGGTGCTCAAGACGGGCAAGCTCGGGATGTTCCAGTCGCGCAACGAGGATGACAACACGGAGTTGCCTCGCAACATGCGTGGCGGCATCGTTGTTCCGCTTAACGTGCAGGACCGCGTGTGCGGAACCATCAAGTTCTACTATCGCTCGCCTGCGGACATCAACCGTAGCCAGCTTGCGATCGCGCGTGGCTTTGGCCAGTTGCTCTCCACCCAGCTATCCACCCACGAGCTTGATCGTCAGGCTGAGCTCACGGCAAAGGCCGAGGTGAAGGCTCTGCAGGCGCAGATCAACCCGCATTTTCTGTTCAACACCATCAACACCATTGCGGCATTTACGCGCACGGACCCGACGCGTGCCCGCAATCTCCTGCGCGAGTTCGCGGTCTTCTATCGTCAGACGCTCGAGAGCTCTGACCAACTCATCCCGCTCGCTCGTGAGCTCGAGCAGACCAGGCGCTACCTGCGCTTCGAGCACGCTCGCTTTGGCGAGGACCGCATCTCCGAGCACGAGCATGTTGGCTTCGGGTGCGGGGACGTGCTCGTCCCGGCCTTTATCGTCCAGCCGATCGTGGAGAACGCCGTTCGTCATGCCATGCGCGATGAAGGTGCCCTGAACATTGACATCAGAGCAGAGATCGATGGGTCTGACGTCCTAATTGCCGTAACGGACGACGGCCTTGGAATGGATGAGGAAACGCTTGAAAAGCTGCGCTGCAGCGTCTCGACCGACCAGCCCTGTGGCTGCTCGGACGAGGAGAAGGGAACGGGCATCG
Organism: Parolsenella sp. LCP21S3_E11; assembly: GCF_052118165.1. Lineage (NCBI taxonomy): Bacteria > Bacillati > Actinomycetota > Coriobacteriia > Coriobacteriales > Atopobiaceae > Parolsenella > Parolsenella sp. LCP21S3_E11. Next base: position 19,109 of record NZ_JBQKHS010000005.1, on the reverse strand, counting down.
CTCTGAGGAATGTTGCAGAGAGGCTCGAGAGGTTTTATGGTTTCGACTCGGGAATCGACATCATGTCGAAGCCCGGCGAGGGGACGTGCGTGACGCTGCGCCTCGCGCGCACCGCCGCCCACGACTGACGAGGAATGTGATTCTATGCTGCGTGCCATGATCGTTGACGACGAAGCCCCTGCTCGTTCCGAGCTCCGCTTCCTCCTCGAGGAGACCGGAAGGGTTGAGAACATTACCGAGGCTTCGAGCGCTCGTGACGCCGTCGAGAAGCTGATGGATAGCCGCCCGGACGTGCTGTTCCTGGACATCTCTATGCCCAAGACGAACGGCATGCAGCTCGCCGAGGCGCTCCATAAGCTCAAAAACCCGCCTGCGGTGGTGTTCGTCACCGCCTACAGCGAGTATGCGCTCGAGGCGTTTGACGTCGACGCCGTCGACTACCTGATGAAGCCCGTCGAGACGGATCGCCTCGAGCGAGCCCTCGACAAGGTTGAGGCTCGTGGTAAGCAAGCTTCCGCCCCGGCTGCCCCGGCCGAGCGCATTCCCGTCGAGAAGGGCGGCCGCAAGGTCCTCGTCCCCATCGACCAGATTCGCTATATCGAGGCGAAGGACGATTATTCCTGCATCTACACGGACTCCAATCGCTATCTTTCGGTCATTTCGCTCGCGCAACTCGAGGCGAAGCTCTCCCCGCACGGATTCTTCCGCGTGCACCGTGGCTACATCGTCAATCTTCGGTACGTCGAGGACGTCGAGGTCGTGTCGAGTGGCGTGATGCAGCTTGGCATTGCTGGCGTTGAGGGCAAGAAGATTTCTGTCTCGCGCCGCCGCGTGGTGCAGCTCAAGCGCGCCCTGGGGCTCTAGCCCATGGCGCTGCGACGTATCGACGTTATCTCGGACACCCACGGCAGGCTCTCCCGCGAGCTGCTTGACGCGCTTGATGGCTGCGACCTCATCGTCCACGCCGGCGACATTACCTCGGAGGACGACTTCATTACGCTCAAGGCGCTTGCGCCCCTGCGGATGTGCCTGGGCAACAATGACTGGGCGGGCGAGTACGGGCCCGAGGTGAAGCGTCTCGTGCGCTTCGAATACGAGGGGTTGCAGTTCAGCGTCACGCACTATCGCGAAAACCTTACGGGCGAGCACTGCGACGTGGGGGTTTGCGGCCACACCCACGTGCCGGAGATCGTCGAGCGCGCGAACGGTTCCATCATCGTGAACCCGGGTAGCCCGACGTTCCCGAGGAGCATGGCGGGCCCGACGATCGCTCGCCTCATGGTGCAGGACGGCCACGTGGTTTCTTCGAATATCGTGGAGCTGAAGGTCCCCGAGAAGGACGGGCGCGGTAGGGGCCGCTTCTTCATGGGCTGGTAGCCTGGCCGTGGCGGGGTGAGCCTATGCCTGAGCCGTGATGGCGTGGCTGATGCTGTGGGCTAGGGCGAGCATGGTGCCGATGCGGCCAGAGACGATTCGAGATATGGAACGCGAAGCGCCCACGGAGCCGATGGGTTCCGCGGGCGCTTGGCATATCTTGCTGGTGGTGCTGGGCGCGAGTGATGAGCTGGAGTCCCGGTGTGTCCGGCGCGTCTGGGCCCTGAGCTTGCCGGTGCTTGTCTACAGGTACTCGCGCAGCTCTGCGAGGATGCGGGCCTTGGGGGCGCTGCCGACCATCGTGTGAACCGCCTTGCCACCCTTGAAGAGGATGAGCGTAGGGATGGACATGACCTGGAAGCGCATGGCGAGGTCCTGCTCGTCCTCGACGTTGCACTTATAGATGGCAAGCTCGCTGGGCATCTCGTTGGCAATTTCCTCGATGATGGGGGAGAGAGCACGGCAGGGTCCGCACCAAGATGCCCAGAAGTCGACGAGGACGGGCTTGTCAGAGCTGCTGATGATGTCATCGAATGTATCCTGGGTGATTGCCTTTGCAGCCATGGTGGCCCTCCTATGATCTTGTGGCGTGAGGCGCGGCCCACGCGATTGTTGACGACGGGGTTATACCCGGAAAATGGGCGCTAGAATCAAAGACCGGTTAAGTTAGCGGCGGAGGTCCCATGGGTGTGAGTGACGAGTACGTGAACAAGGCGAAGGCCGAGCTCGGCGATCTCGCTGATGCCGGCGTGGTCATGTCTGGCAACGCCTTCTCTCCCGTGCTGCTCGTGAAGGGCGAGCCCGAGGAGGCTGGCGTCAAGCTTCTGGCTGGCCCGGATGGCGATGCCCTGCGCGCCGCCCTTGGCGCCCTCGGCTATGCGCCGGAGGAGTGGGCCGCGCTCTCCGTTCGCGATGCGGAGGGATTCCCCCTGGTGCCGGGAACGTTACGCCTTGCCATCGCCACGCTCGACCCCGCCACGGTCATTGCGCTGGACGATCCTGCCGCCTCCGCCATTTGCGAGGCTTTTGCCGATGAGCTCGTCGAGCTTGAGAGCCTCGAGGCGGCGACGCTTGCGCCCGGGTATGTGGTGCGCCTGCTGGGCATGCGCGTCCTTGCCCTCGGCGGTTTCGAGCAGAGCCTCGCGGACGCAAAGGCAAAGCAGGTCATGTGGGCTCGCCTGAAGCAGGTTCCGCCGCTGGGCGAGCCGTACTAGGCGCGGCGGGCCGGGTTGGGCAGCGGACCGGGCTGGGCGAGCTGTACTAGGCGTGGCGGGCCGGGCACCGGATCGGGTCTGGCGCTGGCGGGGCGGCGTGCTCGCCCGGGTGGCGGGCAGGCCGCGCAGGCTAGCAGCTCGTAACAAACCGACAGACTTCGGTTTCTTCGCTTGCGCGTTGCGCTACGCTTAAGCCTGCTGAGAATCGCCCCGGAGTGTCCGGGGCCTGCGGTCAAGGAGGACTTATGTCGAACATCCCCGCGCCCATTGACGCCACCGCCACCCCCGAGTGGGCGGCCCTTAAGGCGCACCATGACAAGCTCGTTGCCGATGGGTTCAACCTCAAGAGCGCCTTCGCGACGGATGCCGAGCGCGTCGAGAAGCTCACCTTTGAGACGAGCGACCTCCACTTCGACCTCTCCAAGAACCTCGTGACCGAGGAGACCCTGAAGCTGCTCGTCGACCTCGCTCGCGCCGTCAAGCTCGAGGAGCGTCGCAATGCCATGTACTGTGGCGAGCACATTAACACTACCGAGGACCGCGCCGTTCTCCACACCGCCCTTCGTCGTCCGAAGGAACAGATTGGCAAGTTCATCGTCGATGGCCAGGACACCGTGGCCGACGTCCACGAGGTCCTCGACCGCATGTACGCCTTTGCCGAGCGTGTCCGTTCCGGCGAGTGGAAGGGCGTCTCCGGCAAGGAGATCAAGCACGTCCTCGCTATCGGCATCGGTGGCTCTGACCTCGGCCCGGTTATGGTCTACGAGGCTCTCAAGCCCTATGCCGACGCCGGAATCGACTGCACCTTCGTCTCTAACATCGACCCGAACGACATGGCCGAGAAGACTCGCGGCCTCGACCCCGAGACCACGCTCGTGATCGTCGTCTCCAAGACCTTTATCACGCTCGAGACCCTTACCAACGCCCGCGAGGCGAAGGCCTGGATGCTCGACGCCCTTCGTGCCGCCGGCGCCATTGATGGCTCCGCCGAGAAGGACGCGGAGGCCATTCGCAAGCACTTCGTCGCCGTCTCCACCGCGCTTGACCTTGTCGAGCAGTTCGGCATCGACCCGGAGAACGCCTTTGGCTTCTGGAGCTGGGTTGGCGGCCGTTATTCCGTCGATTCCGCTGTGGGCCTCTCGCTCATCATCGCCTTTGGTCCGAAGCGCTTCCAGGAGTTCCTCGCCGGCTTCCATGACCTCGACGAGTACTTCAAGAACGTGCCGCTGGAGGAGAACGTCGTCGCCCTTCTCGGCCTCATCAACGTCTGGTACGTCAACTTCTATGGCGCCGAGAGCCACGCCGTGCTGCCCTACAACCAGTACCTGCACCGCTTCCCGGCCTATCTCCAGCAGCTCACGATGGAGTCGAACGGTAAGAGCGTGCGCTGGGACGGTACTCCGGTGACGAGCGCCACGGGCGAGATTTTCTGGGGCGAGCCGGGCACCAACGGCCAGCACGCCTTCTACCAGCTGATTCACCAGGGCACCCGCATGATCCCCGCGGACTTCATCGCCTTCGTGAACACGCCCAACCCGTTTACCGACGGCGGCCAGGACGTTCACGAGCTCTTCCTGGGCAACTTCCTCGCCCAGACCAAGGCCCTCGCCTTTGGTAAAACGGCCGACGAGGTCCGCGCCGAGGGCACGCCCGAGCAGATCGTGCCCGCTCGCGTCTTCACTGGTAACCGCCCGAGCACTTCGATCTTTGGCGAGGCGCTCACGCCGCACGCGCTGGGCGAGCTCATCGCGCTGTACGAGCACATCACCTTCGTCGAGGGCACCGTCTGGGGCCTCGACTCCTACGACCAGTGGGGCGTCGAGCTTGGCAAGCAGCTCGTCAAGCAGATTACCCCGGCATTCCACGACGACGCCGCGCTCGCCGAGCAGGACGCGAGCACCCAGGCGCTCATCGCCTACTATCGCGCTCACCGCAAGTAGGGACTATCGCGCGTGCGCAAGCCGTTGCGCGTTCGCGAGCTTGAACTGACGATAAAGCGGGCCACACCGTTTGGGTGTGGCCCGCTTTTTGCTGCGCCTTCGTAGACGACTAGGGATTTGCAAAGATGCATGCTTAGGCGGGCTAAGCATGCCGGAAATTCGAGCTACTTTGCGGGCGAAACGAGCTGAATCAGATCGCGGTGACGCTGTTCGCTGAGGGCGCGCTTGGGCACGATGACGTAGCGCGGGCCCACGAACTCGACCACGCTGACCTCGCGGCCGAGGTGCAGCTTATGAACGGTCGAGAGCGGAAGCTCCTCGGCCTCTTTGCCGGGAACGTTGGCGACGAGGTGATCGGGGTAGACCTCGACCTTGACGCGGCGGCTTTCCTTGGGGAGCCCGGTGATGTCGAGGCCAGCCTTCTTGAGGCGCCTGAGGTGGAACTGATTCCAGTGGTCGGAGACGAACCAGAGGACAACCTCGACGCAGACGAGCGAGGCGAGGAGGAGAGTCACCTGCCTTCCGTTGGGCGACATCGCGATGAAGATAATCACGATGAGCAGAAGGACGCTCGCGATGTTCGACGGGTTGCGGAGGCGATTGCCCATCATGGCGAGAGAGGCATCCTCGAGGAGGGTGTGGTTCACGTCATAGCTGAACGAGAAAAGGTGGTTGTCCGGGGACTGCTTTGAGGTGCTCTTCTTTGCCATGATGACTCCCGTGCCTGCCGACCCTGCGGTCCGGCGTTTGACTAGTAGATTCCGCGCTCGCGGCCCTGACGGTCGCCCACGCGACGACGCGGCTTGCCGGTCGGCTTGGTCGCGTGTTTCGAGGCGGGCTTGCCGGACTTCGAGGTTCCGCCAGCGGCCTTCTGGCGCCTCGCGGCGTCGCCCTGGCGCTGGCTCGACCCCTTGCGAACACCGCTCGGAGCCTGGGCGCGAACGCCGGAACCCTTGCCCTTGCGCCTACGCTTCTTGCCGCTGGCCTCGGCTTCGAGTTCTGCAATCTCACCGCGGCTGAGGAGAGCGCCGGTCGCGTCGATCTTGCGCCTGCCGCGAGGGGTGCTCTCTCGGGGGTCGCGGTCCGTCTGGGCGTCACGGCCAGCACGCTCTTTGCGGTCGCTCGTCTCGTGGTCCTTACGGCCCTCACGCTTGCGACCCTCGGACCTGCCGCCTTCGCGACCCTCGCCGCCGCGCCCAGACCTGCCCTTGCCGCCGCGCTTCCTGTGCTTCTTGCCGGCGCCGTGCGCGGGAGCGTCCGCGGTGCGGTTGGGGTCGAGTTCGGGGAGTTCCTCGCCCAGCTCGAGTTCGACCTTTGCCTCGTAGGGAGGGACGACCTGGCCCATGAGGCGCTCGATGTCAAAGAGGTCCTCGGCGTCATTGACGGTCACGAAGGTGAGCGCCCAGCCCGTCTCGCCGGCACGGCCCGTGCGGCCAATGCGGTGGATGTAGTCCTCGGGATCCTCCGGGACGTCGAAGTTGACGACGTATCGAACGTCGGAGACGTCGATGCCACGAGCGAGGACGTCCGTGGCGACGAGGATGTCGACCTTGCCGTCGCGGAAGTCGCGAAGTGCGCGCTCGCGCTGGTTTTGGCTGCGGTCGCCGTGGATGGGCGCGCAGGCGATGCCGGCGCGGCGCAGGCGACGGCAGCAGGCGTCCGCACGGTGCTTGGTGCGGGTGAAGACGATCACGCGGTCCGTGCCCTCGCTCTTGAGGACCTTGGTGAGCAGGCCGTTCTTCTCGTCAAGGGAGACGGGGAGAACGTACTGGTCGATCGTCTCGGCGACAGTGCCCTTGTGGGCGATCTCGACGGTGGCGGGGTCATGTACGAGGTCGCGAATGCCGCCGATGGCGGTCTCGTCGAGCGTGGCGGAGAAGAGCAGCGTCTGACGCGTGGAAGGCGTCTCGGACACGATCTTGCGCATCTGGGGCAGGAAGCCCATGTCGAGCATACGGTCCGCCTCGTCGAGGACAAGCACCTCGACCTCGTCAAGATGAGCCTCGCCCTGCTCGATGAGATCGACGAGGCGACCAGGCGTGGCGACGAGGATGTCGCAGCCGCGGCGAAGGGCCTGCTTCTGCGGCTCGTAGCCAACGCCACCTACGATGGTGACGCTGCGGTGATGCGTGTATGCCTCGACGGTGGTGCAGACGTCGGCGATTTGCTGGGCGAGCTCGCGGGTGGGGGTCACGACGAGCATGGCGGGGCCATGATGGCGCGCGACGTGGGTGAGACGGCTCATGGAGGGAAGGACGAAGGCCGCGGTCTTGCCGGTGCCCGTCTGGGCGGCAGCAAGCAGGTCGCGCCCCTCAAGAACATAGGGGATGGCGCGCGCTTGGACGGGCGTGGGCTCCGTGTAGCCAAGGGCGTCGACAGCGGCAAGGACCGGCTCGGAAAGGCCGAGGCCGGAGAAGGCGACGGCGTCGCCCGGGGTGGTGCTCTGGGTCATGTAGTTCGTTCCTATCTGTGGGGAGGGCTTGGGGCGGAGATTCGCCCCGGCTCCTCGTCTGCGGCTAGGCGGGCGGCGGGTTGCTACGCTCGCGGCCGTTGGTATACCGATTATCGATTAGACGAGAACACTGTAGCGGAAGTATGCTTATCGCGCAGCTCAAAGGGGTTACGCTTATGTGCTAACGAGGGATTTCGCGGACAAATTCGCAATTCGAACGCAACCGAGCCGGAGGGATGCGCGATGGGGGAGCCGTCAGACGGCGCCTGGTGGCAGCATGACGAGCCTGACGTAAACGAGCGTCGGGCGTCCTATCCGCATGCCGATGCGCAGCCCGCGCGCCGGGGCCCTGCGCGCGAGTCCTCCTCGGGAGGCTATGGCGCGCGTCCCTCGCGCCCGCGCAAGGACGGTCGCCGCATCGATCCCGCCGAGGGTAGAAGTGCCGCGGCGTCGCTTCCCAACGCGCGCCGCCGCTCCGTCTCTGGCGAGCGTCCGGGGGAGCGTGGGGGCTACCACCGCTCGGGCCCTGCTCATCGCAATGAATATGGCTCGGCGGAGTACTCGTCCTACGGTCGCTCGGCAATCCCTGATGACCGCGCTCCGCGTCCTCGCAGGCGCCCGCAGCAGCAGCGCCCCTTGGGTTGGAGCACGGAGAACGTCCCCCAGATGCACAAGACCATCGCGAGCAATGGTGGCTGGGGTTTTAAGGCTCTCAAGCCCAGGCGGTCGGCGGCGCCGAAGTGGGGCCTCGTCGCGGCGGGCGTTCTTGCCGTCGTCCTTCTCGTCCTTATCGTGCGCGGCGTTTCCGGATGCGTCGCCGGCCTAGTCAAGCCTCAGGAGGAGCCCGAGCCCGTGGCTGCGACCACTTCCGTCGCGGCAACGACCGAGCCCGCCTCCGCAGACCCGACGGCTCCCGCGACCAAGGTTCTCGACGCCGGACGCAGGACCGCAAGTGGCGAGGGGCGCATGAGCTTCTCTGCCGTGGGCGACAATCTCATCAACGAGAACCTCCTCAAACTCGCGGATTCCTGGGCGGGCTCCACCGGTGACGGCGAGTATGACTTCACGCCCTTCTACAGCGAGGTGAAGCCGTTCATCCAAGACCAGTGCGATGTCTCCTTCGTGAACCAGGAGACGACGCTTGGTGGCACGGACCGTTTCGATTACATGGGTTATCCCAGCTACAACACGCCGGACTCCATGGCAGATGCCGTGGCTGACACCGGCTGGCGAATCGTCGCGACCAACTCGAACCACACCTATGACACTTGGACGCCCTCGATCGAGCATGCCCAGGAGGTCTGGAACAGCAAGTCGGGCCTCGTCACCATCGGCAGCTATGCGAGCGAGGAAGACCGCGCGACGGTTCGCGTCGTCGAGTGCAACGGCATCAAGGTCGCCGCGCTTTCGTATAGCTATGGCCAGAACGGTTACGAGCAGAGTGACCTCCCCAATGACTACTATGCCGTTCCCTATGACGCGGATAGGCTCAAGGAGGAGGTTGCTCAGGCGCGCAAGGTGGCGGACGTCGTCCTCGTCTACATGCACTGGGGCGCGGAGTACAAGAACGAGCCGAGTGACGAGCAGCGCGAGATGGCACAGGTGTGTGCCGACGCCGGCGTTGACGTGGTGATTGGCAGCCATGTTCACGTGATCCAGCCGGTCGAGTGGGTGAGCCGCTCGGATGGCGGCAAGATGCTCTGCGCCTATGGCCTGGGCGATTTCCTCGCCGGCTACGGCGGCAACCCTGACTGCATCATGAGCGGCATGATCACCTTCGATTTCGTGCGCACGGAAGAGGAGGGGGACAACGTCGGCCCCGGCGGTATCGCCGTCGAGAATGTCGTGTGGCACCCGCTTGTCGAGCACATGGTGGGCGATGCTGACGTGGTTCGCTTCGTGAAGGGCTACTCGGACGAGGACGCCCACGCGAACGAGCTCCTCTCGACCCTCGATGACCCGCATGCCTGGCTCATAGACAAGACGCGCGAGGTCATTGGCGACGACGTCACGATCGACGTGTAGCGGGCGCGACGGCGGGACCGTCGCGTGCGATGTCGCGCGCGACACCCGCGGGCGCCGTGGGCGCCTGGCGATACCCCGGCTGCGATTTGGCGCGGTTGGCCGCCAAGCGTGCCGCCACGCCAGCAAAGCAAAAACCAATCTCCTCCCGTTATCGAAGCGCAACGTTGCGGTGGTAGCGTGGCTCGAGGACTATTCGCCACTACGGGAGGCAAGCATGCAAGAGCTCAGCCAGCGCACGTCGCAGTTCACGGATTCCGTGATTCGCCGCATGACGCGCGTTTCCATGAAGTACGACGCGATCAACCTGTCACAGGGCTTCCCTGATTTCGATCCCCCTGCGGAAATCACCGACCGCCTTGCCGAGGTCGCCCACAAGGGCCCGCACCAGTACGCCATCACCTGGGGAGCGCCCAACTTCCGTGCGGCGCTTGCTGCCAAGCAGAGCCCGCGCATGGGTATCGATATCGACCCCGAGACCCAGATCGTCGTCACCTGCGGGTCGACCGAGGCCATGATGTGCTCCGTCATGACGGTCACCAACCCCGGTGACCGCATCGTGATCTTCTCGCCGTTCTACGAGAACTACGGAGCGGACACGATCCTGTGCGGCGCCGACCCCACGTACGTGGAGCTTCACGCGCCCACCTTCACCTTCGATGAGGCCGAGCTCGAGGCGGCGTGCGCCGTGCCGGGCACGAAGGCGTTGATCCTGTGCAACCCATCTAACCCCTGCGGTCACGTTTTCTCGCGCTCCGAGCTCGAGTTCATTGCCAAGATGGCCGAGAAGTACGACCTGTGGGTCATCACCGACGAGGTCTACGAGCACATCGTGTACGCGCCGTACGAGCACATCTACTTCGCGAGCCTGCCGGGCATGGAGAAGCGCACGCTCTCCTGCAGCTCGCTCTCGAAGACCTACAGCATGACCGGCTGGCGACTGGGCTACGTCATCGCTCCCGCCGACGTCATCGACCGCGCGCGCAAGGTGCATGACTTCCTTACCGTGGGCGCCGCGGCTCCTCTCATGGAGGCGGCCGTCGCGGGCCTCGAGCTGCCGCAGTCCTACTATGACGAGCTCACGGCGCTCTACACCCACAAGCGTGACCTGTTCTGTGACGGCTTGCGCAGCCTCGGCTTCGACTTCATCGAGCCGCAGGGCGCCTACTACGTCATGGCCGACGTCTCGAGCCTGGGCTACGAGAGCGATTATGACTGCGCAGTGGACCTCATCAAGAAGGTGGGTGTGGGCACGGTGCCTGCGAGCTGCTTCTATGACACGCCGGAGAACCGCTTTGTGCGTTTCCACTTCGCCAAGTCTGACGAGGTGCTGAAGGCCGCCCTCGATCGTCTCGACGGCTGGCGCGAGAAGATGACGAAGTAGGAGGCGTTCGAGGACGACGGAGCACGGCGAGGGCTGGCGTCGAGCCGGACGCGTGAGCCGCCGCGCGCCGCTTCGTTCCCTTGCGGCCATTCGCCGATTGACAAAAACGGAGCATCTACCTGCGCATACGCAGCGTAACGTATCGTTTACAGAAAAAGTTCTTGCTTCTGCGCGGGGGATGCGCGTATAGTCTCCGGCAACGCGCAAGAGCGCATCGAATCGAAGTCGAGAGAGCAGAGAGGAGTGCCAACATGTTCAAGTCCCAGAACAACAACTGGTGGTGGCGCAACTCGATCTCTCTCGGTCGATGGTGAGTCTTGTCGCGCCAAATTTCTCGCGATTAGAAGGGCTCCCGGGCGACCGGGGGCCCTTTTTTCGTATCGCGGCTATGTCCGCAAGCTTTAGCCATAGCAAGTAAGCAATCCCGACGACCAACCGGGAACAAAGGAAGGAATCCAAAAATGTCCGAGAACACCCAGCAGGCCCGCACCGTCTCCGCCAAGTCCACCGACGCCCTCGACCTCAAGGCCCTCGTCCTGCTCGCCATCCTGCTCGCCGCCGGCTTCATCCTGAACTTCACCCTCGGCAAGGCTATCTCCACGATGTCGGGCGGCATGATCTCCCCCGAGTTCATCATCTCGGCCTTCTGCATCACGATCCTCGTCGTCCGCCCGAACATCCCCCAGGCGCTCGTCATCGGCCTCATCTCCGCCGCCGTGATCCAGCTCACCACGACTTCGCCCTTCATCGACTTCGCCGCCGAGGGCATTGCCGCCATGCTCATGGCCGGCATCGTGTCCGCCGCCGCCAAGAAGGGCTCCGTCAGCCCGGTTACCGCCGCTGTCGCCACCTTCGCGACCACCGCGGTCTCCGGCGTCATCTTCATGGTCATCAAGATCGCGATGGTCGGCGCCGCCGAGCAGCTCGCCGCCGCGATGCTCCCCGTCATCATGCTCACCGCCGTCTTCAACGCAATCCTCGTTGCCGCGCTCTACGTCCCCATCAAGAAGGCCCTCAAGCTCAACGACTAGCCTCCCGGCTTTGGGCGCTGCTTGCGTCCGTCGCCAGGCACGACTCGGAAAGCGTCACCCCGCCGGCGCCACCTCGACTCGGCACGCCGGCACCACCTCGCGCAAAGCTCGCCCGAAGGGATTCCACCATGGCCAGCACCGAAGCTCGCACCGTCTCCGCCTCTGCCAAGTCCAACGGCCTCGTCGACATCAAGTCCCTCGTCCTGCTGGCGATTCTGCTCGCCGCCGGATTCATCCTCAACATGACCGTGGGCAACGCCCTTGCCACCGTTGGCATCAAGCCACAGTTCATCATCGCCGCCTACGCGCTCGCGATCATCCTCACCCGCGCCAACCTCGTCCAGTCCGTCATCTACGCCGTCGTCTCCGCCTGCGTCATTCAGATCACGACGTCCATTCCCGGCCTGAACTTCCTTACCGAGACCGTCGCCGCCATCGTGATGTGCGGCCTCTGCAGTCTCGATCGCAAGTCCGGGGGCTTCGCCCTGACCCCGCTCGTCGCCACCTTCCTGACGACGCTCGTCTCTGGCGCCCTCTTCGCCGTCATCGGCACCGTGATGATGGGCGCGCCGATTGCCAGCGCCATGGTCAAGGTCCCGCTCGTCCTCGGCACCGCCGTGTTCAACGCGGCCGTCGTCCAGGCGCTCTACATCCCGCTCGTCAAGGTTCTCGGCAAGTAACTTAGATACCATGTTGGCGCTGGCCCTCATGCGGGCCGGCGCCTTTTCGTGCGCCGCGCCCTCGCGGGGCCGCGCGCACGTATCGTAAAAGTTCGCGACCGCTTCGAAAGGCCCCATCCACCATGACCACGGGCACATCAATCATCGAGCTCAAGGACGTCAGCTTCTCCTATGACGGATCCGGCGAGCCTGCGGGGGAGAAGGCGCTCGACCGGGTGTCCCTCTCCATCAGCGAGGGAGACTTCGTGGGCATCATCGGCCCGTCAGGCGCCGGCAAGTCCACCCTCGCCGCTGTCATGAGCGGCGCAATCCCGCATCACTTCACTGGCCAACTCTTCGGCGCGACGTTCGTCGACGGCAGGGATACCTGCGACGTTACCCTGACGGACATCTCGAGCGTCGTCGGCAGCGTGCTCCAGGACATCGACGCGCAGATGGTCGCGTCCGTCGTGGAGGACGAGATGCTCTTTGGCCTCGAGAACTTCGGCGTGCCGCACGACCAGATCGAGAGACGCATCGCGACCACGCTCGAGACCGTGGGTATCTCCGATCTCCGCGACCGCGAGATCGCGACGCTGTCCGGCGGGCAGAAGCAGAAGGTCGCCATCGCCGCCATTCTTGCGCTCGAGCCGCGCGTCCTCGTGCTTGACGAGCCCACGGCTGCGCTCGACCCCGCCAGCTCGCGCCTCGTCTTCGAGACGCTGCGCGAGGCGAATGAACGCCTTGGCGTCACCGTCGTCGTCATCGAGCAGAAGGTCGCCCTGCTCTCCGAGTACTGTGGCCGCATCGTCGTGATGGACCGCGGCCACGTCGCCTTCTCCGGCACGCCGCACGAGGTGTTCTGCCACTCCGAGGAGCTCCGCGCGATTGGCGTCGACAGCCCGCGCGTCGCTCGCATCTCGAACTGCCTCGTCAGGGATGGCCTCATCACGGCGGGCGAGCCCTGCCTGAACGTGGCCGAGGCCGAGGCCCTCGTCGCCGGGCTCGTGGGCGTTCGCGAGGGTGCCGCGACTGGCGGACAGGCCGCGGCCGACGCGACGGCGGAGACCCGCCCCGCCGCGTCCCCGCACGCCCCCGCCCTGCGCCCCCACGCCGAGGGCGCCGAGCCTGTCGTTCTGCTCCAGGGCGTGAACTTCTCCTATCCGCATGGCGGCGCCTCCGTGCGCGACCTCGAGATACGCGTCTATCCCGGCGAGCTCGTGGGCGTCGTGGGCCAGAACGGCGCCGGCAAGACCACGCTCACCAAGTTGCTGAACGGTCTGCTCAAGCCCTCTTCCGGCAGCGTTCGCGTCGCGGGCCTCGACACGCGCGAGGTGCCGACGAGCGCCATTGCCGCCCGCTGCGCGACACTCTTCCAGAATCCGGATCGCCAGCTGTGCAAGGATACGGTCCTCGAGGAGGTTGCCTTCGGACTCGAGCTCCAAGGCGTCGAGGCGCAGGAGGCGAAGAGGCGCGCCGAGCAGGTCGCTCTACGCTTCGGGCTGCCCCTCGACGAGGCGCCCTTCTCCCTCTCGCGCGGGCAGCGCCAGATGGTGGCGCTCGCGAGCGTCGTCGTCACCGATCCGGACGTCGTCCTGCTCGATGAGCCCACGAGTGGCCTCGACTACCGCGAGTGCATGACCGTCATGGAGACCGTGCGAGAGATGGCCGAGCGCGGATGTGCCGTCATCATGGTCTGCCACGACATGGAGGTCGTGAGCGACTTCGCCGAGCGCCTCGTGGTCATGGCGAATGGCGAGATCCTCGACCGCGGTCCTGTCGCCGAGGTCTTCGCGAACGAGGACCTCATGAGGCGCGCCTACGTCGCGCCGCCCCAGGCCGTCGAACTTTCCGCACGCCTTGCGGCTGACGTGTCATCCGAGTTCAGTGGCATGAGTGAGGTTTCCGACATCGTCCGCGTCACCGAGGAGATGATCCGTCGTGGTTAATGTCATTGACTACGTTCCGGGCGACACCGTCCTGCACCGCCTTAATCCCGTCGCCAAGCTCGCGCTCGCGTCGGGCATCATCATTGCGACCTTCCTCGGCGACACCTACCCGATGCTTCTGGGCCTGCTTGCCCTCACGCTCGCGCTGGGCGCCTATGCCGGAGTCTTCAAGAACCTGCTCTCGCTGCTCAAGCTGCTCGTCCCGCTTGCCGTGGTGATGCTCGCGCTCCAGACCGCCTTCGTGCGCACGGGCGATGTCGTCGCGCTGTGGATGACGGTCGACGGCCTGGTCACGGGCTCGAAGGCGTGCCTGCGCCTCCTCGGCGTGGCGCTGCCGCTCATCCTCATGCTCACCGTTACCAAGCTGAACGACCTCGCGAACGCCTGTGTCGAGATCCTCCACGTGCCCTATCGCTACGCCTTCACTTTTACGACGGCGCTGCGCTTCGTGCCCGTGTTCAGCCAGGAGATGAACGCGATCATGGAGGCCCAGACCGCGCGCGGTGTGGAGTACGACACGAAGAACCCCTTGAAGAAGGTCCAGCTCATGCTGCCGCTGTGCATTCCTTTGCTCGTGAGCTCGGTGGGCAAGACCGACGCCACCGCTCTCGCCGCCGAACAGCGCGGCTTCTACCTGCGCACACGCGAGAGCAGCTACAAACGCTACCCGCTCGTCGCCACCGACTACGCAGCGCTCCTCATCGCCGTCGCCCTCATCGTCTCCGGCACGCTCTTCTAAACCTGAAAAAGGGACAGTCCCTTTTTCAGGTGGTGCCGCGCGGAGTGACAAAGGGAGTGACAAAGGGACAGTCCCTTTGTCAACTTTTGTGGTGCTGACTCGTGTAGCTTTGGTAGCGGGCGCCCTGCCTTTGCGGCCGGGCGCCCGTCTTCTGTATACTTAATCCCCGAGTGAGTTCGATGGGTTCGGGTGACGTCACACCTCGAACCTGGTCAGGGCCGGAAGGCAGCAGCCATAAGGGGCCTCTGACGGGCACCCGTTCCCATCGAACTCACTTATTGATCAGCAAATCGACGCCCCGAGGAATGCGATGGCTGCATCCGAGGGGCGTTTTTCTGACTCGGCAACGTCGCGCCGCTTGCGGCCCGTCACGCCGGACGGGAGTGACCATGGGCTTCATCAACTTCATCGTCGAGCTTCTGCAGGATCCGCGCACGGCAATCGCCAGCTGGATTGCCGCCGGCCCCCTCATGGCCTACGGCTGCGTTTTCCTCATCATCTTCATCGAGACGGGTGTCGTGTTCTTCCCGTTCCTTCCGGGCGACTCGCTGCTGTTCGCGTCGGGCTTCTTCGCGCACAACGGCGGCTTCAACATCGTGGCCCTTCTCGGCGTTGCCTGGGCCGCTGCAATCCTGGGCGACCAGTGCAACTTCATGATCGGCCACTTCTTCGGCAAGAAGATCGTCGCCTCGGGCAAGGTCAAGGCCATGACGCCCGAGCGCCTCGAGAAGTCCGAGAAGTTCCTCGACAAGTGGGGCCACCTCGCCATCTTCCTCGGCCGCTTCTTTCCGTTCATCCGCACCTTCGTGCCCTTCATTGCGGGCATGGGCGGCATGCACTGGCGCAACTTCGGCATCTACAACATCCTGGGCGGCATTACCTGGTCGACGCTCTTCACGCTCCTCGGCTACTTCTTCGGTGGAATCCCGTTTGTCCAGGAGCATTTCGAGCTGCTGATCGTGGGCATCGTGCTCGTCTCCGTCATCCCGACGGTTGCGGGCCTCGTGAAGGCGAAGCTCGCCAAGAAGGCCGAGTAGCGCGGGACGTGCGCCGCGGGGCGGGCGCCCCTCATAGTGATGGCGAAGGCCGCGGGACGCAGGTGCTCCCGCGGCCTTTTTGTGCGTCGCGTGGCTGCCGCGCGTCCGCGTCGCTCGTGCGTGAGCCTCGGTCCTGCGTGCCCGTGCGCCCCGGCCACGAGTGTCCCGGCATCACGCTCGAATCTTACCCACCGCGGAAATCGATACCGCAGCTAGAACACTAATTCCACCCGCTTTTACCGATACTCCCGATATACCTTTCGCCAGGCCATGAGTACCGTTCGCGGCGGTAAAAACCCTGGCAGTGATTCAAGTCGGGCTCGGTTGTACACAATATGAGTAAAGCGCGCGCCCTCCTGAACGCTCGTCTCCCCTCCGGTCGTCGGGTAGCATGCTGGGCGCATTCAACGGCACGCCCATTTAGTTCTTCAGAGATTCTTCCAACCCCCTGTTCTCTGGGAGGGCGCGCGCCGATTGGAAGATCCGGGTCGCCCGCTAAGCGGGAAAAGGAGTCTTTGGCTGCCAT
The DNA here is from genome assembly GCF_052118165.1 of Parolsenella sp. LCP21S3_E11. Lineage (NCBI taxonomy): Bacteria > Bacillati > Actinomycetota > Coriobacteriia > Coriobacteriales > Atopobiaceae > Parolsenella > Parolsenella sp. LCP21S3_E11. The sequence goes on along the minus strand of NZ_JBQKHS010000005.1, from coordinate 2,782 downwards.
GGCCCGGCAAGCGCCCCGGATGATCGGGGCGCTTTTTTGTGCCTGGGATTCTGAATCTGTGGACCTCGCGGCTCGATGGCTATAAGGCGCATGGGCTCGCCGGGCGATCGGGGAACGCGGCTTGGCATGGACCTGCGTCGCTTCATGAAGTCGCCCGCCTATGGTGAGGAGCCTGCTTACAACAGCGCGATCGCCAGGCGCGCCGCGCCGAGGAAGCCGGCGTCGTTTCCCAGCGTGGCAACGCGAATGAGGGTGTCGCGGCAACCAGGGATGGCGTAGGCACGGTATTTCTCCAGGCAAACGTCACCAAACGTATCCCAGCCTCCGCACATGCCCCCGCCCAGAATGAACATCTCCGGGTCGACAAGGGCGGCGATGATCGACATGGCGCGCGCGAGGTAGTCGGCGAGGCGGTCGCAGGCGCGCAGGGCCTCGGGATTGTCCGCGCGTGCGGCCTCGAAGACGGCAAGCGCGTCGGTCGCGTGGGCAATCGGGACCTCGACGGCGCCGGACGCCGCGCACTCCTCGCGATAGAGGCGGATGAGGCCGCGGGCGCTCGCATATTGCTCGAGGCATCCGTGGCAGCCGCAGCCGCAGGCTTCGGGTTCGCTGGGGTTAACGTTGATGTGGCCGGCTTCCCCGCCCGCGCCGTGCGTTCCAACGACAACCTTTCCGTCAACGATGACGCCGGCGCCCACGCCCGTGCCGAGCGTAAGCATGACGGCGCTTCTGACGCCGTCGCCCGCTCCGAGCCAGGCCTCTCCAAGCGCCGCGGCGTTCGCGTCGTTGAGCGCGTGGGTGCGGGCGCTGGGGAAGGCGGCCTTGAGGGCTGCGGTCAGACCGTCGAGATCGAGAACGGTGTTGGGGGCCATGGCCAGCGTGCCGTCCTCGAGGACGACGCCGGGAACGTCGATGCCGACGGCGCTGAGCGTCTCGGGGTCCTTTCCCGCCTCGCGCACGAGGGCGACAGCGGAGGTGGAGACCCTATCAAATGATTCGGCATTATCAAGCTCGCCGGTTGGGACCTTCGCTGTGGCGAGGATTTTCCCGTCCCTCGTCACGACGCCCATCTTGATGCTCGTACCGCCGATGTCGAGGCCGAGAACTGCCTCGTCCGTGTTGCTCGCCGCAGCTGCATCGAGCGCGTCATCAATATTTGTCATGGTTTCCCCCTCGGTCTCTGCGCACTTTCGAAAGCGTACGCCTTGCGACTCGGGCGGGGCGTGCGTATTAGGTGGACGGTAGCGCGGGAGAAGGAGGCCGGGGTGCCCCCGATGTGCTGGGGATGGCGTTGGGTGTCGAAAAGGCTCTGCCGGCGGCGCGGGCCGCTGGTCGAGTGTCGCCGTCATGGGTGTCCGCGCGGTGTCAGGCGCGAGCGCATCAGGCGGCCCGGGTATACTGGTCTGGTCTGGCGTGGCCCGTCTCGGTCGCGCCGCTACGATTGCCGGAGGTCCCATGGAGTCGCTGTATCGCAAATATCGTCCGCAGACGTTTGAGCAGGTAGTCGGCCAGGCGCACGTGGTCTCTACGCTCGAGCGTGCCGTGTGCGAGGGCCGCACGAGCCATGCGTACCTCTTCTGCGGCCCGCGCGGCACTGGCAAGACCACCATGGCCCGCATCCTTGCGAAGGCCCTCATGTGCGAGCAGGGCGAGGGCCACCTGCCGGATGGCACCTGTGAGGAGTGTCGCCTCATCGCCGCCGGCGAGCACCCGGATGTCTACGAGCTCGACGCGGCAAGCCGCACGGGCGTTGACAACGTGCGCGAGGAGATCATCAACCGCGTCGACTATGCGCCGGTGCGTGGCCGCTACAAGGTCTACATCATCGACGAGGTCCACATGCTGACGCCTGCGGCGTTTAACGCGCTGCTCAAGACGCTCGAGGAGCCGCCGGCACACGTCGTCTTCATCATGTGCACGACGGATCCGCAGAAGATCCTCGCCACCATCCTGTCGCGCGTCCAGCGCTTCGACTTCCACTCCATCGCGCCGGACGAGATGCGCGCCCACCTCGTTGACGTGTGCGAGAAGGAGGGCTTCACCTTCGATGGCGAGGCGCTCGACATCGTTGTGCGCCATGCTCGCGGAGGCATGCGTGACGCGCTCTCCGCGCTCGAGCAACTCTCTGTCTTTGGCGCGGGAGATGTGAGTGCCGAGGCCGCGCGCGATCTTCTCGGCGAGGCAAGCGGGTCTGCGCTCTCCGGCGTGTCGCTGGCACTCGCGAACCGTGACGTGCCCGCGCTCTTCTCCGAGGTGGCGGAGCTCGTCAACAACGGCGGAGACCTATTGCAGTTCACGCGCGAGCTCGCGAGCCGCGTGCGCGATGCCTATGTGGTGAGCGTTGCCGGTGCCAAGCCGGGCGTGGTGAACGCGTCTGACGAGGCTCTGGCCGAGCTTGCGGACGAGGCCGCGGCGTATGGCAGCAGTGACCGTCTTGCGCGCGTGCTTACCGTGCTCGGCGATGCGGCGAGCGAGATGCGCACCGCCGTCAACCAGCGCCTTGTTCTCGAGATTGCCCTAACTCGCTGCGCGAGGCCCGAAGGCGACCTTACGCTCGAAGCCCTGGCCGAGCGTATCGAGCGCCTCGAGCGCGGGGGAGTGGCGGTGGCCCCCGCTGTCGGTGCGTCCACGCCTGCGGTGGCGCCTGTGGTAGCGTCATCGCCCGCGCCGAGGCCCGCCCCTGCGCCTGCGCCTGCGGCTGCGGCGCCGAAACCGTTTACGCCGCCGCCCCTGCCTCGCCGCAAGCCCGCAGCGACTTCCGCTGCCAAGCCCGCGGCGGTCC